>CBDCWZ010000051.1:0-41067 GCA_965223575.1 Kofleriaceae bacterium
TGTTGGCCACTCGGAATGAGTCGGACTTTCAAAATACAGGTGTAGAAATCGTAAACCCTTGGCAGGGAGAGTCCCGCGCTTGAGATGAAGTAGATTGGGACTACCTAGAGCGCCGAGCGGTTTGAATTCCCCAAACACGCTGTTTCGGCGCCTTTTGGCTGGGCTCGTCGCTGTGCTCCTACCAATACTTCAGTATTGTCGCGGTGCACACTCTTCACGCAGCCAAAATACTCGCGAACAGCGCGTTTGATAGCAAATTCAAACCGCTCGGTGCTCTAGGATTCGCCCGGATTCGCAAAGAGGGTAGGTTGCTTGGGGGATGTTTGTGTTGGCCACAGGGGCATCTGGCCGACGTCTAAGTGGGTTTTTAGTGCGTCGTGGAACATGCGGCTAAATCTGGGAGCAAAAAAGTCGTTGGGGCTATGAAGGAAGACATAGGGCTGCCTTCCTTCGCAAATCCAGTCGCCGCAGACCTTTGCCCAGGCTTGTAGGCAAGGGCGGATTGTGTCCGGATCGTTATCGCCGATGATGCGCACAAAGGGGTGCTTGCCGATAGCCCGTCTGCGCACGGGTAGATTGGGCTTTCTGCGCTGGGACTCGAGAATCCAAGGGTCTTTGTTGGTGCTCCGGTGCAGGACACGCGAATCGAGCACAACTCTGTCGATGTTTGTCTCGGTAAGCAGATCGACCAGTCTCGTTTCGGTTTCGCGCGAATAATAGCTCGGGTGGCGAACCTCCAACGCATAGGAAAAATCACTTGGTAGCGAGCGAAGGAAATTGGCTAGGACTTGGAACCTACCTGAATCGAAGTGCGGTGGAAGCTGGACAAATACCGGACCTAGGTTTTGCGCAATTGGTTCCAGTCGGCCTAGAAATTCGCTTGTCAGGGCATTTGTGTTGACCAGGCCACAATCATGAGTGATCGATCGCGGCATCTTAAAGCAGAAGCGAAAATTACTAGGAACTTCATTTCTCCACCGCGACACAGTCTGTGTATTCGGCACGCCGTAGAAGGTGGTGTTTCCCTCGACCGAATTAAAGACTTTCGCATAGTTTTTGAGAAACGATCGTGCTGGCGTTTTTGGGGCAAAGAACTCTCCCACCCATTCTTTGAGTCCCCACATGGGACAACCTAAATAGTAGTGTTGAATTGGCAATTGCTTTGATTCCGTGTTTCGCCAAATCACTTTGGCTGCGAGGGGGGGGTTAGATTACGTTTGTTTGTCTTTGCCGTTCCCACTTTGTACGGGTGGGATTCAATCTGCTGGTTTCACAAGCTCATCGGCGCCAATGAGCTCGACTCCTTTCACCCGCAGTGCCTGCCTCTGATTGTCACGAAACGAAAGGGAGCCAATGAGAAAGTCTTTTCTGCCAAAGCCCTTCGGCAAAGGATACTGTTTGTCCTGTAGAGTATTCGCCAATTGACTGATATTCAAATTGTTGTCGGCCCATTTACACTCGATGATCCGAGCGATTCTATCCGTGTGTCCTTCAACAATCAGATCAATTTCTTGTGTCTTGTCCCAGTAGCTCCCCACGGTGAAATCCGGTGTCGACAGTGAAAGGAGGCGATGGAGCGGTGTCTCATAAAAATTTCGCAAACAGGATTCGACAAACAATTCAAATGCATGCCCAGAAAAATCGGCAATATAATATCCGGACTTTGTTTGCAGCGCGTACAGCGAGAAGATTAACTCGCTGTCGTTTGCTCTAATAAGCTTTCTATGTTTATGAAGCACCTGGCAGTAAAAATTGAGAAAGAAATCTCTCATGCAATACAAAACGCCTTGTTGATTTTTCGGTTTTGGTCGTCCAAGGGGATATTTAGCAAACACCAGTTCGAACTCTAGCAACTCAGAAATCGAGTCAGATACGGTGGATAGAGCAAACCCCGTCTTTTTCGCGATATTGGAGAGAGAACAGCCTTTTTGCCCTAATGCGAGCAAAATGGTTTTGACTGTTTTCGCTCCTTGGACATTAAATTCAAGATTGACGATTTCATCGATCTCTTCCAAGAAAATGCTAGAGCGAGTGAAAGCCAGTTGATTGATCGCTTGGATAAAACGCAGTTGTGGTTGAATTGTCGAGTAGTAATACGGAACCCCGCCAAACATCATATAGGTAAGAATGACCTCTTGGGGCAGCCAATTTTGCAGGTAGTATTGGCTGATTTCAGATGGTGTAAACTCCTGCACCCAGATACTCGAGCGGGTTTTGATCCCGCGAAGCGTGGCTTCAGCAGCTTCTGCCTTTTTCTTAAAGAAGCGGCTTGAAGAACCACAAACAATCGCTTTGATGTTCCCGGACATTTCCCAATCAACCCAGGCTTCTTTTACATTGAAGCGATAGAGTATACTCTCCGGTTATTCTCATGAATAGGAAATACGTAGACTTCATAAGTCTGCGTATTTTCAAATTAATGGAGAGATTTCGAGAAAAACGTACCGAATAAATATATACACTTAGTGTATTCGAACTTAACCGAAGATTATATTTCCGAACACTAGGAGTCAAATGGCGGGATGAAAATTATCTGCTTGGTTTGAAATGGGGGCGCCCTCTATATGAATACTCCGAGTATTCGAAAGAATATCGCAGTAGCGAATGGTCGCTTTCGTTCCGAGGAAATTGATCCCCATACCATCGGTGAGTACCCGGACCAGCTCCATTGTGCCGTTTTGCGCGCCTTGCATAACGTTGATTGCAGTACGGCTATCCCGAATGGTTCCGTTTCTAATCGTCCAG
This sequence comes from Kofleriaceae bacterium, assembly GCA_965223575.1. Classification (GTDB taxonomy): domain Bacteria; phylum Myxococcota_A; class Polyangia; order Haliangiales; family Haliangiaceae; genus CBDCWZ01. Next base: position 2,746 of record CBDCWZ010000051.1, read on the forward strand.
TTTGTACTCTCAGGGCGCACTTGGATCGCCCAGGTCGCATCACCAGCGTTGATAACAAATCCTCTTAGATCGAAAATAACGTCGCTGGCCCGGATCTCAATAATGGATTTGCCAAACGGTATGTTGGGGGGGACGTCAATATCTGTGTCCAAGCAGTACAGTCCTGGCGAATCGATCGATATCATTGGGTACTGATAGGGGGCTGGGGTAACAAAGGTGCATGTTTGTTGAGGATTGGATGCGTGCTCAGATTCGTCTGCGTGAGCGGCATCATTTGATGTGTAGGTTCCAAACAAATGTCCCGCAATGAGCAAGAATAGTCCGAAGGTGATCAACGCGAATTTTTGTCTTGGATACGACATGAAGCATCTCCTTTGCTAGAATGTTTAAGGAAGCTATCACGTGATCGAGTTCATCAGTAGTTGAAATTTATGTGGATGTGCTGATTCGCTTAAAGGGAAAATGTTTGACTACAAGAACGACGGAGTGTCTCCTTTGCAGAGAAGTTTGATGCGTTCACGAATACGAATAGTGATTCGATTGTTACGCGCATGTGACAATCGGTGTTGCAATGAGTCGTGTGCTCATCCTATGGTCTACGAAGACACACGTAGCGATCGACATGGATGACGTACGTTTTCTCGGGGCATTTTACTGAGTAACGATCGAGAACGGAGTTGCAGCGGCCGCCTCGCGAAAACCATGGGTCGCGGCTTTTGTGGGCGACCTCGACGGTTTGATATGGGTTGCTTCCGTCGTCGCAGGTGACGCGTGTCATCCATTTGAGCTCGCCCATGATTTTGCAAACCTCGATCGGTTTGGCAACGCTGGTGGATATTTCTGAAAAGCGTTTGGTGTTGGCGCCGCGACGGTTTGCCCATGTCTTGGCATCTACAAAGATTGGGGTTGTTCCCGTGTCTCCGCAGGCGCGTTTTTTTTGCGGCTTCCGCAGTTTGACTGCTTTCTTCATGCACGTCTCTGCGGCTTTGCAGTCGAGCCCCCAGCAGTTCATGGTCATCTCGAGGTCTGGGTGCCCTTTCCACTGCGCCAGACTCTGTTCGCATACGCCGCTTTGCGCTACCGCCGGCGGAAATCGCTTGGTCCACTCACATCCATCGGATGTTAGGGAGCGGAAGCGAGTACAGGCCTGAGCGGGAGAAAGGGTCGGCAACTTCGAGGCAAGGGGGGGACTCGTCTCCTTAGTATGGTTTTGGGGTACGTCTGGTTTTTGTACGATTGGTTTTGACTGGTCTGACTGGCTATCCTGCTTGTCCAAAAGCTCACTGGGTACGGTCGGCGGGCTCTTTGGTCGTTGGCACGATGTTGCGAGTAGACTCGCAATCAGCATTGATCGAATCATCCTCCTGGTAGTATACTTTATTTGCTGGGTGTCGCGGGGCGCTTGGGGATCCCGGGGCCGACGATGGTGCTCGGTTGTTCGTAGATCTGCGGCTTGTTGATCTCTTTGTATAGGGCATAGACGCCCCCTAAGCCGCCGAGTGCGAGCAGAACCACGAGCATGACGACAACTTTTTGAAACGGTGCAGGGGCCTCGGTTTGGGTTGTATTGGCTTTTGTGAGTAGTTTGATCTCGGCGACGCGAAGGATGCGCGCCAAGAAATCCTCTGCGCCGGGTTGGTGGGACGCTTGGCGATAGCAGCGTGCGGCGAAGGTGTATGCTTCCGCGTCCATGGCTAATTCGATAAAACGGTCGTGCAGTTGGGTGTCGGACCAAGAGTTTTGAATCTCGTCCCACATTCGTTTGAGTTGAGGGGGGGCGTTTTGTTTTTGCTGATCGTGAAAGTCGTCAAAGTGTGAGCGTAACAAGCCACAGCGTGGGCAAGCATCTGCTGTTTTTGGGACGGGGACTTCGCACTTTGGACATCGGTGCGGATTGGCCTCGGTTTGCTGTTGCCCGCGCGTTGTGTTGGGAGGCGCATCAGTCTTGTCAGGACACGATGTGATTTGATTGGAAGGCGAGGTGGCTTTGGGGGCTGGCTCGCCCAGCTGCAGTTGGAATTGTGTTTCGCAGCCGGGGCAGGTTGCCGCGAGCGCGGTGCCGGTGATTGCTACCCGGGAGGGGGGAACTTCTGTTTTACATTTGTCGCAGGTAATTTTCACGACTTGACGGTGCCCGGTTCGCCTCGGGGCGGCAGTAGTTGACAACCATTTGATTGTAGCCGCGATGTTGCGAGCCTGTCCACGCGGGATGGTCCACTTACTGGTGGTTATGGTTCCTACATCTAGAATTCCCTTCTTCGGGGACCCGTTTGTTGTATTCATTTGTCACATGGGCCGTTTCGATCAACACTTGAGAAGTGGGTGGTTTTGTCGCACATAGTGGAGTGCTGGTTGCCCTTGGGTGGTTGGCTGGTTGTGCGCAATTTGGGCTTGTTCATGATGGCACCAGTGTCTCTTTTGGGCCTTCGCGAGCCGGCGTGTTGCGGAATGCCTCGCGCTTAGAAAAGATCGGCCATGGGTATTGGATGCCTCCCAGGTGGCAGGCACGCCACATGAATTATGGCACCGATGAGCTCGTCGCGATGGTCATGTATCTCGGCGAGGAGATGGTTTCGGTATATCCCGATGCCAAGATAGGCGTCGGAAATTTATCGGCTCGATACGGTGGAAAAACGAAATGGCATAAATCTCATCAGACCGGTCGAGATGTCGATTTTCTATTTCTTGCCAAGGACAAAGACGGACATCCTGTGCACCTAAAAGCGATGTATCGATTTTCTGCGGATGGAAAAGCGAGTAGTTCTGCCGGGATTGTATCGGGTGTTTTCTTTGATACGGAGCGCAATTGGGCGCTGGTTCGGGCGCTGATGCAAAATCCAATTGCCGAGGTGCAGTATATTTTTGTCTCGGATGATTTAAAGCAGGTGCTTATCGAGTATGCGCAATCGGTGGGAGAGCGCCGTGACCTCATCGCGCAAGCCTCGTTTCTGCTCCATCAACCCAGTGATTCGATGCCGCACAATGATCACATGCATGTACGCATTTATTGTTCGGCAGCGGACCGGAGTGTTGGCTGTGAAGATTTTGGGTCGCTACGTTGGACCAAGAAGGATTACAAATATCGCCGCCCCCAAAAACACTTCGAGCGGGAGGACTCTCTACAGGTTGAAGACTCCCAGGGGCAGGACTTGAGCAGTGCCCCTATCAGCTACTTTGACATGGCAAAGTAGCTGGCCCGTTCGACCCTGTTTCTCTACGGGACCCTGTTTCTCTACGGATAGTGTGGGCTGCCCCGGATCAGCTGTCTTCGTCTTTGGCTGTTTCGTCCGTTGGGCGATCGATGCGAATCGACCGCAGGGCGAAGTCAAATGCGCGGAGATTTTCGCTGCGCGCCTTGCGGCCACCGCTCGACAGGGTAAGAGAGTAGGCGATGCCGTTGGCGACGAGGTAGGCTTGCCTTAAATAGGTACGACGATTGTTTAAATCGACCCAGTTGGCTCCGGTTGCAGGGTGCACGAGGAGGGGGCGCACTTTGAAACCCATTTTCCCTAGCGCGGCGATGGATTGCTTGGCGTAAGCCTCGGTGCTGAGCTGATCGCTAATGGCCTCAGCGGTCAAAACCATAGAGCCGCTCGGAGCGCGTCTGCGGACCATCCAGGCAAGAACGTTTTCGTATGCTGAACGTTTGGTGAGGCGCCAATTTTTGGGAGCCGTGATTTGGATCCGCCATTTTGCAGACTCGAATTGGTCACCAACAATCTCTGCCTCTGGGTCTTCTCCGTAAGCAAAAGGTGACCAAGCTGCAATCGTGAGCAGCAAAACAGCAATTGGATAGTGGCGTCGCACGTGCTCAAAAACCGTTAGCACGAAGTGCAACCCAGCAGAATGCTGAACAAACACCCAGATAAAAAGAAAGTGATATTTGGTGTGTTCCTGTTGACCGAATATATTCATTAGAATATCGTAACGAGACTTCAGCATATAGGAAGTGTTGAAGGGAGAAGCGGATAGATTAGATTTTGCAGCCCAATACTTTAAAGAGATCGCTCAAAGCTCGCATTGCCGTGCTGATTTCGCAAAGCGACAGATTTGAATGATTGGAAAGCGGGGGGAACGCTTGAACGCACAGCTATCACAGGACCAGCAACTTGCCAGGACTGCCACTATCGTGGACGCAATTGCGAACCACGAGTGTTGGACTCTGGGCGGACGCCTGTCACGGGTCATCCCAAGCGAGCTGCCCGAGAATGGAGGCGCTGCTTGGCTGGATAGTGAGTACCCAGGAGACTGTACAGATCACTGCGCGAGGGTCGCGAAACAGCGGTCGTGGCGATTGGCCTGTTGCGAGTCTCCTTTGGACGAAGTTGCGCCGGTGGCATCCACAGGTTGGATGTTGTTCGCGGCTGGGCGTGCCGGTGGCGGTGGTGCCGGACGAGGCGGACCTCCCCCAGTGGCAAAACGAGGGCTATTAAGCGATGACGAACTCGACAAGATCGAAGAAGACCACCCCGATGGCATGACGGCGGTTGAAATCGTCGACATTTTTGTCGTCCGGGGTGTGCGCTTTTCGGAAGCGACATTTCGGAAGTACGTGCAACAAGGACTGCTTCCTCGCAGTCGACGCGTTGGGCGCAAAGGGAAGCATCGCGGTTCTCTCGGCGTGTATCCGGCAAAGACGGTTCGTCGCATCAATGGGATTAAGCAGTTGATGGCAGACGGTTACACGATTGAAGAGATTCAGTCGCAGTTTCTCCGCTTTGCCGACGTCGTTGATGTCCTTGAGGAGGCCATCAACGAAGTATTTGTCCGCTTGGAGTCACAGAGCGACCAGGTAAGCGAGAAGCAGCAGCGCACCTGGGCGCGGGATATGGACGCCGCGCGTAGGAGTGGAGAGGACTTTGTTTCTGCTGTCGAAATGCTTGCACGGCAAATCGCAAGGCCAGACTCGGATCGATATCGAAGCCCCGGTGCAGCCGGGAGCGCAGAGGACTTGTTGTAGGGGGGGCTGCCGCACGCAGTCGGACATCAACGCAATTCGCACTAGGAAATGGGAGGGAACATGAACAACCTCGATCAGCAGACAGAAAGTAAAGCACCTCCGGGTATCGACGTTGGGAATGTTGCATTCGCAGCTGACGCCAAGGATGCTTCTAAAAAGAAACCGGGTTCGAAACCTATACAGAGCACGCGTGAAGCGAGCGAAGCACTCGCGGCGGGGGAAGAACTCGGTGGGGAGGAACTGCTCGCGCATGACGATGACCTAGAAACGGTGGACGAATCCGTCCAGGCCGGGGCAGACGGCGGTCCTCCCGAGGTCAGCCGTAAAGTTCGCCGGCGGCGGAGGCGGAGTCGGCCGCGCTCTAAAACGATTGCGATGAAGCGACTGACACGCGAAGAGCTCCGCGTTGGTGCGTTGTTGTACCCGCCGGTCGACATTCCACGACCAGAAACCCGTGCGCAATGTCAACAGAGTCCGCGTCCATGTCCGTGGGTGGCATGCAAGCACCACCTCTATCTTGATGTGAATCCGGAGACCGGCTCGATCAAGATCAACTTTCCAGATTTGGAACCGTGGGAGTTGCGGGACACTTGCTCTCTAGATGTCGCCGACCGGGCTGGGATTACGCTTGAAGAAGTGGGCGAGATCATGAATCTGACCCGCGAAAGAATTCGCCAAGTGGAGGTCCGTGGATTGCTGAAATTGAAGGCTACATCGCCATCCCCGGAAGAGCTGGGTGCGATCATGCCGGAAGAAGAATAAGGAAGATCCTCGCTAAGCATTGAATATGTAAGAGACTGCCAACTGACGATTGACCCTGATCCACCCGACTGCTAATAGAGTCGCGGAATGATGGTGAAAAATGCAGGGTAAAGTGAAACGGGCAATTGTCAGCGTCTCGGACAAGCGCGGCGTGGTGGCGTTTGCCAAGGGGCTCGCCGCGCATGGGGTCGAGATTTTATCTACCGGTGGGACTGCTCGCGCTCTAATTGAGCAGTCCATTTCGGTGCGTTCGGTCTCGGACTACACTGGGGCCCCGGAGATCTTAGATGGGCGTGTCAAAACGCTGCATCCCAAGATTCACGGTGGGATTCTCGGACGGTCGATTCCCGAGCATCAAGCCGAGATGCAGGCCAATGATATCGGAGCGATTGATCTTGTTGTGGTCAACCTGTATCCGTTTGAGGCCACTGTTGCAAAAGACGATGTTGCGCTCGCCGATGCGATTGAAAATATCGATATCGGTGGTCCGACAATGCTGCGCTCGGCGGCAAAGAACTGGGAGCGGGTTGCCGTCGTGGTGGACCCCGAAGACTATCCGCGCATCTTAAGCGAGCTTGCGGATAACGGCGGTATTCTCAGCGAAGCGACCCGGTTTGGGTTGGCGCAAAAGGCGTTCACGCATACCGCCGCGTATGATGGTGCGATTGCCGGATACCTAACATCGGTATCGCCCGGCGATACGGAGCGACGCCAGTTTCCTGACATCTTGACCGTGCAATGGCAGCGAGCCCTCGATTTGCGCTATGGCGAAAATCCGCACCAATCCGCGGCTTTCTATCGGGATTCGCGGTCTCCATTGAAGGGCGCAACGCCGAGACCCAGCATCGCGGATGCCGAGATACTCCAGGGAAAGGCGCTATCGTACAATAACATTATCGATCTTGACGCTGCTTTGGCATGTTGCGTCGAGTTCTCGGAGCCCACGGCGGTGGTGGTTAAGCACACCAATCCGTGTGGGGTCGCTTGCGATGAAGCCGGAGTCGCGCAAGCATATGTGCAAGCGCGAGCGTGTGATCCTACCTCGGCCTTTGGCGGGATTGTCGCCGTGAACCGCGAGGTAAATAAGGCCCTTGCGGAGTTGCTCGTTGAGACCTTTCTCGAATGTGTCGTGGCGCCATCGTTTTCGACGGAAGCGCAGTCGATCCTCGCTCGCAAAAAGAATTTGCGACTGGCGCAGGTGAAGGGGATCGAGGCTTCGACCGAAGATGTTGGCTTCACTGTGCGCTCTGTCGTTGGTGGCCTACTCGTCCAATCGGCGGACTATCAACGGCGCGTCATCGAAGAGGCGCAGATTGTGACGACCAAACGACCTGACGCCCAACAACTCGCCGGACTCGATTTCGCCTGGCGTGTTGCCAAGCATGTGAAGTCCAATGCGATCGTGTTTTGCAAAGGCAAACAGACAGTGGCAATTGGTGCGGGCCAAATGTCGCGAATCGACTCGGTAAAACTTTGTAAGCTGAAGGCGCAGGTGCCCCTCGAGGGAAGCTGTGTCGCCTCGGATGCGTTTTTTCCATTTCGTGACGGGGTCGATGCCATTGCCGAAGCGGGTGCGGGCGCGATTATCCAACCGGGTGGTTCTATCCGAGACGAAGAAGTCATTGCAGCGGCAAACGAGCGCGGAATCCCTATGGCGTTTACCGGGATGCGTCACTTCCGTCACTAATACGGGAACCACCCAGCGGACAAACAAATGCAGATACTGATCGTAGGGGGTGGAGGTCGAGAACACGCGTTGGCGTGGTGTTTTCATCGCTTTGGTCATTCGGTGATTGCGGCTCCTGGCAATCCAGGGATCGCGACGGTTGCCGAATGTGTGCCGGTTGGTGTCAATGATCTCGATGGGATTTGCCAAGTTGCCGTCCAGCGGCGAGTTGATCTCGTGGTGGTTGGCCCTGAGGCACCGCTTGTCGCAGGCTTGGCCGACAAACTGCGCGAAAACGGCATCGCGGTGTTTGGTCCGGGTGCAGCCGCATCGCAACTAGAGGGGTCCAAGACCTTTGCAAAGCGATTTTTTGCCCGTCATGGGATTCGCAGTGCCGAGTTTGTTTACGCCGACACGGTTGCCGAAGCCGATGCTGCGATTGATCGGATGGGGGCCGATGTTGTCGTCAAAGCAGATGGGCTTGCCGCTGGCAAAGGCGTTGTGGTCTGCTCGAGCATCGCCGAGGCGAAAGCGAGCGTCCGCGAAATGATCGAAGCGAGGCGCTTTGGTGACGCTGGCGCTCGGGTCATTATCGAGAGAAAGATCGTCGGCCGAGAGCTGTCGATCATGGCATTGACAGATGGAACCCGGCTTGAAGTGCTGGCCCAGGCAGAAGATCACAAGGCGGTATTCGACGGCGACAAAGGCCCCAATACCGGGGGCATGGGGACGGTATCTCCGCCAAGTTGGGCAGATGACACCCTAGTCGCGCGTGTTGTGAAAGAGATCCTAACACCGACCTTGGTTGGTCTGGACCAAGATAATATCGACTATCGCGGTGTATTGTACGCGGGGCTCATGGTTGAGCCCGATGGGACTCCATGGCTCCTGGAGTATAATTGTCGCTTTGGAGATCCGGAGACGCAACCGATCTTGTGCCGGGTAAATAGTGACCTGGCCCAGTGGTTGCGCGGCGCCGCGACCGGCGAACTTCCCAAGGAACCTCTCACATGGGAGCCGCGGTCTGCGGTCTGCGTGGTAGTTGCCTCGCCCGGCTATCCAGGGAAACCTCAGCTAGGGAGTGAGATTCATGGTCTGCAAGAGCTTGCAGAGATGGAGCATGTTGTCGTATTTCATGCCGGAACGAAACAAGAAGGAGAGGTCGTTGTGACCAGCGGCGGGCGTGTCCTTGGGATTACCGGGGTCGCAGAAACAAATGATTTGGCGCGAGATGTAGCGTATCGAGCGGTTGAAAAAATTGATTTTCCTGGTGTTCACTACAGGCGAGATATTGGGAGACGGGATATAAAACAATGAAAAAAGTCGCAATATTAATGGGATCTTCGTCCGACCTGCCATTGATGCAGCCGGCGGTGAAAATGTTAGAGCAGTTGAACATAACGTGCGAGGTACGGGTCATGTCCGCACACAGGACGCCGGCGCGAACCGCTGAGTTTGCGCAATCGGCTCGGTCGCGCGGATTTGGCGTGATGATTTGTGCAGCAGGTGGAGCAGCGCATTTGGCAGGGGCTGTTGCCGCGCAAACGACCTTGCCGGTGGTGGGTGTTCCGTTGGCGCGAACACCACTTGCTGGTCAGGACGCGTTGCTGGCCACGGTGCAAATGCCGCAGGGCATGCCCGTCGCGACCGTTGCTGTGGATGGCGCAGCCAATGCCGCATTGCTCGCCGCGCAAATTATTGGCGTCGCGGACGAGGATGTCGCAAAGGCGGTTGGCAAGCACCGGGATGCGACCAGGCAGCGAGTAATCGCCGCTGACGAAGAGCTACAAAAGAGCTAGCCGGCACTCCGTTCACACAAACGAAACGGACTTATAATGACGAAGGTCGGGGGAAATGCGATGTTGATGAAGAGCACTTTGATCGCTGTTTTATTTGCAGTAGGTTGCGTTCCAGGGTTGGCAAACACAAAGGGGACTGCATTGCGGCCAAAGGCGCCTACGGTTACCGTTCCATCGGTTGCGCTCGTTTCGGCTCCTAGCAATGAGGCATTGGCCCGGTACTTCTGCCCCAAGGTCGCTAATTCGTTGGTGTGCCGCTTGCTCGGTCCGACCCCAACCAGCCAAGAGCTGGCGTTTGTGTTTGACGTCGTCATGAAAATGACCAACCCCAATGCGATTCCACTCCCCGCTGTTGAGGCCATGGTCGCGTTTACCGCATATCCAGAAAGGGCACAGAGTAGTACCAACGTTGGCGCTGTATGCGTCGCGTTGTGCCCAGAGGGGGAGGAGTGTGGGGCTCCGCCCCAAGACGGCTGTACTGGAGGAGAGCCGGGGCTGAAGTCGATGCAGGACTACGCGAATGCTGCAGTTGGATTTTTGGCCAGCGTTGCGACCGGGGCAACTCGCGCAAGCGACTTACGGGTGCGCACCATTCCCGCCGGAGGCAGTGCCGACGTTCGCGTCAGGCTCCAGCTCAATCCACAAATGATGCTCAAAATTGTCCGATCAGCGTCGCAAGATATGCTCAGCCAGATTCGCGCTCGGCAAAAGCCGAAGTTTGTCGTGCCCTACTCGCTAGAGGGCACCGTATGGGTAAACGTCGAGTCGTTTGGAAAAATCGCGGCTGGTTTTGGTCCGCATCAAGGTGTTTGGTCCCTACGCTAGTTATTTTCGTTTGATTGATACGGCTATCACAACCATACAGGCCGGGGGCATCGTATGCTTCCCCACGGAGGCCACTTATGGGCTCGCCGTCGATATCGCCAACCACGAAGCGCTGGCGCGCCTCGCTGCGCTCAAAGGGCGAGACGCACAAGCACCGTTTGCGCTTATCGTGCCCGACATTGTCAGTGCAAGGTCCGTTGCACGGACTTGGCCAGAAGCCGCTGATCGGCTCGCCAAGCAATACTGGCCCGGCCCGTTGACCATCGTCGCTCCCGCGGCTGTTGGGACGTCACGATACCTCGTCGGACCAACGGGTGGAGTCGGCATGAGGGTTTCCTCTCACCCGATAGCAAATCAACTCGCGCAGTGCGTAGGTCCAATCACCGCAACGAGTGCAAACCCGAGTGGCCAACCGCCGGCCAATACGATCAAGATCGCAAAAGACTACTTTGGCGACGCCGTGGATCTCTATCTCGATGCCGGAGTCGCCGACGCCCAATACTCCACGATTGTCGAAGCTAGGGAGGATGATACCGTAGCGATTCTTCGGCAGGGTGCGATCGTGTTGGACGAGACTTGCCCAGATCGTGCATGAGCCCCGTTGGGAGTGTGGTCAGGCGAGAAATTTTTGAACATATTTTTAGTCGAAACTAATTCTTATACGATTTAGATTTTTCCATTCCTATTTGCCGTTAACATTGACTCGCCTGCCCGCACTGAAGAAAAGAAAGTAGATTTACTGATCGAAATAGCGACAAAAATCCGAATATATTTTTAGTCAAAATTAATTCTCATCGTCGTTTAAATTTTCCATTCCAATCGCAATTAATATTACTAGACTGCCTACGTGAGAGATTCGCAGGTTGTTTTTGTTTCGACAATCAATCACGCGGCAACAGCAGTGGTCATGGGCGTGTTCGCTTGCATGGCCTGCAATGATGGCGTTTTCGATGATACAGAAACCTCTGTTTCCGCCGCTATCCAGGTCAACCAAGCGGGCAGCCAACGTGTGGGGCCGTCTTATGAACTGAGCGATGCCGAGCGCGCACTGTTCGCCGACCCGGGGCGCAAGTCCTCTGGACTGTCGACAACCGACTTGCATCAATTTTTGGCAGGCTCGCGGTTTCCCAACTGGAAAACCGTCGATGTCAAACCGCGGGGCCAGGGTGGTGCATCTGGGTCTTCGGCCTTGCCCTATTTTACCGAATCCTGGGAGGTGCGATTCACCCAAGAGATCCAAGATTTGGCAGCCGAGCTCGATTACGATGCGGCCAAGGCCTACAACTGGGTGCACAACCACATTGAATACGAACCCTACGACAAATGCCGCAAGGGCGGCCAGGTGACGTATCTCAGCCGCCGCGGCAACGAGTGCGACCAATCGTCGCTTTTGATCGCACTGCTGCGCATCTCGGGATATCCCGCTCGCTATCGCCGTGCCCGCTTTTCCAAAGGTCCTAACTGGCTTGTCGAGACGGTATACGTCGAAGTTTGGATGCATGATGCACCGTATTCCGACACGCCGGTTCGCGGCATCGCCCCCGCCGACCAGGGTATCTGGTATCCGCTGGTTCCTTGGCTCAAAACCTACGAGGTCCTCGACCCAGGACTCGATTTGTTTCCAGCGAATGACCGAGGAGCAATGACCGCCCCCGCAGCCTTGGCCGGTTTTGCCGACCGCTATCTGCAAAGTGCATCCACGATGACGGCTCTTGAGGTGTTTTCTCACGAGCTCCTCGACGAAGTCAGAGCCCAAGATAGCGGTGTGGATTCCCTCGGCCAAGTCCCCCGCACGCGTCAGATTGTCCGCCGCGCTTCGCGACTGTTGCCGCGTTCGTTGCCAACCACCGTTCACTGGGACCTTACCGGCAGCAATCGCAACAACACGAGTGACATCCAGGACAACGAGCGGGTGTGGATCGACTTTCGCTTTGTCCGTGCCAACGGTACGCAGGCCGGGGATGTGTATCGCGTGTATTTGCCCCGTGTCGCTGGCCATGCGTTCTATTTTGCGATTTTGTCTGGGGAACAATTCAACTCGCCCTTGGGACGGATCAAAGCGATGGTGCGTGCCCAGGGCGCCAACACACTTGAGACAAGAATCGGCTACATCTCCCGGAACGAGGGACCGCTGCGGCTCCAGTTTAAAACTGCGGGCCAAAACTACTTTGCTCCACCCCCCGACAAAAGCTTGTTGTTTTCCAACGGGCACGACCTGACCGGCCTCGGACCGGGAATGACCATTGGCGTGGCTGTGGATGATCTCGCATCCTCGAGCGAAGTCGTTTCTCGATTGCGCACGCAATTAACCCAGCAAATTGCACGTAGTGGCCGTCCTGCGTTCGCCCATCTGGCGAGTTTTATCGCGCTAGACTATGCCCGCCGCGTACATGAAACGCGCACCCGCATCGAGGATCTCATGCATTTGCATGGCGACCGCAATCGTCGCGAGGTCTATTTTGCTGTTTTGCGCGACACCGATGTGCAAAGCGAGGATACGCCGTTTGTATGGGTGCCACATGTTACGATGCACGTCGGTTCGTTGCAACCCGTCAGCAATATGGGGACGTGGAAAGGTCATGTTTCGCCGTGGAATACCACGTTAGACGTGTCTCCATTTGTCTCGTTTACACCGGCTGCCCACGAGTTGTTTTCTACCGCCTTGGGCTACACCGCCTCCCATCATGAATCCAAAGTCATTGAAGACTGGATCTATACTGATGCCATTAGTACGATTGCGGGTTTTCTCAAAGCCAAAGACCAAAACGTCGAAGTGCATCGCCTTACCAAACAAGACAATCTCGATGCTGCCGGTCGTGCGTTCTTTGTCCCCCAAGATGCGTCGGCAGACCGCGTGTACTTGCATCAAACCCTGGGCAATGAACTCGCAGAACACATCGAAGTACGCCTGCGATCTCCCGGTGTCGACTCGATGTTACTTTCTGTGGCCCCCATCATACTCAATAATGAAGCGCAATACCTCGTCTATGAAGCCACCGGCTTAGGGTATCAAATTCTAAATCTCGATGAGTTTCAGCGATTTAACGGGGGGCAAGGGGGTGATTTGCTGATAGAGCAAACCTATAGCCTGTTTGCGAAAGATGGTATGGCGTTTCGCGATTTAGACGAAAACAATACTGGAACGGTTACTGTCTTCGGAACCGGAAGCGCTGTCTTGTCCATCCGAGGTCGCGCAGGCTGGAAAAATCAAAGATTCGGAAAGGGCAAAGACTGGCGCGTTACATTTGTGTTGCAAAACGGGAAAGTTGAAAGAGTCGCCGACGTTACCGAGTTTGATACCCAAAATGTATTTAATCCCACGGGCAAAGAGATTTTTGTTCGACTCGCCGATAACCCGTCAGTTCCGAATCTGTATTGGGGAGAACCAGGCAATATCGTAGATGAAGCACCTCCTTCTATCGAACCGGTGCAAATCCCGATACAGCCCGACTCCCCACCGTCCAACGAGTCCCCACCGTCCAACGAACAAGAACACAACGGGGAGCCGCCCCTGCCAGAAGATGATTTCGAAGAGTTTGATGGCATCATACCCGCCTCCAATTCCCCGCCCACGTTTGAGGAACAACTCGCTGTAGAAGTCACAGCGGAAACGGAACACACGAAAAACGAAACGACCCTCAAAGTAAGCACCACGCAAACCGTGCGCGATGCGCCAGAGGAAGGAAGACGACCTGTGTATGGCGGCGACCCGGTCGATTTGGTTACGGGGGAGTTCTATGCCCAAGAGCCAGCCGACATTACGCTACCCTCCCGTGCTAGCCTCACTTTATCCATTGTGCGCCGCTATCGCAGTCGCCTGATTTACAACGGCCCGTTTGGCTATGGCTGGAGCTGGAACCATAGTGAGACCCTTGTTCCCGAACCAGAATCGGACGATTTGATTTACTACGATGTCCACCGAACACCGTATCGACTGATAGCGACCGGTAAGGGAACCTATCGCGCACCGGCGGGAGTACTTCTCAAGACCAAGGACGACGGAGACACCTATCGCGTTATCGATGCTTTGGGCAATGTGCGTGTGTTTGCCAAGCCAAGCGGCGTCTTGTTGCGTAAGCAGGACAAAAACGGCAATGGACTGACCTTTGGGTATAGTCTGTCTGGTCGGTTGGTCAAAATCCGTGACGACCTCGGGCAGGCGCTTCACTTTGCCTACAACGACAACGGCAAAGTGATTCGCGCGCATGACTTGACGGGGCGCTCGGTTTCCTATCGGTACGATGGGGACGACCTGATCGAGTTTCGCGATGCAGCAGGCAAGACGTTTCGGACCTACGCCTATTGGAAGGATCAAAAACGGCCGCTGAACAACCACAACATGAAGCAATACACCCTGCCCAGCGGGGATGCATTGTTTCTCTACTATTACGCCAACGATCGCGTATCGCACCACATTGCCTCAGGGGCTGATGGCAAGCCCGATCCAGCAAAGCGATTTGATTTTTTCTATAGTCCGATCAACCAGCAGGCGTGGACCGAAAACGAACTGGGCCAGGTGCGCAAAATTCATTGGAACGATAGCCTCGATGTCACCCAAGTGGTTGAGCCCGATGGCTCGATTGAATATCGCGAGTACGACGATTTTCACAATATGACCGCTCGGGTGGATCGGTCGGGGCGTCGCAGCGAGTTTGATTACGATACTGGCGGCTGCAATACCAGCAGGAAAAATCCGCTGAATTGCCGCAACGTATTGGAGGTACGTCGTTTTCTTGACGCTGATGATGCACAGCCCTTCGCGACCGCTCACTACGAATACAGCAATCATGAATATCACCCGGGAGCGGGACGATTTGATGACCGCGGGGCCGATCAAGTCGTTGCCATTGTCGACGATGCGGGTTACCAGACGACCTTCACCTATGACAAAAAGGCAAACCTGCACACGCGCGGCCAATCTCTCGCCCTTGCGCCGCAATCAATGCCCGATGTGTTTGTCCTCGATGAAAGTGGACAGCCCAAGAGACAACGCGCACCGGCAAGTGGGATTCGCCGCCATGAGGTCGAATATACCTACGATGGCTGGGGCAACATCACCGAAATCCAGCAGCACGGCAGCGCCGGGCGACTGGCACACGCCACGTTTTCGTATGACCTACTGGGTCTGGTACTGGTGCACAGCACACACGCGAATCGAACGGTTCGCTATACCTATGATCCCCAGCACCGCCCGATTGGCGCAGCCGATGATTTGGGCCCGGTTTGGGGCCGCACCTATGATGTCGCCGGTCGCCTGGTGCAATCCACCGATGCCGCCGGTGAAATCACCACCTATGCGCATAACGCAAACGGGCAGGTGACCGAACAAACCGCGCCCGATGGCGAAACGTGGCGGTTTGTGTATGGCGAGGCGCGCGACGTCGTCAGTGGCCGGCCACTTATTGCGCGGATCGATCCGCTTGAGAATCGCGAAAGCTACGAGTACGATCGCGTCGGGAATGTCATCAAGATCATCGCCCCCAATGGCCACAAGCAGACGGGCGAGTACACCGGCGACTATCAAACCCAGATCGACTACGATGGCCAGAAGCGACCGATTCGCGTGACCCAAGCCAATGGCGACATTGTCACGACGCAATACAATGGCGTCGGCCAAATCGTGTCGCAAACCCAGCCGAATCAAAGCACCACCCAAGTTACCTACGACGGCTTGGGCCGTATGGTGACGCAAACCGATGGCCTCGGACAAACGACGTCCTTCCGCTATGGAAATGACCCATCCGTTCCAACACCGACCTACTACGAAGTCGCGGCCCCCAATGGGAAGCTGGCACACAAGCTTCGCGTTGTTCACATCGAGACGCCTCAAGGGCTCACCGCGCGGCAAGAGTATGATGTGCGTGGGCTACTGGTTCGCCAAGTGCAATACGAGAGCGATCGAGATGACCCCGTGCTAGCAGGCGAACTCGACGAAAATCTTGGCGACGCACGCGTAATTCGTTTTGCATACGACGAACTCGGCCGGATGGTCCGCAGTATCGATGCCCAGGGGACCGCCCAATACCGCAGCTACGATGCCCAGGGGAATCTGACCTTAGAAACGATCACCACCCGCGATGCCCAGGGGCGAGAAACCGTGCAAACCTTTACCACCTACCGATATGACTTGCGCAATCGGATGATTCGTCAAACCGATGCGCTTGGCCACACCCGGCACCATGACTACGATCTGCGCGGCCAGCTCGTGGCCACGACCAATGCCCTCGGTCACACCACCAAGATGGACTATAACAGTCTGGGGCAGCCTGTGCAGGTCACCGATGCCCATCAGGGCAAAACCCGCTATCGCTACGATGCCGCCGGGCGACTCATCGGCGTGGTCAATCCCCTCGGGCACACGCACTCGTTTGGCTACGACCAAAACGGCAACCGCACCAGCGAAACCAATACCCACGGGAGCACCACCACCTATGCCTATGATTTTATCGATCGCCTCGCGGGGATCAAAAATGCCCTCGGCGAATCGGTGGATGTTTGGTTTGACGCCAAGGCGAACCAAAGCGTGGTCGTGGATCCCTTGGGCAACCAAGCCACCGTAAGCTTTGACCCCATCTATCGACCGACGCAACGGACCGATGCGTTTGGTCGGACAACGACGATCGACTATCAAAATCACGGACGGCAGATCACCCAAACCGACCCCATGGGATATGAAACCAAGCTCGAATACGACCCGTTTGGCCAATTGCAAACTGCCACCGACCCCAACCAAGGGGTTCGGCAATATGACTACAATGCATCGGGGCGCCTTTTGACCGAGACACTCTCGCCCCCCGACGGCCCCAAGGTAGTAGAAGCGGACTATACCCACGGTCTGTTTGGCACCACAAAGAGCACGACCGGAGATCAGACTCTCACCCGGACATACGATGCGCTCGGTCGCCTGGCGGGCGTTTCGCAACACAACCAAACCTTAACCGAGTTTTCCTACGATGCTCTGGGCAGGATCACCTATGCCGCCGCGTGGAAAGGCGGCGAAATCCTCCATGAAACCGAAATGGAATACGATGCCCTCGGCCGGCTCATCGCCGAAGTCCAAGATGGCATTCGCATCGAGATGCACTACGACGATCTGGGCAATCTCACCGGCGTTGACTACCCCCGGGCACCCGTGGGAAGCGGTTTGGAGATCACCCGCACGTTTACCCCGGGTGGTTTGCTCGAGAGCATTTCCGACCAACATGGCGACATTGTCGATTACGAGCACGATGCATTGGGGCGAATCGTAGCCGAGGAGCTCGCGACCCAAACCCCGGTTCGCATCGATATCACCTACGATGCCCTGGGCCGCGAGACCGCGCGAAGCTTTGGCCATGCTTCGGGCGACGACGAACCGCTCCAGCCGGTGGGGCACATCCAGCTTGACTACAACAATGGGCCGAATCTCGCATCCAAGGTCACTTCGGATCCTTGGACGCCTCATGCTGCCTACACCTACGCCTACGACGACAACGACCGGTTGACCCAGGCCACGCTTTCACATGACCCAGACGATGCACAAGATACTCAAGTCGCACAAGACACCGAAAATGCGCTAACCTGGGCATGGACGCTCGATGCCGTAGGCAATTGGCTATCCGTCACCCGTCCCGATGCGCACCGGGAATTTGCCTACGATGCCCACAATCGTATCCGGTCGTTTGGCTACGACGACCGCGGCAATGTGATCGATGACAAAGACAATACCTACCGCTACAATGGGTTCAATCAGCTGATCGAAGTCGCAAACGAGCGCGTTACCGTGCGCTACACCTACGATGCCCTCGGCCGCCGGACGACAGCGACAAAAACGCTGCGCGACGATAGCGGGACACCAAACGAGACGTTTGTGCGCTACATTTATCATGGCGTGAGTGTCATTGAAGAGCATCATGAGGCCCACGGCAACCGGTCGATACGCACGTTTGTCTATGGAACCGCCATGGACGATCGCGTGCGCATGACCCGCGACACCGAGCCCCTTTATTTTGGTAAAGACCACCAGTTTAGCTCCTATATCGTGTTTGCTGCGTCGGGAGAACCCGTGGAGTCCTACGACTATGCACCGTTTGGTCAGCCCACTGTGCATAGTGGTTCCACGGATGCGCCGCACGTCTCTTCAAGCAGCACCGTGGGCAACCCATACGGATTTACGGGACGTGCCTGGGATGCAGACATTGGCCTCTATGACTATCGCTTTCGCGCCTACAGTCCAAAATACGGCCGATTTTTGCAAAATGACCCGCTTGGATTTCCCGACGGCTGGAGCCAATATGCCTACGTGAGCAACAACCCAGCGAGTTTTGTCGATCCACTTGGCCTGACAGAACAACCCAACAACACCGAGTACTCCTCGTTGGACTCTGGATTCGACGAGTTCACAACTGCCGACTTCTTTTTTGGTAATGGCACGCTCACTGCAGAAATCACAAAACGGGTACGCCAGACTGGTAGCATAATATCCAACACAATCGGAAGCGTAGTCAGTCTCACCAGAATGGCGATTGACGCCCCCGGCGATATTATTGGCACCGGTCGAGAACTACGATCTGCTGGCGTTACAAATAACGTGTTTGAAGACTCGTTGGGCGTCGCGGTCTTTTACACAAGTGCTTTAGTCGACCACAACTACTTCGGCATTAAGGTGCAGGTTGGTGAGGTCATCAACGACGCCAGGAATTTGCACAATGGGGATCTACTGTTTAAGGCAGGAATAACCTACATCTTTGGTCGTTTCGGAAGACCCGCAAGGTATGAAAGAGCCGATGGAACTGTAAAAACAGGAGAGATCGAGGTCGACTTAACTACCGTTCACGATCCTAGAGTAAGACAGAGGATTGCTAGAGAAGCGCAGTTCTTAGAAGAACGCCAAGTACGGTTTGTTATCGAGGAAAGGGGGAAATCCGGAAATTTTCACTTGTCAGAAGAATGGGGTGCTCAGATTACAATTCCGCAATATATTCAATCACCCGCTTTCTTTGAAGAAGCGCTTCATGCAAAAACAATGGCGACAGTGCCTGATTTAAAGTTTAATAAAGTCACAGGAGACTTCATTAACGATAGGATAAATCTATAGATACTCTGCATACTACAGGACCTACTGGAAGTGGATGTCGACAGGAAGCCTGGTATAGATATTGTCACCCATGCTTTCTCGCTGCCTGAAAAGAATACCTATAAATTTTTCTGGAAGAATTGAACGAATCCAACCCACTGACATATCACCAAATTTGACTAATATTTCTTCGAATGGATTTTTCTCTCTCGGATAGACTTCAACTTCATAATCTTTGAGGTTGGCAAGCTCTGCAGCCTTTTTTAAGGCCTCATTCATTCCCCCAAAATCATCAATTAGGCCAATATCCTTAGCCTCTTTTCCAAGCCAAACACGACCTTGAGCAACCTCATGAGTTGCATCTGAGGTTTTAAAACTTTCGCGACCTTGAGTTACGACATTTAAAAAATCTTGATAAATAGTATCTACAACCTCTTGCATTTTCCCAACTTCTTCAGGATTCAATAGCCTCATAACAGATTCCATATCAGCAAATTTGTGTGACTTCTCCGTATCAAAGGTTACCCCTAAATGTTCATTAAACATTTTTTTAGTAGCAAATTTTAAACCAAAAACACCGATGGAACCGGTAATTGTAGTAGGTTCAGCGTAAATATAGTTAGAACCTGCAGACATATAATATCCACCAGAGGCTGCAACGTTACCAAAGCTTGTAACAACCGGCTTTTTATCTTTTACGTACTGAGTACTCATCCAAATTACATCAGCCGCAAGAGCACTTCCGCCAGGGCTATTGACTCTCATAACCACAGCTTTGACATCTTCTTCTTTTCCTATCTCTCGCATTATTTCCGAATACGTATCTGAACCAATTTGGTTGCGCTCCCCTTTCCCAGATACGATATCACCTTCAGCAAAGACCAGAGCTATTTTATTTTTAGATTTCTCATTTTGATCTTTAACATAAAGTCGGTAGTAGTTCTTCCACCCTACATAGTTAGGCTCTTCTTTAGCCCCTGATAACTCCAGCAATTTCCTCTCTACATCTTCAAAAGAAGATAGATAATCTACAAAATCATTTTTAAATGCTGTGCTTGCATAAAGAATATCGAGGGCATTTGCTTGATTTTCTAAAACGAGACGTTCTTTTTGCGACTTCTCTGCGGCATAGCTAACCACTTGTCCCCAAGCTCCTAAAATTATAGACTGAATCTGTTCTCGACTCTCTGGACTCATTTTATCATTTATGAAAGGCTCGATAGCCGATTTGTATTTACCCACTCTAAAAATTTGTGGAATAACATCAATTTTAGCCATAGTATTTTTAAAAAAACCAAGTTTAGCAAAAAGGCCATTCCACTCAAAAAAACCACGGGGATAAAGAATGACTTCATCTGCTGCAGAGGCCACGATATACCCTGCTTCAGTGATAACTTCTCCATATGCGATGACAAATTTCCCAGTACTTTTGAAATTTAAAATTTCCCGACGTAGGCCCTCTAAATTCGCTAATCCTCCGCCAATATATTTAATATTTAAAAGTAAGCCTTTGATTTTCTCATCTTTCGATGCAGCATCGAGTGTTTGAGAAATTTCATATAACCCAACTTGAGGAGGGGCATCACTAAAAAGGGATTCCAAAGGTTCTTTTCTTTCTACATGGTCGGCAATAACTCCCTCAATATCTATCCGTAATACTGAGTTTTCTTTAACCGCTAATAAAGATTTTTTAAGCCCATCTTCTGAGAAAGTCGCAACAGAAATAATCATCACCATCAGAAAAAACAGGGACAAAAATAGAGTCAGAGAAGTTCCCACCATCGATGCCAGAACGAGCTTCAAGAATTGTTTCATAGATCCTCCAGAGTCAGTCATTATGGGCTCTTCAAACGCTCAGCGCAAGCCTCTACCCAGGGCTTAAAGTCATTAAGGCAGGGTATAAAGTAGAATTCTTTACCTCCTAACCTTAAAAAGCTGTTTTTCGCCTCCATAGCGACTTCTTCTAGGGTTTCTAAGCAATCCACCATAAAAGCTGGGCAGGTTACGGCAAGCCTTCTAACTCCCTTTTCGACAAGTTTCCCTAAGACCTCATCGGTATAAGGCGGAATCCATGGGTCTCTCCCCAGCCGAGACTGAAAACTCATCGTAAACTGATGTTCTTTTAGGCCCAACCTTTTGGTTATTTTTTGAGTTGTCACGTAGCACTGAGCTCGGTAACAGGTCTTAATAACAGTTTCACTATTTTCACAACAAGTATCATAATTACCACAATGACCAGTAGAATCGAGTTTTTTGATGTGTCGTTCAGGCAGGCCATGAAAGCTCAATAGCAAATGATCATAGTCAGCCTTACTAAGGTGGTTTTCAATTAATTTGACATAAGGATTAATAAAAAAATCTTCACTATAAAAAGGGGGAATCAACTGATAAGAACTATTGCCAAATACTTTTTCGAATTTTTCTACTGCTGTTTTATAACTGGACTCTGCAAATTGCGGGTATTGTGGGAAAAGAATAATTTTTGCGCAACTAGACAATTTGGCAATAGCTTCAGTAAAGCTCGGCTTTCCATATCGCATAGCTAATTCAACTTGATATTGAGGCCCCAAGTTATTTTGTAACTCAGCTACAAAACGTTCACTGTTTGTCAGCAGAGGCGACCCCTCGCTCGTCCATATTTTTTCATAAGCTCTAGCTGACTTCTTCGAGCGAAAAGGTGTAATAATTCCGTTGACCAGTAAAAATCTAGAAAACCATGGTAAATCTAAAACATAGGGGTCCATCAAAAATTCACGAAGATATCTCGCAACATCTTTAGGCTGAGTTGAAGCCGGCGTCCCAAGGTTTGTGACAATAACCCCTGTCTTCACCACACTCCCCTTTTTTCAACTTCTTCTGCAAGTTGCTTAGAACGCAATATTATTCGACTTAAACTTAGCTGACCCAAGTAATTTCCTGTTAAAAAAACATTATTCGCATAGGGATCCAACTTCTGTAAAAGATCCTCCATTTGGAGAGAATACAGAGGGATTCGTTGTGGCCACTGATGAACGCTATAATTAAGGAGGTTCAGTTCTTTTTCCTGCAAAACTCTTTCACGATCCATTCTTACCAGTTCTAATACTTTATCTTTTGGCAACTCACTTACTTTTAGTTCTTCATCGTTTAAAATCCATGTTTCACTATGGGTATTATTCACCCTATTAGGAAAAGTGAAACTATTAAACAACACTCCGATAGCATGAACGCCAGATTTTCTTGGAAAAAGACAACCAAACCCTTGAAATTTAAATTTTTTAGGTTTTTCAAGTTGCAAAGTGAGCGAGGTTAAAGAGAGACTTTGTAATGGACGAACAAGACTGAGCCTACTATCTCCAATTCTCTCTAAAATTCCTTTTGCACTCTCTAAGTCTGTCGCTAGAACCATTGGACTCCCCCTTAAACCTGCCTCCATTTGTACAGAAAAAGAGTCACTGCAATTATGAATATTGCATTTATGATTTTGTAAAAAATCTTTAAGAGCCTTTATAACTTGCCCCATACCAAACTCTGGTGCAACAGAGCCCTTGAGCTTGCCTTTTATAGGCTTATTCTCAAATAAAGCCGCCAAAGTAAGCTTTGCACTCAAGTTACTGGCTTCCGTAGCATATATTCCTTGGAAAGCCGGTGATAAAAGCCGGTGAGTCGCATTCTTTCCTATGGTGCGATATCCCCACTGCTCAAGACTTTCATAGTCGTAAGGTTTTAGTCCAAGCTTGTTCACAAAAAATCTTAATAAAAATATGAAAATCGAAAATGTTGAAAATAAATCCAAAGGCCACCTTCTCGGCTTCCCTTTATAGTAAATAAATCGTTTTTTTGCTGTATCTTGGAGGCTTACAAGCACAATTCCCAGATCTTGACACATAAGCTCCAGCTCTTGATTAGCAATTAGGGCATTAGCTGCGGACTCGATAATACCATAATCATTTTTTTGGCTACCAATGAGACCACCAACACGATTGCTTTTTTCATAGAGGTCAACCTTAAAACCTCGCTTAACTAAGAAATAGGCAGCTGTTAATCCGGAAAAACCGCCACCAATCACAATCACTTTCCTATTCATAATCACATCGACTTTGAAAATACTTGGGCTTCAGGCGTTTTTCTTAAAAAATGTTCATCGAGCGCTACACATGCATTGCGCATGAAAGGTTTTCCTTTCTCAGTGAGCTGCAAATAATCATTATTAATTTGCACAAGCTCATCATCTATCAATTCCGCTAAAAAAGATTCAACTTTTCTTACATGCTCCTCGCTATCTAACTGGACAATACCTTTAGTCATAAACTGTAGAATCTGCTCTCTTCGATTGCGATCTTCCATATCTAGTTTATGACCTCTCAGTGTAGGAATCTCACTATTTTTAACTCGACGCTCATAAACTGGAAGCGCTTTTTCATTTTGATGAAAACAATCTGGGGTTTCAGAGATAGAACTCACCCCCAGTCCCAGCAATACCTCTGTACGCTTTTCAACATAACCCATGAAATTGCGATGAAGCTCACCTGCTCGGTCGCTTATAGCAAGGCTGTCGCTGGATAGAGCAAAATGGTCCATACCAATTTCAATATAACCCTTATCTATTAGAAATTGTCTGGCGAGCTCATATAATCTTCTTTTATTTTTGCCTTGAGGCAGATCTTCATCTTTAAAGAGTTTCTGAGCTGGTTTTATCCAAGGAACAATGGCTAAGCTGTAAAGGGCGATTCGGTCAGGTTTAAGTTGCCATGTTTTCTCCATCATATCCATAATTGTATCTTCTGTTTGTTTTGGTAGGCCATAGATCAAATCAAAATTAACACTACGATATCCGAGCTCTCTAGCCTCTAGAGTCACTTTTTCAGTCATGGAAAAGGGTTGGATTCGATTAACTAGCCTCTGGGTTTCAGGATTAAAATCCTGCACCCCTAAGCTAACGCGATTAAAACCAAGGTCACGCAGTGCTTTCAGCTGCCCAGGTTTTGTTGTTCTCGGATCTATTTCTATAGCTCCAATGAAATCATCGGAAATATTTAAGCCCTTTATCAACTCAGAAACAAAATAGTGCAAATTTTTTGCGCTCAAAAATGTTGGCGTCCCTCCCCCTATGTGGATTTCGTGAAGCGGCGAGGACTCTAATCCCTCAACTGACTTTTTATATTGAGAAAATTCTTTAAGCAAAAGGTCAATGTAGGGCTCTTCTCTTTTGTGATTCTTAGTAATTGATGTATTACACCCACAGTAGGTGCATAAAGTTTCACAAAAAGGGATGTGAAGATACATAGACCACAATGGTTTATCACGGAAAGATCTTTGTAGAGAATTGATCCAATCCTCTGTACTCGGCATATTACTCCAATAAGGAACCGTCGGATAGCTAGTGTAACGCGGCACTGGCACATCATATTTGTGAAATAGCTGATCTTTAGCCACCAAAAACCTCTCGTATAAGTTGTACAAATCGGCGAACATTTTCGTTTGGAGTCTGCGGCAAGACACCATGACCAAGCCCACACACCCAACCTTTTCTTTCGTCTGAAGGTAATTTTAGAAAGGGATTTAAAAAGTCCATTACAGCTTTTTCAAAGTCCTTAGGGTTAAGGAATAATAGAGTCTGGTCAAAGTTACCCTGAGTAAAGCCACTTTGACGATTGAACATCTTTGTCAAATCCCAGCGGTGATCGTAACCAAAACCTGCAAATAAATTAGACTCCCATAAGCTCTCAACGTGTGCTTGAGTAGTTCCTTTTGAATAATATCCCAATTTGTTTGGGAACGACTTCGCTATCTCTAACAGAATCGGAGCTACATATTGATTGAATACTATTGGAGACAGCTCCCCCGCTGCTGTATCAAAAACCATAACAACTTCTGCACCACCATCGAGTTGAAGTTGAATATTTTTCTTAAGAAGTGGTACTAGTATGTCATTAAAAGCTCTATAAAGTTCAAGCTTTTGTTTCGCATCAATAAGGTGTCCTTTGTGACTCCCGCAAACAGCATAAACAAAAAGCGTCCAAGTACCACCGACAAATCCTATGAGACTTTTGTCGTCAGGTAAAATTTTTCTCGTTTCTTCTAAAGCTTCTTTTTGAAATAAAAGCTGTTGAATAGCGGATTCAATATTATTCATTTTCTTTAAATCTGCTAAATCACTAAGGTGCCAACCCAACTGTGGGCCAGGAATATATTCAAGACCCATACCCAGAGCTTCCAGAGGGAACAAAAGGTCACTAAAGAGTATGGACACATCAAAGTCGAAATCTTCGATTGGATCCAAGGCAACTTGGGCAGCCAATTTTGGTTTTTTACATAAATCAATGAAACTATGTTCTTTCCTCTTGGTCTGGTAGGGCGGATGGTACCGACCCGCCTGACGCATCATCCATACTGGTGGAGTCGACTGTTTTTTGTTGTTCAAAGCTTTTATGAATTTTTGGTTCGCCATCTTATTTCCTTTCCATTATCCATTGATAACCTTCACCTCTTATGGAACGTATCCAACGGGACCCATCATCATTCAACATTTGTCGAACACTTAAGATGGCATTGTCTACAGTTCTTTGTGATGGATTTTGATCTTCACCATAAAGATAATCAATAATTGTATCCCTATCGACAACTTTTGGTGCTTTTTGTGAGAGTATTTCTAATAACCTTGAGTCTCTTTTATTTAAAAGAAATGTATTTTCATTGTTAGTAATAATTTTCTTATTGAGGTCGAGTCTAACCTGATCAAATTGCCAAATTTGATTATCGATTATTTTTTGGCCAAGAGCCTTTTCCGCCTTAATAAGTAACTCCTTTACCAAAAAAGGCTTAGGTATAAAATCGATAACCCCTATTTCAGCCCCCTGTAAACGATTCTCTGGATCACTCATGGCACTCATCATAATTACTGGACAACCTAAATCTTTTGCTAACTCAAAACCTTTGCCGTCAGGTAAAAATAAATCCAAAATACCTAAATCAAAATTTTTACCAAACCTTCTTGCTTCCTTAAGAGATTCGGCCCAATTGACACTATAACCCTGATCACTGAGCTGCTTTTTCAATAAGCTGCCCAGCTCCTTATCATCTTCTAATAACAATAACCGTAAGCTCATAGAGCCCCCGGTAGTGTCATTTCTATTTCTAGTTGTCCATTAGGGCTTTTTCTAAAATCAAGCCCGCCCCTCATTCTCTCCATCCAATATTGAACAAGGTAGAGCCCATAACCCGAGCTACCGCCCCTACTCAGAGGCGCGTTACCAAGATCAGAGAGGTTACCTTTAAAAGTTTGACCATTATCTATGTAATTTATTTGGATTTTTCCGCTCAAGTCCCTTAGGTCGAGTACAACCTTATCAGCTTTTCCATGAAAAAAAGAGTTATGAAGAAGGTTTTTAAATACACTCGACAAGGCCTTGCGGTCAGCTAACACCTGGGCCTCTCCTTTAAGCTGAATATGAAACTCAGGCCATTGAGTGTGAAGATCTGCAAGAAATTCATTGATATCGATTTTTTCAATAAAAAGATTCTTTTTTCCTCCAATGGCGGCATCAAGACCATTTTCTAGATCCAGATGAAGTTTTCTAGCCTGTACAAGGATTGGTGAAATTTTTTCTTCGCCAACCTGCTCGCCTAAATCTTCGATCTGCAGTTGAATTCGAAAGAGTGCCGTCTTTATGTCATGAGAAAATGTGGCGAAAAATTTTTCTTTTGCTGACTTTTCCTTATACATCCGAAAACTAAAGTAAAAGAGTGCAAGCCCACCCGCCAGAAGAAAAAATAGGAGAACACACCCTTCATAAAAAAGCATCTTTTGATGTTTTACTAAAGGAATGCCGGATTCACTCTCAGCAATACCACTTAAAACAGTAATGCCAAAATAAAGCCACCAGCCTGCTAAAGATAAGACAAAAATTAACCAAAATGAAATGAGTGTAAAAATCCACTTCAACTCTAAGCTTCCTTTAATTTTTCCAGAGCGGATCGGAACCGAATCATGGCCTCAACCATCACTTTCTCGTCATGTGCCCACGACATAAATGCTACCTCATAGCCACTTGGCGCAAGGTAGATTCCTTCGTTCAAGCAACTATAAAAGAAATTTTTGTACTTTTCCCCTAAATCTTTAGGAAGATCTTGAATCGAAGAAGGATTATCTTGCTGACAATTATGAAACCAAAACAAAGAACCTACAGATGAAATTTTAAATGGAAGATCTAGAGACTGAATTTGATTTCGAAGCTCATCGACAAAATCACTAACACGTTGATTTAAATTTTCAATGACATTTCTATGTTTCATTTTCTTAAGTGTAGCAAGCCCAGCAATCATTCCTATAGGATTAGCACTGAGTGTACCGGCCTGATAGACAGGACCCATCGGCGCAATCTGTTCCATAAGATCCGCACGGCCCCCATAGCAGCCAACTGGAAACCCTCCACCGATGACTTTCCCATAGGTGACGAGGTCAGGAGTAATACCTGTGAGTTCAGCCATCCCACCAAGAGCAACACGAAATCCCGAAATAACTTCATCAAAAATGAGTAAACTGTCATTCTTTGTACTAATTTTTCGTAAAAATTGTAAAAAATGATTGTCTTGTTGCAAAAGTCCAAAATTAGCCGGCAAAGGCTCAACAATAATTGCGGCAATATCTTTTCCATGTTCATTAAAAATCTGCTCAACCCCTGCTTGGTCTCCAAGCTTAGCTAATAAAGTCTCAGCAGCAACACTTTGCGAGACTCCGGCACTATCACTTGCAGTAGTGCCAGCTAACCCACTGCCCGACTTGACTAACAACGAATCCACATGACCGTGGTAACAACCTTCAAATTTTAATATTTTCTGTCGTCCCGTTGCTGCTCGCGCCAAGCGCAACGCACTCATTACGGCTTCCGTACCTGAGCTAACAAAACGTAACTTCTCAACGTAGGCAATATTTTCAACAATCCATTCTGAAAGCTCTAAACTATAGGGCTCACAAGCCCCAAAAGTCCAAGCCTTGTGGATACCTTCTTCCACAGCAGTCAAGACATCAGGGTCTAAATGGCCCAAAATTAATGGTCCGAAGCTTTGGCAAAAATCAATGTATTCCCCACCTTCAACAGAAAAAAGGTAAGCACCTTTGGCACTCTTAAAAAAAAGAGGACTTCCTCCAACACTTTTAAAAGCCCGAACAGGAGAGTGAACTCCACCAGGGGATACTTTTAATGCACGTTCAAAAAGATCTTTTGATATCATTAGTTGCCTCTTTTAATTGTTTTTTCTAACCAATCACCGTGAGTTAAAATAATGTTGGGAAAATTTTTTAAGCCCCTTTCTTCTAGCACCTGACAAATAAAAGTAAAGGTATTTCCGGGGCCACAAAAGTGAGCACCATGAAGGACTTCAGCATTGTCTTCTATAGCTTGTAAAAACGACGTCCCACTCATCCAGTAAAAATTCTTTTTATTATCTAAATTTGGTCTACTCTCCAAAGGAATGAGCCGATAGGTCGCAATATTTTTAAACCGAGAAGATGAGGCTCCTCTATCGTGCGTCCATTTTACCCAGCTCAAAGAGTCTGATAAGTTATTTATACCAAAGTCATTTGTTTCCCCTAAACTATCAGAGCTACCATGAACCCAAAGACCTCTCTGTGCCAATTTTTCCCAGGTTCGCAAACCACTCACCCACAGAACCTCAGCCTCAGAAATTTTTTCACCTTCAGGCAATGCATTAGCCCGAGCTACATAGTGGGCCGCCGCTGGCAACCGTTTGTAGGGAATTGTTACTCTCTCATACCACCTAGCATCCTTCGCATCTAGGGGAAAACTTTCTTCAGAGGTAAATGCTTTTATGGGTGAATTTAAAATTTCAAATCGATTTAATCGTTCACCTTGATCGGTTAACCCTTGCAAGCTCAAAACATCACCAAACTTTTCTTTGACTTGATTCACTCCAATTTTTTGATGGCACCCGCCGCCATAACCATGAAGAATCTTTCTCTCGCTTTGCACAGCTTCCCAAGTTTTAGGACAATGAATTTGGGCCACCATTTTTTTTATATCTTCTCGACCTTTACGAGCCTCAATCGCCAGAGCGCCCTGTGCTGCGGCTGTAGGGTTCCTAGAAATAGGTAATACTTGCCACAAACATTGCTCTAATCTACTTTTTAACTGGTTCCTGACTTGAGAGAACTCATCCTTGTCCACGGAAAGTAGCCTATCGAGCGCTGCCTTTGCAACTATAAGCCCATCAACTTCTGGGTTTTGAAAGAGTTTTTCAACCCGTGTCTGAATGTTCCCCCTTACAGAGATAAATTCAACCTTCTCAAGTCCTCCAGGAAAAAACTTTTTAAAAAAGTCTTCTAAATTAAAAATTCGCCGTGGAGAAGATGTTAAAATGTTGATTTTCTTTCTTGCTTTGACTTTATCGAGATTTGCCTTTTTAAATAAAAATAAATCTCTAATGTCTGCTCGGGGTAAGGTTCCAATGATTTCAGTTTCTCCGCCCAAAGAAATGGGCAAGTCTTTCCAAGAATGAACAACGAGGTCCCACTTCTTTGCAATGAGCCCTTGACGAAAATCTTCAGTAAATACGCCTTTTTCAGGCATTTCCCACAAGGGGTCATTCTGGTTGATGTCACCAAGAGACTGCCTAAAAAAATATTTCAATTGTAAATTAGGATTACTTTTTTGTAGAGCCTCCCCTACTTGGTAGGCTTGAATTCGGGCAAGATCACTCTTGCGTGAGGCTAAGAGTAGGCCCATATGTCATCCCACCCAAAGGGACGTGGGTTTTCCGCCAGCAATTTCTGTTGGGTCAAATCGCTAGCCATAGCCAAAGCACGACTACGAATGATAGAAAAGTTCTCCTTATTTTTCTCAATATGCCCAAATAATTTTTTTAGTGATGAATAATTTTTGTGAAGCAAAGGATCAACATCACTAGTTCCACGCAAATCAAAAATATGCCCAACCTGTGATAGATTGATAAATTTGGAGATTTGTTGAGAATCCAGAGGGGCAGCAACCACTAATACGTCCCATGGCTTATTGATGATATTTTGATACGAAAAAACTCTACACTGAGTTTGATTAATGAAACTCTCTACATACTTTTCGGGAGATCGAGTATAAATATCACAGTCTAACTGAGTTTTAGATATCCACGGGAGAATTTCCTGGGTCAACTGACCAGCCCCTAAAAAACAAATATTTTTTGCATTTGAGTTGATATTCTTTCTGATAAGACTTCCGTAGGACTGACAACCCAAATTCTGCAGTAGCTGGGTACGAATTTTCTTTGCATCCCGCCCCAATGAAAGCACAAGTTGGGCCATGGAACGATTGAAAGAGTTTTCATTTTCTTTTACAAAACTCTTAAACTGCCCCAGTATTTCTGTTTCTCCAAGTAGTGGGGAGTGTAAACCACAAATCACTTCCAGCAAAAAACAGTAGGCGTCTTTCTCTAGATAACGTTGATAACTTTTGTCTTCAAAATCTTTCGGATCAAAGGTGAGAATAATAGAGCGCATACAGGTGCCTAAGTGCCAAAAGCCACTTTCCAATTGAATATCTTTATGAGCCCCCGAAGCCCGGTGGTACAATTTTAGACCTGTAAGCATACTCAACTTCAATATATGTGATATTCAAGATATATGTGTCATAGAACAGTCATCCTCCGAATATCGCATAGCATTATCTCAAAAAGGAACACTTCTCCCCCTGACCTATGTCAGATGAGTCCATTGAATCCGTGTTTTTTAAAAAAAAACAATTAAAATAGGGACATGACTCTGTTTGACTTTTATCCATCTCAGCTCAGCATCAAGAAAAATAGCCCCCTGATGACTCTGTTAAAGGAGGTTCCTGCCTATAGTTTTGAGTCCCAAGAATTAGTAGATGGTCAAGACCTTACTGGCTCCGTAGGGATTGGTAGAAATTTAAGCACCCAGTCCTTCATGGAAGCCTTTAAAAATAACCAGCTTAACAACATCGTTCAGATAGCCAATGATGACTTGATTTATGAGCTTTTTATCGCCTCAATCATACTAAAGAAGCCTAAGTTATTTATTAACAATCCCGTTACAATTCTAAACTCAGGAGATACAACAAAAAAGTCCATGCACGTCTGGCAGGAAAATTTTAATGCTACAGTCCATAAACCAAAAGTTCTCGATGGAATTAATGACTTTATGGCGGGCAACAAGTCCATGTCTCGACTTTCTGAAAACGTTATGATCATTATTGACGAGCTCTTTTCTAATGCATTATATAATGCCCCTGCCGACGAAAATGGTTACCCC
Organism: Kofleriaceae bacterium; assembly: GCA_965223575.1. GTDB lineage: Bacteria > Myxococcota_A > Polyangia > Haliangiales > Haliangiaceae > CBDCWZ01. The sequence goes on from CBDCWZ010000051.1 coordinate 34,075, forward strand.
ATTTTTAAAGCCATGGATCGCCATGAAAATGTTAAATACCCTGGTAATAAGAACTCTCGTATCTTTGCTATACACACTGACAAAGATCTGTTTATTGGCTGTGTTGATCCCTGGGGGTCTATTGATAGAGACCATATCGTTTCTATCATTCACAATGCTTACTCTACAGGACAAGTTACGGAAGAGTCTAAAGGTGCCGGCCTTGGGCTGCGAATGATGCTTGATCGTTCTCGCTCATTATATATTGTATCTGAACACCGAGAACGAACTCTAGTTTGCTGCCATATGCGTCTTAACATTAGTCTAAAAAAAGTGGAGAATGTACCTAAACAACTCCATATGAACTGTTTTGGGTGAAACTATGAGTGGATTTAAAATAAATCAAAAAGTTGATGAAAATATGAAAACACGTCTTCATATCGAAGGTGCTATGGACGAGCATTCTGACTACAGTACACTCGGTTCAGATTTCACAGATGAAGTTGTGTTTGACATGGAAAATGTGAAACACATCAATTCTACCGGAATTAAACACTGGGTGAAATGGGTCCAAATGATCTCCTCAGCTAATCCGCAACTCAAATTCTCATTTATCAATACTCCAAAGTGCATTATTGACCAAATCAATATGGTTGATGGTTTTTTACCAACCCACTCTACTGTAAAATCTTTTAAAGTTCCTTTTTATTGCGAAGACTGTGATGAAGACAAAACGGTTACATTTGTTCGCGACCGTGAGTTCAAAAAAGTTGGCGAAGAAATGAAGTTGGAGATGCCCGAACACAATTGCCCTAAATGTGGCACTCCAATGGAACCTGATGTGGTTGAGCAAAAGTATTTTCGCTTTCTCAAGGACCAATAAGACCTGTGGCATTTTTTATCCGCTTTGTTTGAATTTGACGCAGCCCCTTGGTCTAGTTCCTGCAAATAAAACAGTTAAAATAACCTTAAATTTCTCCCAAGACTAGTAAAGCTTAGAGACGCAAAAGCCGATAAAGCTATTGAAAGAGGAAGTGCTATGTCATCTATACTGAGTCGTTACAGAAAGCCGGGCGGATTTAGGCAGCTCTTATTACTTATAGAAACAAGTGTTCCTGCTAAGCAAGAAACGCTTCTAAAGGCTGTGGAGAAAGAAGATCCCAGCTGGGCTCAACTTCTTAGAGACAAAAAAATCACTGCCGAAATGGTGCTGTCATGGGATGTAGAGCACTTATCAACGATAACTATTCATATGAACCAAAGACACCTTGCCACTCTTTGTAAAAAAATGGACCCCCAAATTTTTGATCAACTTAAGCAAATGATGGATATTAAAAAGTATCGAGAGCTTGAAGAGATCATGGACAACATGGATGAACCACTAGGCCCTGAGTACCTAGGCGCCTGTAATAACCTCCTAGAAACTGTCCGCCAATTAGACGAAGACAAAGTTATTATATTGCGATTTATAGACCCTAAACTCGACTTGAGTGAGGCTGAGGCTGCCTAGATTTTGCTTATAGGCTCTATACCTAAACCTTACTTTTTAAAATAACAAATAAATTCAGTACCTAGCCCTGGGGCACTTTTTACGTCAACATGTCCACCCATTTTTAACATTGCATGACGAACAATCGATAAGCCTAAACCTGTACCTTTAACATTTTGAATATCCTTGGCGTCTCGAACGCGGTAAAATCTCTCAAAAAGACGTCCTTGATGGTAACTTTCAATACCAGGGCCATTGTCTTTCACACTCAATACAACACCCCCTTCGCTCTCCTTCCAACGAACACGAATTTTTGCACCTTCTGGACAGTACTTGATAGCATTCTCAACTAAATTAATTATAACTTGCTCGCAGTAATCTTGACGGGCTGTTAGGCTTTTCACCTGAAAATCAAACGAGAGGTGTTGGTTTTTACCTTTCCATTGATGAGAAAGCTCTTCAACAACTCCTCGAGTGAGCGTTTCAACATCGATAGGCTCATTTGAAATTTCATCCGAGCTTTCAATTTTTGATAGGCTCAAAAGGTCTGAAACCAAACGATTGAGCCGTTGGACATTTTTTTCTATTGTTTCAAAAGCTTTGGTTAAGTTGGGATCCTTTTCAGGTAAGGCTTGGCGAATAATCCCTAAATACCCCTGTATGGATGTCACAGGTGTTTTAATTTCATGGGAGGCATTAGCTACAAAGTCCATGCGAATTTTTTCAACCTTTTTATGTCCAGTAACATCATGAAAAATAGCAACCGCACCACGTGCCTTCTTACCTTTGTTACTCTCTAATGGTGAAATTGAAATATCAAAAAAATGTGTTGAAGAATCCAGTGAAACTTCATGGGAGGTGTGAATCCTTTGAGAATGCCCATCTTGCAAAGCCTTTTCAAAGGCCTTTACGACATTTTGGTTGCGAATAACTTCTTTAACTTTTCTCCCCCAACTCCCTTCTTCTTTTTGGTCAAAAAGAAGAGCCATTGGCGCATTGTAATAACGAATATTTTGCTCATTATCGATAGCAAGAATGGCATCATTTGCAGCTGTAATAAGTGCTTCAAGCTCTCCCCGTTCTTTTTCAACATCTGCTTTTTTCTTCTTTAAATCTCGTGAAATTTTATTCAGAGATAAGTCAAGCAGGAACCATTCCCCACGCTCCTCCACTATGGGTACTTGATACTTTCTCTTAAAATCTCCCTTACGAATGTCACGGCTTTTTTGCAAAAGAATTCCTAGCGGAGAAAAGAATCTCCAAATAAAAATAGCAAAGAAACAAAGGGCACAAAATACAAGAAGCCAAAAAATATATATAAAAAATCGATCCAACTGGCTTAAAAAAGGGTAAACCCAGGGAGCTGATGGATCAATATTATTGTGAATATAAACCCGTAAAGAAGAGCCAACGACAATAAGGCTTAAACTGTAATAAAAAATGAGCCACCCAAACGCCTTTCGCCCTATACGTTTTGGAATTTTAGTAAAGGTCGTCACGAACTCGATAACCAACTCCTCGTATAGTTTCAATAAGGTCTGCATGTGGGCCAAGCTTTTTTCTTAAACCAAAAACATGGGTATCGATAGTGCGGCCAATGACTGATATCCCCTCCCCCTGCACTTCTTCTATCAAGCGGGCACGAGTCATAACACGACCTCTTTCCCCAATCATAGTTGTCAAAAGCTTAAACTCACTTGGCGTTAAGCTCAGCTCTTCTCCAGAAAGAAAAGTTTTATAGGTCTTTAAAGAGACCCGAAGGGGTCCAACTTCAATATCATCCACAGATTGAGCTTGAGGAATTGGACCTTCATTTTGATTCTTTGCCCGCGCAACCCGCCTCAATAGAGAACGAATACGGGCACCTAAGATCTCATTGCTATAGGGTTTTGACATATAGTCATCAGCACCAGACTCTAATCCCTCAATAATGCTATCTGGGTCAGATTTAGCTGTGAGCATTAACACTGCCACATCTCTCATTGTATCCATTTTTCGAATCAATTGTGCAATTTCTACACCGCTAAGTCCTGGCAACATCCAATCCAAAATGACAAGGTCGTAATTGACTTTATTCAACTTTGCGAGAGCTTCTTCACCAGTTGTCACATGCTCTGATCGAAAACCCATCTGCTGAAGTTGAAGATTGAGCAGCTGCCCAATATCAATTTCGTCTTCAACTATAAGAATTTGACTTTGATTTGGCATCATCACTTAATACCTCCCCTAATACATCGCCATTCATATGACGAATATCTTTTCCAGTAATTAAAAATATAACTTCTTCTGCAATATTTGTTGCATGATCACCGAGCCTCTCCAAATTTCGAACAATAGTATATAGGTCTAAACTTGGATGAACTTGAGAGCTCTGGGCTATCATAAAGTCCTTTATCATCTCGCTAAAATTATCTCTAAACTCATCAACATTATCGTCCATATTGATGACTTCTCGAGCAAGTTGTATATCCCCTTTAGAGAATGCATCAATCCCTTTACGAACCATGAGACGAACAAGATCCGACATCATAGGTATTTCTCCTGCTAATAATATTGGCTGTTGATCAAAATAATCTCTGACACAATAGGAAATGGAGCAAGCCAAATCTCCCATACGCTCGAGGTCTACAGCCATTCTTGTACTCACTAAAATGTGACGTAAATCACTGGCGACCGGAGACTGGCGCGCTAATAACTTAAAACATGTTCTATCAATGTCCTTATGAAACTCATTAATTTTTTCTTCATTTTCAAAGACTCTTTCAAGAAGAGATACATCTTTTTTGGCAAGAGCTTTTGTAGCTATAAAAATATTCTCTTCTACAAGACCTGCCATCTGTGCAACTTTTGCCTTGAGATCCAGCAGATACTGCCCCAACAATGATTCCATATTCATTAGCCAAACCTTCCTGTTAAATAGTCCTCAGTTCGAGAGTCTTTAGGGTTCATAAATAAATCAGAAGTTCTTCCAACCTCTATTAATTCTCCATCCAATAAGAATGCTGTTTGATCAGAGATTCTCGCTGCTTGTTTTCGACTACTTGAGGTAAATATAATCGTTATTTTTTGACTCAAATCTCGAATGAGTTGCTCAAAGATCATTGTTGCATGCAGCCCAATAGTTGATGTTGGCTCATCCATAAGAATAACCTTTGGTTCTAAAACCAAGACCCTTGCCATACAAAGTCGTTGAAGTTCGCCTTGAGATAGTTTTTCAGGAGGCTTATGCAGCTTTGATTTAACTTCACTCCAAAGGTTTACCTTTAAGAGCGATTTTTCTACAGCTTCACCAATTTCAGCACCTGATTTCACTTCTTCCAAACGTAAACCTATTGCAACATTTTCAAAAATACTCATTTGAGGAAATGGAGTGGGTTCAGAAAAAATCATTCCAATTTTTCTTCTCAGACTTAGGACATCTAGAGTATCGCTATAAATCTTATCACCATTAAATAAAACTTGACCAGCAACGTGACACTCTGGCCTCTCTTCAAAAAGTCTGTTGATGCAACGTAAAAGAGTGGATTTTCCGCTACCTCGAGGACCAATGACCGAAAGAATATTCCTATCAGAAACAAATAGGTTTACATTATCAAGAATTTGACGGCTTTTCTCCCATGCACACAATTTTTGAACCTCAAGAACAGACTTCGCCATAAGCTTCCTCATTAATATTATTGATCGACTGCCAAAAAGTAAAAATAAATGGGACCCAAAATAAAGTGAAAGCCAGTCCCCAAATAGCAGGCTCAATTTCAGTTGAACTCAGAAGACTTCGCAAAATCTCAAGTGAAGCATATGAGAGCTCCTCTGATGCCTTAATAAAAAGAAGAAAAGGCGCTGTCGTTCCGAGAAGAAGTCCTGCCACACTAAAGAGACTTCGCAAATACTGTAATCCGTTATGTTTAAAGTGAATGAAGTACAGAGTTTGCCAAAAATTCATGCCAATAGCAAACCCAGCTTCTAACACAAGGTTTTGCTGCCCCAACAAAAGAGCGTGCCAACGACTAACAATACTTGGTACAGACAGCACTAATAAAATCCAAAATAATTGAATTTCTATTGAAAAATTTTGCAACCAAAAAACAAGGAGAATTCCACTCGCAAGAAAAGGTGTTCCTCGCAAAAATTGAATAACTAAAAGAGCCCAATTATTTATTCTATGATCATTGTTTTTAACTAGAAACACTGTGAGAGTTGTTGCTACTGGTATAGCTGCCAAAATCGCATACAAAACTTGACGTACAGAATTAAAAAGGACTTCAAGCCCAAAGGGTACCGCCTTAAAATTTTTAAGGGCGACAAACGAGAAGCCCAGGATAATAAAAACATAAAAAGAAATTGTTAAGCCGCCCAAGATGTAAAATCCTCTTAGAATCCATTCACTTTTTTGAACCCTGAATACACGACCTCTCAAAGTTCACCACCCTTTAGCCTATAAGTGCTTTCAGCCCAGTAAAAGATAGCACGTAAAATTATTAAAATTGCTGCCATTGGCAAGATAAAATCTACCCCATAATTTTTGAGTAAAATACTTTCAGCAATATAAGAAACATAGTTATGTCCCCAGAAAGAGCTATAAGGATTCTGTTGATTAAAAAAATAGAGGATAATAAAAAAGACTGTCAGGCCTTCAAAAAAAGCCAACCGCATTGTTTTAATGAAGGCATAAGCAAACTGTGGACTCAATGAATTCAACATCGTTAGATGCATACTTTCCCAGTGAGTTGCACCAAGAGCCCCTGGCCACCTCAAGATTTCTCTGATTTTTTGAAGTTGTTAGGAGGTTATAGAGATGGGTTACTAAAAATGGACAAACTACAAGAATTAATGAAGTTATGGCAAAGGAAAAGTAGATACCCATTTGACCAAAATCTATAATCTTCTCCAAAAACATATTATAAAAAGTATCTGCATTTAACGTTTTTGATGAAGAGAATATTGTTAACGGGATAAAAAAGCAGGGTTCCAGCAAAGGCTAAAAATTGGGTAAAGCCATTAGCTGTGCTTAAAAATGTAAGCCATAGAGTCTGTAGGCCTTGAAACAGAAATGGGCCAAGAAAAATAAGAATAATAAAGGTATAAAGAATTAAAGGAATTCGAGTAAGGGAGTAGAAAAAACGAGAACCTATCATTCCAATAAATTTTTCTTTCTCTTGCGAAAGGATCACGGCTGTTGCTAGAGCTAGTGGCCAAACCAATAAAGCCGTTAAAAAAGATAGAATAAAAACCAATTCCTATGAGACGGCTTATATGAATCCAATGGGCTTTTGCTACAAATATTAAATCACCAAATAAAAAAGGTTGAATGAGGGAATAGAAAAATGTCCCCACGAACAACGAAAAGATTAGGGCTAAAACTGCAAGGGAGGAGAGCAAAAACCATCGCCAAAGCTCATTCTAGAATTGGGGCGAAAAATTTTTGGCAAAAACCTAAAATCCTTAACTTTATTTAGGCTCACCACACCCCAGTTGTACTGACTATATTTAAGTTGTGCAAGCCAGCAATGTCAAGGTTCCGTCAA
>CBDCWZ010000052.1:0-35512 GCA_965223575.1 Kofleriaceae bacterium
TGCCTCCTCCTAGGCCGCTTACTCCTAGGCCGAGCTGCATCGTCGATGCCCCTTCGTTGCGTCGTCTGGACAATCCCAAGCTCGCCGCGACCGTGTTTTGGAACGGCGATTTCTCGGGTGACATCAACGAACTATTCCCGCTGTACCCCTCGGTTCTTCTTACTCCCCAAACCCAAGAGCGGGAAGTGATTTCGTGTTCGCACGGGAAATTGGGAGAATATGTAGAGGGGAATGGTATTGACTTGTTCGCACCCGCTATCCCTGATGATGGTGAATTTGACCCGGTTGCATACGCAGACTGGTCTTATTTGTGTTTGCGGTTGCGTCAGATGATAGCGCGCGGAGAGCGGGTCGTCGTGGATTGCCTGGCGAGTCGACAAAATACTGCGGTTGTTGTCGTTCGGTATCTCCAAGACGTTTGCGACGTGTCCGTCAAGGATGTTGAAATTGCGCTGCAGGAGCTTGGACTCTGGGTTCCCGCGCTGCATATGCGGTCGCATGCGACGAACCATCAACCAACAGGACCTGGCGCAAGTCAGTGGTGCGATCGCGTTTTGGGATGTTTTTTAGGCGGAGCGGTGGGCGATGGCTTTGGTTATTCCATTGAGTTTCAAACACTGGAGACAATACGCAAGGAGCACGGCAGCAAGGGCCTAGAGTGGCCCACGATCGTCGATGATAAGCTCATCGTGAGCGATGACACGCAGATGACGCTATTTACGGCGGAAGGGCTTATCCGCTGCTACAACGACAGTGAGGCGCCTAAAAGCGTGGCGAGAGTATTGGCCGTGTATCAGGCCTAACTCGTTAACAGAAAAAGGGGAATAATGGTATTCGGTAGAAAACTCGATCCGGAGAAGAAAAATATTATCACAAATCTCAACGAGATCTCGGATGAACTTCTCGCTGAGCTGCGAAGCGTGGACAATCAAATTGAGGCGGAACGTATGCTTCGACATTGGGCTCATCCATTGAATTTGAAGCATGTACGGGCCTTCGTGATGAATGTCGTGTACGGGCAACAAGAAGATCCGCGTCAATGGGGCCGAGGTGGCGGATTGGCACTAGATTGGTCGATCAAGGAGATGCTCATGCTCAACAGGCAAGAATTGCTAGCACCCATTGAGACCCCGGGGGTGGCAATCGAATATCGACGTCGACCGAAGCAATATAAGCGGAATGCTGGTAGTCGTTACGGTTCCCCAATGGTCCTTCGGCCAGATCTCGACTACACTTGGGAGTCCCCTCCCCATGTCGAGTGCTTGAACCAGCGCGACATGGAACCCCTAGGCGATTTGACGGTGGGGGTTCGACGTTGGATCGCCGCGTACCTTTCTTGGTGGGTAAACTACAAAAGTGATTTGAGTGTCATCGACAGAGCAGAAGAGATGTTTGAGCTAGTTGATGTTCGTCCAGGGAGCGCCACGGAGGATGCACGGGCAGCCGCATGTGCCCTGCTTCGCGAGCGTCCGTTGCTTTCGCAAGATTCGGCTCTCATGCCGGGGTTTGCCGGACCGGATGAATTTTATCTAGAAGCGTGATGCAAGAGGGGCTGTTTCTGCACGTTTTATCGAATGATCGGGGAATCTACCGTATTCAAGATTTTCTGGGGAAAGGGCAATCACGAGACATTCGCAAAAAAGACCAGCTAAAGGAAAACCATGACTACCGAAGACTTAAATGCGAGGATCAAGAGAGAATGTGCCGAGCAGGCTGCTAATGACGCTGCTTATCTCGCCGAAGCCAAAAGCAGAGCGATCGAACGCGGAAAAGAACCCTTTGACCTAGATCGGCTGGATCTTTTCTACTCCGAACATAGAAGCGGTCACTGGGGGACTCCACCGACACGCGAAGAGCGGATCGAGAGGTTGGAAGAAGCATACTACGTAAGCTTTCCCGATATCATGACCTTAGAAGAATTTGCTAAGAAGATGGAAGTCATGGATGTGTACGAATAAGTGCTCTGTCACACATACTATTTGCGACTGTCGACAGAACCCCAATCACGATCGCCGAAAAACATTACGAAGGATTCCCGGGCACTCTTGGAGTTATCGAGGTCTTTATGAGCGAAGATGATGATGGGGTAAAACACAGTGCGGAGCAAGACGCGATCCGGGCAGCTCGTTTTGCCGAAGCAAAAAGGAAAGCGATCAAAATGGGGAAAGAACCCTTTGATCTCGATCGGGTGGATGAGCTGTACCCGCGGGGGAAAATGTTGTGGGGGTTTCAACCTCGTCACGTGCGTATTGAGAGGTTGGAGGAAGAATACTACGTAAGCTATCCTTCTTTGATGACTCTCAGTGAGTTTGCAGATGCATTGGAGCAAAGGGATCAGTTCGAAGGATGGTAGCCGCGACAAAGAATAATCGCCAAAAAGATGGAGGTAATGAGTAATGAACAAGTGCGAAAATTGCGCGACATTCACAGAAAAGCCCAGCTAAAGGAAAAACATGACTGCCGAAGACTTAAATGCGAGGATCAAAAGAGGGGCTGCGGAGATGAAAGCAAAACAGATCGCTCGCTTTGCTGAGGCCAAACGCAAAGCAATCGAACGCGGCAAAGAACCCTTCGACCTAGATCGACTTGACCATTTCTACTCGGAGCATAGAACCGATCACTGGGGGGCACCGCCAACTCGTGAAGAGCGGATCGAACGACTCGAGCGACTCTATTATGAGGTTTTTCCAGAGGTAATGACTTTGAAAGAATTCGCCAAAAAAGCTGAGATTATGGACATGTTCGAATAACCACCTCAGCTCACTGAATCCCATTGCTATGAACAAGCAGATAATAGTAGTTGCGCTATCAGCAACAAAACGCGCATTGCACGAATTAGACATCGAAGTAAAAGCTCATCAAGAAAATGTTGGGACTGTTAGCACGCTTGAGCAGCTGCGCGCATTTCGTTCACAATTGACCGTCATGCAAGACGAACTCTTCACGGGAAAAGTAAGCGGACTCCATGCTGGTCTTGGAAGGGTGATTGTAGACAGTTGGTTTTGGGACACGCCCTTAGGAGAAGTGCTATTGGATGCAGAGCAGAAGTATCTGGCCGCAAGGGCCTGATAAACAAGACGGGTAGAAGACAGCGATAGCAATGCGGGAGATCGAATAATGTCATCCAAGCTTACCGACGAGGACAAGAGAGTTATCAGACGACTCAAAAGAGCGGAGAAACGGAGTAGAAGCGTCCCCGCGTCCAAGCGGGGCCCATTTGCCCAACCAGACAAGTTTTGTGGCCCGCTCAGTCTGGTCCGTGCAGACGAATACGTTCCCCTGCCTCCAGATATTATGCCTCCTCCTAAGCCGCTTACTCCTAGGCCGAGCTGCATCGTCGATGCCCCTTCGTTGCGTCGTCTGGACAATCCCAAGCTCGCCGAGACCGTGTTTTGGAACGGCGATTTCTCGGGTGACATCAACGAACTATTCCCGCTGTACCCCTCGGTTCTTCTTACCCCCCAAACCCAAGAGCGGGAAGTGATTTCGTGTGCGCACGGGAAATTGGGAGAATATGTAGAGGGGAATGGTATTGACTTGTTCGCACCCGCTATCTCTGATGATGGTGAATTTGACCCGGTTGCATACGCAGACTGGTCTTATTTGTGTTTGCGATTGCGCCAGATGGTAGCGCGCGGAGAGCGGGTGGTCGTGGATTGCCTAGCGAGTCGACAAAATACTGCGGTTGTTGTTGTTCGGTATCTCCAAGACGTTTGCGACGTGTCCGTCAAGGATGTTGAAATCGCGCTGCAGGAGCTTGGACTCTCGGTTCCCGCGCTGCATATGCGGTCGCATGCGACGAACCATCAACCAACAGAGCCTGGCGCAAGTCAGTGGCGTGATCGCGTTTTTGGATGTTTTTTAGGCGGAGCGGTGGGCGACGGATTTGGCTATTCCATTGAGTTTCAAACACTAGAGACAATACGCAAGGAGCACGGCAGCAAGGGCTTAGAGTGGCCCACGATCGTCGATGATAATCTCATCGTGAGCGATGACACGCAGATGACGCTATTTACGGCGGAAGGGCTTATCCGCTGCTACAACGACAGTGAGGCGCCTAAAAGCGTGGCGCGAGTATCGGCCGTGTATCAGGCCTACCTGCGTTGGCTGGAGACCCAAGGCGGTGGTACTGCGAAGCCAGGAGCAAGCTGGTTGTCCCGTCACCCCTCGATGCGCCATGCACGTGCGCCAGGGACGACCTGTCTGTCCGCGTTGCAATCCGGGTATCAAGGGACCCCGACCACGCCCATCAATAACAGTAAAGGGTGTGGCGGCATCATGCGCGTTGCCCCGATCGCATTCCTTCCCTATGACCGGCAAAGTGCATTTGAAGATGCAATCCATGTCTCCGCGCTGACGCACGGTCACCCCAGTGGTTATCTGTCGGCGGGCGCGTTTGTGATGATTCTCCACCGTGTCATTAACGGGTCGGACCTCCAGAAGGCAATCAGTGAAACCATCATATCCGTGAATGAAAAGGACTCGAGCGCCGAGACAGTCCAAGCGATGCAGATGGCGCTCAAACTGGCAGCGGATAAGGTGCCCCCAGATCAAGCGATTCCGCAACTTGGCCAAGGCTGGGTGGGGGAAGAAGCACTTGCCATCGCCCTATACGCTACTTTGGTGGGCGATAACTTTGAAAAGGCAATTGTCATTGCCGCCAACCACGATGGCGATTCGGACTCTACGGCGAGCATTGCCGGGCAACTCTATGGAGCCATGCACGGAACCAAAGAGATCCCCCACGAATGGATTCGCCATCTAGATGTTTTAAATCCACTTCTAGTGGTTGCCCACGATATTGCAAGGCTCCAGGAAGAACGATCGTTTGGCCTTCTCCCTCAATTGGATTGATTACTCTGCAAACATAACATCAACTGCGCCAGGAAATAGCTCATTAATCAACTGTTTTGCAAACTGTAGGAGCCGAACATACGGCGGAGCTTATCGTTGGTTGGCTTCAGACGCCACATTGCACGCGATGGTTCAGGTGCTACACTTTGGGACGTGCATCCCATTGCCAAACTTGCGGAGTGTTTGTCGCTGGGATCGTTGTTGGAGCATTTGAGAGCAACGGTTGGCGGTTACCGCTTGCTCGATCATTGGACCCAAGGTGAATTTCACCACGATGTGGTCATAAAAGTGGAGTCCAGCACACTTCCTGGACCGATTTTAGTGATTAGCACCAACTGCAATGGGGGCGTTAAGGAGGTGTTGTGCTTTTCCAGCGTGCCAGACCGCTGGGCTCTTTGGCATCACCGTTGTCCAGACAACGATGAATTTTCGGGTGACTTGCCGGACATCATTGAGTCCGCGCGAACTCCGCACTGGTTTAATCCGTGCGAATTGCTTCGGCCCGATGCGCGAAGTGAGCTCAAACCCGAGTTTCGTCGTCGCGCTCGTGGGGGAGGGTGGGAGCCGATTCACTGAGCAAATCTGTCCGCTAGGACATCCTGCGGTGTGTTTGGGCCGGAACTGCACGTGGATCACATTTGCAAAGATGTGATGTCTACCGTGTTGGGGATTTTCCAATCGTTTGTTTTCGCGTGGGCTATAAATTCGCATGGAAGCCGTACGTTGTAGTGTTTCACGTAGTAGGGCAAATGCTCTTAGACTCCCTTGACCTGGTATTCCATGCGGCAATTCTCGGAAAAAACCCATTGGGCGGATTTTGATCATGCGATGAAATCGCTATGGTGAGGATTGTCGTTCTCGTCGTTTCGTGTTTGTTTCATCGTAGATAGCCTCCCTCAGCTGGTTGAGTTCCGCGTTTAGGTCTTTTTCCTCTTGATTCCCGATGTTGTGGCCATTGATTGGCGAAAGTGTGAGGTCGTTAAAAGACCCCACTCCGCCATACCATGAAAGAATTTCGTCGAGGTGTCGCAGGGTAAGAGGCGAGTTTGCGTTGCGCAAAAATTGATGGATTCTTTTAGACCAAAAAGATTCGCCCACTTGCTGTAGCAGCGTAGCGTATGTGGAGAGCGTATCTGCCAGTTTTTGGGTCGGTATTGTACTAGCACATTCGTTAGGGTTGTTGTTAGGCTTTATGGTCACAGCATCTGGGACGAAAAGTCAGCGGTTCGTAGTTTGGTGTCTGTTCCATACCAGAGTGAATGTCCGCCAGCCACTTCGCGGCACTGCTTCCCAGCGTTGATAAGCACGCGGTCGGTGAGCTGCAAGCGGTGTTGCCCAAGCAACTTTGCGAGGATATCGACTGGTCTACGCTGAAGCGATTGCCCGGAGACTTTGTCGATAAGAAGCTGAAGTGGCGCTACACTGACTTGCTTTATCGTGTCGAGTTGCGTGGGCGGCCTGTGCTGCTCTATACGCTGCTCGAGGCCCAGTCGAGCGTGTCCCCATTGATGCCTCTTCGGCTGCATATTTATATGGGCCACATATGGGAAGTGTGGCTGCGCACAACAGAGAACCCGACGACTCCTCCACCGATTATTCCCATCGTGTTGCATCATGGAAGTGGGCGATGGAATCTATCTTTGGAGTTTCTCGACCAGTTTGACCTCGATGACGCCACCAAGGAGCTTTTGGCGCCCTATCTGCCTACGTTTCGGTTTCTTTTGGACGATCTTGCCGTGGAGCCCGATGAGGTGATTCTGCAGCGCAACCTCACGGCTCTTGGGCAAGTCGTCTTGGGCGCCCTGAAATACGCTCGCAGCGACGATATCTATCAGAAATTCTTATGGCAATGGCGGGGTTTCATCGCGCGATTAATAGCAAGTCCCGGAGGCCTCGCCGAATGGGTAACGGTGGTGTATTATATACTTACCAACAACGGAGCAGTGGACCACGAGCGTTTAGGAGCAGAAGTGTACGAACAATTTGGACCAGAGGCGCAGCAAGCGGTCATGACGGCCGGGCAACGGCTCAGGCAAGAGGGCCGAGAAGAAGGGCGAGAGGCGGGCCGAGAAGAAGGCCGCGCAGAAGGAATAAGCCGCGCGATCGTTTCGGTGCTACAGGGGCGTGGCAAGATTGTATCCGCGGAAGTAAGGAGCCGAGTGGAGAGTTGTCAGGATCTGGAGACTCTGGAGCGCTGGCTTCAAAAAGCGATTGTGGCTACGTCGGTTGCAGAGCTCTTTGAGGATTGAGTTGTTGCTGCTGGATCGAATGAGTTGAGAAAAGACAAGCTCGATGGTGAAATGCCACTGGCTTGTACGCTTTCGAGGCGGATGCGTACACCGCCCCGAGAAGGGTGGCCACCACTCGCGGCAAAGGCGTCCAAAATCCTTCCAAGTCGGGCAGTATGGAATGTGTATACTCAGGGGTGACAGCTGCACCGCTGCGTTTCCAGAAGCAGGTGCCGTGCCGGGCCCAGACAACAAGAGTCCTTCTGCCGACTTCCCACTGACGACGGTATCGGCCACCGCGTCGGCGTGGCGTTCATACTCACGGCCGTCGAGCCTTGCAACAACGGGGTATCGTTGACCACCTTCGGGCTCTTCGGCGGCGATAGCTTTGGGGGATCCGATCTCAAACTCAAAATAGTCGGCGAGATCGCAGTCTGTCACCGCATTAATGATGTCGGGTAGATTGTCGATCGATTGACGCCACGTAGCATCGGCATCTTTGGTAGCGCGGGTGTCATCGCCCAACCGGGCGATCAACGCAAGACCACCTTTGAGGGCCCATGACTCTGCGGGCGCAACATCCGCTAGGCGGGCCAGTAGCCGTTGATGGGCGGCTTCTTTGCGCAAGCGGTCTAGAGATACGCCGCTGTTGGATGCACGACGCTTAAGTCGCTCTTCGAGAGCAACGCGGAAGCTGCGGCTATTGGCGTACTTACCCACGGCTCACCCTATCGCATCCAGCAATTCGTCGCCGGCTGCGGTCGCCTTAAGAGCCCGTCTCAATCGTCGGCGATTGGTGATGCCCTGCTCCAACGCATCGTGCAGAGCTTGCATAGCCAAGCTTGGATCAGAGTGTTGCGCGATATCTGCAAGAGTCCGCTCTACCGTAGTGACCGGCACCGCATCGCGTACCGTGCGGTCTGCTGCTGCCAAGGGCTCATGGTGGACAACTACACCCTTACGTTGGCCACGAAACCGTTTTGGGGTCGTGACATGGATTTGTGCTGGCATGGCGTCGCTCAATCTGTAAACCACGAGCGCTGATTCATGGCTAATCGCCGCATCGCCGCCCACCCATAAACAAGTGACGACAAAATCCTCTAAGCGCTGCGCGGGAAACTGCCGGACGAGCTGAACCAGTTGCGCGGAGACCGTTTTACTTAACGGACAGGCGATCGCGGGCAATTGAGTAATAGCGGTACCTACTTCTTGTTGCTATGGCGATCTCGTAGTCCCCGGGGGTAGAGGGCAGTTGCCAAGCAATACTCGCGGTTTGCTGTATTTGGTCCATGCTGAGAACTTTGCAAGCGCCATCGGTGGTTGTGCAGTGGATATGTTCGGCGCCAGGGTATGGGCTGTTCCAGCTCACGGTGTATTCAACGATTGAGCCCGCCTTTTCTTCGACAAAGTTGGGGGAAAGTGAAATGGAGGCATTGGGCACGATGACGAGTCCAAAACTTCCCATGCCATAAATTGTGTCTCCCTGAACCGAGAGTTGTGAGACCGGTCCAACGCGAAAACGACTCAAATGAACTGGTGTTTTGGGGTTTCCGACGTCGATTGTCTCAATTCCTGCATTTGTGGCCAAGTAGGCAATGTTGCCGACTATTTCTACGCTATTGATGGCGCTGGCTGTCGAAAAGAAAACGTGCGCCCCGGGTTTGGCAGGACTGGTGACATCGACAATTGCGAGTCTGGTGCGAGGCGTGTTGCCCGGTCCAAAACCGTTGGTGGGCACGTAAGCAAAGTTGCCGGCGATAGCAACGTGCTCAGCTTTATCTTCAAACTCGATTTGCGGTTCGATCTTAGAGGGATTGAATGGATCGCTGACATTTACGACAGTGAGACCGCCGCGGATATCCAAAACGTAAGCAAAGTCCCCGGCAACGGTGACGTGGTTTGCATATCCGTTTGTGTTGATTTGCGGTTCGATCTTAGCGGGGTTGAGTGGGTCGTGGACATCAATGATTGCAAGACCCCCGACACCATCTGCAACGTAAGCTATATCTCCAACGATTGCTACATGTTCAGCGAGGCCGTCTGTACCGACCAGTGCGAGTGTTTTGGGCTTGTATGGATCGCTGACGTCGATGATTGCTAGCCCTCTGGTGGAAGCTGCGACGTAAGCAATATTTCTCGCGATTGTGGCGTGTGAAGCAGTACCCTTTGTGTTGATTTGCGGCTCGATCTTAACGGGGTTGAGTGGGTCGTGGACATCGATGATCGCGAAACCACGAAACCCATCTACAACATAAGCGAAATTGTCAACGATTGTAACGTGATCAGCGAAGCCATCTGTGCTGATTTGCGGCCCGACCTTTTTAGGCTTGAGTGGGTCGCGAATATCAATGATAGCGAGGCCTCCGTGTTGGTTTGCGACGTAGGCATAATTGTTTGAAATGGTGAAGTGAAGGGCCTTTCCGTTAGTGTTAACGACGGGTGTCCCCGTGTGCGCGTTGTTCGGATCGGTGATGTCAATGGCTATCCACGTCGGCAGTTCTTCCCTCATGATCTGGGTGTATGCGAAATTTCCTTCAACAAAGACGCGGATCGCGTCGCCTTCCGTGTGAATCTGCGGTTCCAATTTTTTCGAATTGTACGGGTCGGATATGTCGACGATAGCCAGTCCTCCTTCGCGATCTGCGAGGTATGCAAAGTCCCCATCGACGGCGATGTGAGAAGCGAAGCCGTCTGTATTGATTTGTGGTTCGATTTTTGTGGGTGAGCGTGGATCGTTAATGTCAACGATAGCCATTCCTCCATACCCGTCTGCAATGTAGATAAAATCGTCACGGATCACAATGTGGTTGACTGAACTGTCGGTTTCGATTTGTGAATTGCTTCTATGGGGGTTGGACGGCTGGTCAACTTTGATGCTGGCGAGTCGGCCGTCTGAATTTACTACATAAGCAACGTCCTTTGCGACCGCAACTTGTTGCGCGAAACCGCCTGTATCGGTCTGATCTTCGAATTTTTCCGGATAGTGGGGGTAGCTAATGTCGAAAATTGCCAGTCCCTCGCTGCCGTCTGCAACGTAAGCGAAATCTCCTGCGACAGTGACGTGTTGAGCAGAACCGTCAGTGGCGAATTGAGGATAGCCAACAATGGAAGCTGATGGCTCCACATGAACAGGAGACTCTGGGGTGGTTACTTCAAAAATTGCCAGCCCTTCGCTGCCGTCTGCAATGTAAACAAAGTCTCCCACGATAGTTAGTTGCTGGGGGGATCCATTTGTGTAGAGATGCGACTCCGCCTTGGGAGGGGTGTTTGGATCTTGTATGTTGACAGTCAAAATCCCGTCTTCTCCTTGTGGAATATAGGCAAAGTCTCCAGCGACTAGGCCTTGTGCGGCCAGGAGACCAGGGTCGTTGTCGCCGGGAACGTTATCCAGCTCAGCGAGTGCAAAATCAGATCGGTCACCTTGGTAGTCTAAGACCGTAATCGACACTGTGTCCTTGTTCGATAAGCTTTGGCCGTCGCTTACTTGAAGTTGAAACGTGACGATTCCCGGTTTGGCTGCATAAAAACTGGGGGTGGGAGAATTGGGGGAGTCTAACGTCACTGCTGGGCCTGCTGTCTGAGTCCATCGATAATCCAAGGGAGTATTGTCTGGGGCTGTGCTTCCTCCGCCATCGAGAGTCGTGGTATCAAGAATATGACAGGTATGGTCGGGGCCAGCGTTTGCCGTTAGAGGTGTATCTGGTTCGCCGCTGGAGCAGTGCCCAAGTACGATGAGTATGCACACAGGTAGCGGGATCGATATGGCCATCTTAAAGAGGTGGTTGTGACTATTCATCTCGGGGATCTCCTAAAATCTACATAAAGTCGTTTGTGTTCGTTTGTGTTTGGACTCTGGTACGGAAGTGCTGTTGTAGACATTCCCGTACATATTTGGTGTACCGCATAGAGTTCAGGTTTTTCATCGTTAAAGTCGAGTTGTGTTGCATTTTTGAAATCGGACGATTTTGTCAGAAGCCGGACGGTGTCGGGCTATGATTGAGCCGTGACTGATGTCTGCGTGCGACGTGGTCATGCTGGAAATTGTTAGGATCGTTGAGGGGTTACTTGTGATGAGGCGGTTACTGTCGGTTTTTTCTGTGTTTTGTCCGAATTTTCTGTGTTTTGTCCGAGTTTTCTGTATTTCGTCCGAGTTGAAAGTTGGTTGCGTTTTTTTTGAAAAAAGGGGGGAGTTCATGACGGCAAATAAATCAACAAAATTGGCATCATCGATTGTCGTCGCGTCCGAGAATGTGTGAAAAGCGTCCGGTTTCTCGTTGTTGTCGAGAACGGTTGCGTCGCCAGGCGATTCTGCTAGCCTTCTTGGCATGGATGTCTCAGGATTTGAGAAGCTTGTTACCGACGCTGTAACTATCGCACGAGAGCAGATGGACCCCCAAGAGGGACATTTTGCGCCATTTGTGGATGGGAACGCGATGGCCCATTTTTCGTCGTTTGTGTTGGATGAATCGGGTCTCAAATGGGGCATGCCTTTCACAGGCGAGTATTCACGGCAGCTGTTCTAGTGCGATGGGCATTGCGCTGGAATTTTCGATTGGGGAGTAAATCTCTTCTGTCGGGCTTTTGTTTTGGTGCTCGCGATGGGACATGATGATTTCTTGTTTATGGACGAAGGTGTGTTCGGGGCTTGCGGAAAGGTGTCGAGACGTTTGCGTATGGGTTGCTGAGAATAATTCGACCTCTTGTATGTGGTATACAAAATGGTATCTGCGGAAGCGTTGTGTGCCCGAGGAAAGAGCAGTAAAGTGCAAAATGGAGCAAAACGAGTTGCTCGATCTCCCTGAGTGGGAGATTGCGGAACGAGCGTGGAACGAGTTGATTCGCGTCGGATTTTGCCATCCTAAGGGGATGCGGCCTGCAGAGGTGGCGAATGCTCTAGAGGAACGACGAGTATTGGAAATCGTCGTTTGTCGAGACGGTTACGGCGGCGGTTATGTGCAGGTTCTGTTGCCAACTCAGTCGAGGGGGGTGCACCGGATCTGCTCTGGTGATCACTTTGATGCGTTTAGTCGTGAGCATTACTATTGGATAGTTTTCGCAGCTCCTGCCCGAATTCACGCTGAGATGCTTGAACCGATTGGTGCAAATTGTTGGGAATGCGTTGGAGATATTCCTGGCCTTAAAGCCACATTCTATGGGGATTAAGTTTCTGCGCGACGATATGACAATGCGACGATCGCGCTCTGCGCTGCCGCTGCGATCACCGGAGCCATTTGGCCGATCTGTGACCGATCTGAGTTTGTTTGGCAGGTGGAGGGGAATGGATTGACACAAGACTCGCCACCGCAATTGGGCGCCACCAAATGTCAAATGAATGACTTCGAGTTGCTGTCCGAGAAATTCCGAAAACGGACGGCATAAAGAATGCATCGGTAAAGAAAGTCGTAAAGTGGTAAGAAACTTCGCCGCTTCACAAGAAGTTCCTGTGTTTGGGGATGTTGCTTGCTAAGGTCGCATCAGCTCGGCAGTGTGCTGTCTTTTGGGTGATCCAGCCGAGAGCAAAGCGCTACGTGCGATCGCCAGACTCACCTCTACAGGGAAGGAAAGCGGCATTTATCCGTAACAGTTCTGATGTCTGATTATAGCTTCGTCGAAATCAAGTTTAATGATCTTCCAAAAGAGACGCGTCAGCGCTTCCTTGCATCTACCAAGCGAAAGGACGGTCCGTTGCCGATCTTGCATGAACCGCTGAGCATTGCTTGGGCGATTCTCGGTTGGGGGACATTGCTTCTGCTATCCATTACCGCTTTGATTGTCCTGATTCGAATGGACTTTGGCAACCCATGGGATGCATCTGCCTCGCAGGGGTCGATGTACATCGCCGCGTATGCATTGGCCGTGTTTCCCGGAGTTTACTCCTTGCTCGCGATTCTCCGCCGCTTTGTACTGTTTGAGTTTGTCCCTTTTCCCTTGGGGAAATATTTGTTTCCGATGGATTTTGTTGTCGCCAACGGCGGCATGCTCAAAATTATTTCGCTGGCCTCACTCCAGGAGTTTTCATCCGGTTTCATCACTATTTGCACGGTGTGTACAACAATACCCAATTTACATTTCGATTTCAGTGCGGGACGGAGCATATGTCGATCCGCAATCAAGCCCAAGCAGAGAGTGCTCTTGAACAGCTGCGCATCCGCCAGCAACAGGTCATCGATGCGACCAAAGCAACAGGACGTCGAGGGCTTGCGCGCCAACGACGTGTTTTTTTGAGGCGCGTTTGGCCGACTGGGAGCCTCCTCGGCAAGCGCGATTTGACAGCCGTGTCCGCCCCTGAGCCGCCAGCGGTACGCCCGCTCCCGAGGGCTGCTATCCAGTGCGGTGATTGTCGCGCTGATCGCTGCAGGGGCCAGTGCGTATCCCCTGTGGTCTGCGCGCAATCGGAGCAGCAAGGAGGCGATGCTTTTATGCCTTGAAAAAACGGAGATACGTACCTGATCAAAAACTATATCGCTGCAGGTGGCGAGTATGAAGAAACTCGCAAAAACGAAACTTTTTGCCCGCTGCGACACTGCGGGAGGCAAACCGGAAAGGCACTGTGGACAGCGCTGCGGGACGTGACGACCCAGTTTCCGCAAAGTACGGAGGCGGCCTCAGCGCGCAAGAAAATCACTGCGTTGTTTGAGGCCTCTGTAAAGAAGTTTCGAACGCAGGCCAACACAGAGAATGTCGAGATGATGGAGTATATGGAGCGGTCTGTTTGTCTATTTGGAACAGAAAGACTCGCCGACGATCGACGTTTCGCTTTGGCCCACCGACTCCGGCCGAAGTGGGGAGCGCTGATGCGATGCTTAAAAAAATGGCGGGCGAGAAGGCTGTGCCGATCGCTGGCCATTTCAGCGCGGATAGAGCAGAGTCCTCGCGAGGTCGCGATCATCGGATACCTTCAGGATGGTTTTTCGCAGATTTTCCCGGCAGATATGCTGAATTTGGAGAAGGGAATGCTCGCTGAAGAAAAATGCGGCGATACAGCGGCCTACGATCGAAATTTACTACGATGTGACACCGTCGGGGGATGTTTACATCGAAGAAGGCACGGGCCGGAAGTACGTTGGCATCCGGGTCGACTTCGACGTGCAAATGCGCTTGCCGGGTGATAAGGCGACATTTCGGTTTCAAGGTTGCCGTGTCACCACCGAGTCCACTTTACCGTCAAGGCGTTTCGCACCCCCGAAGAGTTGAAAACGCTGGGCTACGAGACGAGGCACCGACGCGGGTACCGTGTACGCCACGATGGCCAACCGAGCCTTTGGCGAAACTTGCCACCAAGATGGGTATGATGTTTTTTCGTCCGGTAGCGATGCCTTGAAAGGCAAATCCGATTCGCCGAGGAGATGTTGCGGCCGAGGAATCCTGTACTGCTAAGGATGTTGCGCGCGATCCAGGTTGAAGCTGAGTCGCAAAAATATTCTCGTTGGGTTGCAGAGTTGATGCCCGGATCTGGAGGGAGCCCGGTCAATACTATGCGGCGACGGAATGAGCGCCCAAACTCATGGGCAAGACGGCTTTTTTCCAAGCGTTTTACGAAGTAATCCTCGCAGTAGTTTCCAGCTCCCGATCCCGACCCACAAAGTCCATTTATTTTCTCCCGAAACAGCAAAAAGGTGATTTCGAGATCAAATTTAGCGCGATGATTTTGTCGCTGTGTTATGCTAAGTGTCTAATATTAAATGTATTGTGGCGGGGTGGGGCATTTCGCTTTATTGTCTACAAATACAACCGCCCTGTTTCGCCGGGCTTTGTTGGCTATGCAGCGATCGCTGCTTGTGGAGATTGGCTAAATCTCAGAGTGCCGGATTATGGAACAAATTCGTCTGCGCCGATATCGTAGCCTTCTCCTTGGGGGCGTTTTTGATTTTCAAAATCTTCGCCCACTGTCGCGTCTGGTGTGCCGGTATCGATGCAGCACGCTGAGTTGGTGGTCAACTTGAATGTGTCGGCATCGAGGGCTGGGGGTGAGTTGACGTTGCCAATGCCGGGATAGAGGGTGTCTCCACCGATGTTGGAGTATTCCCAACTGCAGCTTTTTTCAGTTGTTGGCGGGGTGACATTTGGGGCTCCAGTGTTGCCGAAGACGATATTGTTTTGCGCGACCAGGGGCGTTGCCGTGATGCACGAAACACCCGAGGTGGTTGGAGGGGTATCGGAGCCGTTGGCGCCATTGTTGTAAACGGTATTGAACGCGAAATCCTGTATGGTCTTTTCTTGGCTGTTTTGGATCGATACTCCAGGAAATCTCTTAAAGGTGGAACCTCCATGACCATTGCCTACAAAAAAGCTGTTTATAACCAAAAAGTCAGAATTCCCGATACTCAGTCCCTGTGCTTCGTTGTTGATGATCGTAGAGTTTCGTACCGTGAGAGTGCTATCTTCAGAGGCTCTTATCCCGACTTTGGTGTTGGCGACAACAGATTTTTCGATGGTTATGGCACCGCCTAACCGGACCCTGATACCGGTAAAGTTGTGCACAATCGAATCTTCTTCTTCGGGAAAGTTATTGGTCACAGTCGAGTTTTGGACGGTAGCGATCCCTCCGACAACGATTATCCCACTGTGGAAGCCCGCTCGATTGTCACCGCTTACTGCAGAGGTTTGTACTGTGGTTTTGCCACCGCTAACAGCGATTCCGTTAGTATTGTTGGTGACTGCCGAGTCTTGCACTGTGACAACACTGTCTTGGGTGCTTATTCCTCGCCGATTTTTGGTGATAGTTGACTTTTGTACTGTGAGGGAACCTCCATTGACGACTATCCCAGCATTGCCGTGGGCTGCTATTTCCGACTCTCCTAAGATCTGAATCGCACAATCGGTGGCGGACAGACCGCGGCTGAAGTTTGTGGGCCTCGGAGTACCTGCGAGCTCTGCTTGAAACAACGAAACCGATGCATCTTTGCAAGAAACACCATCTTGGTTGTCATCGGTTTTTACCCGAACCGTGTCCAGAACCAAATGGCTGCCGTTTGTGACTAGTAGTACTGGGTCAATAGTTGTTTGTGGCGGGTCAATGACGACGCCATCTTCACCAACAATCAAAACATCTGTGGTGATCTCGAGCGTTTCTGGATAGGTCCCGGGCGCGACCCGAATCGTTGTCTTGGTGGAGTTGTCGGCTGCGACGAGACGTAATGCTTTATTTATCGTTGCGCACGCGAGGTCTCCCGGGTCTTCACCGCATGGACTATCGTCTATTATCTTCGTGTTTGCATCGACAAATACCACGGTCTCTTTGGCTAGGCAGGCTCCTGTGGATTTGGTGCAAACACCAGGGACACCGTTTTTTGCGCACTCCTCATGTGTATTGCACCCCCGACATGCATAGGCTTCGCAGATCGGTTTTGTCGAGTCAGTACAATCAGCGTCAATGACAGCGGCTTCTTGCAGACAGGCAACGCAGGTGCCATCCAGGCAGTGGGGTACGGTAGCGTTTCGCTCCGCGCACATGGTGTTTCCACTGTTGCCGGGTCGGCAGGGTTGACAGCTGCCGTCGACGGCGCAGTCGGGGGCGGCGTTGTTGCGGCAGTCGATCGGTTTTGTGCACGCGATGCAGCTTCCCTGCTCGCTGCAAAGTGGTGTGGTCGCCGCGACTGCGACACATTCGGCGTCGCCTTCGGTTCCCGGGGTGCAACTGCGGCATAGGTTTTCTTCGACATCGCAGATCGGGACGAGGCTGAAACAGCCTTGTTCGCAACTCGGTCGGAAGACACATTCGTTTTGCAGTGAGCCGCTTTCGCCCAGCGAGTCACAAAACATCTTTGGGTCGCTGCAGGATAAGTTGTCAGCACAGAACTCCGGGTTGCTTTGTTTTCCACAGGCGACGATTGCCATCGCAACAGCAATGAGCAAACAGGGGAATATTGTGCGATAGAGAAGGACGGTTCGGCTCATGCCGCAACCGTCGGCGGGGTGGTGGTCAGTTTTCATGTTTGAATCCGCCCGGCAACGATGTTGTTGCTGTCAAAGAGAGAAAAAGGAGACGCGTTGGCGACTTTTTTGTGAAAGTCGCGCAGATCGCGAACGTGATCGCACTTGGGATACCACGAATCCTCTCAATGGAAAATGGAAAAAATGTGTCTGCAATCAGTCAGTGTCCGAGCAGTGTCCGAAAATTTCGAAAAATGGACGGCACGAACAATGCATAGCTAAGGGTTCGATCGCTTAATGATGAGAAGTGGGCAAAGTAGCCTATTTGACCGGATTTTTGGGGATGCCGGGAAGCAACGCTCCTATTCGTGGTCGGTTGCTCGTATGAGCTAGAATGGTATCGCCAAATGTCGTGGTTCTTGTGAGTGCCCGCACGGTCCCCGTAGGTATCGGTTTGGTCTGATTGTCGGGTATGCGTTTTTCGTTCGCCTCACCTGCGTTCATGGAAAAGGTCACTGATGGTAACCGTGTTGGTGATGGTTTCGTTTGCCCAACGATTGAGTTTTAGTCCGTGTGTCGTGACCAGGACCCATTCGAGTTGTTTGTGGGTTTTGGTGACACGCTGAAATATCTCCATTTTTCTTTTTAGTTCATTGGCATATCGTTTTGTTAGAACAAATGGTTCCCCTGAGTACTTTAGTTCACAAAGAGAAATGATTCCGTCCGGCCCGATCGAAAAGAAGATCGATCTGCGCACCCTGCTTTTGACTGCCTGCAGTTTTAGGATAATATCTCCAGGTGGCAATCTCAGATGCGATGGTGTGTATCCCTAACGCTCGTTGGATTTGTGAAGAATGCTTGTAGCAAGTTGCTTCAAATGCGTAACCAGACCAAGTATGGAAAGAAGAACTTTGCCTTCTTGACAGCCAATAAGAACTATCTCCTGCGGCCAATACGCCACGTGGAGCCCGTTGGATCCATTTGAGATAGAACCAGGCATATTCGTCGATAAGTCGATAGATTGTTTGTTTCGTTTTGTTGCGGTAAGGAGGAAGGTGGGTGATGAATCCGGCTTCCTCTAGTTCTTTTAGCCTCTTGGCGAGCGTTCCGCCAGATGGGAGCCCCGTCGCTTTGATGAGCTCATCGCGTGTTATCCCCGTTGCCCGCCGGGCGAGGACCCGCACGATCTGTTCATGGACTTCGAAGTTCGAAAAGAGTGAGCGAAATACCAATGGAAACTCGTTCACGAGTCCGCCATTCTGATTGAAGCAGATTTGGGCAATGTTTTGCGCTGCGGAGTGTCCCGGGCGCGCAAGTTTGAGGTAGTAAGGGACACCGCCCAATGCCATATAGAGTTCGAGTGTTTGCGTTTTGCCCGATCGAATCCGCCTTGTCTTTAGGTATTCACTGGTTTCGGCCAAACAAAATGGATTCAGGCGAATGATTCTGGTGATGCGGTTGTGTAGGCCACCTTTTGCGTAAATAAGTTTCTCTAACATCCATGATGCGGCGCTGCCGCAAACGACCAGACATAGCTCGGGTAGTTTTGATAGTTGTGTGTTCCACACGTAGTCAATTGCTGATAGTAGTCCAGATTTGCGGGTGCTTAACCACGGAAGCTCATCGAGAAATATTACGACGCGTCGACTTTTTTGGGTAAGCTTTTTTCGCATTGCAGAAGCAAGTAGATCTAATGCTTGATTCCAGGATTGCAGACGAGGAAGGGGGAGCTCCTTGGTAAAAAACCCTTTCGAGTTCAATCTTGAAGTTGTGGAGTTGTCGGGCTGTTGGTTGATCTTTTTGGCCCGTGACTTCAAAGTAAATATCAGCACGTGGTGCAAGATGTTGACGGATGAGATAGGTTTTTCCGATACGTCGGCGGCCGTAGAGGGCAATAAACTCTGCGTCGTGAGATGCCAGCGACTCATCAAGGAGTTTGATTTCGTGTTTTCGCCCCGATCAAAGGGGGGCTTGGTTTAGATTTGGCCATATATTATGAATATATGTAGCCAAATCTCACTAATTGCACAATAGTTATGGCTGGATATTTTGAATATATGCAGCCAAATCTCACGCGAGCACAGATGCGAATTGTCCCCAAACAGCAAAAATATTGTCGGCTATGCAGTGGTCAGTGCTTGCGAGATTGGCTAAATCTCAGATTGTTTGGGAGGTCGTTGGGACGGCTTCGCAACCCGCTTGCCTGCGCCGGTGAAGTCGACGGTGATCGCAAGCAGTATCAGGAAGATCCCAGCGAAGGGGGATTGTAGCAGCAGTCCGATGCCGATCATTTCTGTCAGCGCGAGCATTCCGCCGCGTTGGAACGCGCCCGTATAGAAGTGGCCGAATCCGAAGGAGGGGATCAGCGCCAGGAGACGGGCGGTTTTTACGCTTTTCCCCTGGACGGTATCGATCGCGATTGCGCGAGGGGATAGCGTTTCGAGTTGGGTGTTTTGATCCTCGGGCTCTGCGTCATCCCATATCGGTTCGGCGTCGAAGAAATCGGCGGACGAGGGTTTGGGCGCGGGATAGGTCGGATGATTTCACCATGATGTCGTAGCCGATCATGGTTGCGCCAAATTCGCCGAGCAGGGCGCTGTGATTTTCGCCTTTGACAAAGCAGTAGATCTGATTGTCCTTTAACAGTTGGCGAATCATATTGGCTTCTGCATGACTGCCTGCGTCGGTGAGGCGGACAAAGTCGTTGCTGGCTTTTTGGGGGGATTGTAGCATCGTCGAGTTTTTGAGGCCTAAATGACTGGATAGCAGGACGATGCACCTGCGGCAAGCGTTCTACGTGCGACTCTTCCTCGCGATCAATGGGATGGGGCCACTTAGAGCGATTGTATTCGTGTCCGGCACGTATTGCATTAGTCGGTGGGTCTCTTCGAAATGTGTTCGAGCAATCTTCTGCCTACCTTGATGAGGTATGGTCACATTCGCGATTTGGCGAGTGCAAATGTGGGGTAGTAGTGATCTCCCTTTTTCATCAAGGTGACTTGATACGGTTTGGTCTCGCCCTCAAAAATGACTTCCCACACGTCAAAGGGGCCCAATTTTTTGGTTGCTTTACGCACCTCTTTAATCGCTTTTCCTTTGGGGCAATCTTTCATCACGGTGGGGAGTCCTTCTCGAACGGACGCGACCCATTGTTTGCACTGGTCGACCTCTGCGGGTTTGACGTCTGGTGCATCGCATATCGATTCGGGAATCAAAAACTCTTGGGCTTTGCTTAGGTCACCAGATGACATTGCTTGGGCGAATCCCCGGACTGTCGCCATGGGATCTTTGGCGGCGGGGTTGCCGCTGGAGCCACATGCAACTGTCAACACGCTGCTTAGGGCGATGCTAAGGGATAGTGCGGTGATGCGATAGATCGATTGAATTTTCATGGTGGGTCTCCTGAGTTTGTTGTTGGGTTAGCGTTTGTTTCGAACCAGCCGTGGTTAGGATTGCCGGTTGGTCGGTCGCTTGTGGCGGCGTGTCCCGAGCCGGGAAGGGAGTACATGACGTTTACCATGAAACGTTTGTTTTACTTCCCCGAAAAATGCAGATTGATGTTCGGATGGATTTGGACAATTTCGGACGTTTCGGGGGTGACCTCGGACGAATTTGGGAAAGTTCGGACGCAAACAGAGGGGCCGGAGGTTCTGGACGCTGGAATCGTGTTTGCCGGGGGATGTTTGGTGCGGAGGCTTCTCGGCATTGTTTATGTTGGCGGGGAGGAGAGATTGGGGTACTGTCAACCCGTGCAGTTTGAAAATCTCACCATAAATAGTGCCGATGATATTGTCCGTGCATTTCACGACAAAGCTGGCGGGCGTTTTTGGGATGCACACCACTCTTCGTGGATGCTTCGCTTTGCAAGAGTCTCACAGGAAAATCGAGCGATGTTTGCTGAGGCGATCGCGAGGTTAGTGGATGACATCGGTGGGGAGGATTTGCGTCCGACCTACGAGCTCGGCGAGGTAATGACCCTTGCCCATCTGATGGGGACGAGCTCGCATATGCCGCGCTTGCGCAAACGGTTGATGGAGGATGTTTCGGATGGAGTGATAAAGAAATTGCGAAGTTTGTTGGCTGGATCAGTGGTAGTTTGAGCTCGTTGGACATCGATTTGTCGACGAGGCAGCCGAAGTATTCGGTAAAGCTTACGAAGCCAGAGATTGATCGTATTGTCGAGCTTGCGAGTCCCGCTAGTTTTTGTGCGACCCTTCGCGTTCTCAGGGAATGTTGCCCTTGGCAATACGCTGGTCATGTCAAAGGTAGAATTCAACCGGCATTTATAAGGGATAAGACAGTTGTCACCCCTTTGGCTCAGTTTTTTCTCGCGCGGAACACCGCACCGTACCGTTTGGAGTTGATTGAGACACTCCAAACGGAAGATGACAAGTTGCTGGAAGCGTTTAGAAAAGAGGCGGTTCGACGCGGGAAACGTACCTATTTCCTCGATGTCGAAGGTTTTATCGACAAAGCGTTTAGCTCGGACTTGGATCGTAACCATGTATTCATGAAACGGATTGCCTGTGCTTTTCGAGAGCGTGTTGCATATGTGAAGGAGGCTTTGTTACTCCACCCCCGGGATGTAGAGGGGCTTGGGCAAGTGGACGATTCGCTTTTGCAGTACGCCCAGCAGATTCAGGATGGTGCCCGGTCTGTAATCGAGCGCCCCGAAGAGACCGCGGAAGTCGTCGAAGTGTTTGATCCTGTGCCACTTGATGAGGTTTCGTGTACTGAGAGTTTTGAGGTGGCATGGGTGCCGATGCGGGTTAAACGCGATGAGCGAATTGTTGACGACCGGGTTTTGGTGTATCGGATCGGGAAGCGAATCAAGTCGGCCTCTTGGTTCCGAAGTAGCCCTTGATAGGGACTCGGACGTTTTAGAAGATTTTCGGACGATATCCATTGTCGTCGGACGTTTTGGGTAGGTTTCGGACGGCAATTTATGTTTTGTGCTGTCTGGAGTGATGTTTTGGGTGCAAAGCTCCTGTTTTGCGGTAGTTTAAATTGGTTCGCGCGTAGTAAGAGCGCCTGTGTCAGAGGGAGGCGGACGGCCAACGTCTGTCTTTTTGTTGTTGCGTGCAAGGATCTTATGAGTAAGCAGTTTCGCGGAGACCGTAGCGTTGGCCAAGGTCAGGATGACTGGAGAAGGCTTGCGCGTGAATACGAATTGCCCGACGATCATGCGGAGTATTTGTGGCATGCTGTTCTCGCCGAGACCGGTAGGAAGAGTTTGGGGGAACATCGCATTGTCGAAGATGCCCTCGTTGTATATGAAGACCATCTCCGCACCATTGTCGCCCAGCAAGTCGACTGTCTGCATTGGAGTCCCGAGCAGCTGGTTCGCTCGCTTGCGCGATCCATCGCGCCCGGGAAGCGGACGCGGGTCGCTGCGACCTATGGTGACGGAAACCGGTGGGCAAAGGGAGCATCGGGCTGCGCAGTTGGCAAGAGGACCAGGATCGACCGTATGGCGGGGGAAATGGCGGTGAGTGACTATTTTCCCGGAATGGAGGAAGTGGGAGAAATGATTGCCGGTATGCCCGGACTATCGGCAGGTGTGCCGTTGTCGCGGCCGGGGCAAGCGCTGGCGAATGCGCGACGGTATGGCAATCGGGCTTCGTTGCCGTTTCGCGAAGTGTTAGAGCGGATGTTCCGTCGTACGTTTCGGGAAATTGAGGTTCTTACTGGTCCGGGAGCCGAGCGAGCATCGCGGGGGATCGATGCAAAGGCGTTTTCGGTGGGCAACACGGTTGTCCTGCCGCCGTCTCCAACGCTTGGGCTTGTTGCGCACGAAATTGGTCATGTGTTGCAGCAAAACGGAAGTAGAGTTGATCCTTGGCAAGTCGAGCGTCTTACCGAGCCCAATAGCCGAGAGGAAGGCAATGCCGACGCGATGGCGGCGGCCGCGATGCGAGGGGCCCCGATTCCCGCTGCGCAGTCGACACCGATGGGTATGGTTGCTCGGGCGCAGTCGGAACCCGACTTCGCCGGGGGTCAACAGTCAGTGGAAAGCGGCGACAGTGTCGCTAGTGGAGACGTTGAGCAGCGCCTGCAAAAACTGGGTATGGACTCCAAGCTGCAACCCAAATTGATTGCATACGTTTTGGAAGCGATAGAGCGAAAGCCGGGGTTGGCTGCGGCCCTCGAGCAAGGACAAAGGGGGAAACGTACCCTCATCGCGGCAGGTCGGAGTTTGTGGGCGGTCAGGGTTGGTAATCCATGGGTGTTTTTGTTTGAGCTCGCCCAGGAATTAGGAGACAAAAACGCGACGATGAAACTTCGTCAAGTCTATGCTGAGAATCGTTTTGATGAGGGGGTGGATGGAAACGCAAAGAAAGAACGTTTTGTTGCGCAGCTGAAAGCAGCTGTATGTGATGCGCACAATCCACACCTTTTGGCGCCCACGTTGTACAATCATCTTGACGAATCTGTTCTTACCGGGATTGGTAGAAGGCCGGAGTTTCTTCGCCTAGGACCCAAGATTGCGATTCCGCCAGGGCATCCACTCTTGTATCGCACCGTCGGGATGGATAGTTTTTGGGAGTACAATGTACCCGACGGAAAACATGACTATTTGAAGGCCGATCTTCTTCAACTTCTCGATAGTGGAAAAGACCAAGTTGGCGTTTTAGCCAACACCGGAACAATCAACGCCTTTGACTATTGGTACTACCAATGCGCTACTGATCCCAGCGAACGAGCGAGTGCCCATGCGCTACTCAATCCCGAGAGCTTGCTCGGCAGCGGGACCGGCACGACTTGGTGGTCGTATCGCGGTGTCGAGATGCAAGACATCAAGCCGCCAGAGCTGGCGGCGCATCGTGCGTTTGAGTCCTCGATACAGCTCAATGCGCTGGAGCCCGAGTGGTACGGGCAAGGTGCGGTGCGCTTGGCGATTCAGACGGATAAGCTTCAGTCCTCAATGAGCAAGCCGGGGGGCCAGAGCTTCGCAAGCCGACGGCGTTTGATGGGCTATTGGCACCGCAGTATCAGCCGAATACCTTAGAGGCGACGCAGTGGGGGATTACGGCGGGTGGTGCGCCCGAGGCGGTGGCTCCGACGCTTTCGGCTTCGCTGATTGAGATGAGTCCGAAGGGCGTGATGCCGATGCCGTTTTCGCCCCACGTGCGGTTTGAAAAGATTGCCAAGTTTGTTGCCGAGCACGGGAACGCCATGGGCAAACAAATGTTTGCCGGTGACAATGCGCCGCGAATGCTGCAGCTGCGCTATAACCCGGTGTTTGAAGTGGCCGTGCCAGCGGATGCAAAGCGGCGGGTTCGGCTTAGCGATCCGCCGATCGCCCATCCTGGCGTGACCTTTCGCAAGGTTGATCTGCAGCTTTGCGAGGCGGGCAAGGTGACCGGTGGGGCGGTGACGATGGATGTCGATGCGGGAGGCGGGATTGGCAAGCGCAATGCAAAGACGTCAGTGGTGGCAAACGAAGGGGATGGAGCCGCAATCGAAAATCGCATCGCAAAGCTATCGTCACCGCTTGAGCGGGTCCTCGGTCGTTTGGAGACAGAGGCTCGGCTGACGGATGATGGTGTTGAGGCCGAGATTTCGGTGAAGCCGGGTCCGGCGGGGATTCCGGGATTTCGCCTCGAGCAGGCGCAGTTAACGGCCAAGTATGCAGATGGTCAGTTGACCGCGCAGGGGGCGGTGGGCATCGCCCACAAGTCTGGCAAGATCGCAGGCTCGGTCGAGACCGAGTGGAACGGGTCGGAATGGACGATTGTCGGGACGGCGCAGGTGCGAGATCTGATCCCGGGACTTGCGCCGTTTTCGGTCTCGGTGGAGCGGCGCGGGCGGCAGACCGTGATTGGGGCACGCGATATCGCCATCGAGCAATCCTTTGGTGGTATCCGGCTGGTTGGAAAGTCGAAGCAGCTTAGCTACGATGTCGGCAAGCGCGCGTTTGATGGCGATGCCGAAGTCGCTGCAGATTTGGGAATGTTTGGCACCGCGAGTGTAGCGGCGAGCATTGTCGATAACCGATTAGAGGTGAGCGAGTTTGCTTGCGACACAGCAGAACTCAAGTATCCGGCCCAGGCGGCAAACCCGTTGTTTACGGGCAAGGTCGACGGGAACATTCGCTATCGGCGCGGGCGGTTTTCGGGGCGGATGCGAAGTGATGCAAAGCTCCATTTGCCCGGCTTGCACCCGCGCGATTCCGCGCAAAGCGTCGCGCAAGATAGCGATGGCATCGACGTGAAAGTCACGGCACGAGTGTCGCCTGAGGGCAACTACTCGGGGAAGATCGCGGTTCGTAAACCGGTACAGCTTGGGAAGTACTTTTCTTTGCGCGGGCTGCGCGGCGAGCTGAAAGAGTCTTCAACCTCAGGGAAGGCCGGCGCAATTCACAGCGATTTTGTTGTCGATATCGTTAACCTATCGTCTCTGAAGGATGCGCAAATCGCGTGCAAGATCGATGACTCGGGGTTTCGCGTCGTGTCGGCGGGGGGCAAGGTGCCGTTTGGGACCCCGGATCAGAGTCGCGCTTGGGGAGAGCTGGGGGCGACGTACAGCGAAGCAGAGGGGCTCGCGTTGTCGGGGAGCGCCAATGTAAAGCTGACCGACTCGCTGATCGCGCGCGGTGATGTGGGCTATCAGTCCAAGACCAACGAGGTGTCGGCGCAACTTTCGGTGGAGGAGATCCAACTGCTCAATACGGCTTCGCAGATTCAGTTGGCGGCGTTTCGCAAGCAAATCCCGGTGTTCTCGGTGGGGCCGGCCGGACTTTATGTCGATATGCGCTGTCACATCGGCTTTGACACCAAGTTTGATTTAGCCCTGATGCCTACGATTGCCCTGGAGGGGCTAGACCTCGATGATTTTTCATTTCGAAAGGCCGAGGGCGAAATTGGCATGCGCGGCCAACTTGCCGCCGAGCTTTCCGCGAGTCCCGGGATCGGTGTTGGCGCGTTTGCGGTTTCGCCGATGCTGCTTCGCGGCGGTGGTGGTTTGGATTTTGACATCGCGGCGCGCTCGAAGATTTCGCCGAGCGGCGCGCTGAAGGTAGCGTTCTCGCACAATTCTGGCGATGCCAGTTCTGACACGAAAGGTGGTGAAGTGACCGGAGACGCCAAGGTCGCGATGCCGGTCCGCTTTGGTATCGAAGGTGCGTTGCGGCCCCATGCCGAGCTTGTGCTCTTGGACGGCGTATGGACAAAGCCATGGCAGGGGCATCTCGGGAGCTTTGAACTGTTGCCCGAGCGCGAGCTGTTTCAGTTTTCGTTCGATTTGGGCGGTGACTTATCGGAGAACCAGCCCGCGCCTGAGCTCTCTGCCCCTGAGGCTGCGCCCGAGCCGGCGGACGTTACCCTTGAGCAAGAGGAGGAGACGCAGACGCGTCAAGAACAGGCAAAAGACAGCCAAATCGCAGCACCCAGCGGTGCCGCGACGGATCAAGACGGCTTTAGCATTGTCAGTTTGCTCGAGGGGTTGCTTGCGCTCCCGCAACTCAAGCCGATCCGAGAGATTGTCGAGACCGCGGCAGAGACTTGGGATTCGCTCAAAGATATGCTGGGTGCCGTTGTGCGCTTTGTCCGCGAGTGGCTCGATGGCGCCAGTGATGCGATCGTCGATGCATTGCGCGGGATCAGCGAAATGGGATTGTTTGGCTACATCAAGTCGGTCTTACTGCCGCTTTTGGGGGCGAATGGGTTTTCTATCATCGAGCCAATGCTCGATGCCCTGGTCCAATCCGAGGCAGACCTGATGAAACTTGTCGACCGGACGCCACCCGCGAGCGTTGTCGAGGCGGTAGATTTTACGATCGACTTTTTGGTCGATTTTTTAGGCGTGGCGCTGGGATCGGTGGGCAATGTCGCCTCGGCGATCGAGCTCGTGATGGGGCGGTTTGCAAGTCAGGGCAGCAAGCTTGTCAACCAGATGGTTCAGCAGGGCAAACTTGGCGTGAGGCGCAAGAAGTATTATGTGGGGTCCAAGTGGGTCGGCCTGACCCACGACTTTTTGGCGGCGACCGAGTACAAAATCCACCTCGGCGGTTTTCAGCGCAGCCACCGAGATGAGGGCATGATCACCAGTCCTGAGAGCGCAGTGGCCCACGTGCTATGGGAGGTCCTGGAGGCGATGCCGGGGGTTTTGCCGACCAATACCAAAGTGGCCGAGGAGGTTGATGAACCGTTTAACGACTACTGGGTGGCGGCGTAGTGCGTGCCTCGGAGGTTAATCCAACAGGCGGCAATATTTGTGCCGGCCGTTTTTGGAGATTTTCGGACACTTTGTCGCCAATCGGTCTCATCCTCTCTTTGCGTCGGACAACTTTCTTCCTCTATCGAGGTTTACGATTGACAAATGAGGTCATGAGGCATAGCGTATTTGGCGGTTGGCGTGCGTTCGGTTTTGGGTTTGTGTTTCTAACAATGCTGGTGACATTGAGTTATTGCAAGGGCTCTAATGGTGAAGATCTCTTGGGCGATGATAGTTTGCCAATTGCTCATGCGGGGATGGATCGAAGCTATCATGTTATGGATATGGTTGTTCTCGATGGGACGGGTAGCCACGATCCCAATGGGAAGTCATTGCGCTACCAATGGACACAGACAGGCGGCCCCCCAATATCTCTGGTGCAAGCTCGGACTAGCACCGCGAGCTTTATTGCTCCTGGTGCGCCAGGCGTGCTTACGTTTGAACTCCCGGCGGGTTCGCTGTTATTGATACAGACAATCCAGAGAAAAAACCTCTCCAAGTACCGACTCCCGGCCAGGCAAAACACGTCACCATCGTTGGTGACTACGCCTACGTTGCTGATGGTTCGCAAGGGCTTGTGATCGTCGATTTAACAAATCCAGAAGCAAAGCCGGTGCAAACAAAAATATCTGGATACGCAAAGTATGTCACCGTAGTTGGAGAGCTTGCCTATATCGCCAATCAGTCTGGTGTTGCTGTGGTCAACGTTGCTGAACCCATGAGGCCTTACGTGGTGACGCAATTCTCTACTGATGGCCCTTCTCAACATATCAGGGTTTCTGGCGAACACGTCTACGTTACTGCCGGCTGGAAGGGGTTGCAGGTGGTAGCAATAAATAATTTGGTTGATGTATCGATGGTGTCGACACGTGGCGACCCGCAAAATATCGTTTTGGCTGGGGACTATGCATTTATCGCCGATGGTCCCGGGGGGCTTGCCATTGTACGAACAAGTTCTCCAGCAGCCGGGCGTGAAGCAAGGCAAGTTCGATCGCATCACCAGAAGATGTTGTCCATGCGCCCTTCCCTGGAGAGGTCAAACATATTGCTGTTGTGGATGGTGTTGTATTTGTCGCCGCAGGCGACGGTGGTCTCGCTATCGTCAATGGGGCAGATGTTCTGGAAACCCCAGATAGCCCTACCAGCTACGTTCTGCATGGTGCATCAGGGTGGGTGGATAAGGTTGCGGTAGTTGATGGTATGGCCTATCTGGCTACCCGAACGGGTCTCGAAGTTGTCGATGTTCGTAACCCCCAATCGCCTAGAACCTCAGGCCGTTTTCGTACCGATGCGATCGCCGATGTGGTAGCGCACGACGGTGCGGTCTATGCTGCAGGGAAAAAAGGAGTTTTCCGTATCCCAACAGCATTAGCTGCTCTCTCTGCGAACTATACGATGGAGACTGCTGGAGCATCAATCGGCTACGAGGTCAAACGGAAGGAGTTTGTTTCCGGCGAAAACGTTCGACTTTATTGCAAAGCTACGGGCGGCACCTGCACGGTAACGCCCTTCAATTCTGGAGAGCATGCTGCCACTGTGAATTGGGTGCTGCCCGCCAATCCGGGTGACTATGAGCTCGCCGTTGTGGTCGGCAACTATCACTATTATTCGATCTTGCGAGATCGCGTCTCGGTTCGTTAGGGGATTCAATGGGTGCTGATAAATTACCATATTTTGTTTGCTTGATTTCGGTCGCTGTAGTCATGAGCGTTGGGTGTGGAAAGCAATCGAGTTTGCTTTTCTGCAGTGAGAGTCGTCCCTGTAGTGATCCGGAAGAGTTTTGCGACGTTTTAGGTGAAGGTCAGGAGCTGAAAAACGCCTGCATGTTGCGTCCTACCTGTGAAGATGGATGTTTTAGTCAAGTGCCGATATGCGATGAACAAGACGGCACATGTCGTAGGTGCAACGCGGAAACGAACGGAGATTCTAACTGCAAGGCTGTCGACGAGACAGCACCGATTTGTGGTGACAATGGCAGTTGTCGGGGTTGCGCAGGATCTATAGAGTGCGCTAGCGCGACTCCCATATGCGCAGATTCCGGTCGCTGCGAAGCTTGTGAGCCCGGTGCGATAGGAAATACTGCATGTCGCGAGCGCGACTCGCTTTTTCCCTACTGCGGCAACGGAGCATGTGTTGAGTGCGTGGTGGATAGTAACTGCAATGATCCAGATTTTCCCGTTTGCGATGCACATGTTTGTCGTGGGTGCCGCAAGAACAGAGAGTGCAACGAGGATGGGCGTTCAGGGGTATGTAGTCAAAGTTCTGGAAGATGTCTGAACGCAGACACAATTGTATATGTAGACAAAGAAAACGGTAGCAGTGACCAGGACGTCGAATGTGGCGCCGCACCCGATGGCGCGGCTTGCAAGACAATCTCCAAAGCGCTGGCAATGCTCACTGCCGGCGGAAATACGAAGACAACAATATTTGTCGCCGGAGGCACATACTCTGAGAATCTCCAGATCGGTATAGATGTTGAGATCATCGGTCAAGATACTGTGCCGCTTTCGACACGAATCACGCCAGCCGATTCCAAGTCGGCTTTGAGAATAATCGACGGTGCTCAACTCCGCATACATGATATTTGGGTGTACGGCGGAACGAAAGACGGTATAGATTGCGATAATGCATCTGTCTCATTGACTAAAACGTGGGTGTCGGATGGTCAAGGTAACGGTATCAAAGCGGCTGACTGCACGATTCGAGTGGAAGACGACTCCGCTATCTATCTCAATAGAGACAGTGGACTTGATGTCCAAGGTGGAGTTGTGACAATAATTGACTCGCAAGTTCGCGAGAATGGATTCGCAGGGATTGTAGGTGAGGGAGGCGCTCTCACAATCGCGAATTCATCCATCGAGGGGAATGTGGTTGGGATCAGCGTTGTTCACGGCTCTCTTTCGGTGAGATCTTCCAAAGTGGTCTGGAGCTCTCTTGGTGGAATCTCGGTTAGAAATTCAGACTTTTCTGTTGTCAATACGTTTATCGTAGGCAATGGAAATAGCCTTCTTTCGTTGGCTGGAGGAATTCGTATTGTTAACGATGAACAAGCTCGAGATATACAAGAGTTTTCGTTTAATACTGTGAGTCACAATTCTTCTACAAGCGCAACTGTTGTCGAGTGCAATACCAAGTCAAACATGATTGCGGAGAATAATATTGTTTTTGGCGGAGAACAACGGCAAGGAGTTGCAGGATCATGTTTGTGGGCTTACTCCAACGTAGAGGTTGGCGTAACACCAGGGGAATCAGGCAACATTCGTGCAGACCCATTGTTTCTCGGACGACTCACCAAACCATTCCAATCCGAATCGTTTCATATTGTTGGGAATTCCCCTGGGATCAACCGGGCCAATCCGACAGCGAGCCTCGGTGAAGACTATCAGGGTGGCAAGCGTCCAAACGGTGAGCGATCAGATATGGGGGCTGACGAGTTTGGTGCTCCGTAACAGTGATGGTTCCTGGGATTCGCCGAGCAGGGCGCTGTGATTTTCGCCTTGGGTCTAATTGGCTGGATAGCAGGGCGATGCACCCGCGACAAGCGACAAGCGTTCTACGTGTGACTCTTCTTCGCGATCAATGGGATGGGACACTGAGAGCCGGGATTGTCCGTGAATTAACGGCGCCCGTGCACTCTGATTGGAATCTTCACTCGCTCATATTTTCCGGTGGATGCAAACGACAAGTTACCAATAGCTTTGCGCATGCATTTTTGAAGGGACGATAGATGGGGTTTGATTGTGACCGAGTCGACTTTTCCCTTTGGGTCAATTGTTAGCCCAAGAGTGAAACGATTGCCTTTTATGCGGACTAAGTTCTGTCGAATACAGTTCCTTATTTTCTGCATTGCGCTAGAGCGGACAGTCCTTGCATAGCCAGACTTTGGGAGACTGTGGACCTTCGTATCGAAGGTCTTAGACTGCTCAACAATATCTGTTGTCGCTGTCAGCGTCGGCACTAGAACTTCGTTAGACTTTTTGGGGGACTGCTGACATCTGTATTCGACGTCTTGGACTGCTCAGCAACATCAGTTGCCGTTGTCGTCAGATCACAATTTTCTGTAGCGCCAAATGGTTCCAGGTACCACAGCGCACACACAGATAGCAGCGCCACGCCAAAACCAACTGTTGTGTATGTGAACGTGGACTGATCTTTGTGCCCGTCAATTTCGCACTTCGGCACAAACCCGATCGTATCAATTCGAGATTACAAAGAACAAATGTTTCGTGGGCCCTCACTTCCAGCTTTGTGAGGTCGGCTACACAACGAATGCCAGCAGACGCCTTCTTTTTAACTCGACCACTTACGCGACCAACAAAGCCTCTTGCTCGCTTGAGCGTTACGACTATAGTGGCCACATGAAGCTGGCCATTTGTACTACAGCAACCTTTATTGTCCTAGCATTTGCGATTCAGGGCCAGGTCTCTGCATCACCGGTGGCATCTCAGGTTATCGTGGACAATCTAGATCCCGGTTATGTCGAAACCGGGGTGTGGTCTGAGTCTGGTGCGATTGATGGGTTTCGCAATAGCTCAAGGTGGAGCTCTCGGTCCGGTGCCAAGGCTGTGTTTAAGCCAAATTTGCCAGCCGCCGGCAGGTATGAGGTCTTTGCAAGATGGTCGGCCAAACGGGCTGGCAATCTTCCTAAATTTCGCAGAACGAAAAAAGCAGCGTTTACCGTATCGTATGCGGGTACTGAGGACACGGTCATTGTCAACCAAGACGAAAACAACAACGAATGGTTCCGGTTGGGCACCTATGACTTTTTGGCGAATCATACAGAGTACGTTGAACTGACCCGTAGCGAGGGATGGAACAATCTCGTAGCAGATGCTGTCATGTTTCGCGCAGAATCGGTGTCATCCCCAAAGGCAGCGAGCGTAAAGGCTACGGGGGACGATCTCCCCAAAAAAACGTTTCTCTATTTTGGCGGAACTGCAGTCAATCGAGTGGATGTCGATCAATTTGAGCACATTCGAGTCTATGCCGAATATCTTGTCAGCTTGAACAAAGGAATGTCGGGGGCGATGGAAATAGCGGTCGATCGCGATAATGGTAAAATCTATTTTGTTCAAGCGGATCCAACATCACCATACCACTATTTGTTCCGTGCGAATTTGGACCTAAGCGAACAAGAGGTGTTGTTTCGTATCGACCATTTTGCTGGTAGCCGTGCTGCTATCAATGAGATTGCAGTCGACTCAATTAACAACAGGCTCTACATCGACGGAATTATGGATAACCAAGGTGGTTTGTGGCGCTATGATTTGGATGGCACCAATTTTACTAAGATCGCCAATGTGAGTCCTACGCATTTTGTTTTGGATGCCGCCAACACGCAGATGTTTTGGATGGATACGCGCTCCTCTCAAGAATATCAAATCATGCGCGCCAATTTAGATGGCCAAAATGCGAAACGTCTTTATGCTGTGACACCGCTAAGTGGTGGAAGCGTCTATCGGGAGAGAATCGCATTGGATTCGGAAAGTCGCCGCTTGTACTGGAGAAACGGTGGCGCTGTAGAATCTGGAGATCTAGAGGGAAGCCAACCCTACGCTACTGAGTTTGTAGATGACCACAATCAACTGCTAGCGATCGCCGCGGGCGGGAAGCGACTATACGTAACTCTTTACCAGGGCGCTGGACACACGTCGTCCATTGCCGAAATTCGCAATGGAGAGGCGGTGGACGTGCTTGACTGTGGATGTCGTAGGTGTCGCTCAGCACTCTAATCCTGTCGATGACCCAAACCACGATTTACAACAGGAGGTTTGCGTGTTTCAGGGCAAAATTGAGGACTTTAACCACGATTATGGCGCGGGTGGTACCGTCGATGGTTTTGGTCCGGCACTCTCCAGTTTCCTGCTTCGTGGCTTTCCAGGCAACGCCGTACTTACGTCGGCTCAGCTATTTACCGTTCCCGCAGAACTCTCGTCTCAGGGGTTTCGTTATGGCGAAACGTTCTTTGGTGTGAAGAAAACATTTGTCGCTTCGCTCGAGGCGCAACGCGATCCGGATCGCGTTGCGACATCGATCGATGCTCGTGGTTTCGATAAAATCAGCTACAAAATTGGTTTGCAATCAGACGGTAAGGTCGCCAGCGGTGAAAGCCGTTTTGCCCAGGTTGGGATTGAACTTCAGATTGGCGATGGAGGGATTGTTTCCGACGACAATCCGCGGCCTACGGGGAGTAGCTGGTCTCAATTCAAACGTGTAGACGTGTCCAGTCTTCCCGTCTATCCGAAGACCTCTCCGGAGGAGAGCTCATCAGCCGACTTTGAGACATTTACTGTGTCCTTGGTGACAAGGATAGAAGGTTCCGATGCTGGTTTTGTTCGCACATTGGCCGCCAGGGGCAACAGCGATCACACAAATTTAGAATCGCTCCTCGGGAACATTACGGCAGTGAAACTCACCGTATTTAGTAACGGCGAAGAGACTCGTCCGGCAAAGCCAATTACGCTGGGCGTTGCAGGTATCGGCTTCCAGTAGCGCTGCGCCTTAGCAGCGTCTTTCACAGCAGGGCGCGGCGAAGCACGGGCGCAAAGATAGACAAGAACTGAACCGGTCGTTTGACGTCTTGGAGACAAGGCGCATCGAGCACCGCGGCGGGGATGGTCCCCTTAATTAGCCATTGGTGGCAGGCGCGCGCAGCGGTGGTTTGAAAGTGCATCCCGCAGGTGGCGAGCTGTTCTGCAGCGGACTCGAACTGCTCGACTGCGTTGGGGGTGCCCGACAGATAGGCGAGTTGGGCGCAAATGAGTTTGGCCTGGGCGTGGGCCCACGAGGGACGCTCTTTGCGCAGTTGTTTGGCGCACTGTTGGGCGGTGTTGTGGGCGGTCTTGCGTGCCTCGGTAGATTGTGAATGGGTGGCTCCATTTTGGTCGTCGCCTGTGAGGTAGGCTAGGGCTGCACGGGCCAGCTGCTCGGTGCTGTGAATGCGGTTGAACTCGACGCGTGCGAGTCCCGATCGGTGAATGCTGTCCCATTGGGACTGCATGTGGGAATAGGCGGCTTTCCCGTTGCCGGCGTAGAGCTCAGCGTTGACGACACCGAGGGTATAAAACAGATGCGGCAGGTGAAATCCCTTTTGCGACCAACTGGCAATGGCTTGCTCGGATTGGCGTTTGGCCTCGCCTATGTCATCGGCCATCAGCCAAATCAGGTTGGGCAGGCCGGCTTGCACGCCGACTGCGTGATAGAGGTTGCCGCGCATGCGGGCTTGGGTTGCGCTCGCTTTGATTTGCTCTGGCGTTTCACCCGCGAGCCCAACGTAAAACTGGGCGGCGCGCGCGAGCAATTGTGCGGTGGCGCGTTCCCAGGAGACGTCTTGAGCGAGGCCTTGAAACAATTGGTTGGCTTGGGTGTTCATGTCTAGGGCCGATTGCCAGTGGCCGCGAAAAAACCGGTTTACGCCAGACATAAGAGTGTGGAGGGCAAATAGGTAGGGGGCACCAATTTTGTTTGCGATGTGTTTGGCTTTGAAGAGGAGCCGGTCCACGTCCTCGGGGTCGGTTCCAAAAATGTTTTGGATGAGTGCTTCAATGATCAGCGAACGGCAGATCCGGAACGGGTCCCCTGCCGATAGGGAAAGGGACAGCGCGTAGGTGTGGTACATGATGCCGCGGACTTGGTCGGTATTGAGCAGTCCCATCATGGCATCCCAGGCAATGTCGATGCGGGTGAGGTCGTCTTTGCTGGCGTCAGTGTGCTCGGTCCACGATAGGTCCCAGTGGCGCAGTTTTAGCACAAACCGCTGCAGCAGCAGGGTGCGCAGGGTCGCCTGCGGGGTTTGCGGGGTCGGGAATTTGTAGGCTTGCAGGATGGGCGTCATGGCGGCGATGCCGGCGTCAATGTGGCCGCTGCGAAGGAGTTGGTTGGCGGCGCGCTGTTTGAGGCGCAAGGCGATGTCGGGGGGCGCGTTTAGTGCGGCGCGGGCATAGGTTTGGGCCGCCTCGGGGCCTCGGCCGGCGTTTTCGAGTGCCTCGGCAAGGGCGATGTAGAGGTGGTTGGTGTCACGGGGGCTGCCATGGTTATCGATCTGCTCGTTGAGGCGGATGGTCTGACGGTACCAATCGGCGGCGTGGTCGAAGGCAAGCGCATTGGCGGCTTGCTCGGCGGCTTTTTGTGCATAGCGAAATGCTTTGGCGGAATGCCCGGCGGCGCGCCAGTGGACGGCGAGCAGTTGCGCATCTACGGATGGTGTGTTTGCGGACTGCGCGTCTCGAGACTGCGCTGTTTCGAGCGTCGTTGCCAGGGCCGTATGGTAGTGGCGCCGCCGGGCGTTGTCGAGGCCGGCGATGATGCTCGAGCGGATGCGATCGTGATAGGGCTGGACCGGA
>CBDCWZ010000053.1:0-125099 GCA_965223575.1 Kofleriaceae bacterium
CCGGCAGCATCGACATCGCCATCTCGCCCGCAGCAGGTTACGATCGGCTCATTGCTCGCGCATGTACGCCGCGGCGACGTCGTCAAGGTGCACTCGTTGCGGCGCGGTGCCGCCGAGGCCATCGAAGCCATCGCGCACGGCAAGGAA
Organism: Kofleriaceae bacterium; assembly: GCA_965223575.1. GTDB lineage: Bacteria > Myxococcota_A > Polyangia > Haliangiales > Haliangiaceae > CBDCWZ01. The sequence continues at coordinate 148 of CBDCWZ010000053.1, forward strand.
GAAGACTCGCAGGTGGTCGGCCGCAAGATCGAGGACATCGAACTGCCGCCGGGTTCGGCAATCGTCGCGTTGGTACGCGACGACCAGGTGCTGATCGCGCACCACGACACCGTTATCGAAACCGACGATCACGTCATCCTGTTCATGACGGATCGCCGCAAGATCGAACAGATCGAACAACTCTTCCAGGTTGGCGTTTCCTTTGTCTGACTCAGGGTCCTGATGAACTGGACGGTCGTACAACGCATTCTCGGGCTGCTGCTGATGATGTTCAGCCTGACGATGCTGCCGCCGATCATCATCAGCCTGATTTTCGATGACCAGCACTGGCTGTCGTTTCTCGAAGGCTTCGGGCTGACACTGGCGGCAGGCTTCCTGTTCTGGCTGCCGGTTGCGAAGCAGAAAAAAGACCTGAGATTGCGCGACGGTTTTCTCGTCGTCGCAGCGTTCTGGACAGTGCTGGGTTCGTTCGGTGCGGCGCCGCTCTATTTCGACGACGCGTTGTCACTGTCGATTACCGACGCCATATTCGAATCGATGTCGGGCCTGACGACGACCGGCGCGACGATACTCACCGGCCTCGACGGTCTTCCAAAGTCGATTCTCTATTATCGCCAGCAACTGCAGTGGCTCGGCGGCATGGGCATCATCGTTCTCGCCGTCGCCGTGCTGCCGATGCTGGGCGTCGGTGGCATGCAGCTGTACCGCGCCGAAACGCCGGGACCCGTCAAGGACACCAAGCTGACGCCGCGCATCACCGAGACGGCGAAGGCGCTCTGGTACGTATACCTCGCATTTACGATCGCCTGCATGCTCAGTTACATGGCTGCAGGCATGGGCTGGTTCGATGCACTGTGTCACGCGTTTTCGACCGTCGCCATCGGCGGATTCTCGACGCATGACGCGAGCATCGCTTACTTCGACAGTACAGCCGTCGACATCGTCGCCATCATTTTCATGTTCGCGGCCGGCATCAACTTCTCATTGCACTTCTATGCCTGGCGGTACGTGTCAATCAAGCACTATGCCCAGGATCCCGAGTTTCGTGCCTACTCGTGGGTGCTCGTCGTCGTCTCGATACTCGTCGTCGCATCCCTGTTCTACTACCAGGCTTACGAATCCCCCGGGCGCACGATCATCGCGGGTGTTTTCCAGGCGGTATCCATCGCGACCACGACCGGCTTCACAACCGAAAGCTTCTCGGCCTGGCCGGCGGCAATTCCCGTGATACTCATATTTGCGAGCTTCATCGGCGGCTCGGCCGGCTCGACCGCGGGTGGTATCAAGGTCATACGCTGGTTGTTGATCTACAAGCAGGGCATGCGCGAGATCGTCCGCCTCGTTCACCCGAGCGCGGAAATTCCCGTCAAGCTCGGCAACAAGGCCGTCGGCCACCGTGTTGTCGATGCGGTATGGGGCTTCTTCTCGATTTACATCATCGTTTTCGGCGGCATGATGGTGCTGATGATGTCCACGGGGCTCGACCAGGTCACCGCGTTCTCCGCGGTTGCCGCCACGCTCAATAATCTCGGCCCGGGCCTCGGCGACGTTTCCGCCGGGTTCATGACGCTCAGTGACCAGGCGAAGTGGATATCGGTCGCGGGCATGTTGCTTGGCCGCCTCGAGATCTTCACGCTGCTCGTCCTGATCACCCCGACGTTTTGGCGCCACTAGACCGACTCAGCGAACTCACCGGGCGGGCCACGTCGTGGCTGACGCTCGTGATGGTGCTCGTAACCTTCATCGTCGTCGTGCTGCGCTACGTGTTCGATGTGGGCCTGATCTGGCTGCAGGAATCCGTGATCTGGATGCACGCCTTCGTCTTCATGGTGGGCGCCGCCTACACGTTGCAACACGAAGAACACGTTCGCGTCGATGTTTTCTATCGCGGCATGTCGGCGAAGCGCCGGGCATGGGTCGATTTGGTCGGTGTCATCGTGTTCCTCCTGCCCATGTGTACGTTCATTGCGATCAAGGCCTGGGATTTCGTGGAGATCTCCTGGCGCCTGAGGGAAGCGTCTCGTGAATCCGGTGGTCTGCCGTATCCGTTGCTGCCGCTGCTCAAGTGCGTGCTGGTGCTGATGCCTGTGCTCGTCTCGTTGCAGGGCCTGGCGCTTGCGTTGCAATCATTGAAGACCATCCGGTCCGGCGCGGAGCCATAGCGATGGAGTGGGTGGCGCTGCTGCTGTTCGTTTCCGTCATCGCCATCTTGCTGGCGGGCTTTCCCGTGGCATTCACCCTGGGCGGTACGGCGCTCGCGTTCGCATGCGTCGGAGTCATCACCGGTGACTTCAATGATGCGTTGCTGTCCGGCCTGCCAAACCGGCTGTTCGGCATCATGACCAGCGAGACGCTGGTCGCGGTGCCACTGTTCGTGTTCATGGGCGTCACTCTCGAACGCGCGCGCATTGCCGAGGAATTGCTCGAAACATTGAGCCTGTTGTTCGGTTCCCTTCGCGGGGGCCTCGGCATATCGGTCACAATTGTCGGCATGCTGCTCGCAGCCAGCACCGGCATTGTCGGCGCAACCGTGGTGACGATGGGCCTGTTGTCGCTGCCGACCATGTTGCGGCGCGGTTATTCGCCGGACATCGCAACGGGCACGATTTGCGCATCCGGAACGCTCGGCCAGATCATTCCGCCGTCGATAATCCTCGTGATGCTCGGCGATGTCATGACGAGCGCTTACCAGCAGGCGCAGCTGGAGATGGGCATCTTCCAGCCGAAAACCGTGTCTGTCGGCGACCTGTTTGCCGGCGCATTGATTCCCGGCCTGATGCTCGTCGTGCTGTACGTCGCCTACCTGGTCATCGCTGCGCTGATCAAGCCATCGCTGATGCCGCCGCATGAGCGCAAGCCCGATGAACATGTGAGTTTCGGCCGGATTCTGCACGCGCTGATGCCACCGTTGCTTCTCATTTTCGCGGTGCTTGGATCGATCCTCGGTGGTTACGCGACACCGACCGAGGCTGCGGGTGTGGGCGGAGTCGGCGCGCTGTTGCTTGCGCTGAGCCGCAAGGAGCTGAACCTCGAGCGGCTGCGCGAAATATCGCAGAGCACGCTCCGCATCAGCAGCATGGTCTTCCTGATCCTGATCGGCGCATCGATCTTTTCTCTCGTGTTTCGTGGCTACGGCGGTGACGACGCCGTGCGGGAAATTCTCGGCGCGCTGCCCGGCGGTGTCGTGGGCGCCGTGATCGTCGTGATGCTCGTAATGTTCCTGCTCGGCTTCGTGCTCGACTTCATCGAGATCACGTTTGTCGTCGTGCCCATTGTTGGCCCCGTATTGCTGGCGATGGGACTCGACCCCGTCTGGCTCGGCATCATGATCGCGATCAACCTGCAAACGTCGTTCCTGACGCCACCGTTCGGTTTCGCGCTCTTTTACCTGCGCGGTGTCGCGCCACCCGAGATCCAGACCTCACAGATTTATCGCGGCGTGATCCCGTTCGTCGCAATCCAGGTACTCGCGTTGTTGTTGCTTGCGCTGTTCCCGGAACTCGTGACCTGGTTGCCGGGACGCATCTACGGAACATAGGAGACGCGATGTTACTCAGGCGCATGGCGGAGGCAATCAGGGAACAAAACTGGTTCACCGTTACCATCGAAATTCTTGTCGTCGTCGTCGGCATCTTCATCGGCCTGCAGGTCGATGACTGGAATGAGCGGCGCAAGGATCGGCTGGACGAACGCTTTTACCTGCAGCGCCTGCACGACGATGTACAACTGGCGTACTCGCTGTCCGATCGCGTGCGTGACCGCAGGATTGACACCATCGATGAGCTGGTCTCAGCCGCCGATACGGTCTTCGAACGGTCCTCGCGTAACTCGCTGACCGAACAGGAGTGTGAGGCGATAGGCGTCGCACGTTTCTTCAACATCATCGTATCCGACCTTCCGGCAGTTACCGAACTGGTCAGCGCCGGGCGGCTCGATATCATCCAGGACGCAGATCTTCGCTTTGCGATTATCGCTCTCCAGCAACGAGCCGATGCCCTGCAGGAGCTGATCCCGATCAACACGATCGTGCGTGTGGACCTGCCGATGACGTTTCCCGACCTGATTCGTGCCGAGGGATACTTCGATGAAGGCCTGAATGAAATTCAGCAGCACTACACGTGCGACCTCGAGGGCATGCGCAGCAACCAGTTATTCAAGAACGGCCTCAGCCTTGCGCTGGACGGATACGATGCGTACCTGCGCGATGGGCTCGTTTTGTGGGTCGAGCAGATGCAAAACGTTCACGACATGCTCGATCAGCATCTCGCGATAACGCATTCAGGCGATTAGCCGTACGAACCGGTTAGTTCACCCACTTCGGCAACGGCGGCGCCGGCAGCACGATCACTTCGAATTCCGCGATACCTTCACGCAACGGCCGGATTTCTTCGTACTCATCCGAATACCAGAACGCCTTTGCCGCCTCCAGGCACGGGAACCGCGAGATTACGACGCCGCGCGTCGGCGGCGGATCGCCTTCGAAAACCTCCAGTGCCGGCGTAATGCCTTCGTAGTAGCCGCCGGTCTTTTCATACAGCCCCGACGCGGCTATTGCCCGCGCATACGCGACGAACGCCTCGCGGTCGTCGACCGTCCCGTACACCAGCATGCGTACCGGCTTGTTGCAGCGTTCTGCGCCGTCAACACGTTCGAAACGATAACCGCCCGCGGCCGGCCCCCAGACGAGCTCACCGTTAGCGTCGAAGCCCCGGTCCCAGTTAGTCATCGCACCGCTTTCGAGAACGTGACGCGAGATTGCGTAACTTGCACCTTTGTACCGGCTCACGCATGAGGTGCCGGTCGTGCCTCCCTCGAAGCGGTTGCGGCCGGCACGAACCAGTAACCCGTCGCAACCCTCGACCTTGCTTAGCGCATCGGCATCGAGCGTATCGAATCGTGCAACCTCGGCATGCGCACCAACGAAATTTTCGGCGTTCGGCAACCGGAATCGCTCGGCAAGCACTTCGCCCGATGCGGTAAGTGTGTGCCGCGTTACGCGCTGCATGTACGGCGCTTCAGTCCCGTCAATCCAGCTTTCGACATACAGCCAGCGGCCGTCCGGGTCGCGGTCCGTCCAGATCTCCGCGATGTGCCAGGTGACCGCATCGTAGCGGGAGTCCGTAGCAGCCTGGGCCGCCGAGCTGAAGGTGCCGGTAGCCAGCTCGACGTACTCGTCGAGTGGAGAAGCCAAAGATGATCCGGCTGCGAATAGCAGCAGCAAACTCAAGCGCAATGTTGTCTCCCTTCAGGATTCCGTCGCGCGCCCTGCCGCGCGCACGCCTGAAGGGTACCGCGCGCTAGTCTCCGCCGAAACCCAGTGCCTCGGCACTGAGCTTGAATTGCAGGTAGATGATTCCGCTGATTCCCTGGTCGACCATTTCCGAGTCGTACATTTTCTCGACGGCCTGGCGCGGCAGGTAGGTCAGGTTGAAGCCTGCATAACGATTGCCGACCGTCAGGCTCGGCAACGCCCCCGGGAACGGGCGATTGTCGTTGACGTCCTTGCGCGTCATCAGGAATGCGTTGATACCGACATCGACGTACAGGTCAGCGAGGCTGCTGGTGCGGTAGACGTTGCGGTGCAAGCCACCGCCGGCCATGTAGGACATCTGGTTGGTACTGTCCCGCAGGCTGTTGACCATGAGCACCTTTTTCCAGCGCGTCTCGGTGGCGAACTGGTATTCGACGCCCAGGCCGAAGTTGTTTTCGTTCCAGACCTCGGTCGCTCCAAGGTGCACGGAACGCCCGTTGATGACGGCACTCCACTCGCCGGCGTGTGCCTGCAGGGCGGGTACCAGGAGGATCGTGCAGGCGAGCGCTGCAAGAAAATAGTTTCGATTCGGCATGCCCATTTAAGAAGCAAGCTACATGCCAGAAACGTGATGTCATATTTTTCAATGAGTTAGGAGATATACCTCGATCATGGTGTAAAACAATCCGACGCTCGCCCGCAATCAGTCGCGGGTCTCGAGGAATGCCTGCTCGGAAATCCGCATGTACGGTTCGGACATCTCGCGGAAGGCGCTCCAGGACTCGTAGACTTTCGCCGCCTTCGGATCCGCCGCAACCCACTCGTCGACCACTTCCCGGGTAATTTCCTTGAGGTGCGCAAGCACTTCGGGCGGGAAGCGCCGCAGCTCGACGTTCGGGTCCGCATCAATTTGCTGCAAGGCCTGCGCGTTGCCGTGCGCATAATCGGCAACCACGTCCATGTTGATCGCCATGCACGATGTTTCGACAATCGCCTGCAGATCCGCGGGCAACACATTCCAGGCTTCCGTGTTGACCATGAACTCGAGCGTCGGCGCCGGCTCCTGCCAGCCCGGGTAATAGTAGTAGCGCGCAGCCTTGTGCAATCCGAACGCGAGGTCGTTGTAAGGCCCGACCCATTCGGTTGCATCGATGGCGCCGGTCTGCAGCGACGTGAATATCTCGGCGCCCGGCATCGTCACGGGCGTGCCGCCTGCCCGGCGCAACACTTCGCCCGCAAGTCCCGGGATACGCATCTTGAGACCCTTGAGATCCTCGACCGAGTTGATCTCCTTGTTGAACCAGCCACCCATCTGCACGGTCGTGTTACCGCACGGGAACGGCACGATGTTGAACGGCTCGTAGAGTTCGCGCCAGAGCTTCAGGCCGCCACCGTAATAAAGCCAGCCGTTCATCTCGATGTAGTTCAGGCCGAACGGAATCGCCGTAAAAAACTGCGCCGCATCCAGCTTGCCCTTGTGGTAGTACGACGCGTCGTGACCGCACTCGACGGTGCCGCGACTGACCGCATCGAACACCTCGAACGCGGGCACCAGTTCACCGCCCGCATAGATCTTGATCTTGAGCCGGCCTGCTGACGCGGCCTCGATCCGCTTCGCGAGGTTCTCGACACCGACGCCCATGCCCGGCAATCCGGGTGGCCAGGACGTGACGGCGGACCATTCGAAGGTCTCGGCCGAGGCGGCGGCGCCCTCCGCACACTGGTTCTCCGATTTGGCGCAGGCCGCCAGCGTTGCTGCGGCGGCCATACCACCCACAAAGTGTCGTCGTTTCATGATGATTCCGTTCGTGCGTGTCCGCGGACGGGCTAGTGTATTGGCCTCGCCGGGCCTTGCCAACGAAGATGATGCGGCTACGCCAATTCCCACAAAGTGACTATTTGTGCAGTCTATTGTTCCTGTAAATCCCACTTTATGGGTTTTCAGTGAGTCGTGGGGAAATTGTGGCGATTGTTCGCCAAACCTCGCTGCCAGTGGGGCCCAGATCAGGGCCCCGGCTTGTCGCCGGGGCCCTGCCGTCCCTGGTCCGGCCGATGGACAAGTCGGGGCCGCCGTCCATGGCTTACCGACGGGTCTCCCGCCGTGTAGGAAACCCACCCACCGGCCGGTCCGCTAACCTTCGCACCGGGCCCGTCCCACTCTGGCGTTTCTTTTCTGCTTCATGCATTAATAAAGGGGTCACCGTCCCCGAATTTCGAGGCAAGCCGCAGAAATGATTGCCCTGTTGCAGCGCGTGAGCGAGGCCGCCGTCCGTGTCGACGGCGAGATCACCGGCTCGATCGGCACCGGCCTGCTCGTGCTGGTCGCCGTGCACCGAGACGATGAGCCCAGGGACATCGCGCGGCTCGCCGAGCGCATCCTCGGTTACCGTGTATTTGCCGATGCCGAAGGCCGCATGAACCGTAGTATCCGGGACGTTTCCGGCGAATTGTTGCTCGTGCCGCAGTTCACGCTGGCGGCGGACACGAAAAAGGGCACGAGGGCGAGCTTCACCCGGGCTGCATCGCCCGAAACCGGGGAAGACTATTTCTCTCGCCTGGTCGAGGAATGCCGGAAGTCGCTCGAGAGGGTTGAAACCGGCCGCTTTGGCGCCGATATGAAAGTAAGCCTCGTCAATGACGGCCCGGTGACGTTTTGGCTTGAAACCTAGCACCCACGCTCAAAATGCGACGTCATTCCTGTCCGTTATTGCGCGGGCGGCGTTATCATGAACATAATGCGCGCCCGGCCCGGCCGGCGCACCATTCGAGGAGAGAGAGATGTTTTCCAACATCGGCCCGGTACAACTGATCATCGTGCTGGTCATCGTGATTGCCATTTTTGGCACGAAGAAGTTACGTACGATGGGCTCCGATCTCGGCAGCGCGGTCAAAGGTTTTCGTTCGGCAGTCAACGACGCCGAACAGACCACCGAGCAAATCAGCGAAGAACAGAAGCCCGACGCTGATTTCGACACGACGCCGGTGGAAGAGACCCGCAAAGACGAATCTACCTGATCCGGACCAGAGCCATGTCCGGCCCCGGTTTTGCTGAATTCCTTTTGTTGTGCGTGATCGGCCTGATCGTGCTCGGCCCCAAGCGGCTGCCCGAGGTTGCCAGCAGAATCGGTAAGTGGGTCGGCCAGGCCCGGCGCATGACGCGCACGCTCAAGCGCCAGCTCGACGAAGAGCTGAACCTCGAAAAACAACTGAGTATTCAGCCCACGATTCACCCGACGCCGCATGAAGACGACACATATTCGCCACTTCATACACAGCCCGAATCCGCGGCAGGCATAAAACCGGGCGCCGGCGATGAGGCAGAGCATGACAACTCTGACCTCGATGTCGATACCGATGACGAGCAAGACAGTGAACGGCGAAAAGAAGCCTGACGAAGCGCAGGAAGAGGATCTCGCCGAGGGCACCTTGCTGTCTCACCTGACGGAGCTCCGCGAGCGCCTGCTCAAGATGGTCGCGGCAATCCTCGTTGTCTTCGCTTGCCTGTTTCCCTTCTCCAAGAAAATATTCGAGGCGATCTCCGGTCCGCTGTCCGAGGTCTTGCCCGGTCAGCAACTGATCGCGACCAACACGATCGCGCCGCTGCTCGTGCCGTTCAAGCTCGCTTTTTTCATTGCGCTGTTCATCGCGATGCCGATCATCCTCTACCAGCTCTGGGCCTTCATCGCGCCGGGGCTGTACAAGAAAGAAAAGAAGTTTGCGTTTCCGTTGCTGGCGTCGAGCATCGTGTTGTTCTACGCCGGCGGTGCGTTCGCCTACTTCGTCGTCTTTCCGCTCATATTCAATTTCATGTCGGTAATCGCGCCGGACACCGTCAACTACATGCCGGACATATCGAGCTTCCTGAGTTTCCTGTCGATGCTGGTGCTCGTGTTCGGCATCGCGTTCGAAGTGCCGATCGCGACGGTGCTGCTCGTCTGGACCGGCCTGACGTCCCCCGAAAAGCTGGGCAAGGCGAGGCCGTACGTGTTCCTGATGGCGTTCGTCATCGGCATGTTCCTGACGCCGCCCGACGTCATCAGCCAGACCCTGCTGGCCGTGCCGGTCTACCTGCTGTACGAGCTCGGCATCATCATGTCGAAAATGTTCGCGAAGGGGAGAGAGGAAGCGGACGAGCCGGTCGAAGCGGGCCCCTAATTCGTTGAAACAAAACGGTATTCGCGCGGTCAAGTAGAAAGTTACGCGAGAAATGGTGTTTAATGCCTGACGCCTTGGGCGCTGCCTGAAAAATTACAACACCGGTCCTGATTTCCGGGGGGAAACAATATGACTGAATCCGTCGCCGCACCGGCGGAAGACTATTCACACGACGCAGAACTGTGGGGGCACCCGAAAGGGCTCTACGTCTGCTTTGCCACCGAGCTTTGGGAGCGTTTTTCATTCTACGGAATGAAGTACCTGCTGCTCCTCTACCTGACCAAGTACCACCTTTTCAGCGATGCCGACGGCCTCGACGTCCTGGGCTCTTACGCCGGTCTCGTTTACGCCTTGCCGCTGATCGGCGGCATGATCGCCGACCGGTTCCTCGGCATGCGCAAGTCCGTCTTGTTCGGCGGCATCCTGTTGTCGCTCGGCCATATCCTGATGGCGGTCGAAGGCCACCAGGCCGTCTTCTACGCCGCCGGCACTCGACTGGTCGAAGACCTGACGCTCGCGTCTGGCCAGGTGCTCGCGGCGGGAACCGTGTTGGCGCAGGACGTTACCAAGCAGGACACACAGGCGCTCAAGGTCTTTTACTTCGCGCTTGCCCTGATCGTGATGGGTGTCGGCTACCTCAAGCCCAACATTTCGACGATCGTTGGCAAGCTCTATTCCCAGGAAGACCCGCGCCGTGACTCGGGTTTCACGATTTTCTACATGGGCATCAACATCGGTTCGTTCACGGCGACGCTGCTGTGCGGCTGGCTCGGCGAAACCTATGGCTGGAAGTACGGCTTCGGCGCCGCCGGAATCGGCATGATCGTCGGCCTGTTCACGTTCATGTACGGCCAGAAATACCTGATGGGTCACGCGGAGCCTTCGGACCCCGAGAAGCTCAGGAAATCGTTCCTCGGGCCGATTAATGTCGAATGGTCGATCTACCTGCTGAGCCTGCCCGTCCTCGGTGTGCTCTGGTTGCTGGTTCAGAACGAGCCCGTCGTGCTGATCACGCAGAATGTCTTCCTGATCATCTCGATTGTCAGCCTCATCCTGTATTCGATGGTTCACACCAAGCAGGACCACAACAATACGCTGGCCTACACGATAGCGGCTGTCGCAATCGTTTCCGGAATCCTGGCGGTGGTCGCCAACCTGCACCCTGTTGGCGGCCTCGAGGCTTATGCCGACCAAGTGCTGTACCTGTCGATCTTCCTGATCGTGGGCTTCGTCATCTACGGCTTCGTAACGCATTACTCGGCGGAGTTTGCCCGCACGGTCGTCCTGATGATTCTCATATTGTCGACGATCGTCTTCTGGGCGCTGTTCGAGCAATCCGCCGGTTCGATGACCCTGTACGCCGACCGCGTCGTCGATCGCACGGCATTCGGCCAGACCTTTACGGCGTCGCAGTTCGGTTCATTGAACGCCGGCTTCATCATGTTGCTGGCCATCCCGTTTGCCGCGCTCTGGACATGGCTCGCAAAGAAGAATCTCGAGCCCAACACGCCCGTCAAGTTCGGCCTCGGCATCATCCAGGCCGGGCTCGGTTTCGGCGCGCTGGTGATCGGCGCGACGTTCCCGAACGCTGCCGGGCAGGTCGCAATGATCTGGCTCGTGCTTGCCTACCTATTGCACACGACCGGTGAGCTTTGCCTGTCGCCGGTCGGCCTGTCGGCCGTGACCAAGTTGTCGATCGGCAGTGTCGTCGGCGTCAGCATGGGCACGTGGTTCCTCGCCACGGCATTATCCGAAACGGTGGCCACGCGCATCGGTCGAATGGCGGCCATCGACACATCGGCCGGGGAGACAGCGGACGTTGCGACAGCACTCGCAACCTACACGCAGTTGTTCGAGTTCCTGATGTGGTTCGGTATCGGTACCGGCGTCATCATGCTGTTGATATCGCCGCTGCTGAAACGCTGGATGCACGGTATCCACTGATCAACATGCACTAACCCATCGCGGCGGCCACAGGCCGCCGCGTTCGTAACACGGACCAGAAAAAATGAAGAAATATCTCGCATATACCGTCATTCTCGTCGCGCTCGGCTTCGCAGCATGCTCGCAGCGAGGCAACGATGGCGAACCCGCCGCAGGCGCAACCGACGAAACAGCCGAAGAATTCGTTGCCCGGATCAATGCCGAGTACGCCGAGCTATACCAGGAAGGCGGCGAGGCCGGCTGGGTTTACTCGACCTACATCACGCAGGACACGGCGGCCATCCAGGCGCGGGCCGGTCAGCGATTCGCCGAATGGCAATCCAATGCCGTGAAGGAATCGCTCAAGTACGACGGCCAGGATCTCGCGCCCGAGACCCGTCGCGCGCTCGAGCTTCTGAAACTCAGCACCGAGGCACCTGCGCCGAATGACGCCGACAAGCGCAAGGAGCTTTCGGAAATCTCGACGAAACTGCAGGGCATGTACGGTGCTGGCGAGTACTGTGACGATGCCGGTAATTGCCGCGGCGGGCAGGAACTCGAGGAGTTCATGACCGAGAGTCGCGACTATGACGCACTGCTGGACGCCTGGGCCGGCTGGCGCACGGTGTCGGCACCGATGCGCGACGACTACCAGCGTTTCGTCGAACTCGCCAACGAAGGCGCCAGCGAACTCGGCTATTCCGACCTCGGCGACATGTGGCGTGCCGCCTACGACATGACGCCCGCCGAATTCGAAGCCGACTCGGCCCGGCTCTGGGAAGAAGTCAAGCCACTGTACGACGAACTGCACTGCCACGTGCGCGCCAAGCTCGGTGAGCACTACGGCGAAGACAAGGTGCCACAGGACGGGCCGATCCCGGCACACCTGCTTGGCAACATGTGGGCGCAGGGCTGGAGCTTCCTGTACGACATGATGGAGCCGTACCCGGGCACCGCCAGCATCGACGTCGACCACACGTTGCAGACGAAAGACTACTCGCCGAAAGAGATGACGCGTTCGGCCGAGGACTTTTACGTGTCACTCGGCATGCCACGGCTGCCGGAGACCTTCTGGGAGCGCTCGATGTTCGAGAAGCCCGCTGACCGCGACGTGGTTTGTCACGCGAGCGCCTGGGACTTCGACGACGGCAACGACCTGCGCATCAAGATGTGTATTCGCCAGAACTACGACGAGCTCAAGGTCATCTATCACGAACTCGGCCACAACTATTACCAGGGCGCCTACAAGAACCAGCCACCGTTGTTCCGCAACAGCGCCCACTCGGGTTTCCACGAGGCAATCGGCGACACGGTCGTACTGTCGATGACGCCAGGCTATCTCGCCGAGGTCGGCCTGCTCGACTCGGCCGAGGAAAGCCGCGAAGCCGTCATCAACCGGCAGATGCAGACCGCGCTGGACGCGATTGCATTCCTGCCATTCGGCAAGCTCATCGACGAATGGCGCTGGGGCGTTTTCAACGGCCAGATATCTCCGGACAACTACAACGAGGCCTGGTGGGACCTGCGCACGAAATACCAGGGTATTGCCCCGGCCGTCGAGCGCACCGAGGAACATTTCGATCCCGGCTCCAAGTTCCACATTCCCGGCAATTATTCGTACACGCGCTATTTCCTCGCGCGCATCCTGCAGTACCAGTTCCAGCGCGCGCTGTGCGACCTCGCGGGTCATGAAGGCGACCTGCAGTCCTGCTCGATCTACGGCAACAAGGAAGCCGGTGCGAGGTTCTATTCGATGCTCGAAGCGGGCGCCAGCCAGCCCTGGCAGGACACGCTCGAAGGGCTGACAGGCACGCGGCAGATGGACGCAACCGCGATAATTGACTACTTCGAGCCGCTCATGGGGTACCTTAAGGAGCAGAACGAAGGCCGCAGCTGCGGCTGGTAATAATAAGAGGGGGGACTTCGATGTCCGAAGAAGCTCAGGTAAATACGGGCGAGGCCCGGGGTTTTCTCGCCGCCGTAGAGCGTATTGGTAACAAGCTGCCCGATCCGGCGATGCTGTTCGTCGGGTTGTTGTTCATCGTCTGGATACTGTCGTGGCTGTTGTCTTACGTCACGTTCGACGTCATCGATCCTCGCTCGCAGGAGCCGATCAAGGTCATCAACCAGTTGTCGGGCGGCGCGTTTACCGCTTTCCTGACCGGCCTCGTGACCAACTTCGTGACCTTCGGGCCGGTAGGCACGGTGCTCGTCGCCATGCTCGGTATCGGCGTCGCCGAACATTCGGGCTTCATCACGACGGGTATTCGCGCGTTGCTGAATGTCACCTCGAAGCAATTGCTGACGCCGATGGTGATCCTGGTTGGCATCGTCAGTCACTCCGCGGTCGACGCAGGTTACGTGCTCGTTATCCCGCTGGGCGGTGTGATCTTCTACGCAGCCGGCCGGCATCCGCTCGTCGGTATTGCGGCCGCATTTGCCGGCGTATCCGGCGGCTTCTCGGCCAACTTCGTGCCGTCGTCGCTTGATCCACTGCTGCAGGGGCTGACGCAGACTGGCGCACAACTGCTCGATCCGGCGATCGAGGTCAACACGCTCAACAACTACTTCTTCACGACCGCGTCATCGGTGATCATCATCGCGCTCGGCTGGTACATCACGGACAAGGTCGTCGAGCCGCGCATTTCGGGCATTGCCGTGGACGGCGACGAGGACGACCTGCCCGAGATGCACGACCTGACGCCTGCGGAACGCAAGGGTCTTCGCTGGGCACTGATCTCGATGCTGATTGGCATCGTGATACTGACACTCTCGATCATCTTCGACTGGCTGCCGTGGCGCGATTCAAACGGCGCACTGGCCAGCTTCTCCGCACCGATCATGCGCTCGATCGTCGCCCTGATCTTCTTCCTGTTCCTGTTGCCCGGCATCGTGTTCGGCTACGTATCGGGCAGCTTCCAGAGTTCGAAGAACATGATCGAGGGCATGACATCGGCGATGCACAGCATGGCCTACTACCTCGTCATCATGTTTTTCATCGCCCAGTTCGCCTACGCCTTCGGCGCGTCGAACCTCGGCACGCTGCTGGCGCTGCAGGGTGCTGAGGTCCTTAGCCAGGCCAGGGACTATCCCTACGTATTGATTGTCGGCATCGTGATCCTGACGGGCTTCGTCAACCTGTTTATTGGTTCGGCGAGCGGCAAGTGGGGTGTTCTCGCACCGATTTTCGTGCCGATGCTGATGTCGCTCGGCATTTCGCCTGACCTGACGCAGGCTGCCTACCGCGTCGGCGACTCGAGCACCAACATCATCACGCCGCTGATGCCGTACTTCCCGCTGGTCGTGATCTACTGCCAGCGCTACGTGAAAAGTACCGGCATCGGCACGCTCGCGGCCATGATGTTGCCGTACTCGATGTCATTTATCGTCGTTTGGACGATATTCCTGCTTCTGTACGTGTTTGTCGGCCTGCCGCTCGGTTTCGGCGCGAGTTACACGTATCCGCCAACCTAGGCGATGCTCGATTTCGAAAAACTCGGCGCTTTTTATCTCGGCAAGCGCTTTGACATGGACAGCAACAAGCTCACGGATGAGCTTGTGCTGTACGACTCGAAAGACCTCACGACACACGCCGTAATCATCGGCATGACCGGTTCGGGTAAAACCGGGCTCGGCGTCGGGCTGCTCGAAGAGGCAGCGCTCGACAACATCCCTGTCATAGCCATCGACCCGAAAGGCGACATGGGCAACGTCATGCTGACGTTCCCGATGCTCGAGGCGAAGGACTTTCGGCCGTGGATCAACGAGCGCACCGCCACGGACAAGGGCCAGACGCCCGACCAGTTCGCCGCCGCGCAGGCAGCGCTCTGGAAAAAGGGTCTTGCGGAGTGGGGCCAGTCCGGCAAGCGTATTGCAGAGCTGCGAAAAAAAACCGACCTCGCAATCTACACGCCCGGCAGCAATGCCGGCCTGCCTGTGTCGGTGCTGCGCAACTTCGCGGCGCCGGACGCGGCGCTGCTCGACGATCTCGACCTGTACCGTGAGCGCGTCCAGTCCACCGCAACCGGCATCCTGACGCTGCTCGGCATTGACGCCGATCCGGTCGCGAGCCGCGAACATATTCTGATCTCGAAATTGCTCGACAACGCGTGGCGCGACGGCCGCGACCTCGACGTCGCCGGTCTCATCGCAGAGATCCAGTCGCCGCCGATCACGCAGGTCGGTGTCATGTCGATCGAATCGTTCTACCCGTCCAAAGATCGTTTCGCGCTCGCGATGCGGCTCAACAATCTCCTTGCAGCACCCGGGTTCGAGGCGTGGATGCAGGGCGAGCCGCTGAGCGCCAAGTCACTCTTATATACGGCGGATGGCAAGCCGCGCATCTCGGTCATGTCGATTGCACACCTGGACGATGCGCAGCGCATGTTCTTCGTGTGCATGTTGCTCAATGACCTGATCGCCTGGATGCGCGCGCAGCCCGGCACCTCGAGCCTTCGCGCCATCCTGTACATGGACGAGGTGTTCGGGTACCTGCCGCCGGTTGCCAACCCGCCATCGAAGAACCTGTTCCTGACCCTGCTGAAACAGGCGCGCGCGTACGGGCTGGGTGTCGTGCTCGCGACACAGAACCCGGTGGACCTCGATTACAAGGGTTTGTCGAACACCGGCACGTGGTTCATCGGCCGTCTGCAGACCGAGCGTGACAAGGCCCGCGTCATGGAGGGCCTCGAAGGTGCCGGCAACGACAGCTTCGACAAGCAAGCCATGGAGCGCACGCTTGCGGGCCTGGGTAAACGCCGATTCCTGTTGCACAACGTGCACGAGAACGAGCCGGTCGTGTTCGGCACGCGCTGGGTGCTGTCGTACCTGGCCGGGCCGCTGACGCGTGATCACATCCGGACGCTCATGGGCAAGGTACGCGCCCGCGTCGCGGCAGCCGAGAAAAAACAGACACAACCGGAACGCAAGTCGGTCGGCGACGCGCCAGCGCTGCCGCCTGACATCACGCGGGTGTACGTTCCCACCTATGCCAACGACGTCGTGTATTACCCGCGCCTGCTTGGCGCCGCCAACCTCGTGTTCTCGAGCGCTCGTTACGAGGTAGAAACAGAGCGACAGTCGATGTACACGGTCGAACTCGAGGACGGCCCGGTGGGCGTCGACTGGGATGCGGCTGAATCGCTGTCGACACCGGTCGATCTATTGCAGGACGAGCCTCGCGACGGGGCAGGTTTCGCACCGGTTCCGGGCGCCGCGGGCAACGCGAAGTCGTATGCGGCATGGCAGCGCGAGTTCAAGCGCTGGGTGCGACAGGCGGAAACCGTCACGCTGTATCGCAGCAAGCGGTTTCGCCTGTCGTCAACAGCTGACGAAACCGAGGGCGATTTTCGCGTTCGCCTGCAGGACACGGCGAGCGAGCAACGCGATCTTGCGATTGCGAAAGTTCGCAAGCGTTATGCGTCAAAAATGAACACCCTCGAAAACCGCCTGATGCGTGCACAGCAGGCCATAGAGGTTCAGCAACAGCAGGCGACCCAGAAGAAACTCGATACAGCGGTGTCCTTCGGCACCGCGATACTCGGCGCCGTCCTGGGCCGCAAGCGAATCTCGAGCACCTCAGCCGGCCGCTTCGGCACCGCCGCCCGCAGCGCCAGCAGTGCACGCAAGGAAGCGGCCGACGTCAAGCGCGCAAAAGAAACGGCGCGCAAGGTACAGGCGGACATCAAGGCGTTGAGCAAAGAGCTCGAGAAAGAGGTCGCGGCGCTCGATACGAAGTTCAATGCGCAAGGCGAACCGCTCGAGGAGATTATCGTCCGCGCCAAGACGACCGACATTCATGTCCCGGTGTTCGGGCTTGCGTGGTTGCCTTATACGAAGGGCGCCGACGGCCGCCTCAAACCTGCCTGGCAGTAGCGGGTCAGGAGCCGAGGCACGCACCCGCGTAAGCTTTCTCCACGCCGGCATTGTCGAGCTGGCAATCGTTATCGTAGGTCACACCATCCATGCCGCAGACCGGTGAGTAATCCCGCGGGCAGTTGCGGCCCTGGTCTTCGCACACGCCAGCATAGTCGATGCGCATGCCGCGGCGCTCCGCCTGGCACGCATTACTGTAGGTCATGCCATCCGAGCCGCACACGGGCACGAACAGGTTGGGACATGCGCGCAGGTTGCAAATGCCCTCGGTGAAGGTGACGACGTTGGCCTTTTCCGCAAAGCACGCATTGTCGTAGGTGTTGCCGTCATTGCCGCATACCGGCGCGAACACTTTCGGGCAGTTGTCGACGTCACAGGCGGCCGCGCGCTGTACCGGCACACGCCCGACACCGGCTTCACAGCGGTTCGCGTAGGTTCGGCCATTCATGCCACACACCGGCTCGCCGGTCTGCGGGCAGCCGCTCGCCGTGCAGGCGCCAAGCCCGGCAATCCGCACTCCGGCTTTCTCGGCATAGCACTCGTTGATGTACGTATTGCCGTCGACGCCGCAAACCGGATCGAATGTCTCGCCGCAACCCGTGGCCGCCGCCTGGTCCTCTGTCGTGCATGTACCGGCATGAGAAATCTCGACCCCGGCAATGCCGGCCACGCAGGCATTGCTGTAGGTATTACCGTCGACCCCGCATTGCGGATCGTATTCCGTCGTGCACGCGCCCAGTTGCGGCGCCTCGATGTCCGGGACTTCTTCGCCCTCGAGTTCGGGCTCTGCTTCGGCGGCAGGATCCGCCTGCGCGAACATGTAACGGTACTTCGATTCGGCGGCCACCGGCATCGACAGTGCCAGGCCGATTATCACGGCAAGGGAATACTTGATCGTTCTCATACGCTTTTAGAGTCTGTCGCCTTTGACTAGTTCGCTCACGGGAACCAGCAGATAGCCCTGTTCTGCCAGCAAAGGAAGTTCTCGTTCGAGAATCTGCAGTGTAGCGTCATATGGGTGTCCGATCGCAACCGCGAAACCCTGTTTCTTCGCCAGTGACTTGAGACGGGCGAGCTCACGCTCGATGCTTGCCGGGTCCTGGTCGCTGTCCAGGAACACGTCGCGCTTGATGGCTCGAACGCCATTTTCGGCAGCGACCTGTAATGCGACACTTTCGTGTGTCGTGTAACTGTCGACAAAAAACAGGTCATCGCGGGCACGCATTTCCTCCATGAGCCAGCGCATGTGGCCCGGGTGCCGCGTCAACAGGCTGCCGCGATGATTATTGATGCCGACGGCATGCGGCACCTCGTCGAGCGCACCGGCGATCGCCGCCGCGAAACTCGCTCTGCTCATGTCGAGCGTAACCTGGCCCGGTTCCTCGGCGCCGTCACGCTCGACGGCATCCATCGGCAAGTGCAACAGGACCTCCTTGCCGCCAGCGTTCGCCGCAACTGGCAAGTTCAGTCGCGCGCGGCGCCCCGGGCAGGAAGGCACACGCGACAGGGCCGGGCAACTCGATCGCACGCCGGCTCTCGGGCATTCGATAGCCGAGGTCGTCGATGATGATCGCTATGCGGGGCTGTTCGCCGGCCAGTAGCGGCGGCGACAACGCGGCAAGGACGAGCAGGAGCAGCGTGCGCGTCATTCCGCGTTGCTGTGCATGACTCCGCGATGTTGCAGCCGCCGGAGCGCTTCCTGCAACTGTGAATCGGACTCCCGGTCGACATGCGCGGTCAGCACCTGGCTGGGAATGCCCGGCGTGTCGCTGACGTGGATGTCCGGCGTAATGCCGGTCTCGTGGATCGAGTCTCCGGATGGCGTGTAGTAACGCGAAGTGGTCAGCTTGATCGCGCGTCCCTTGGACAGGGGCATGACTGTCTGCACGAGGCCCTTGCCGAAGGTTTCGGTGCCGATTACCAGCGCGCGGCCGTGGTCCTGCAGCGCACCCGCCACGATTTCCGACGCCGATGCCGAACCGTTGTTGACGAGCACGATCATGTCCGCGCCATCGAGCACGTCGCCGCGGTGTGCCGAGCGGGAAAAGCGGGCGTCTGAGGTGCGACCATCCGCCGTCACGATGACGCCGGCGTTCAGGAACAGGTCCGACACATCGACGGCTGCGTCGAGAACACCGCCCGGGTTGTCGCGAAGATCGAGAACGAGACCGTCGAGCATGCCGTCGTTCTCGTCCTGCAAAGCATCGATTGCCCGGCCGACCTCCCGCGCCGTCGTCTCGCTGAACTGGCTCAATCGCACGTAGCCGAACGAAGGACTCAGGAGCTCGGAATGTACGCTGGCGACGCGAACGATTTCGCGGTTCATCTCGTGCTCGATGACTTCACCGTCGCGCAGCACCGTGATCGACACGCGTGATCCCGGGCGGCCGCGCATGCGCTTGATCGTCTCGGAAGGCTTGTCGGTTTCGGCGGGCACGCCGTCGACCGCGATAATGATGTCGCCGCTGCGGATCCCGGACCGTGCCGCCGGTGAACCGGCGAACGGCGCGATCACCGTTATATGGCCATCGGCCTGTGATACCTCGATGCCGACGCCCGTGTAGCTGCCGGTCGTGCTGATCCGGATGTCGCGGTATTCCTCGGCGTCCAGGTACTGCGAATGGGCGTCGAGGTCCTGCACCATGCCGCGAATGGCGGCTTCGAGAAGCTCTGCGTCGTCAATGGGCTCGACGTAGTCGCGCTTGACGCGCTCCATGACCTCGGCAAACAGTCGCGCATGCTCCCACGCGATTTCCTGATCCGTCTGTGTCGGCTGGGACGACAGCAGCCCGCCGCCGATCGACAGCGACAAACCCATGATGGTGCCGATGACCACAACCAGAATCGCTCTGGTTTTCAATGACATACAAATTTCCTCGAGCGCCGGACTTTCAAAATAGCACAGCCGGGCAAGAAGACCTATTGAATGCGGTCACGAAATGCGTCAGTCACCGGGACGGCGCGTAACCCATTGCCGCGGGTTCAGCGGCCGCGTGCCCTGCCGAATCTCGAAATACAGTGCGGATTGCTGCTGCCCGCCACTGTCGCCGACGGTTGCGATGACATCGCCCGGCGCCACCCAGTCACCGGCGTTCTTCAGGATGGTCTCGTTGTAGCCGTACAGGGTCATGAAGCCTTCGCCATGATCGACGATCACGAGCAGGCCGAGCCCGGCGAGCCAGTCCGCGAACGCTACGCGGCCATGATAGACCGCACGCACTTCCCGGCCACGCGGCGCGGACATCACCACGCCGTTCCACTTTAGCTGGCCGCCGATCCGCGGTTGCCCGAACTCGTGTATGAGTGTGCCCGCGACTGGCCAGGTCAACCGGCCACGGTGTTCCGAAAACGGGTCCTCGGAGCTGATCGGGTAATCCGAAAGAATGCTGGACAGCTCGGCGATCAGCCTCGCGAGATCCTTTTCCTGCGCGGCAAGCCGGTCGAGCTCACGCCCTTCCTCGTCGATTTGCTGGCGCAGTGATGCCAGCAATGCCTGGCGCCGTTCCTGGGCGCCATCCAGCTCGCTGAGTTCGGCATAGCGGGTGCGCGCGATCTCGTCGAGCCGCGCTTCTTCGGCCGCAACCTGGCTGCGCATCGTCGCCAGCTCCCGGATCCGCGCGGTGACCGTCTCGATATTGTCGGCCCGATAGTCATTGAGGTAGCGGTAGTACGCCATGAGCCGGCCCAGTGTCGCCGGGTCCTGCTGATTAAGCAGCAGCTTGAGGCGCTCCTGGTCGCCGCTCATGTAGGCCGTGCGCATCTGGTTCGCGAGCTGCCCCGACTCGTTATCCAGTTCTGCCTCGCGTTCGCTGATCGACGCATCCAGCTCCGCCCGCTTGCGTTCCGTGTAGGCCCGCTCGCGCTCGAGCTCCTTGAGCCGGAGGCGCTTCTCCGAGATCGTTACCTCGGCATCCTGGAGTTCGGCCGTGACCGAGTCCCGCCGGGCCGCGGCCGAGTCGATGCTCTGCTTGATTTCACTGATCTGCTCCCGAACTTCCTCGAGTTCCTGCTCGGTGATCTTGGCCAGGTCCCCGTCGTCCGCCGTGGCAAGGGGCGCCCAGATCAGCGGCAGCATGACAAGAATCGGTCGCAGGGCGGGCTTCATGTGCGCAGAGTATTGCTATAATGCGCGTTTTACCACCGACCCGGCGCGGCGCCCGCGCCAATCCGACCAAAAGCGCAGAACCAAGACGCATGGACAGATTCCTGGAATTTGCCGGCAATCACACGTTGCTGGTGTTCGCCCTCGTGACCAGCATCCTGCTGGTTATTTTTTCGGAGCTGCGCCGCAAGGCCAGCGCCATGCTGAACATCGACGCGAACGAGGCCGTCAAGCTCATCAACAACGACGCAATGATCATCGACCTGCGCAGCGGCGAGGCTTTCTCGCGCGGGCACATTGTCAATGCAAAGCACGTGCCGTTCGATGAGCTCGAAGCGCGCGTCGACAAGCTGCCCGGCAACAAGTCCGCGCCGATACTTGCAGTTTGCGATGCCGGCATTACATCGACTAAGGCGACCAACGTGCTTCGCAACGCGGGGTATGAAAGCGTCTACGGTCTCAAAGGTGGTATGACCGCCTGGAACCAGGCCGGCATGCCGGTCGTGACGGGCAAAAAGACGAAAAGCAGAAGGTAATCGAAACCAATGGCAGAGCAGGAAAACGAAGACAAACGTCTCACAATCATCAAGATCTACGTCAAGGACTTCTCGTTCGAATCGCCCCAGTCACCGGGCGTTTTTCGTGCCGATGAATGGAAGCCGCAGACCAATCTGAACTTGCGCAGCACACACACGCCCGTTGACGGCGATTTTCACGAAGTCGTGCTGGCGATCACGGTCGAGGCCAAGGACAAGGATGGCGACAAGACGCTGTTCCTTTGCGAGCTGCAGCAAGCGGGCCTGTTCGAGATTCACGGCCATACGAAAGAAGAGGCCGGCGCGCTGTTCGGCAGCTTCTGCCCGAACATCCTGTTCCCGTATGCGCGTGAGTCGATTGCCGCGATGATCCAGAAGGGCGGCTTTCCGGAATTCGTCCTGCAGCCCATCAATTTCGATGCGCTCTACATGCAGTCGCTCGCGCAAGCGGCCGCTGAAGGCCAACAGGCGGAGACGCACTGATAACCAACGCCGACGAACAAACGATTGCCGTCGTTGGCGCCGGCTCCTGGGGCACGGCGCTGGCGATTCAGCTTGCACGCAGCGGCTGCATCGTTCGTCTGTCCGGCGTCGTCGAGCTCGACCTGCTCGAAGCGATGCGCGACGAGCGCGAGAACAAGCAATACCTTCCGGGCGCGAAATTTCCCGACAACCTGTCCGCGACCCCGGATCTCGAGGAGTGCGTTAGCGGTGTTCGAGACATACTCGTCGTTGTGCCGAGTCACGGCCTGCGCGGCACGCTGACAACGCTCAAGCCGTTGCTCGGCGATGACTCCCGAATCTGCTGGGCAACCAAGGGCTTCGAACTGCACAGCGGCAAGTTGCCGCACCAGGTCGCTGGCGAAGTTCTCGGCAAGGACCGCTCAATGGCGGTGCTCTCGGGCCCGACGTTTGCCAAGGAAGTTGGCCAGGGCCTGCCGACCGCCATGACCGTTGCCTCGAACGACCCGGAGTTCGGAGAGGATTTGGCCGTGGCGCTGTCCGGCGACAATTTCCGCGCTTACACGTCGGACGATTTCGTCGGCGTCGAAGTGGGCGGCGCCGTCAAGAACGTGCTGGCCATCGGCGCCGGCATGAGCGATGGCCTCGGCTTCGGCGCCAATGCGCGCGTCGCCCTGATCACGCGCGGCCTCGTCGAACTCAAACGCCTCGGTGTTGCGCTCGGCGCGCGCCAGGACACGATCATGGGACTCGCCGGCATGGGCGACCTGGTCCTGACATGCACCGACAACCTCTCGCGCAACCGGCGCATGGGGCTCGCGCTGGCTGCAGGCAAGACCGTGGAAGAGGCCCAGGAAGAAATCCAGCAGGTCGTTGAAGGTGTGCTGGCCGCGGAAGCGGTCAAGGAAGTCGCCGCAGACCTCGGAATCGAGATGCCAATTTGCCACCAGGTTTACCGGATTCTCTATGAAGGTGCGTCGCCACAGGAGGCCGTCGGCGCGCTGATGCGGCGCCAGCTCAAACGCGAAACCTGATATGCGCGGCGCATTCTTCTATATCGCGTGGCTGTCGATTGCGGTACCGGTGATCGCCGAGGAGGGAGAGCCGGAAACCGTCGAAGCCGTAGCCGCCGAGCAGGCCGTCATCGTCGAACGACGCGCTGACGAGGCGTCGCTGAATGAGGATCCGGAGGCCGTGCGCCGCGCACAGCGCAAGGCAGAAGCGGAGGCCCGCCAGGCCGTGTCCGAGGCCGTGGCGGAACAGGCGGCGGATGAGGGCGTCGCGTATGTTCCGCAACCTGAGGCGCCGGCCGGGTCGCTTTACTCATTCGATTTTTACGGCAGCGCGCGTGTACACGCGATCGATGCGTTTGTCGTCGACACCGGCAACCGCGAATCGAAGATCAGCGACGGCAATTCGCGCATCGGCCTGCGTGCCGAGTACCAGTTTCGGCCAGGCTGGTACCTGATGGGTCGCGGCGAGATTGGCGTCGACGTCGTTGAGGCGACTACGACCCGCGGCGACCTGTTCGGCGACGGGGGATTGAATCAGCGGCTGCTGTTTGTCGGTGTTGACCACGAAAGTACGACCCTGCTCATCGGCCAAAACTGGTCCGCCTATTACCAGGTCGCGGGCGCGACTGACCGTTTCGCCGTGTTCGGCGGTTCCGGGTCGGGCGTTTACAACGCTGGTACCGCTGGCCAGCAAAGCGGCACCGGCCGTGCCGAAGACGTAATCCAGGGGCGCTTCTACCTGAACACCGACGGAACGTGGTTCAAGCGCCTCAAGCCGTTTAATTTGAACGTCCAGTACCAGCTGAGCCAGCCTATTCCGCGCGTTCCCGGCGAGGAATACGACTACGGCTATGGTGCCAGCGCCAAGCTCGAGTTCCAGAATGAATTGATGATTGGTATCGCCTACAACCACTCGGCAGTACCGGAGGGCCGGCCATTGATACAGGCCGCCGGAATCGATGGCGATGCCACCGCCACGGCGCTGACCACGCGCGCTTATGGTGCGCGCTGGTATGTCAGTGCGCTGGTCGCGGCTCTGCGCAACATGGAGTCAACTGACCAGGGCGGTTATTACGATGCCATCGGCTATGAGCTGTATGCGCAGTGGGAGGCGTTCGACAACTGGTGGCTGATCGGCGGTGGCAACTGGCTGCAGCCCGACGACGAGGATCCCGACGTTGGTCAGTTCCGGACGCGTTACGCCGTCATCGGCGGCCGTTATTCATTCGATTCATTCCGGCGCATGGTCTACTTCGAGTATCGGCTCGACGACAGCCGGTTCTTCGACGGCACCAGGGGCAAGAACGAATTCACGGTCGGCGTGCGCTGGGACTTCGGGGAATAGGCATCGACGATGCTGGCGTTCGTCGCCGGCTCATCTATGCTATAAAAATTCTTTGCCGATTCGAAAAATAACCAGGGAGGCATCATGGACAGACGTCAATTCTGCAAGACATCGATTGCTGCGGGAGTTGCTGCAGCGTATCCATTTCTCGGTGCGTGCGGCGAGCGGCCGCAAACGGCTGCCGATGCCGTAACCAGCATTCCGGCGATCTCGCTCGACGGCGCGGAGATCGAACTCGAGAAAGCCGCCATTCACGAACTCGGCGAAGCACTCGAGGGTCCCGTTCTGTTGTCCGACAGCCCGGGTTATGACACGGCGCGAGCCATCTGGAACGGCATGCACGACAAGCGTCCCGCGCTGATTGCTCAGCCCGCTGGTACGGACGACGTATCCCAGGCCGTCGCTTTTGCGCGCGACAACAACCTGCTACTGGCGGTTCGCGGCGGCGGTCACAGCTGGCCGGGCAAGTCCGTTTGTGACGGCGGCCTCATGCTCGACCTGTCCGGCATGAACGACGTTACCGTCGATGCCGGCGAGCGCGTCGCCAACGTCGGCGGCGGCACCCTGCTCAACAAGCTCGACACGACCTGCCTCGAACACGGCCTGGTAACTACGGCGGGCGTCGTGTCACACACCGGTGTCGGCGGCTATACGCTCGGCGGCGGCTTCGGTCGCCTGAACCGCATGTACGGCTTGACGATCGACAACCTGCTGGGCGCCGAGATCGTGACGGCTGACGGCCAGGTCCGTTACGCAAGTGCCGATAACGAGCCCGACCTGTTCTGGGCCATTCGTGGCGGTGGCGGTAACTTCGGTGCGGTATCGCGCTTCGATTTCCGCCTGCACCCGTTCGATCGCAACGTGTTGTCCGGACTCATTATCTGGCCCTTCGACCAGGCGCACGAGGTGTTCGATTTCTACGGCGAGTGGCAACAAGGCCTTTCGCGGGAGATGTACACCGGTCCCGCCATGCTCACGATGCCTGATGGTGTCAGCGTTGTCGCAATGGAAGTGGTTTACAACGGTGATCCGGCTCAGGGCGAAAAAGAACTCGCGCCGTTACGCGCGATTGGCACGCCCGTTGACGATACCGTCCAGGTCCAGGATTACATGGTCCTGCAGACGCACGAAGACGCGACCGTCGCGCACGGCATTCGCAGTTATGCGAAGAACGGCATGGTCAAGGAAATCACGGCCGAGTTGCTCGATGCGCTCGTCGAAGGCTTCCCGCATGATCCGCGTTACGCGTTTTTCACGCACACGGCGGGCGGCGCGGTTGCCGAGGTCGGCGAACTCGACACGGCATTCCCGCATCGCAATGCCGAAACGATGATGGTGTTCTTCGGCGGCTGGATGGACCCGGCACTCGACGAGTCGTCGATGGCCGAGGCGCGCGCCTGGGCCAACAGCTACATGGGCTTTACGGGCGGCTACTACGACAACATCGACATGGACGAGGGCCAGCAGGCGGGCAACTACGGTCCGGCCTACAGCCGCTTGCAACAGGTCAAGGGCCAATACGACCCGGGCAACCTGTTCCGCATGAACAGCAATATCGAGCCTGCCTAGCTATATAAAAGTTGACATAGCTCTCGACCCCCTGCTATATAAGTTTTTATATAGTTAGCAGGGGGTCCTGCCATGCTCGAATTCCTGGGCGAAAGCGCCCGTTTCATTCACGTCGCCTTTGGCGCCGTCGGCCTGATCGCGTTCTGGGTACCGGTTTTTGCACGAAAAGGCGCGAACTTGCACGTAACTGCCGGGAAAGTGTTCGTATGGTGCGCCTACGTCGTGCTCGGCGCGGCAGCGCTGGCGCTCGCGTTTCGCACCACCGGCCTGGTGCTCGACGGCGTCACGCCGGCCGACCAGCCGACGCTTTACAGCTTTATCGTATTCCTCGGCTACCTGACACTGGTCACCTTTGTCACGGTCCGGCACGGCATGGCGTTGTTGCAGCACAAGCGGGACCCGGGTGCTCTGCGCACACCCGCGCACACGGCTCTGGCCTGGGCCGCGATACTTGCGAGCTCCGGCATCATTGCCTACGCGATTCTTGCCGATTCGCCGATCAAGATTCTGTTTTACGCCATGAGCCCGATCGGCTTCCTGACCGGCAACGGCATGCTGCGCTACATGCGGCTCGCCGACCCGTCACCGCGCGCCTGGTGGTATGAACACATGGGCGCCATGCTCGGCGCCGGCATCGCGTTTCACACCGCATTCGCGGTGTTCGGTGTCACGCGCCTGTTTGATATCGGTTTCTCGGGCTGGCTGTCCGTCATACCGTGGGTGGCGCCTGCATTGATCGGCGTGCCGGCAACGGCAATCTGGACGCGGCATTATCGCCGCAAGTTCGGTGAACTCGCTTGAGCCTGCGCAACATCCTGCTCGGCATGATGCGCCGTCCGCACAGCGGATACGACGTCAAGAAAGAATTCGACAGCTCGCTCCGCAATTTCTGGCGCGCGGAGCTGTCGCAGATCTACCCGGCCCTGCAGAAACTCGAAAAAGACGGCTTGCTGACCAGCGACACGGTCGATTCCGACCAGGGCCCGAAGCGTGTCGTCTACTCGCGCACCGATGCCGGCGAACAGGCATTTCGCGAGTGGCTCGAAGACGGTCCGATCGTCGGCACCGAACGCATCGGTTTTCTGGCGCAGTCTTTTTTCCTCGGCCAGCTCGAGGACAACGATGCTGCCATCCGCTTTTTTACCGAGTTGCGCAAATACTTCGCCGATCGCCTCGAACACCTGTCGGCGCGCGAGGCGGAGTGGGCCGAGGCCGACCCCCGCTACCCCGACGATCTGCCCGACCATGACTTCTTTCCACAGTTGACGCTCGACTGCGGCCTGCACCGCATCCGGGCCACGCTCGACTGGTGCGACAAGACCCTCGCCCGTCTCGAGGCACGCGCCGGCCATAAGGCGCCCTAGACGCGGGTATACTGGTCGGCCGCCCGAGCGGCCAAGCGAACAAAACCCGCCCAAAAGGTCAAAAGAAGCGTGCGCCTGACGAGATCGAGCCTTGCCAATCCCGCCGCCGTGATCATTGTCACGGCCGTGGTCATTTTGCTCGGCATCCTGTCGATCTATCGCATCCCGGCGCAGTTGCTGCCACAGATCGAGAAGCCGGTCATCACGGTGATGGCGTCCTGGCCGGGTGCTTCACCGCGTGAAATCGAATCAGAAGTGACGGTGCCCATCGAGGAAGTCCTGCAGGGGACGCCGGGCATGGTCGAAATGGTTGCCTGGAGCATGCCGAACTTCACGTTCATCGAGCTCGATTTTGCGCTCGAGACCGACATGACCCGCGCGCTCATCGACATCATCAGCCGACTGAACCAGTTGCGCCCGATGCCGGGCAACGCGAACAAGCCGAACGTGATGATGGGCCAGTGGGGCGACGCCAATGACCAGCTCATCGAGTATTTCGTCGAGCAGCTTGAAGGCGGTGAGGACGACCTGATTCGCAGCAAGCGTTACCTGCGCGAGGTCGTGCGCCCGCAGGTCGCAAGCCTCTACGGCGTATCCAGCGTCAGTACCTTCGATACCAGCGGCAACGCGAGCGACCAGTTGCAGATCGTGATCGATCCGTACAAGGCCGCCGACCTGGGCATCGACGTGGCGCGTGCCGCGGACAGGATCGGGCGCTCCGCGGATATTTCATCGGGGGTCGTCGACGTCGGGCGGCGTCGCTACACCCTGCGCGTCGAAGGTCGCTATGACGTCGAAGAGCTGGAAGAGTTGATTCTCGACTGGCGTGGCGGCCTGCCGATCAAGCTTCGCGACCTCGCGGATGTTTACTACGGCCCGCCACAGCGCGAGGGCTTCATCTACCACAATGGCCGGCCGGCGGCGCGCTTCTCGGTCTCCAAGACCAACGACGCCAACGTGCTCGAGGCGCTCGAGGGCGTCAAGCAGCACATGGACGAACTCAACGAGACCGAGTTCGCCGAACGCAATTTGCTCGCGGCGTACAGCTTCGACCCGTCCGTTTACATCAAGCGCGCGATCAACCTGCTGACCGGCAACCTGATCGCCGGCATCATGCTCGCCATCGGCGTGTTGTGGCTGTTCCTCAGGCAGTGGCGCGCGACACTGATCATTGCACTCGCCATTCCTGTTTCGCTGCTGACCACGTTTGTCGTGCTGTCGATGGCCGGCCGCTCGCTCAACGTCATTTCACTCGCGGGCCTCGCGTTTGCAACCGGTATGGTGCTCGACGCGGCCATTGTCGTACTCGAGAACATCGTGCGGTTGCGTGAGCGCGGCGAGTCCGCGGCGGAATCGAGCGACAACGGCACGACCCAGGTCTGGGGCGCGCTGCTCGCATCGACCGCGACGACGGTCGCCATCTTTATCCCGATCATGTTCCTGCGCGACGTCGAAGGACAGATGTTCGCAGACCTCGCGCTGACAATCGCCATCGGCGTCAGCGTCTCGTTGCTCGTCGCCATTACGATCCTGCCGACGGCGGCGCGCTACTGGATGCGCGAGCTACCGGCGAAGTCTATCCAGCACCAGGTCTGGGACCGTCTCGCGGACCGCATCATTCAGCTGACCGGCACGCAGGCGCGGCGACTCGGCTGGATTGGCGGCCTCATGGCCGGCTCGGTGCTGCTGACCGTGTTGCTCTGGCCGGAAAGCAACTACCTGCCGCCCGTGAAACGCGACACCGTCGACAGTTTCCTGTTTTTTCCGCCCGGCACCAATGTCGAAACCGCCGACCGCGAGATTGCCCAGCTCCTGATTGAGCGGCTCGAACCACACTTGAACGGCGACAAGGAACCCGCGATTCGCGACTACTTCCTGTGGTCGTTCCCGGGCGCGACCGGTGGCTGGCTGGCCATCAACCCCGCCGAGGGCACGAACCTCGATGAGTTCCAGGGGCTGGTGCAAAACGAACTCGTGGCCGGCGTGCCCGACATGTTCGGCTTTACGTTACGCCGCAGCCTGTTCGGCGGTTTCGAAAGCTCGAACGCGGTGGAAATGCGGCTGGCAGCGACCGACGTCGACGCCCTGAAGCCCGCCGTCGCACGTGCCATGCAACTCATTCCCGAAAAAATGCCCGGCGCATCGGCGCAACCGCAACCGGACCCGTTCGCCGAGGCCACCGAACTCAGGTTTTCGCCGAATGACGTGCGGCTTGCAGAAGTCGGGTGGAACCGGCAGGACCTGACGCGCGTCGTCATGAAACTGGGGCAAGGCGTCTGGCTGGGCGAGTACTTCACGGGCCGTGAGCGCGTCGACATCTACCTGAAGACGAAGCGCTTCAATACGCCCGAAGAAATGGCGGCGCTGCCAATGGCAACGCCGGCGGGCGGTGTCGTGCCGCTGGGCGAGCTCGCTTCCGTTTCCATTGCGCCGTCACCGTCGATGATTGCACGCATCAACCGTACGCGCGTCTACAGCGTCATTGTAAACCCGCCCGAAGGCATGTCGCTCGAAGCGTTGATCGATGAGCTGCAGAGCTCGATCGAACCCGAGATCCAGGCGATGCTGCCCGAAGGAGGAACCATCCAGTACGCCGGCAGCGTGCAGGACCTCGAGCGCGCAGTGGCGACGCTCGGCGGCAATTTCATCACGGCCATTGGCCTGCTCGTATTGATCATGGCCGGGCTGTTTCGCTCGCTCAAGGACGCCGTACTCGTCGTGATTTCCATTCCGCTCGCAGCTGTCGGTGGCGTATTCGCGATTACCATCGTCAACCTGATCAACTTCCAGCCACTCGACCTGCTCGGCATGATCGGCTTCATCATCCTGCTCGGTTTGGTCGTCAACAACGCCATATTGCTGGTTGCGCAGACGCGCGCGGCCGAAAGCCGCGGCATGGGTCGCAGCGACGCCGTTCGCGAGGCTCTGCGTTATCGCCTGCGGCCGATATTCATGAGTACGCTGACGAGCCTGTTCGGCATGCTGCCGTTACTCGTCGTCCCGGGCGCCGGCAGTGAAATCTACCGCGGCATGGCAGCAGCCATCGTGGGCGGCATGTCGGTGTCCACGTTGTTCACGTTGCTGCTTCTGCCCAGCCTGTTGCAATTGGCGCCGCGAGTAAGCGAAGCTCGCGTGCCGTCCGAAACAATGGCTGCCGATTAAATCCATGATGTTCCGTGTGAAGACCCGCATTGCTGGCTGCGTTCGCGTCGTGTCACTGCTGTTGCTCGGCGGCGCGCCAGCCGTTGCCCAGGACAGCGGCTTCACGATGCCGCCGGCGCGCGTCGAGGTCGCGTCCGTGGAATTGCGCGAGATGGCGCCCTCCGTCGACGTGCCGGGTACCGTTGTCAGCCTGAACGATGCACGCGTTGCCAGCGAGATCGAGGGTGTACTGACGTGGCTGGCCGACGTCGGCGACCCGGTAGACGCCGGCGCCGTCATTGCGCGCATCGATCCGCAACTTATCCGCATCGACGTTACGCGCGCGCAAGCCAATGTCGGCCGTCTCGAAGCCGACTTCCAGTACCGGCAGCGGCAGCTGGAGCGCACCGAGGAGCTTGCGCAAAAAAACAGCACGTCGAAAACGCTCCTCGACGAGGCTCGCGCGCAACGTGACCAGGCGCAACACCTGCTGTCCGACGCTCGTGCCGCCCTCGAGCGCGCACGCGCAGATCTCGCGCGCACGGAAATCCGCGCGGCGTTTGCCGGGCACGTGGTGGAACGGCTGGCGTCAGTCGGCGAATTCGTCAACATCGGTGAAGACGTGGTTCGGCTCGTCGACACACACCGCATCGAGATTTCCCTGCCCGCTTCGATAGCCCTGGCGCAGTACGTGAAGCCGGGCATGCAGGTTGCCGTGCAAAGCGGTGGCGTCACTCGCGAACATGCGGTTCGCACCGTCGTGCCGGTCGGCGACGCCGTGTCACGCATGGTCGAAGTGCGGCTCGTCGCCACCGACACCGACTGGCTGGTCGGCACACCGGTGCAGGTTACGCTGCCGAGCGACGAAGCTGTGTCCCGGATCGCGGTGCCGCGTGACGCGCTCGTGGAACGCGGCAGCCAGACCTACATCTACAAGATCGACGAGGACGGCAAGGCGCAGCAGGTCAATGTGCAAATCACGGCCATCGTCGGACTCTGGGTCGGCATCGCCAACGGCGTCGCCGCCGGGGACACGGTGATCGTGCGCGGCGCCGAAAGACTCGCGCCCGGCCAAGCCGTCGAAATTATCCGCTAGTCTCGAAGTCGAGCTGCCGCCAGGCCTCGTAAACGACAACAGCCGCCGAATTGGACAGGTTCAGGCTGCGGTTGCCTTCACGCATCGGCAGTCGCAGCCGCAGCGCGTCGTCAAACGTTTCGAGCACGTCTGCCGGAAGCCCGCGGGTTTCCGGCCCGAACAGGAACGCATCGCCGGGCTGAAATGAAGGCTTGTCGTAGCGGGTGCTGTTGCGCGTGCTCAACGCAAAGGTTCTCGGGTTTCCGAGTGCGGACAGGCAGTCATCCAGCGACTGATGCACCCGGATGTCCGCAAACTCGCGGTAATCGAGTCCCGCACGGCGCAGCTTGCGGTCATCGAGGTCGAAACCGAGCGG
The DNA here is from genome assembly GCA_965223575.1 of Kofleriaceae bacterium. Lineage (GTDB taxonomy): Bacteria > Myxococcota_A > Polyangia > Haliangiales > Haliangiaceae > CBDCWZ01. The sequence continues at coordinate 32,334 of CBDCWZ010000053.1, forward strand.
CTCGACGAGGTGCAGCTGCGAGCCCGTGTTCGCGCACAGCCGAATGATGTTGCCCGTGTTGGGCGGAATCTCGGGTTCAAAAAGAATCACAGAGAACATTCGCGCATTATCGCCCGCCCGCGGTGTAGAATCCCGGCCCAATGTCAGCGCCCGCCGCAAAAACGAACAGCCCTCTCGCGACCGAGCTCTGTGGCATCCCGATGGCGACGCCGATCGTGTTGTTGTCGGGCTGCGTCGGGTTCGGCGAGGAATACACGCGCATCGAGGGTTTCTCGAACGCCGACGTCGGCGCCGTTGTTCTCAAGGGCACGACCGGCGACGCGCGTCTCGGCAACAAGCCGCATCGTGTCTATGAAACGCCGATGGGCATGCTCAACGCAATCGGCTTGCAAAATCCCGGGGTCGACCGGGTGGTCGATGACATTCTCCCGGGTCTCGATTTCTCCGAGACGCGGTTTTTTGCGAATGTCTCCGGCTCCACGATCGAGGAATACGAGCGCGTCACGAAGCGCTTCGACGATTCGCCGATTGACGCCATCGAAATCAACATCTCCTGCCCGAACGTCAAGGAAGGCGGCGTGCAGTTCGGCAACGACCCCGAGATGTCGGCAAGGGTCGTCGCCGCCTGTCGTGCGAACACGAGCAAGCCGATCATTACCAAGCTGTCGCCGAACCAGACGGACATCCAGGAAAATGCACGCCTGTGCATCGAGGCGGGCACCGACGGCTTCGCCGTGATCAACACGGTCATGGGCATGGCGATCGACGCCGAAAAGCGAACCCCTGTCATTGGCAACGTTCGCGGCGGCCTGTCGGGTCCCGCAATCAAGCCCATTGCATTGTTGAAAGTGCACCAGGTCTACGAAGTAGCCAGGCAACACGACGTGCCCATCATTGGCCAGGGCGGCATCGTCTCGGCCACCGATGCAATCGAGTTCATGATCGCCGGCGCGTCGGCCGTCGGTGTCGGAACCGCGTTGTTCTACGACCCGCTGGCGTGCAAAAAAATCAACGCGGGCATTGTCGAGTATCTCGACCGGCATCAAATCAGGTCCGTGATCGATCTTGTCGGCACCCTGACCATCTAGTCCGTTCCGGGCACCCCGACGATCGGTGTGAACCTGAGTTTCCAGTGTTGCGTTGGGTCGTCTTCAACCTGTTTCAAACTTTGCCGACAACGATCGAAATTTCTCTGCGTGTACCATGCCTTCATGAGAATAGGCTCCTCGAGTTCGGCGAGCAGATCTCGAAACAAGCCAAAGTCGGAAACGATGCACGAAAAAAGTCCAAGATGATTGATGTTCCATTGATCCGGGTAATGCGCAAGCAGGTCGCGCATGCCCTGCTTAAACTTGCCCCACTTGAATTGGTCAATTTCAAACAGAAAACGGCCATCTCGCCCCGGCCCGGCGGCCCAGTAAACACGGACATACATCTCGTATCCCCGCTCGTGCCTCGTACGCGATACGGCATCCATTGCGAGGTTTTCTATGTCGTCATCTGACCCAAACCATACTGGCCGATAGTAGTTCGCGGCGGCGAAGTAAATCTCATCGTAATACGGAAACTTTGCCGCACCCTCGAGGTGAAGCTCCCTAATACGCTCCTTTGGATCGATTCCGGCGCCCGCGGCTATGATCGCGATTGCATAGTATTGCGGGTCCGAGGAGACATATTGTTTATGTCGCTCGAGCAGATCCCGAATTTTTTTCATTTCCTGTTCGTAGCGCAGTCGCCCCCAGTAGCTGACGTTGCTCATATACCCCGAGCCGCGATAGGCCCACGCCCTCTTTTCATGCAGATGCGCCTTCGCCAGATATGGCCAGGGCGCAGTCGGATAAGCGGCGATGAACTCGTCCGCGATTACATGGATTGCCTTCCAACCATCGGAGTCATCGGGCTCGTTCGGCGCGGCGTCCTCTATCCCCGCGTAGTACAGGGCGCTCTTGAGCATGCCGGCCGGCGTCCTCTCGACCCCCGCTCGATACTGCAGAGCGCGTTCGTTAAGTAGCTCGAAACTACGATCCAGAAACAGCATCGCTGTTTCGTGACGGACTTCGTCTCGGACCTCTCGTTCACCGGCCCATGCCTGTGCGGCCAACAGCAGCAAAAAGGCTATCAGAAATCTTTTCATCGAAGGTCCACCGCATGTCCATCACGTAACTTCTTGAGCTCTACTTTGATCGCATATGGAATATAGCCCTTGTCGCGCCGATAAATTCGTGCTGTCGCCGCTATTGTGTAGCCTCCTTCCAGCATGCCGGACGTGTCAATAAGGGACCAGTCCTCGATGTCACGTACTGAAATCGCCTGTCGGCCCGTATTCTTGTCAACGTCCGCGATAGGTTCGCTAACGGGTGTTACGATAAATGTCTTGCTGTCTGCGGAATGGACAAACCCCCAAACGTGCTCGACTTCGCCGGTTCCGAGATCGAGTGAATATTTGATGTAAGGCTCTTTATCGAGCTCTTTCACTCCGCGAAGAAATCTTGGCAGCTCGCGGCGCGCCTGATCGTGCGCTGACAACATGAGCGGGTCGTTTCGGTCAATAGCCAGAACAGCCGCACTCTTAGGGAATAGATTCGACCAGCCGTACAACAGCGCTACGACCGAGGCGGCTGCCTGGTATAGATAATCACGCTCGTCGGTTGTCGCAAACGCCCATACGCAGAATGCGCCCCAAAGGATCGCGGCAACAATCAAGGTGGCACCAGACGCACGGCGCATTTGTTCTGTATTCAAGAGCGCAATCCCCAAATTGGCTATTTTTGCGCGATTGTGTCGCAAAAACCTGGATGTGCGTTCACATTTAGAACTTTGATGGCAAGTACGCGAAACAACTCGGAACGATTTCCAGACCGCGACGCTTCGTTGCGGTTTTCTGCCTCTAAAGGTTTAGCGCCTTCATCTTGCGCGCCAGCGTGTTGCGGCCCCAGCCCAACAGTTTTGCAGCTTCCTGGCGATGACCGCCGGTTTGCGACATCGCGATTTGTATCAGGGTCTTTTCGAACTCCGGCAAAGCCGAATCGAGCAGCGGCCGGTCGCCGCGGCTGAGCTCACTTTCCGCCCAGGACGCCAGGCTGCGGGTCCATTCCTGCGCGCCGTCAATGTCAGTGCCACCGCCGAGTTCCCGAGGAACATCCTGCGCGGTGATGACCGTGCCCGGCGCCGTGACCGTCAGTCGCCGTGCTGCATTGACGACCTGGCGAACGTTGCCGGGCCAGTCGTAGCCACGGAGTAATTCCATTGCATCGCTGTCCAGGGACTTGGCCGGCGAGTTGAGTTCTCCTGCCGCTTGCTCGAGATAGTGATTGAGCAGCAATGGAATATCCTCGCGGCGCTGCCGCAAGGGTGGTGTGTTGATGCGGATGACGTTGAGCCTGTGGTACAGGTCTTCGCGGAATCGCGATTCCTTCACGGCCTTTGCGAGGTCCTGGTTGGTGGCGGCAATGACGCGAACGTCGACACGAATCGACGTTTGCCCGCCCACGCGATAGAACTCGCTTTCGGCCAGCACGCGCAGCAGGCGAGTCTGTAACGCGGGCGACATGTCGCCAATTTCGTCGAGGAACAACGTGCCGCCGTTTGCCTGTTCGAAGCGCCCGATGCGGCGAGCGTCCGCACCCGTGAATGAACCCTTCTCGTGACCGAACAGCTCGGATTCGAGAAGCTCCGAGGCAATCGCCGAGGTGTTCAATGCAACGAACGGTTTGTTCGCGCGCGGACTGTGTTCGTGAAGCGCCCGGGCGACGAGCTCCTTGCCGGTGCCCGATTCGCCCGTAATCAGGACCGTCATGCTCGAGCCGGACAGGCGTCCGATCGAGCGAAACACTTCCTGCATGGCCGGCGCCTGTCCGATCAGTGACGGAATCGTGCCCGGGTCCACTTCGTCGCTGCCGGTGTCGCCGCGCCCGTTTTGCCGGGCCGCCTTGCGAACCAGCTCAACAGCTTCGTCGATATCGAACGGTTTTGGCAGGTATTCGAACGCGCCGCCCTGGTATGCCGCAACGGCGTTTTCGAGGTCCGAATGCGCCGTCATGACGATGATGGGCAGGGTCGGGATGACGGAATGCAGCCGCTCGAGGAGCGCCAGCCCGCTCATTCCCGGCATGCGCACGTCGGTTATCAAAACGTCGGGGCGTCCGTGCTCGATCGCTTCGAGCAGGTGTTCGGCGCGCTCGAAGTTTCGTGAATGCATGCCCGCCTGTCGCAGGGCTTTTTCCAGGACCCAGCGCACGGACTGGTCGTCATCGACTACCCAGACTTCCAGCGGCCGGTCATTCATTGGCAGGCTGCTCCTGGTTCAGCGGGATGTGAACCTGGAAAACGGTGCGGCCGGGACGGCTTTCGAATTCGATGAGCCCGCCGTGACGGCTGATGAGTTCCTGTGCTGCCGGCAAGCCCAGCCCGGTGCCGTCAGGCCGGCTCGTTACCAGCGGATAAAACACGGATTCCTGCAAATCGGGCGGAATACCCGGGCCGTCGTCCTCGATCTCGAGCGTCGCGATGACCGGATGCCGCGTATCGCCAATCGTAAAATTCGTTTCCGCTCGCGTCCTGAGCGTGATCCGGCCCTGCCCCTCGAGCGCCGCGGCCGCGTTGCGCACGAGGTTGAGGATTGCCTGGACCATCTGGTCGCGATCGAGGGCGATGTCCGGCAGGCCGGCGTCGTAGTCGCGAGTGATGTGCAGTGACCTTTGTTCTTCCGCCTCGACGATGCGGACGACGTACTCGAGCAGCTCGTGAACATTGAGCGGCTGTTTGTTGGGCGGGCCGCCCGGGCCGAGCAGCGTATCGACGAGTGCCGCGAGCCGGTCGGTTTCACTGATGACCACCTCGGTGTATTCACGCAGCTCATCGTCCGGAAGTTGTCGCGCGAGCAACTGTGCTGCACCGCGAATACCGCCCAGCGGGTTTTTGATTTCGTGTGCGAGCTGCCGGATCATCTGGCGCCCGGCGCCATGCTGGACCAGCAGGTTGTTTTCGCGTCGAATTTGCCGGCGGCGCGTGACGTCGGTCATTTCGACCAGCAGCTTTGCGGATTCGAGGTCGATGGGTGAAACGCGGCAGTCGACAATGCGCTCCCTGGCGTGCACCTCTGTCGGCGGAAGTCGCATTTCGTTGGCGAACACGTCGCCGCTCGTGATAACACGGTTCAGTATCTCGCCGAGCTCCGGTTCGTCGCCAATGAGCTTGAGCAGCGACTCGCCGTGAGCGCGGGTGTTGCTGATGCCGAGGATGTTCTCGGCCGCCGGGTTCAGGCCGACGATCAGCAATGCGCCGTCGAGCAGGATGACGCCTGCGCTGAGACTGTCGAGAATGGTTTGGGCGTTGCCGCCGGAACCGCCGCCGCGGCGGTTCGAATTGTCTAGAAGCTGACCGTGTTCTGTTGCACGTAGAACCGGTTCGTCATGCTGCGAATCATCAGCTTGCCCGTGTCGTCCACGATCTCCGCCTGAATGTTGTGCACACCCCGGTACACCTCGTCGATCGTGAAGGTCGTCCCCGACACGTCCCTCGCCTCGCCGTCGAAGTACACGCGTACCCGGTGACCCGGTTGCAGGCCGGGCTGCACCGTCAGCGAGACGTTCAGTGTCCCCTCGATATTCCACAGGGTCTCTTCCGCGGACGGCGATGCAACTTCGAGGGTTTCGTAACGGAACGGCGCTTCCGCCTGTTGCTCTTCGGTGGCCGACGTGTCGTCGTTCTGGCTGGCGGGCTGGCTGCTTGCGTACGGCCGCACGGTGGTCGTATTGGCCTTGGGCAGGATGATCGGCTCGGCCCCGTCCTGCGGGCGATCCGAATAATGGACGACGCCGTTTTCATCCACCCAGCGGTACGCCTGTGCCAGTGCGCTCGTGGCAACCAGCAGGCTGAGCAGGGCGAAAATCGCGCGTTTATCCATGGGCTTAGCATAACAATCCAGACCCGGTCGAAGCCAGCGACCGGGCGGCGAAAAAGTGCCGCCCGGTTCACATTTTTCGACTTTAGAGGCTGTAATACATGTCAAATTCGACCGGGTGCGTGGTCATCCGCAGCCGCGTGACATTCTCCATCTTGAGGTCGATGTAGGCGTCGATCAGGTCATCCGAGAACACGTCGCCGGCCTTGAGGAACTCGCGATCCTCGTCGAGGGCGCCGAGCGCCTCGTCGAGCGAGAACGCGACCAGTTGCAGCTCTTTTTCTTCCTCGGGCGGCAGGTCGTAAAGGTCCTTGTCCATCGCGTCACCCGGGTGAATCTTGTTCAGGATGCCGTCGAGGCCCGCCATCATCATGGCCGCAAACGCCAGGTACGGGTTGGCCATCGAATCCGGGAAACGAACCTCGATACGGCGCGCCTTCGGGTTGGCAACGTAGGGTATGCGAATCGATGCCGAGCGATTGCGTGCCGAGTACGCCAGGATCGTCGGGGCCTCGAAGCCGGGCACCAGGCGCTTGTAACTGTTGGTCGCCGGGTTCGTGAACGCATTCAGTGCGCGGGCGTGCTTGATGATGCCGCCGATGTAATAGAGCGCCGTTTCCGACAGGCCGCCGTAGCCGTCACCGGAGAACAGGTTCTCGCCGCCCTTCGCAAGCGACTGATGCACGTGCATGCCGTTGCCGTTGTCATTGACGAGCGGCTTCGGCATGAACGTCGCAGTCTTGCCATAGGCGTGCGCGACGTTGTGGACAACGTATTTGAGGACCTGGACCTCGTCCGCCTTTTGCACCAAGGTATTGAATTTAGCGCCAATTTCGCACTGTCCGGCCGTCGCTACCTCGTGGTGATGCACTTCGGTTTCCACCCCCATGTCCTCGAGCGCGAGGCACATCGCCGAGCGAATGTCGTGCAGTGAATCGACGGGCGGTACCGGGAAGTAACCGCCCTTGACCGTCGGCCGATGGCCTATGTTGCCGTCTTCGAGCGAGCGATTGGTGTTCCATGCACCCTCATCGGAGTCGACCTTGTAGAACGCACCCTGCATGTTGTCGTCCCACGCGACACTGTCGAAGACGAAGAATTCGTTTTCGGGACCGAAGAACGCAGTGTCGGCGATGCCCGTCGATTTCAGGTAGGCCTCGGCGCGCTCGGCCAGCGACCGCGGGCAGCGGTCGTAACCCTGCATCGTCGACGGTTCGACGACGTTGCAGCGCAGGTTGAGCGTTGGCTCGTCGGAGAAAATGTCGATGACGCTCGTCGACGCATCCGGCATCAGGATCATGTCCGATTCGTTGATGCCCTTCCATCCGGAGATCGACGACCCGTCGAACATCTTGCCTTCTTCAAACAGGTCTTCGTCGATGGTATGCGCCGGCACGGTTACGTGTTGTTCCTTGCCCCTCGTGTCGGTGAATCGAAGGTCGACGAATCTGACCTCATTGTCTTTGATGAGGGCGAGTACCTCTGCGGGCTTCATGTTGGTCCTCCAGGTTGGATGCTGAAAATCTACTGGTAGCAGGATCCGTGCCAACTCGGGACTCGACCTAAGTCATTAAAAAAGCTCAGGTTTTAGATCCGGACCGTGCACGTTTCGCACCAAACTGGTGCGACCGCTGCGAATAGCGCACCAATATAGTGCATTCTTCGGCCAACTGCACCTGGCTGGCGCAAGGCCACCGCCGCGGATCGTCGGAAATAGGGTGCTATGCGCTTGAAAACCTTTATACTCCGCGCCTTTGAACGCCCCGAAATCCGGACAAGCGCAACAAAATGCCCGCGAAAAAACCGAAATCCGCCCTGAGCTTCCAGGACCTGATTCTTGCACTGCAGGAATTCTGGGCCGAGCGCGGCTGCGTCGTCATGCAGCCCTACGACAAGGAAATGGGCGCGGGCACATTCCATCCGGCGACATTCCTGCGCGCGATCGGGCCGGAGCCCTGGAGCGCCGCCTACGTGCAGCCCAGCCGCCGCCCGACGGACGGCCGTTACGGCGACAATCCATTTCGCCTGCAGCACAAGCAAACACTCAAGCAGGTTGGATTTGTCAGTGTGTTTGGGATGGGTGGCACGCAAGTCGAGATCGATGTGCCCGGGATGATCGCGCCCGGCACATCCGAGTATGTTATCTTGGCGGAGTGCGAGTACGCGGGAACGCTATCGCCGATAGAACGCGGGCAACGGCTGCGGTATCGGCCCGCCCCAGACTTTTTTGGCACCGATGTGTGCCCATTTTGGGCGTGGAATGGCCTGAGCATCAGCCTACCTGGATTGGCGTATGTGACGGTGGAGCCCAAAAACGATGCCCCCCTGTACATGGTAACATCGATCGCCCAGTCTGTGCTGGCGCAAACCGATTGGTTTGGTTCGTCCCTGGCTGGACAGACACAGGGCACGGTCACCAAGGATTTGGGCGCGTGGGCGATGACGGCGAAGGGGGCGCTCGCCGACGAGCTTCGCTATCAAGTGCACCATAACCAAACGCGAAAACTCCAGGCGATCGGTCGTGAGGATTGGCACGAGTCCAATCACGGTGATGTCGAGCTGACCCAGATAAGAACCGACGGGACTATCGCCAAAGTGTCCTTTGGCCGCTCCGCGATGGGGACACCGCTTCAGTCCACGGTGCAAACCGACGTGTTCGCCCCGGCCAGTGACGCCTCGGAAACGGAGGCACTGCCCCTGACAAATAGGGGGACGCCCAAGACCGGTGCACTTTTGTTTACTGAGACCATTCACGGGCAACTGACCCAAGGCCCGCCCCGGGATACTGCAGCGGGAACGGTCGTAGACTATCAGGTTAAAAAAGATGGTGTCACCAAAACCCTGGTTCGAACCTATGGTGCGGGCGAGGATGGCAAGCCGGTCGAGGGGGCGATTTTGTGGGCAACCGATGACACCGGCGCCGCCTATCGCTACTTTGAACAAGACTCGAGTCAGGGCGACTTGCTGATCGTAGAGTGGGAGTATCCGGCATCGGTCGTGGAGTCACTGGACAGCGATACGGGACCGAGCATTGCGAGCGGTGCCATGCCGCGCAAGATGCGCGCTTATGTGTCGCAACTGGATCAGCCAGGGCTAGGTCTCGGTGGTTTGGTCTCCGAGGTCGAGTTTGCCGACAATCCGCGCGCGTTTCCGAAGTCGCTGACCTATCGCCAGGGTGCGCGCACGCTTGAGGTTACTTTGGGGCCCCACTTCGTTGGTGAAATGCCGCGGGTGATGCGGGCCCAACACGGGGGCTGGTACATATTGCAGCTCACCGTCACCATCAACGGTATTCCCGTTGCCTACGAAATCCCGGTAGAGACTCTCGAGCCTGACCTCGATGCCGTCATCGATTTGGTCCCTCAAGGACCGGATGCTGCCGCTGTGCAGGAGGCGCGATTTGTCAGGCCGGATCGGGTGTTTGCCGATTTGTACCAGGTGTATGTGTTGCCGCAGTATCGAGTGCCGAAACAGGGTCGGCGCACCGTGCACAACGTCACGCAGATCGTCTATTTGACCCAGCGCGCTGATGGTGGTTGGTTTGCAACGTCGCATGAGGAAGCCGAAGCGATTGCTAAGAGTCAGTGGAAGATGACCGGCAAGGTTTCTCTCGAGGGAATGAACATACCCGATGGCTACCAGCAGGTGATCACTCGTATCGACCCCGATACTGGAGACACCGTTGAGCGCATCGGTGAGACCTTTGGCCACGCGCTCGAAAAGCACATGGTCGTTTGGTACGAAATCGACAAGGATACCCGCGTTGTCGTCGCTTTTAACGGGAAGGGCGAGTTTGAAAAGACCGGATACCTGGAAAAACGAATCAAGGATAACCCATGGAGGTCGCTCCTCGGGCAAAGTATCGACGCCCTGCGGCGCCACCGAAAAAAGGATGATAAGCCCACTATCAACTACACGGTTACCCGTGTCGACAGCGTTTTTGCCCCCAATGCACATCAACCTTGTGACTACATGCAAGGCAGACCAGATGCCAGTCGACCTAACCTCAAGCCCAGCGCCTGTGTTGACGGCGATCTCAACGTTATCAGTGATATCGCAGTCCGCGACGACGGCACATTGATGCGCATGACCTTCGCATTTACCGCGGAGGGGTTATACAGTCCCCTGGGCGTTTTTTCAGATAAGGTCACAGCAACGCGCGACAAGATCGTATTGGCACGTCTCCCCAAGTTTACCAGTGCATGGCATGACGTTCGCATTGATTACATCGGCAAGCAGCTGAGTCAGTCAGACGTAACCCAGACCAGCGAGCAGAAAAGCTATGTCTCGGGGTTGGCCAAGGGGCTCAAAGGGGTGTGTATCAGTGGTCCGAGCAGGCGATCGTGTTTTGTCGAAGACGACGGCATCGTTCGCAAAAGCTGGGGTATTGACCTGACAACGGGATGGCCGACTGAGCTCTCCGCTTCGTTAGACAGTACCCACCGAGACCGAACGCTCGCCGATGTCATCACCGCGATTCGTACTGTCTACAATCGCAACACCTGGGGAGCGTTGCCCAATGCCGAAGCCGTGGCCACGGAGCTCGGTCGCGAACCCGTGGAGGACGCCGAGAACGCAGGATCTCTATACGGAAGTGCCGTGGCTGACGTTTCTTCGCGCAATTGCGATGGCCTTGAGCCAAGAGTTGTTCAAGAACCCACAGGCCCCGTTGCCGAAGTCGGAACCGCTGGGCGAATTGATCCGTTTGAGCGTGCCGATTGGCTCAACGAAATGGAAGCGTGCAGAAGTTTTATGGAAAGGTCCAAAAAAGACTCACGATTTGCCAAGGACAAGGTGCGCTACTCGCTGACGATCAAGTATTCGGCCTGGGAGCGTCGCGAGTATTACTTGGTGCGCGATCGATACGACAACAACCTAAGATCTGCGGGTGTGATTACCAAGGTAGTGGTGTTTGGTGTGCCGCTGAGCGAAATCGCGCGGCGCAAGTTAATGCTGCAAACCGAGTATCGACACTGGACGTGGGGCCCCGTGCCACCAGGAACCGAGACGCCATACATTGTTCTAGATGGCGAATTTGCCCAAGAGCAAGCCAGGCAACATGGTACGGGCAATCAACGGCGCACCTTTGAACTGGGAGATGAAACTCTTGTTGTCGAAGAAACCTGGCGCGAAGTTTATGTCGACAGTCAGGGAAATGTGCTTGCGCCCGGCGCTGATACTTCGCAAGCAAAGCGGGAGCCGGTGTTGATGCTGGTCGAGCTCGTCAGCGTGACCGGTCCCGTGGCCCCGAATATGGGCTGTCTGGCAACCCACAAGGCGCGGCCCGAGAAAACGAAACAGATATGGTTTCGCCCTGGCGATGAACCCGGCTATGCCGATTATTACGAAAATATGCTCCGCCGCGTCCATGCGCCGTATCGCAGCCTCAACCACGATACGAGGTTTTGGTTGGATGACAATATAGGCCCCGACAATATGGGCGATCATGTGCACAAGCGCGACTATGTCCTGTATCCCGACAGTCGTGTCCGCGTCGAACCCGAGTTCCGCGTACGCGGACGGCTGCGCAAATGGAGCAAAGCGCAAAGTCGCAGCCAGATGCAGCAGGTCGATTTGATCGATGGAAACACCTGGGGCTATCAAACCCTGCACGATTTCGACCCGGAGAAAAAACGACGAGGGGTCGATCAAACCCATTGGCAAGACAAAATTATCGAGTACTACGGCCAAGATCCAAGCGTGCGCGACTCCCTATGCAAGCGCCGATACAACCAAAAAGTAGCCGTGTATTTTTACGACATGAGCGACTTTTCGGTCGCGACAAACCAAAATGTTCGCGTGTACGGCTGCCGAGAAGGCGACGGATTCCGGCCCAATGCGCAGCCCGTGTTGGTCGACGTCAAAAATTCCAGCAACCTCTATCTCGACCTTGCCCTGGAATCCCAGCACGGATACGCAACGGCCACCCTGGCCGACAATGAGACGACCGCGTTCTCTCTCCGCGCTGGGAAGACGCAAACGATCTACGTGCGCATGGCCCCCGACGTCATTGAAGGACAAGAGGAAAAAATCACCGTTGCCATTAAAACTGAGAACAAAAACAATTTGCGAAAATTGCAAGAGCTCAACGTCAAAAGCCACTACAGCGAAGACAAATGCATTCCCCACGACGGTGTCGAGAATAGCGGGGACACAGACGGCGATAACCAAGGTGGTGATAGTGAACAGGGGGATGATAGTAGTCAAGGTGGCGGCGACGATGACGATACAGAAGGTGTCGCAATCGGCGATGGCCATTTGTCAGAGTGCCAAGCGCGACCTGATATCGAATGGCGTCCCAAAGCTGATGGTACGGCTGCGATTGAGCTTTATGAACCAGGAAAATCACCACAGGATGGTGGGCTGTCGTTAATGCTTCCGATGACGACAATGGACTACCAGCGAAACGATAATCATGTCAGTTTCGATGCACCACCAGGCGGCTGTTTGGATGAGAGTCTGCTGAGCAGTTTGAGCGGTATAAATGTGGTGTGGGTCAATGAGTTGTGCGAGGGTAGGGCGGATGAAACATGTGGCGATCCCGGCGATCCGAAAGGATTACCCCCGTGGGTCGCGCAGTTCATTGCCAACGAAGAAGTGGCCGAAATCGCCGTATTTAGAACATCAGATGCGCCTGGAAACCGCTGCTTTGAGGTCCCGGATGACCAAGGTGGCGGAAAAATCGGTCACGTGATGATCATGACCGATGAATCGGCCAAGGTTGACTTCTCCAACGGAGATATTAGGAACTTTTTTGCAGATGAGCCCCACGCCGAGCTGCTCTATCATATTCACGTGCACGACCACGATGCGGATACAACTGACCTCGGTGCGGTTCCACTGCCGAGTCGCGCGGACTATAACTTCCTCAAAGACCTGCACAAGCGCAACGGTCAGACGACGTCGTTGATCGCGACCACGATAAACGACTACGTATATGAATACGGGTTGGAGGGAACCGACGGCGAAGAACACTATCATCCCGAGAAATGGGCTGAGGCGTGCACCGATTGGGCGAAGCAAGGGTTGGTTGCCCACTGGACCTTTGATGACGAAAACAATCGCGGCCACGACTCAAGCGGCTTGGACCATGATGCAGTGTTCCACATCGAAGAATTCTCTGGTGGAAACAAGGGCCAGGCGCTCAGCGGTGCGTTCAATGCCCCGCAGACCGTGGACTTGCAGTTGGCGCCTAACGATGGTTTTTTGATCAGCTTTTGGGCGTTCCAAAAGGCAGGCGAAGACGGTGGCGCGGTGATCGGAAACCTATTTACCGATGACTCTGGAAGGGATGTCGCGGGCTGGGAGCTTCGCCTCGGCAAAAACATGCAGCCTTTGCTCGTCTTGGATGGGGAGAGCACAGATGCGGTACAGGTGCGGGCAGCAAACCCCAGCGAGTTTGCGACGCCCAAAACCGGTTGGCACCATGTTGCGCTTTTGTGGCAACCGCCGAGGGACAAAGACGACTTCCGCTACGCGCGAATCTTCATTGACGGAAGCGAAGTCGCGCTGTCCTACCCTGGTGGCCTTGGCACAATGCCTCATTTTGCGTCCACAGCCGTGCTGGTAGTCGGTGCGGGCTTTCACAACGGGGGAGTCGTTCGCCGATATGCCGGAGCGCTTGACGACATCTCGATTCAGCGCGGCGCCTATACCGTGAGCGACGTGCAAAAACTCATGGAGCAAGGCGTCCAGCAGGGCCTCGTTGGCTACTGGCGCTTTGATATTCCCAATACTCTTGGATTTGATTGGAGCGGACGACAAAATCGTGGCGCCGCAAAGCCCAATAGCAGTGGCAAGACGACATCGCCGGGTCGGCTGCGTTCGAATCTGCAGGATGGCGAAGAAGAGCTTGCCTTGATCGGTAGCCTCAAAGTCGAGAGCGAAGCGGGTTCGAATCAGGCCCCGGCGGACTTGCAATTTGGTCCCAACGACAACTTCTTGGTGAGTGCGTGGGTATGGCCGCCTAACGACGACAAGGACTATTCCATCATAGGTAACATAGAACCTGGCCAAGAGCGCGACGGCGGCTGGGAGATCAGGATCACAAAGAACTTTCAACCATTTTTATATATTGCTAAGAATGGCGATACGGCTGGTCAATCGTTTGGGATTGCGGAAGAATTGCTCACCTTTAAAGGTGACCTGCGCAGCTGGCACCACGTGGCCATTCTGTGGCAGGAGGGGGAATTAACATTCTTCCTCGACGGCGAAAGCTCCAAATTTGGCATTCTCGGGACGGATTTTTCATCCCCCAAACCAATCGTTGTTGGTCAGGGCTACCCAGGTGCCATTGACGACGTTGCGATCTTCCGCGGCAACTACACAGCCGAGGATGTCAAATCGCAATACGAAGCGCAAAGCGATCCCGGTTTTTGGTTATACGAGTGGTTTCGAGGTTTTGTCGGCGACACGATTAGCGATATCGATGATTCTGTATCAGGGAAAGGTGTGAAGGTAGCCTCCCAATCCATTGCCAACGATCCAGTGAGGGTAGAAGCGCTGGAGAAAAAACGTGGTGAAGCGATCGTCGAGATATTCGTCGCAGATCCGGATCTTCGGTTTGTTGCCGGAACCGTCGCTGAGGTAGCCCAGTACATTTTAGACAAAGAGATAAAAGCCGGTGACCGTCGCGTAACATTTGTCACAAATTTCTCTTCGGGGGCAACGGAGTCTGAAATCGTGAAAGTCACACTGCCAGCTGGCATGGACCAACTGTGGGGTGCAGAGAAGATTCTGGCGGAGGATGGCCCTCAAATCAAAGACCAGACCCATACCGAGTTGCTGCAAGGCGCCTCTCAGCGGTACATCGTCGACCGTAGGGGCAATGTGTTAGCTCTTCTGGATGACGGCAAATCCCGCCCCGAAGGAAAGAACCAATTGTGGCATATCCATAAGCTATATTCAAAGTCGATTGCCGTAATGAGGGTTGTCGATCTGAAATTAGAACAGACCTTTTTCTTGGTCCGGGCCTACTAGAGCTCATAGTTTATCTCAAAGCCTCCCATTGCCTGGCCCGCGATCTATCGCCCCGAGCGACTTTGTGAGCTCCGAAGTCCCCAGTCATGTTCTTGGAAACTTCTCGCTCAAAACTGGCTCAGGTGCGTGCCTGGTTAGCCAAGCGCGGCTCGTTTTTGAGATGCCGCTCTAAATTTTCGTAGCCGTATCATTCGATCCTTTTGGGCACCCATCCGTTGTCTGCAGGAGACAACATCAGGATGGGACCTTTCGTGCAACTCTGTTTCGGGATCTTCCGAACGAAAAGGACCCCACGGTAAATTTGAAGGGTCGAATCAACCCGCCAGAACTGTCCAGGAAATACGTCATGGTGTCCGGCATACGGCGAGGCAGATCGTTGTTTATTTCAAACAACGGTTTCAGTTGGCGGAAGGTCGAAATGGCTTACAAAAAATGCGCGCTGTTTGTAAGTTTACGTTGCTGGCGGAAATGCAGGTGGCAGCCAGGTAGGTGGCGAACCGAACGGACAAGGTGCTCGATGTTGCTGTTTTTGCAGAATTTCAGTTTCGGATTGTGTGCATTGCGCGTGGCTAGTATTGGGATGTTTCTCACTGGGTGGCTCGCGTTTTATCAGTCAGCGTACGGGGACACACAGGCATCACTGTCCCAGTGCACTCTGCACGATGATTTTGTCGAGTTGGAGCTTGCCAAGCAAGATACGCTTAACGACAGCGCCGAGGTTCGCGTTCGACGCGGAAATGCAGTGTCGAACCCATTGTCTGTGACGCTTGCCGCCGGACCCGATGGGTCGTTTTCCTTCGGCGAATTTCCCATTGGGTGTTTGACGGACTATCAGGCGTTGGTGGATTTCGCCAACGATCCAAACAATCCGCAGCCGCTAACGTTTTCGGACAAAGAGATCCCATTGTGGGCCCTCCAAGCATTAGCGAAGATCCACGGCGCAGACGTTGCGGTATTTCAGACAAGCGGCCCTCCCCACGTGTGTGGCGGCGGATACGTTGTCCTCACGGCCAAAGATCCAGTCGAAGATACAACGGGTGATGGCATTCCCTACGGCCACGAGCTGGTCCAGGCGTTGATTGCTGAGGATCCCAATACGCGCCTCGAGATGCACTTGCTTCACAGCGAGGATGCGGTTCCTTTCCCAAGCAAGTCGCACGAGAAGTTCCTCGAAGAACTCAACACCGACAGAGCCCCCGAGAACAGACAAGACGAATTGTGGATCGCGTCCCTCACGGGGCGATTCAAAGTCCATGTGAGTTTTGACGACAGCTCTGAATCCAACAATCCAGGCGTTTGGGGCTACGCTTGCAAGGACTGGAACGATGCAGTCGATACGGATGAGATTGGCGATTTGGTGAGCCTAAAGCAACAGTTGGCGAGTCTTACTCTTGCGCAGCTCAACGACCCCAAGTGGCGCGGTGATGAGCTCAAGATGTTGCAGCGAAAGTTGCAGATTTTCGTCGCCGGGTTTCAGCCAGAGCAGTTCCTTCTTGAATTGCAAGGTGTGATGGATGCAGCCGTTTGGCTTGCGTTCCTGCCGTACATCCATGAGGCCTTGGCGACTTCGGAAGATCCAGACGGTCGGGCGATGAAGGTTTTGGATTCGTTTGAGGTCTCACAGGGGGGGAGTTGGCTATACCGGGACGGCCTCGGGACCGAGACGGCCGACTTCTTGCGGGATGGATTTCGGATCGACGGGATTGGGCCGTCAACGACGGATGGAGAGCACGAGTCTTCGCGCGCGATGGTCTTTAAGCCGCGGCGCGAGGGCGGTGCGATGGGGAGCTATCAGGTCGCGATTGCCCAGCATCAGTTTGACGCCGATATCGATTTGGCAGACTTGGCCTACGTTTCGTATTCGATCAAGAGTGTGACTGACAATTCGGAGTTTACAGCGCAGATACTGTTGCTCATGTTCGATCCCGTGACCGGCAAAGAATTTTATGCCGAGCAGCGAGACGCCACCAAGAAAACCTATGCCGAGGTTTATGACAACTGGCAGGTCGTCAAAGTGCCTCTGGACACCAACGGATATCGTGGTCTCCGGGCCCATGTAGGTCTGAAAATCCGCGGCTATCAAATTGTCCTTGGACGTACTTCATCCGATTATCTGTGGGACGATGACGACACAGTCCCCGAGTTACATCTGGATTATGTCCAGCTATTGGGATGTATCGAGGGCGATATTGGTAAAATCGCAAACTGCTCGCCAAAGCACGAGCCCAAAAGCCATCCCGACAACGTCTCGGTGCGTTTCGATTTTGAGGTCGCTCTCTCTGAGATGCAGAGACTGACCGAGGCGGGCTTTGGCGACAATCATGCTGACCTAGATATCCAGGGCCCGGGCCGTGATTCGGAGTTTTCGCTGCGCATTGAGACCAAGGGTGCCTTTGATAAAAAGGAGAATACGGGTCGCAAGTTTGCGTTTACGCCTGAGGACTGGAGTTCCTATGCAAGTCTGTCCTTTGCTGCTCACACGCCAGAGCC
The DNA here is from genome assembly GCA_965223575.1 of Kofleriaceae bacterium. Taxonomy (GTDB): domain Bacteria; phylum Myxococcota_A; class Polyangia; order Haliangiales; family Haliangiaceae; genus CBDCWZ01. The sequence goes on from CBDCWZ010000053.1 coordinate 49,705, forward strand.
GGATGCCTCAGACGGGTTTCAAACCATCGGTGTTGCGATCCGGTTTTTACGAAACGGCGAAGAAGTAACCCTGTGGCAAGAGGCGATACATCGAATCGTCGTCAATGAAACCCATAGCTGGAAGCGGATCTCCGTTCCGCTCACCGCCAAGAGCTTTCCGGCAACTGACGGGACCACGACCAAGGCTGCCGCCGCACTGAACCCTGAGGTTGACCTCAAGCAAGTGGTTGGGGTTTGGTTTTTTGTCGACCGAAATGGCGAGAACGCAGCGCAACGGACCCTTTTGGTCGATGACGTCTATCTCCACTGCAAGGACGAGGATGGCAAGTGTAAGAATCCCGTCCAATCGGGTGGGGGCGTAGCGGCTGACGATTTCGAGTGCCCCCGCGACATCAACACCGAGCCCTTCGGCAAGATATTCCCCGAGCAAGATGGAACAAGGACCCATGTCGTATGTGATTACGTTACCAATACTCGTAACGTGTCGAGTTGCGATTTGGTCAAGACAGTGTTTGGGGAGGTTCCCAATCTGTTTTGCCCAGAGATAAAAGCGCAAGTCACCTCGTTTGTGAAAATCACCATCCCTCCGCTTGTGTTTGCGGACGCGAACGCGACGGTGAATGTTACATTTGAAAACAGTTCTCCAGAACACGTGAACTACAAGGCAGTTCCGTATCGGGTCAAATACCTTCGCGTGGATGAGCGCTTCACCGTTGCACCTTGGGAGGTAAAGACCGTTACGGTGAGGGCCTTTAATAAGGACGCTTCCTTGGTGCCGGAGCAGGTCTACTATGAGGACACATTTTGGGTTGAGAGTCTGGGGCGCCATGAGAAACACCCGGATGAAGCTGGTCAGGGTTGGAGTAAACCGCTGATTATCGATATCAAAGGTGGCGCCAGCAGCGAGCAGGCAAAACGCAGAGTCGCCCAATGGGATTTCAACGATCGCCCCCCGCTCATCAAAGAGCAAGATGGGTTTTCGTCGGATCGTCACGACAAGGACCCGGGAGCTTCGCTTACGGGTATCTTTGCTGGACCCGAGGATGATTTTGACCAGCATTTTGCTCCCGATGATGATTTTATGGTCACCTTTTGGGTCTATCCGCCTACAAGGGATGATGTACCCGAGGACCATGAGGGCGCAATTATTGGTAATCGCCTCGAGTCTGAGGCTGGCTGGGAGCTTAGGCTAACGAGATATTTACAGCCTAGCCTGGTGTTGCAGGGCCCCGACGGAGCCCAGCAGACCTATTCTGTTGCCCAGGCGCCCACCACAATCGATCCACTGCGCGCTTGGCATCAAGTAACGTTGATATGGAACAACAAAACGCCCACGATTCTTCTCGACGGCGATGTCCTGCGTAACGAAGGCGGAAACGAGCTCACGTTGGTGCCCAACGGCGAAGCGCAAAACTTTGCATCGTCCCGCCGCCTGGTTGTCGGTGGTGGCGCGGCGAGTAAAGCGGGTGCCTATGTCGACGAGTATTGGGGCTCCATCGACGACGTCATTGTATTTCGCGGTGCATTCCATCCCAGCGATGCCAAAACACTGTACGACGACCACAAACACAACGGCGGGTTTGACGTTCTGCAATACCTCGCGGGATTATTTTTGCTCGACATCTTCCCAGACGGGTTCGCCGCCCCCGCTCGCGTTTTATTCTTTGGTGGATTTGATACCGACCTGGGCAAGGCTGATGATGATCCGGACAGAGAGGTGGAGCAATGGACTGCGTGGCCGGGTGATTTTCAGACTGAGGCGTTCGGCCTTAGCGAGGCGAGACATGTCATTAAGAAGCCTGAAGGTCACGATAGCTACGCGCTGCAATATGAGCACGACCATTTCGAGGAAATTGATGATAGCTCGGTAGCAGCATTGGTGCGAAAGGGGTGGGGGCAGTCTCATCTCTTGTCCGACTTTGCCAAGATTTCATTTGACGCCGTGGCGATCCAGGGCAGTGGAGCGTATGTCGCTCTGCAGCTTCGCAAACCAAATGGCGATACATGGACCTCCAAGGCATTTGCAATGCGCGGCAAGCAAGGAGACCAAAATCAAATAGTCGTCGATATCTCCGCTGCTGGGGACGAGTTTTTGGGCAATCTGGGGAGTTTCCCCATCGCGTTTGTTTTTGCCCAACCAGCAGCAGAGAGCACCAAAATTCACGGCAAGGTCGCATTTGCCATCGACAACGTCACCGGCCATGTCGCAGGCACCGGACCGGAGCTGACGACGCCGGACGCAGACCTCAACGAGCTGGGAAACACGGTGGTGCCTGCCCTGGCGTTAGGGAACACAAATATCTTAGCCGACGATGTTCTAATGAATGCATTTGATCGTGATGTCGACGGCCACAGCGTAACGTCTCTTTGGACTGCTTATGGTGGGCAAGTCGGTTCGACAGCCATTTCAATCGCAGAGGATTCAGAGTGGACGGCAGCGCTCCGGTTTGAAGAAGACGATATCGCAAAGTTTGCTGGCTTGCGGTATCCGCCGACGAGTGGAAAAGCGGGAGTGGATTTTCAACCGCTGAACCTATCCGCTTACTCCAACGTATCCTTTACCGCACAGGCCCCCGGAGGAACACTCGCGATTGTATTTGTCGACGGTGACGGGGAACATTGGCGATCCGATAAAACCGCCGGGGCATCGCGCGAGCCCATCAACGTTCAACTCGATAGTTTGGATGAAATTGGTCTCAGGCTGTCAACGGCTGCCGATGACAGCAATGCAAAAGGGAACAAGATGTTTGACAAGAGCGCGATCAAAGAAATTCGTTTTCACTATACAGCGAATGTAACTGTTCCCAAATTGGTCAAGTTTACCGTCGATGATGTCAAATTTACCCGCAAGCCGATTGTCGGTGGAAATCTGCGGGGCATCGCTGAGCTGCGAGAGTGCGATGCTCGCGACAATGTCGCTTGGGATGTCGTTGGCGAAGGAGCAAGGGGGCAATTGGTTCTCACCAATACAATCCTTGCCGATTGGTCATTGACACTGCCGCTAGAGTGGATCGGTGATGGACCTGGGGAGGGAAAAGACGGGGGGGTGTCGATCCGGTTGGAGAAAAAACCCGACGGATGCCTCGAATTGCCCGATCGCGAAGTGTACTGGTTTGCAAAATCCTGCGAGGTTCATGAGGACGATCCAACTTGCATCGCGCAAGAGGGGCAAGAGCGCGGATCGCGAGAGCGGGGGATTCCGCCGTGGTTTGCCCGCGCTGTTGCTGAAATTGGTGCCAAGGAGGTTGCGGTTTGGGAGATTCGCGGGGCTCCCAATGATCCAGATCGCTGTCCGGAGCCAGGTTTTGCGGTGATATCTGGTGACGAGATCAAAATCTCAGACCTCGACAAGGAGGATGGAACTGGTTTGCTAAACTATGAGCCGGATGCGAGATTGGATGCTCATATTCACCTCACCAATGTTCATCTTACCAATGATACGAGTGCACACAAGAGACCGGTACCGCTCCCCAGTCGGGCAGACTACAAACTCCTCGTAGAACTCAACCGGCGAAATGGCCAGGAGATTTCGCTGATTGGGACGAATACAGAGGAATACTACTACGTATTTGGTGTAGAAGGCACCGAAATTGGTGGCCAGTATTACCATCCGAAAGATTGGCGCGAGGCGTGTACGGATTGGGATGATCTGGTGAGCCCCGATTCCAAGATCAGTTTTGGTCCAGCGAGCTTCAAATGGGAGGACATCGCCGGAGACTTTGTGTCTACCGTGTCATTCGAGGCCCATAACTTGGGCGACACTTCAAATCAACCGACGTATCAGTTGGAGAGCGAGTGGTCCCTTGTCAATGTTCCAGAGATCGCTATTTTCAATCAACGGACTGTTACCATCGAATTGGAGTTGCGAAAGCAAGCCATCCGGCAAGCTGGCACGTCGACAGTCACTGAATTTGTTCGATTCCTTGACTCCACCGGCGCTGTGGTGGGGCAGGTTCCGATCGAATTTACTGGTGTTCCCGTCACTCAGGTTGGTGACGATGGTCATGTCTTTTTTAGAGACTTTGAGACTGTGCCGGGCTGCGGCGATGCATGCAAGCCTTGGGCGGTAGCTGCGTCAGAGAAGGTGGGCCCCTCTCGGTCGGTGCGATCTGCTGGCTCGGTATCGTGTGAAGAGGCAGAAGCCGATGCTCCAAGTTGCTGTGGCGACGGCAACATTGATGAGGCAGAAGAATGCGACGATGAAAATGCCAAAAATGGTGATGGATGCTCAAAGGTGTGCCTGCTTGAGTGGGAGGTTCGCGCGGCACAAGAGTTTGTTAAAAACGCAGCGCTCAAAACAAAGGATGGAAAGCTAGTCTACGTTCATGCTGCCGAGCCGCAACCCGAGTGGTCAGCGATCTATAAACGCTTTGCGACCCCGCAGAACCTGCAACCCTACGAGTTTACCAAAGACAAACGCGGGGGCATGAGCTTTTCTATTTTGGGGAGTGCCGGACACTGCGTCAGGCCAAGCCTTATCCAGGAGAACGGCAACGTTTGGACAGCAAAGAAAGGTTATCAGATCTCCAGTGATGAGCAAACGATCGTATTTCCGCTTCCAGGTAACGACCCCTCAAACCCCACTGGGTTCTTGTTAAGAGACTGGTTCCAAAACGAGCAACCGATTGAACAACAGGATCCAGTAGCCGGAAAAATCGCCGACTGGAGCCAAATCACCCAGATCACCTTTGTGTTTTCGCCGACTGGAGATCCTGGTGTAACTGGGGTCCGGTTTGAGCTGGATACGATCACGGGGATCACAAACCTAGTTTCGGATGATAACTTTAGCGAACCAGCGACTTTGGAGGACTGCAAGGAGGTCAAGCTCAGTGATGCAGAGCTCATTGCAGTTGGCGACATACCGCCGATGCGTATCGCGACGGACAAACGGTATGAAGCAAACGTTACGCAAATTCGGCACTTGTTGGCGAAATCGGAGACGTACCGACGGCTATTTGAGATTACTGACGATAGTGCCCAAGTGTTTTTCACCGCTGCGCGATCGACAGATCCGCATTGGCTTCCGGTCCCCAGAGGAGGATTTGGTGCAAACAAGGGCGCTGCTCCGATTCATGCATCGGCTGCGAATCCACAGGACAAACTCATCGCCGAGATAGTCCATCAACTCAGTCATGTTTCCCACAAGAACGAATTTTTTGAGAATGTTAACCATCAGGAAGGGTTCTTCGAGAATGCGCTGATCTGTCATGACGCGACCAAGTCACAGTGTGGTGCAGATCTGCATGGAGCGATTGACCGTGCGGGGTCGTCGCTGTTCGAGGAGTTTCAAGATCAGTTTAACGACGTGTACAAGGCGGAGGGGGGCTATGCAGCGCGTGGATTTGGCGAAGGCCCAATGTCCGAGCGCCAATGGCGTGAATTTCAATACAACTTGTGGATAGATGGAGAAGCCACAGCGATTTTTAACAGTCTCGTGATTTTGGCGGAGATCAAAGACTACATAAGTGGCACCGACTATGATGGCAGTGGCCTGAAGTTACACGATTATTTGCTGTTTGGGTCCGGCGCAGATCCCGATGAACAGAACGTTCCGTGCGGCGAGAAGTGGACGCCCGAGAACATCGCAGCGTGTGCTCTTGCCAAACAGGTAGAAGATGCGTTCCCTGTCTATTGGAAAGAGAAGAAAGAGGAAACGTCAAAAGATCGGGTCAAGAACGAAGCAAACAAGCAGGGCAGAAAGCGCTGTGACGAGAAAACAGAGCAATATGGCAAGGACGTGTGCGTCCCGAAGATGGAACTATTGCTCGCGATCAAACAACTCGCCCAGTATCGCCGTGACCATGACGGTCGTATGGTCAAAGATGCATACAAAGAGAAATTACTAGACCTATGGGGGTATGGTACCGAGCCGCTTGACAACGAAACCCATATGTACACCCGTGACGGGATTCGGTTTGGGTTTTATCAGCATTACAATCTGACCCCGCATAGTCAGTCGTTTGTTGATGCAGATCGAGATGTGCCTCCGGTTTCCGAGGTGTTGAAAGAATCCCCGCAAGATCAGGCCTGGCGTGCCAAGTTAGTTGCCGCGTTGCGAAACGACGTGAACGGCAAGGACCAAGACTATATTTGGTATCAGCATATTTGGCCGCGGGACCATGAGGCCCCCAATCCGTGTGACAACCAAGACCCCGACTGTGTGGAGGATCCCTTTGCACGTCCGGCCGATGGTAATTTTAAACGCGCTCGCGTCCAGTTTGATGATTTTTCCCTAACGCTAAACCCAAGAAACGGAGATTTCGAGACTTGCGGAAATCTCTCCAATATTCCCGAGACGCCCGTGCCATGTCCTCAGACAACGGGTGACAAAGGCGACGAAGACAAAGATGTGGTCGCCGAGCCCGAGCAACCGATCGAACCTGGAGAATCCGTGTTGGCGGTCGGTTCTCATGGCAATTTGGGGATCATTGTTAGCAATACGTTGGAAGGCAGCTCTGGGACGCTGCAGATCAACGCGGAGCGTTGTGGAAATTTCCAGGTGGCAAACTCGGGCACCAACGTGATCGAGAAATGGGGCGTTTCGTTTGCGAAAAACGAAGACGTTTCGAGTGATGTTACGGTCTATCCGATTGTCACCAGGTTGCAGCCAGGTCAGGCAGGATCCGTTACGATCTGCGCTCTGGATGTAACCACTGATAACATATTGGGGACGCTGACGATAAAGGATGCTGGCAATGCCGGCCCGTCCCAATCGTATGAAGTCGAAGCGTTGGCTAAAGAGAATGTGTTGGCGGATGTTGCGCCACTTTATCGCGATGTAAACGACTGGCACGTAGATGCAGATTTTAGCAAGGACCCGGCTGGTGACAAGGTTCGCACCGACTGTCGTCCGGCTGGCGGAACGTCTGATGCCAATGTCTGTATGTTTCAGTTTAAGAATCGGGATGTTTTCGACAAATCGCAGCAAGGCGCTGATGCACCTCCCTACGTTGAGAAAATCTTTGTCGACATCCCTGTCAACGCCAATGCTGGCGGCAGTGTGTGGGTACGCTGGGCGAAAATGCCGGAAGAAGGCGGGGAGATTCACGTAGAGCTTTCGAAGGGGGATAGCGAGCCCCATCGCGTGTTTACTGCTTTGAGAGCGCAAACGGGCACCAAATGGGTCGAAATTTCGGGATCTCGCTTACTCGATCTATCGGGAGTCAATCGCTATTTCGATACCATCTCGTTTGTTGCTGTTGAGGACGCAAACAGCACGATTCCGTATCAATCGCTTGGTGAGTTACATCAGGTTGCGGCGTTTGAAATTTCCTTTACCCAACCCGTGCAGACGCTGACTTGGGCAGGATACGACTGGGAGGTTGTGTCGGGCCTGCGCGGAGCGGATCCACATCGTATTCCCGATGAGGACGAAGATCCGGTGCGCAATCTGGCAGACAACGCCGAGAAGCGCAGTAATGGGTCACTGCGCTTGACAATGAGCAAGCGACGTCCCGCTGAGGGAGGGGAGCCTGTTTGGCATGGCGCGGAGTTGAAGAGCAAAAAAACCTTTGGGCATGGGACGTACCGCATTGTCGTCGATAGCGATTTTGAGACCCTTGACTCGGCACTGGTCGCAGGCTTTTTTGTCCATTCGAGGGAGAAGAATGGCCCGCTTCGTGAAATTGACGTTGAGTTTACGAGTCACTTTGATTTTCAATCGCCAAGTGACAAGTTCCTCTACACCGTCCATGCTCTGAATGGACGAACGACTCCCGAGGATCACTCACGGAGTTACCCATGGAACACAATTTCTGTCGATGGGTTGAGTACCCACTGTTTTGATTGGACATCCACCGGCGTCGAATTTGCAAGTTATCACGGCGACGCACCGTGTTTCTCGGGCGGGTTGGCGATAGAAGAGTGGAGCTACCCTGGCGCGGTGCCGGATGCGAGCGCAGAGCACGTTTATCTGAATTTATGGAAGCGAGGCAAATCCCTAAGCTCGGCAACCCATCATCAAATCACCTTTGTCGACTTTTCGTTCGAAGCGGAAGGTGTTGCGAGAGACAAAGGCGCTACCACGCCCCCCATTTCTCTGATCGATGGTGTGTTTGAGGAGGCTGCCGAATGGACGATGAGTGGAGCGGTTGACTCCAAGAAGCTCGCATCCGCGATGAACGAAGCCTCGATTCAGTCCGATAACGCACGCGGGTGTCCATCGTCGTTTTGGGACCGAATTTGGGTTCCCTTAGGCATAGCGGCTCCTGGAGGGGCCCAAGCCTCGTGTGCCGCAGACCAAATGCAGGATTCGATTGTCGTGATTCAACCGGTAACGTCCGCGATACATCTGGCGGAGTCGTCGTCGGGAGAAGCGAAATTTACTGTGACCAACTACGGCGGTTTTCCGGTGCGCTACACCGTGCTTGACGCCAACGATTCGGTGATCGGATCGGTACAAACCAAAGAGGCCGAACTTGCTCAGGAGTGGCGCTCCTATGATGCCGACCAGCCGGGAATTGTTGCCTACGCTTTCCAGGTAGATGGTAGCGATTTGGCACCGGGGGTCTATTGGAAGAAGCTCAAATTTCGCAATGACGCGAAACCCGATATCGTGATCGAGCGATTTGTCCAGGTTGAGGTTGGCGGCGATGTCGTATTTGATACGCGGTTTAGCAACCTATGGCAGCCCCTCGGAATCCCTTGACGAAAAGATTCCGTTCCAGTTTGGAGACCTATTCTCCGGCGAAGAAAAACGCGACCCAGTCGCGACCTTGTCTTCGGGATGGTTTTTGGCATCCAAGGGAATTGAACCCTTTGTTCGTGGCGGTGATGACGAACCTCTTCATTTTGGATCGAATGTATGGCTTGACATTGGGGCGACTCCAGCCAATGGCGAGCCGTGGAATTCGGTGCCACATATCAATGCGGGAAAAATCGATTCGATCGCTTTGCTCACAGAGTCCGAAGAAGAGTTCATCGGTGATTATACAGACTGGTCGTCGTACAATCGCATTTCGGTGGCGATTCGCGGATTGCGTCGACAGGGCAAACCGTCGAGCCGCATTGATCGCTTATCTTTAGAAGTTGTAGAAGGAGCGCTCGATGACAACGGCGATCCGGTGCTTCTCGCTGATGGGGACACTTCTGGCAGGGCCGTTGTGATACCTGATGGAGCTGGAAACTTCCGATATGCTGTCGATGGGGAGTTTGATGAACAAGGTGATCCTGTGTTTGTCAACGCTAGCCAGGTAACGCCGCTGACCAAGACATATCGCTCTCGGTCGGTTTCGATTGCCGCAGGAGATACGACAACGGTGAGTTTCCCCAAGGAAGATCTGATGGGTCTATTTGACGCGAGTGCGCCCGATTGGACCAATGTGAAACGTTTTGTCTTGCGTATTGAGCGAGTGGACCGCCAGCAGCGCTCCGATGACGATATGGAATATGTCCTGGAACACATGGTGCTGCATAAAGGAACTGCGGCGGAATTGGCTTCGTGCCCTGACTTGACCTTGACGGATGCTGACGGGGGATCGTGGAGAACGATACCGGCAGCGCTTAACCATAAAGTCGCTTACGATGTGGGGGCGTATGGCAATGGTGGATTGCTGTTGTCTTCAAGCCGTGACCTCGATTGGACCCATGATCGCGCTGAGTGGATGGGGGCATATCGCAAACTAGGCGCTGGGTGCGCGATGCGTAGCATCTCGTTTGCGGTGGGGAAACCTGGAGCATTGTCCACGCGGGGCATCTTACAGGTTGGGTTGTCTTCTGGTGGGAATCAATGGCGTCTCAGTCAGCTAATCCCGGTTATCAGTGAGGGGTCGCGTACCGTGGTACTAGATGTGTTGCAGGACTTCACGCCCATTGGGACGAACCCTGCCCTCACGGCACACACGCAAGTGGACACGATTTCGTTTCAGTTTTTTCCGATCGAACCGGGCCATGCTGCAATCGAGATCGAAAATCTGCGATTTGGCATGGTCAGCGGGGGAACGACCCAACCCCTGCCTGCGTTCACCGAAATGTCATTCGATCAGTATGAAAAATGGCTGCGATCTGGCGGGACCGATGCGGAAACCCTTCGTGCGATCGGTTTTGAGTTTTGGGGCTTATCCGATTGGCTCGATGAGTCGCTGCTTAGGTCGCCCGGTTTGGCTTCGTGGGTAGCCGGAGGCGAAAAGAGTGACCCCTCGCCTGTGAGTTGGAATACGCTCATATGGCCACAATCGGACACAGCATTTGCATTGCCATCGGAACCGTATGGGCTCATCAGTTTAACCAATTCCGGCACCGCGTCAGTCAATGTTGAGATCATTACGGAGCTCTACAGCATGGAGCATGATCCAGGCCTTGGCTTGTATCCGTGGCGCGAAGTGTTGTTAGAAACCAGAACCGATGACCATGAGCTTAAAGCGAGCGCCACACCGATACCGATCCGCATCCCCACTTACCGAGTCGGTATTGCAAAACGCGTATGATAACGAGATACGCAGATTTTTGTACATTGTGACAGTGAAACACAATGACACGATGATCGTCGGGGGCGTTGCGAATCGCTTTATTATCGATCCGGGACAAGCACTTGTAGAACCCGATTTCGGGCAGGAGACAGGCGATGCCAAAGCAATTGCTGCGTGGGAGCAAGAGCTGCGCGACCGTGCTGGGGTACAAGCAGCCGAATTTGTGGCGGTTCTGATTGCGGAGCCATTTGCTTCGGTGGACGTTAGGGATCAAATCCAAGAGATATATGAGTCCAGAGTAGAGGCATATTTAGCATCGATTCCCAAGGATGTTTTGGCGATTTTGGCGTCGAATCCGCAAGCGACTCGGTCTTCGCCCACACGCACCAAAGGGTGTAATAATATATTGTATTGCTTGGATGGGAGCTTGCCCGATGAATCGGTGGTTGTGATTTTCCCGGAGCAATGGCAGCCCCTAGAGGTTCACACGGCCCACCAAGAACCGAGAAAAATTAGTTTTACCCTAGAGAACACCGGCAGCCTCGATGCTTACTACGACGTGTTTGATAAAGCGAGTGGATCGTTGCTCGACGTCGTGAAAGTGCCGCGATCCGGCGATTTTTGGGGTCCCAACCCAGATAAGCAGGGAACGGCACAAGTTTCTATTGTCGTCCCTGCCGAGCGTTTGCCTGGTACCTACTTTGACGTTGTGGTGTTTCGCAATCAAAACGACGCGACGCAAGTCATTGAGCGCGTGGTCGAAGTGGTGATTCACGAAAAATCCTGGGTAGCGCCGGAAGCTTGGGCACAGTTGAATCCACCCAATCGTGAATACTATAGTCTGTGGGGGGCGCCGGATGTACACTGGAGCAAACGCTTCGCGTTTATCGAAGCCCAAATCGTATCAGCGGAGATATTCTTGCGCGATGCTCTATCTGGCATCCCAGAGAGCCAAGCGTGGGAGTCGACCCACGATGTGGGCGAATGCGGCTTTCTAAAACCGCAGTGCTGGCTTCGTATGGTCGCAGGGATCGAGTATGTGCAGGTTCACATCGAGCCGATGCTAACCCACACACGCGACCGTCACGTAACGGTGTCGGAATACAATAACTGTGTTCGCACTTTGAAAAACTTATCGAGCAAAGAAGATCCGCCACGGGAACCCACCCCTGAAGAGGTGGACGAGGTGTGCGGCACGTTTCCGCCACTTTTGGTTCCCGGTCGGGCACAATGCCTATTTGCGATGAACAACGTGGGGGCGCATCCCGAGAGCTATGAAGTGCTGATCGGTGGAACTCGAGGGCTTGGCAGTTTCGACAGTTTCAAACTCCTCGAAGAGGATGGCCAATCGGTTGCTCCTTTAGAGGTGGTCAATGGACAAGGCCGGGTGATGTTGTGCGGTGTTGTTCCGCAGTTGGCAGAACCCGAAGGTTCTGAGGTAGACGTTTGGGTCCGCAACGTAGACACCGGTTGGGAAAGCAGATCCTATAACTATATGGCGGCCGATGATGCTAGTTATGATCCCGACCCGCTTCTTCACGCTCAAGGAACCTCTTCTGCGGACACCACCTTTGTTTCTGGACGAGATTACGGGTTCTGTGCCGCCAGCTATCAGATCTGCCAGGAAGGGGTAGATGTAACCCTGCGCCCCGCAGCGGATGCACACGGCGACTATGCAGTCATTCCCGGCAGGCACCAGTGTCTGTTTTCGTTAATCGGGCATATGGAAGCAGGAGGAGGTCTTGCCGGGCCGTATCAAGTGTATGTCGATGGCGAGCCCCTGTTGCGCAATCGCCCGACGAGCTCGTTGGTAAGTTCGGGCATACCGGACAAGCCGGCCCACCGCACCTACGTAGAAGATACAGATACAAACGAGGCGTGCGGGTTTGTTCCGCTGATCGAAGAAGGAAAAAACAAGGTAGATGTTTGGTTGGTCAATACCGAAACGGATCGCGTGTTTCAGAAGTACTCGTTTCCGGTGAAGCCCCAGCCTGATTGCCCGGTGCAAGAAACACGAACCACGCTCCCCGTTGAGAATGTATTTCTTGAGGCCACTGGGTGGCGTACCGAAAAGACCGAGTGCGGTAGCGGGTATCAGTGGGTGCCGCCAGCGCCGGAGCAAGCCCCTGGGGTTCAGGTTGCCTATGCCAATCCAGCGGGGCTGTTGCCCCCTGTGATCAACGCTATTCGGTCGGGATCGGCCGCAACAACGGGCGCTGCTGCCGGCGGAAGTCTAAGTGTGTTTGTGAGCTTGCTACAGCAGGCGGCTGACAGTGGAGATTATTCGCAGGTTCACGAGTTTCTCTTTGACTATCAATTGACGCTGTTCAAGATGCTCGCCAATGCCCCAGCGCGCGAGTACTGGACCCAGGTCGGGTATATTCCCGCCTGGGTGGTGCGCGTGTACCCTGAGAGGACCTTGCGGGCGCAATCGATCGTCGACCAGAAGGGCAATCCGATCGGCTCGTTTGAACACGGGGTAGTCTACGGTTTTGAGCAACCCCATCCGGGCTATCCGATGGTATCGGAAGACCTGCGGTTTTTCGTCGGTTCGGACAATGATTTGCTCCCGGTGTGGAAATCCAAGCAGGCGTTGACCATACGTGATGACCACTATCACTCGATAGACTGGGCGGCATTGCACGATGTGCTTGGTGAAATAGGGCAAGAGCAACAACTCCCCGCTTGGATTAGCGACGAGTACCCGCCAGCATTTTGGCAGGTGATGTACACCGAGCTATCGGCTCAGGGGCTATTGTGGCAACCAAACGACGAGTTTAGCCACTTTGGTGACGGCATTGTCTATGGCGATTTGTTCTTCCGCAAACAGAAGGATCTCGTGTCGCTATTTCAGTATCGGTTTGATGGGGTATGGAGCCCATGGCAGGGGACCGATTGGTATCTCTATGGACCGCAAGAGTCGGTTGATCAATTCAATCATCGGTTTGGCAAGTCTGGCGTCGTTGACAGCAACTGGTTGCCCAAATCTACCCAGTCCGATTTGGGGCACGTTGTTCATACAACGCTGCAAGACAGCGGAGTTCTTAAAAATCTGAGTGCTTCTCATCGCGAGGCCTATCTTGCCGAGATGATGAACTTTCTCATTGGGCCGTTTTTTGCAGATACGCAGGAATGTGGCGGTGAGTCACGACTGGTGACGCTTGAGTGGAGAGGCAAAGAGGGGCGCGTGGTCTTGAAACCCTTTAAGTCCGATACCCCCGCGCATCGAGTGGAGACGATTCTCGGCAAAAAGTATTACGCTTCGGAAGGGACGCGCGAGGCGATTGACGACCTGCGTTCGAAGCTAGAGAAGTGGAAACAAACCGACCCGTGTTTCTTCCAAGGGCCGCAACTGCGCGCGCCGACAGGTCAGAATCTGACCGGCATAACCTGGACGGGGCCAGCTGGGGCGATTTCGGTCAAACCTGTTTTGTTTGCCGACGAGTTGCCAAACGAGCGGCTGATTACAGTGGGCGGCATCAAGTTCTACGCGCACTCGGGCTCTCAAGATGCGGTGGATGAGTTCCGCAACCATTTGATGTCCAAAGGCCTAGACAAGCTTGCGTACTATCAGCCGATTGCTGGAGCGAAGTTTGAACATATCAAAACCGCTGGGTTTGAGGGCAGTAAGTACGCTACGCTTGCGCAATACATCTACGCTGCCTGGATGAAGTTTTCGTGGTTTTCGAACCTCGACGAAAAGCATCAAAAAGCATACGTGCGCATGGCAGTGATGACCGTTGTGGGAGACGGAAAACCGGAGCCAGTCCACGGCGGCGTCGTGGGCAGCTTGGTCCAGTACGCTGGGCAGCAGTACTTTCGTGTTCCCGCAGGGCGCGTGGACGTGCAAAAGGTCTCAGACGGTGTACCGGCGCGCCCCTTCTTGGATATCGTCACAGTAAATGGCATCGAACACTACGTGCTGAAGGGCACCCCCGAGGCGATCGAAGAACTCCGCAATGCGGACAAATTGTTTTTGGAGACCAAGGTCGGGCGCGTATACCTCGAGGAAATCACCAACGATCACTCCTATTCACCAGAAAAAACCGTTTGGATCCAAGATAAGCAGTATGGGATGACTTCTGAGAGAGAAGAGGCGATTTCTGAGGTGCATGAAGCCGCACGCCAGCGCTTCTGGACCCCATATGGCCCTGTATTCTATGAGCCGAAAGGCCAGGAGCCGGTTTCGGCCGATTTGCTTCTTATCTACAGGGACGGGTCCGAAGTCAAGGAGTATGTCATCAAGGAAGGAAATCCAGAGTCCATCGCGTGGCTTCGAAAACGACTCGAAGCCAACGGTGGGGGTGGAAGTAACAACGGTGGGGGTGAAGGCAGCGGCGTTGATGACCGCTACCAGACATTGTCTTGGACAGGTCATGGCGATGGGATGTTTGCGTGGCTTCGGCTTAGTTCGCTACGCCCCAAGAATGAGCCATGGTCACCGGACAGAGTGGTCACCTACCGCACGTACCAATTTGACATGCTTGCTTTGAATGCACCTGCCAACGAACTCAAGCGCCTCCTTGCGCAAACCGGGCTCGACAAACAAGCGTGGCAAAATACCCGGCTCGTCGATTCACGGATCGGTACGATCGAACCCTATGCCGATATGCTCGCCAATTGGGGAACGAAAAATGCCACCAATGCTGGCGAAATTCACATTGATAACCACGTCTCGCTCGCCCAGTCCCCCAACGCAGCCCTTGAGCGTCACGTGATGGCCAACGAGCCGATCGTAGAGATCCAGACCCTCACCTCCGACAAACGGTTCGTCTCCGGGCCGCTTTCGGAAATTGCCAAATACATCAAAGGACTGAAAACCGGGTCGTACTGGATACACTTGGTCACGAACCTGATTCCGGATGCCGAAACCACGGCTTCGGATCGCTTCGGTGTTCCTTTGCCGCCGAAATTTCTTGAAATATTGCCCGCTGGGCAAAGCCATTTTCAGGTCGTGCAAAATGGCGCCGGCGGCGCGGGGTTTTCCGAGACCTATGTCGTCGACAGAAACGGCAACTACGATCCCTTGCAAACCGGTCGCGTCGATTTAACCGACGCAATCGGTCAAGCGCCTACGAATGAAGTATTGAAACAAATCCGCGAAAGTGTTCATGAAAACCCACACTTCGTCGAATATATGTGGAAACAAGCCGCGCGGCACAATGGCCCGGTGGTGCTGTTGTCTGTTCGCATTGCTGGAGAGAAGTTTCCGTTCTTCACTGTCGTTCCGGTGCAAGTATTAGAGGCAAGCAATCCTGCCACCTATGAGGTAGAGAGTATTGAAGTCTGGATGGCCACAGCAGCAGGGTTTTCTGACGCGGGTTTGGGCTTTGGCCAACAATCGATCGATCAAGGCAAGCAAGTAGTGACCACGATCGTCGATGCACTGCCGCCCGAGGACGTAGGTGTAGATTGGAGCCTCCCGGTACTGTCCGGCAGCGAGGTGCTGTTCTTCGATTCGCATGGCAACACCGATTTGGTCGCCGTCCGCGATCTAGAAAATGCTCTCGCCGAACATCAGGCGCTCAGAGGCATCGAGCTCGATCTCAGTGGCGGAGACCTAAAACAGTACGCGACGGCCGTGACAGAATATATGATCAATGGATCCATTGCGCATATCGATCAGATTCTCAAGTCAGATTTTCTTACGAAAGAGGGGCGAGCCCAGTTTCTTGACTTCAAACAACAACACTTTAATCTCTTGCGCAAGGATCGCATCGCGGGATATTCGGTCCGCGACGCAATCGACAAGTACGTAGAGGATGTCGAGACCTTTTTAGCGCACGCCAGGCTCGGCAATGCGCGCCCCGATGAAATTCGAGAGATTGAGGAGTTTTTGACAATCGTCAAATATCACCGCGAAGCCTACAATCAAATATTCATCGACATGAACCAGCGGGTGGGGCAGGTGCTTCGGAGTACAGGCGATCGCAATCATCCCATTGCGTTACTGCACAAGGCGGAGGCCACCACACAGTTAAAGAAAATGGCCGATGAGATGATGGAGTCATTACATCAACTTCAAGTGTTGATATCCATCGAAGGGATGGCTGAGCTGACAGAACCCGAGGCGTCACTGCCCGAAAAAGTCACGATCTCCAAACTGTCCCGATTCGCTTCCTTTTTCTCCAAGCCGTTCCATGTACTTCCAATTGCAGCATTGTCGGCGTGGATGGGGGCAACCGGGATTTTTGTCGAGGATTGGAGCGTGTTTAAAGACGTTGTGATCACGCCACAGGCAGGCGAACTCAACGATGCTCTTTTGGTCACCGGCAGCTGGATAGGTGTTAGCGCCGCTACCTGGGCACTGCTGTCAAAAATGGTCAAAAAGTACGACACCCCGATAAAACGTTATCAAAAATGGTTTTCTGATCAGATGAAAACGTCCTACCACCGCATCGACGGTAAGATCACCGCGCTCAAAGCGAGCATACCCCCGCCGCTGGACAAACTTATTCCTGGGCGCATGACGCCGGGTACCAAATCCAGACCGTCTAAGACGAATGATGATAGGTTTAGCTTTGGCGAACAAGATATGCCGAAGGGAGTCGACTATGGGACCCTGCCAGCCAATGAGCAATCGGCATTCACCGCATTTGGCTCCATTCGTAGCCAACAGGACTTACAGAATCAGCCACAATATCGCCAGCACCTATTTCAACAAACCGCGATAGCTGGATGGACCCACGACACGCTGGTAAAGGATTTTGCGACCCGGCGAATCTCTCTCATCAACCAAATGACCAACGCGGGGGTTGACGTCGCCGCAGCCGGCATGACAGCAAAAGAGCTTGTCAATACCTTGGCGGCCCACGGAGACAAAGGGGTGCAGATTATGGAGGATTGGTTGACGGACCAAGGCGTATCCGCGAGCACCAAAGACATCGCTCTGACCTATGATGTCATTCGCAAATGGAAGAACAAGTATTACAATTTAGAGCTCGAGCGCGAGTTGCGATATCAAACGTGGGCGTCCTCCTTATTAGACACGATGCTCAGCGAGCATGCGGAGACTCAGGGGAGCCAATCTGTCAATCTAAGGATGGATGCAGGAATCGTTTCCAAGTTGCTTAGCGAGGCGAAGCTCGGCGTCAATTCGTCGGCTTCCGTTGATCCCGTCAGCAAAATCGAAGAGATTTTTGATCGTTACGCAAAAGACTCCCAGGTCTTGGACTCCGCCAAGCGCTCTCCAGACATAGAGGGCTACTTACTGCTGCTCAAGCAGCTAGCGCGTTATCGCCAACAGATCGCGAGCGACAGGTATTCCCCATTCGAGACCGATCTATATCAGTTTCTCGTTGACGAATTGGGAGAAAAGAAGGTTGCAGACGTGTTAGCCGCACCGCAGCCGCTGCCTCTCCATACCTTAGCGGACAATCCGGGCAAGACTGTTCATAGCATGATTACGACCTTATGGAATCAGAAGGGGGCCCATTCGGAGAGTGCGCACGCCAAGTTTCTCCAGGACATCAAAAAGTACGAGACCTTTGTCGAGGTAGATGAAAACGGTAAGATTCGCAAAATCAGCCGGAGTGAGCGAATTGCCTCCAAGAATCTCAAGGGCCAACTTGCTGGTATTAGTATGTTTCCCCGAAGTTGGGAAAACCGGGTCTTTTCTCTGAACGGTGTACCTTTTCACGTGATGCGCCGTCCGATCAGCATCGAGGCCACCGCGCTGGTAATCGAATTTGCCAAGGAGATGTCGCGCTATTGGCATGAGCGTGGCGTTGCGAAGCTGGCGACCGATTACAGCGAGCTCGCGTTAACCTATCAAACCTATCTTCGGCTTTTGTATCCCGAGGGTTCGCCCACGATTGCCGAGCAGCTCACCGAGTCTTCTGACGAACTCGTTTCCCACACGATGCTGGCCCTAGAGGCAATGTCTTCCCAGATTCCACAACAAGGCGCCTACACGCCGGGCCATTTCGCACATCGGAACCCCGTGGGTGTTTTGGGGCATAGCGAAAAATGAGAAACTTGGGACGGTACGGAGCATGGTGCAATCGATTGTGGATCGGGGACAAATCCATGGTTCTGCCGTCAGTCCCGACCAGCTCTCACTAGGACAGATCGATCTAGAAGGGGTTGCCGTCATCGTCGATGACGGTTCGACGAGGGGAAGCATGGAGGAGTGGGCTGATTATCATCCGGTTTGGAACCCCAACAACGACAAAAAGGTCAAGGACCTGCGCGGATACCCCAAACCTGGCCCTGACGGAGGTGTGAATGACGGAAACGTGGGGTATGGAAAGGTTGGATTAGGGCCCGATAACTCCTACAATCGCTTCAAGCACGAGCAACTTCACAAGCACAGTTTGCAAATGCGTTATTTGCGCGCAGCGCAAAACCACCTGTGGGACAACCACGGCCTTTATCTGCCGGTGTTTGATTGGGTCGATAACAATCAAAAGGAGGTAGCGCAGTGGCACGTAGAACGATATTTGCGCGACCTTGGCGTCGAAATCCCTGAGCACGGTATTGTTGGTGATATCGATGGCCGTGTGGTTCCCGCACTGGATATTTATACCTTGCACGATACGATTCGACTGTCGTGGTTCTTGCACGAGCGAGATCCCGATAACGTGAGAGGAATCGACTACCTCATTAATATTGATCCAGAAGCCGTCACCAATACCAAAGGGGTGATTGGAAAAATGTTAGCGTTGTCCCAGATGTTTTTGTACTACTCTGTTCAAGACGGGAAACGACAGGGGAGTGGCAAAGAGGGGCATCCATCCTCGCTATCGGGATTCCGCGGCAGTTTTCATTCGATTACTCGGTTTCTTCTGATGCAGGAGAATCTGCACTTGTTTCGTTTTCAAGTTGGCGACTTGTTCACGGGGCTGATCATCAATAGGGCAGGTTTTAAGATTGCACTGTCTGAGCATGAGATCGGGTTGACGCAGCCAATTACCGACTATAAGGATTTCGCTGCCCAACAGGGGCGCTGGAGTTTTGGGTTTTACCTAACCGTGTTTGAACATTTTCACGGGTGGTACCTAAAGCAAATCAGAGAGATGCGGTGGAATGCGGGGCAGATTGCTTGGAACCATGCGGTTCACGCCTCTTTGGTTGGGGCCGCTTTGATGATTGGAGGTGCCCTTTTTGGGATGAATTCAGTAGGTGCCGTCGAAGGGAATTTTATTGACCTCGTGTTCAAGTTGCCTGACATCCAGACAGTGATGGACGAAGGAGTGAAGATTCGGTTTCCGTTTTTTGATGAAGACCCAATCGGGGTGGATCACGATGTTACTGAGTGTCGCCGGGCGGTTGATGTTTGGACTGCAGAAAATCCCAATGTTAATCTGCCTCAGGACCAGCTTACCCGCGAACTCAATCAGTGCCTTTTAGACAGCAAGGTGTCGAGCGCCGTACAAGCTGGCCAAATTGCCGCGTTCGGAATCCCGCTCGCCATTGTCGGCGCGATCGTCTTTGCGAACATAAAAGCGTTGCTCCGAACCGATCGCGCACGCATCGATGGGAAGATGCGACGGTCATTTTACGGAAGCCTCGTTTATCCATTTGTCCTGCTGCGAGGGATTATGCTCTATCGAATCTACCGGCAAGCCAAAGCCTTAGAAAGCCTCACAAATGGCGAGAGTTACATTGGTAGCGTCGCTATTGAAAGACTCCGATATCGACTCAACACATATATCATCCAGTAACGAGCACAACTGCTAGAAAAGGTTTGCAATCAGGTTTTGGGCTCTCAGGACCGGGATAAATGGGCACCCTCGGATGGCATCCATGAAGGACCTGGATAGCTGGATAGGGGACGGATCGCGGGTTTCGCGGGTTTACTCTTTTCGAAGCTTGTACTCCAACCGGGCTAAGGACAGACCGCACCCTATTAGAGGCAAGGGGAGGCGCACTCTATCATGTTCCAACCGAACACCACCGATGTATTTTGAACGAGCAGTCCACTCGAGCGAATCAACCATGAAGTCAGACGCCCGGACCCGAGTCGTCGGAGCATTTTCAGACGGGCGATCGGCGCCCATGCTCGTCGCTGCCCGTCTCCGCCACATCGCTGGAACGCGCTGGGGCGCATTCATGTGAAAGTCTTTTTCCAGCAGATTCGGCGCGATACGATGAGCGTGCTGCGAATCCGTGGTTTTCTATCAATACGTACCGAGCGAAAGCATGGGACGGATCGCGATGCTGCAGCAATTGCTCGAGAGGTATCGAGTATGTGATGCAAGTAGATATTTGCTAGGGTAGAGCTCACGGGGAGCCCCAGTGGTACCCCGCATTCGTTTCGCCGTGCTTCCCTGCAGTGTGTCCGGTATTCGGACGCTTTATTTTTATATCCGGACAGTGATGATGTGGGTTGACAGAAAGTACGCGCGGTGGCAATTTTTGCATTGCATAGAAGTTGGCCTTTGGCCTTTTGGGGCGATGTTGCCAGGATGTTGCCAGTGTTACGATCTTCTGTTCATGCACCGATGCCTTCTACCCTTCACGAGATCCTCATAGAATTGTTTCGCGAAAACCAAACGCTGGCTCCGGTGCTACTGTCCGAGGTCTTTGGTATCTCGTTGCCGCAGTATACCCAGGTGCGAAGGGAGGAGGCCCAACTGACCGAAATCGTGCCAACCGAATATCGCGCGGACTTGGTGTTGCTGCTAATGGTTGAATCGAAGCCGGTACGTGGAAGAAAGAAAACAAGAAAAGGGGACGGATCGCGGGTTTCGCGGGTTTACTTCTGAGGCTTGGCAATTGCCTGTCAGTAGTGAAGTCAACCTGGATGAATGGAGGACGTTGGTGCGATGGTGTTTGTAATATTGAATACCGTAAGCCGCTGTTATTACAGGTGTAGTGCTGGCGCGAATCACATTGTCGACGGAATCGTATCGTAGACATATTTGAGGATGTAGATATGATCGTCCTGAGGCATGCGGGATCGGCTTGTGTCATTGTAATGAGTCGTCTACCCTTTATTGTGGGAGCATGACGGACGAGGGCCTAAGAGCGGAAGATATAAGCATTGAGGATGTACTCGCTGACTATCCAGATGTAGCTGCCGCATGGATATTCGGATCGCTTAGCCGTGGTTCTGCAACGCCGGATAGCGACATTGACATTGGCATTTTGTTACGAGAACGTCGGGACACAGCCCGTGAACACTATATGTGGTTGAGTGATTTGGCGAACCGAGTTGAGCAGCGCTACGATAGGGCGGTAGATATTGTTGTTCTTGGTTCCCAAGGGGCGGTTTTTTGCCACCGAGTTTTGCGTGAAGGACGACTCATTTACGAGGCAGACCCGGAGCGTCGTATTGACTTTGAGTCAACAGTATACTCTCGCTACTTTGACTTTCGCCCGACCTGGGAAATTGCCGCGCGCGTGAGCGAACAAGGGTTTGTCGAATGGCTTAACAAACAGCAGTGACCGGTATCATGATCTGGGAAGAGATTCAGTCTAAGCTCGCAACCCTGAGAGACAATTTCGAGAAGCTAGATCAGATTCCTCAGGGTAGTTATGAGGAGTTTGTTAGCGACTTTCGCAATGTAGATGCTGCATTACATCGACTCCAAACAAACATTCAGTCGCTAATCGATGTGGGCAGTTACGCGACAGCAAAGCTTGGGTTAGGTGCTCCGTCAACGAGTCGTTACCGAGCAACGCCAGGATCTGAAAGCATTGCTGGGTCTATTGCTGGGGATACTAGGCTCGAGTTGAGTAGGTTATGCATTCTTACTCTGGCGGGAATAGCCGCCCGACTGCCAATTCGATGGATTCAAACGGGCGGATTCTTGCGACGGATGACACGTCGTAAGCGCCAATGCGTGCCCAAATCTCGCCACGAAGCTCTAGCACTTCAAGGACACGTTGTGCGGGATCGATGAGCCAGTAAAAAGAAACGCGATGTTGCGCGTAAAGGTTTGCCTTGGTAACTCGATCACGCTGGGCACTCGATGGAGATAGGATTTCACAAATCCAGTCGGGCGTTACGGAAATCGGACGTTTACCCCCACGGGCTTGGTAGTCGTTCGCGGAGCCAACCGGATAGATCTGGCCGAACAATGTCGTGTTCACTGAATTGGATGTCTACCTCTGGGAGAATCCACCAGCCACCAGGACCACCGTAGTCGTCGTCATCGCCAAATGGTCCACCAATAAAGCGCCCTACGGTTCGTTGAACCCAACCGTGCTCGGGCAACGGCCCTGGTGTACTTACAATTTCTCCGCTCAGGATTTCGGCGCGAACGTCCTCAGACAACGCGAGTAGATCATCATAACTCGCATGCTTCTTAGCGGGATCCATGTCCACATAAATGTGACACAGGTGAGACCCCGAGTCTATATACATTTCTCAGGAAATCCTTGCAAGCACCTGTTATGATTCGGCAAAATCTAGGTATTTGATCTGCATGTATAGGGTGTTGCTCACAGATTTCGTGGTCATGCGACAACGTTTTAGATAGGTGGCTGGTGCTAAACAGACTTCGAAGCGAAATTTCACCAGGTGCGTTGAAAACGCGCACAATATGTAGACGCATATTGAAATACGGGGCTACATCTTGTGGCGTGTTGGTATGAATCAATCCCTTACCTATCTACCGCCGGAGCGTGCTCGGCACATTGAGGATATTGCCAAGGTGGTCCGTCGCGAAACCGGAGATGTCTTCGCAATGTTGATCTTGTTTGGCTCGTATGCGCGGGGAGACTGGGTCGATGATGAGTATTATGAATGTGGTGTTCGATATACCTATCGCAGTGATTTTGACATGCTGCTTATCGTCAACTCGCGGAAGGCAACCCAGAGAGGTCGTTGTGAGCGCTTGCACCAGCGAATCGAGCGCGCGTTGGCGGCGGAGGGACTTACCTTAGTCGAGTCTCCGGCGACGCATATAATCATTCACAGCATCGACGAAGTAAACAGTCATATCGAACGTGGTCGCTACTTTTGGAGCGATATCAAACGCGAAGGTTGTCTTCTGGCGACGACGGGTGAGCATCTGTTAGCCAGAGTGCGCAAGCTAAGACCAAAGGAGCGCCAGCAAATGGCCCGAGAGGATTTCAAGCAGTGGTTCAAGAGCGCAAAGGAATTTTATGATAATTTTGAAAGTAATTTAATAAAACGCCGCAACAAGAACGCGGCGTTTCAGCTGCATCAATCCGTAGAACGGCTTTTCTCGGCGATCCTGCTGGTGTTTACCAAGTACAAGCCAAAAACCCACAACCTCCAAGAACTCGAGCGCATGGCGGCAAGCCAACACCCCGACTTTCTGAAATGGTTTCCTAGAGCAACCGCGGCCGAAACGTTGCTGTATAAGCTGTTGCTCCAAGCCTATGTCGATGCGCGTTACAAACCAGCGTACCGGATCACGAAAAAGCAGCTCGAATTCCTCGGTGAGCGAGTACGCAAGTTACAAAGGTTGGCAAACAAGCTATACAAGCAGAAGATCGAAAGCTATGCCGACTGAGTTGGCAAGAAAAAATCGGGACCCAGCTTGAAAACTTTCGCGTGGCGTTGAGCGAATCAAATAAATTGAAACCGAGCTGGTTGGGATTAGGCGTAGATTACGGTTGCTTCTTTGCCCATTTTGGTTTTTTCTTGCTCAAAGCGGGCTCGTTCTTCGATTGGCGGTTGGTCGCTTCGTCGATCAAAAATCACCAGCCATCCTGATTGAAGTCCTAGGCCAGATAGATACCGGTCGAGTTGTTCAAGGCCTTCTTGTTTTGGATCGGGGCGGCCGTCTCTCCATACCTTCAGTTCGATAGCAAGGGTATCGGGGCCATAGCGAACGCAAAGATCCATTCGGCCTCGACCGATTGCATATTCTCGCTCAAGCGACCCGCCCCCATTGACCACACGGTGGAGAAAAGCCATCATCACGAGATGGGGCGCGACCTCTGGATAGGGCGCAGAACCCAACAAAGCAGCTCCATATTGTTTCCAAAACGACAAAAATGCGGTGAGAAGTTGGCGCGGATCCAACCGCCCATCGGGTCGCAACCAAGTGGGTTTGGTTTCGGGGAGAGAGGCCCTTGTTACATAGGCCAGGGCTGTGGGAATGACCTCTTGGTAGATTGGGTTGGCGATCACCAATCCGCCGTGATCGCTTGCTCGAACTAAGCCCAAATCCTGGACGAAGCGAACATCGTCGGCGGGGACGTTAGGGAATGTCGCTCCAGCCAAAATCGGTTCAATGATCGAACGCACGCGAGGCTCTCGGAGTCTTTCGGCGAGCGAATCAAGATGGGTATCTTGCCTTTTGATCAGCTGTTCTTTCGCCATGTTGATGTGCTTCGTTTCGATCGCTTGCTTCCGATCGGGAACAATGTGCTCGGTCACTTGACGAGCGAGGGCGTTGACCAGCCAGGGCTGCCCTTGTGTGAGTGAATACGCGTGATCGATCGCTGTCTCTACAAACGTTTGTCCGGTATCTCCGGTGTGTTGCCGATATAATGTGGCAAGTTCGTCGCGCGAAAAATCAGATAGAGTGAGCGAGTCTGCTTTAATGTTAAATGGGCTTGAGGTGCCGAGTGGGCTATCTCCCTCGGGGTTGCTTTTATAGTCGCGGACATCTCGAAGCCCAACTAAGGCCAACGACCATGGAAACGCGTGTGGTCGGAAGCGAAAACCTTCTCTGAGTTGGCGAAGAACTGATAAGAGAGCCTCTGCTCGCAAGGCATCAATCTCGTCGAGAAATACAACCAATGGTCGAGGGCAGTCCTTCGCCCAGGCAGTCAATGCTGCTGCGATGCGTTGTCCAGGCGCGGCTTGTGGCCAGTTTGGAGGTTGTAATGAGGGTGGTAGGGTCGCCTCTGCTGCGCGCCGCCAGGCGCCGAGCACTGCTTCTTCTGCCACACCGGGAGCACTCGAAAACGGCGCGCCGACTTCCATGGATAAGAGCACGGCAGCATAGGTTCCCGCCTCAGTGAGTTTATTTGCAAGCGCAGTGAGCGCTGTGGTTTTGCCGGCCTGTCGAGGAGCATGCAAGACGAAATAGTGCCGTTGGTCGATAAGTCTTGGGACTTCTGGCAGGCGCTGCTCCGGTGGCAGCATATAGTGAATCTCTGGATCACATGGGCCCGTAGTATTAAACCACCGTTGCATGGGTTTCATGGTAGCTGAGGGCTCCGGTCCATGTTCGCAGGGATTCCTCCACGAATCCCATGAATCGTGTCCGCAGCTGACATTAAGTAAACGCCCTTTGACGTGTTTCCGCAGATGGGGACTAACCCGGCTTCCCTGGTGCACCCACTGGCGGGCAGCAGCTTCTTTGCGCACATAGCAAATATCTTAGCATAAGTAGACGCTGACAGGTGTGCATGGAAGACTTTGTCTTCCCGCGAACGGAGCGCCTCAGGCGACAGTGGGCTGGTACGCGCAATAATCGCCGATGAATTCCTTCGCTGTTTGAGCGGAGCGGCTCGGTGCAATGCCGTACCAAATGGCATCTGGGCATTCACTTTCCTCGAGAGGTAATTTCTTCCGCTCACTATATTGCCACAATGCGGCGAACTTCGATTTCTCGATGCGCTTGGCCCGTGTGTCCTGAGAGCCACCGTCCAGTCCTGAGCAACAAGCGAATGCGAGGCGTTGAAGGACAGGCTTTGGTGAGGGCGCGTGCAAAGCGTGATTGATAAGGGTTAGGTCTTTACGGTTTCTTCAAATATCTGCGCGGTAAAAGCCTGCGTGGTCGTGTCGCTGGCCTTCCAGGCGTCTGCAGCCAGGCCGGCTTTTATGGCGACTTGTTCTAAGAAAGTTTTTGCGTCCCAATTGTGTTGGTTGGGGATTTGTGGCAACAGCAGTCCACTTTGGTTGCCTTGCTGGATGATGAGGCCGTGTTGGCCGAGTTGGATCTGATCTGGGGTTTGAATGGTTGTGTAGTCGCCCAGGACAGAAATTTCGATGGTAATGTCGTCTAGCTCGTCTTTGGTAACCGGATCGAATCGCGGGTCACGGCTCGCAGCGGCAATGACGGTCTCCTGGATGACGCGATAGATTGGGCGGGGGGTTTGGGTTCCGATACAACCGCGGAGGGCTCGTTGTCGCATCAGCGTGACGAACACTTCGGCGTCTTCGAGAAGGGATTGGCGATGCGGTTTTCCGGGTGGAATCCGGCCCGAATTGAGAAACTCTCGCAGGGTAGCCCGGGCAATACGCAAGAGCTCGCTTTTCTCGGCGTTGGTGAGTGGGTGGGTATAGGGCATGAGATTAGCGTCCCGGCGGGGGACGTTGGTTGGTGCGAAGGAAGTGAGCGTAGTCACTGAGTATCAGGCCATGGTCAAATACGATAGGAGAGGGCAGTGTGTCCAGGGTAAAAAGGCCTGCCCGGGCGGCGTCGTCAGCGGCAACTGGGGTCCCAGTCGCCCGGCAGAGGAATATGGCAGATACGGCGTGCAGCCGGGTGTCGCGATTTGGATTTGAGTAGCAGTGGAATAGTTCGTCAATACGGATATCCAGACAGGTTTCCTCTGCTGCCTCTCGTTTGGCTGCATTTGCAAGGGATTCACCGACATCGACGAATCCGCCGGGAAGTGCCCAGCCATGGGGTGGGAATTTTCGCCTGACGAGGACGATGGGCGTTGATGGCTGATCCTCCAGACGAATGATGACATCGACGGTGACTGCTGGGGTTTTTGGTACCCATTCGCTAGCCATATTGCACTCTAGCACACAGGCTGGGCAGGCCGATATTTCTGGCTGGCTGCGCCTTTACCGAGACGGCAACTCCACTTCGGTCCACTCGAGGAGCTGCTTTTTTGTCGCTTCTAAACGCGCCGGATCTTTCTTGGAAATGTCGGTCTGTTCTTTGGGGTCCTCGTCCAGGTTATAGAGCTCGAATCGTCGGTCAGAAATCCGAGAAAGGAGCTTATAGCGACCGTCTTTGGTGACCATCATCTTGGCGGCGTGGTTCCATGATGGGGCCGGAATTAACTCGCCGTAGGCCGGCTTTGCGGGAAGCGGAGCGCCGGTGAATGCGGGAAGCAGACTGCGACCGACAAACGACGGTGGAACGGACAGGCCAAGGGCAGCCAGGATCGTTGGAGCCACGTCGATCAGCATGACTGGGGTCTTCACAGTATTGGTTGCACCTGTTATCGCTGTTTTTTTGTTTGGAAGGCGAATCAGCAGGGGAACACGAAGAAGTTCATCGTAGAGGGTTTGTCCGTGGAAGAACATCTTTTTTCCATAGCGCCTGTGTATGCCAAAGGCTTCACCGTGATCGGACAAGACAACGACGAGCGTATTGTGTGCCAGTTGAGTGCTCTCGAGAGCATCGAACAATTTACCAATCCATTGATCAACGTATGCGATTTCGTAGTCATACTTTTGGATCAGCCCGGGGACTTTTTTCTCTGTGATAGGATACTCTGGGTGTTTCACATACGTCGAATGGGGCTCAAACAGGTGGACAAACATGGCAAAACGCCGTTTTGAGGCGGCCAGCTGGTTGAGCTTATCAATGACGCGCGGGACGATCCGGGGAGAAGCAATATCTTTGTTGGAGTCGGCGATATTGGTAGCGCCGTCATTATTGTATTCGTCAAAACCCTGGCGAATCCCGCGCTTTTCATTGAAGTAGAAATGGGATGAAAACCCTAGGGTGCGAATTTCGTTTTTTTGCATATGTTCAAATACGGTCAGGTTTTCGTCCAAGACCTTAGAATAATTTGAGAATGATTTATCGACGGCCACCTGCGATGGAAAACGCGAGGTAAATAGCGAGGGGAAGGAGCGCGGAGTGTTGGGCGCTTGGGCATAGGCGGTCGCGAAGTGGGTTGCATTTTTTGCGAAGGCATCGAGGTTGGGGGTTAAGGATTTTTGGTCTCTGCGGTAGCCGGCGATGCCGAGGCGGTCGGCGCGAAGGGTATCGACAGTGAGGATAAACACATTGTCTGCGCGCTGGGGGGCAGGTGTCGTTTCCTGGTCTGTTTTGGATGGTGCTGTTTTTTGTCGTGTTGAGGACTTTTTGCGAGCGGGACGGTCACCGTGTTGGCAGTCATCGTCGATGCCATTGGCTGCAATTTCCTCAGCGCTGGGGTGAACGGCGGGATTGTTGTCATCGCAGTCTCCGCCGCCAAAATGGCGTCCATACCCGTCTCCGTCAAAATCGGTTGCGGTTTGGGCGCGGGCAACGAGCCATCGCGCTGCCATGCTGCTATCAGAACTGATGGCTAAAGTTATCTGCGATGGGGATCGAGATAGCCAAATGCATCCAACTGTGAAAAGTATTGCCAAGGCCGCGCAGCCCCCTTTGAGGCCAGTGCGCATACGATCCGGTCGGATCCAGCAAAGCAGTATGCGAATCATGCCTGTTGCGATCACAAACACGCCTAGAATCAACAGGCCGTCCATATTGATGGCTCGCCAGTCGAGTTTTGTAAACACGATAAAACCGCAAGCAAGTGCCCCAGCGATCAGTCCCAGTGTGACAACGACAACGGTTTTTGGGATGAAAAAGCGTGGGATCCACTGGGTTACGCGGTCCATCATGCGGAACACGGGCAAACCAATTGCGATCCACGCCAGGAGCGATGCGAAGGCAAGGCCCCCCAGCAGCCATGCGCCAATCGCGTAGCGCTCGACCTCGCCGACCAATACAATCGATGCCTGGGCGATAAATCCGACGTATAACAAACCGACGATAAGGGTTGTAAAAACAAGACTCGTCACCATGTCATCGAGGTCGGCGTTTCGCCAGATCTGGCGAAACGCCCTCGAGATGGGACGATCGCCAAACGAGGCGCGGAGTGCACCGTAGATCGTCCCGAGGACAATTCCCGTGAGCAATCCGACCAGCAAATATAAGCCAAGGCTCATAATTGCGAAGTCCAAAACACCTTCGGTAGTTACTCTGCGGGTAAAAGTAACCGCGAAGTCCAGTCCCCACGCACATAAGGACCCGATCCAAGTTGCTAAAACTGTTACGAAAATGCTGGAGAGATACATGGCTGGTCAAAGGTATAGAAAACGCGGGTTTGGGGAGACGAAAATGTTGATCGTCGCTGTCGTTGGGGCCGGGGCTTGGGGATAGTGAGTGAATTGTGCTAGCACGAACTGTTTCAGCTTTGCTAGCCGTGAAATTCACATATCTTGCGATGATTGTCGCCTGTGTAGCGGCACCTTTCTTTGGCTGTGGAGACAAGGAGGGTGTGTCGCCAAAGCCAGCTCCTAATACTGTAGCACCAGTCGTCTCACAGCAGACGCCTGCAAAACAAGTCATCTACGACTTATACAATAATCGAGTTCATGCCGATCGAGTCGTGGACGGGACATTATTTGTTGATTGTGGAAGTGTGGCGTTTGCTCGCTATGTCGAGGGTGGCTATCGGTCTCGGTGGCATCTACACCGAGAAATAGACGGCCGGCGGGCTGCATTGATCAGCGGTGTCGCCGGCGAGCTTTTTCTCCCACTCGATAGTGATACGGGGGCGGTTCAGAGGGCCGATAATGGCTCGGTGTGGCTTTCTCTCGAAATGCGTGGGGCCAGGCGGCGGCAACTCGTGTCGGTATTCTTCAATGAGCATAAATTGGGAGATATCGCGATGCCTAAGCCCGAGTGGAAAATGTACGCGATTCGGGCTCCCGCAAAGACTGTGCGCCATGGTGAAAACAAACTCCGGCTGTATTTCCGTGACACTGACATACTTTCTGGGAAACGATCTGCCGCAGCAATCGCAATGGTCGCCATGGGCGCGGTCCCCTTGACAAGCTCTCCGGGGCGACAGGTTTGGGGGCAGAAGGTCACTTACGCAGAAACAGAACAGCCGGCGCTGCGCACGACGAGCCGAGGTCGTATCTCCTACAATTTAGTGATCCCGGACACCAAGGTTCGGTTGACCTTTGCAGCCGCATCGAAAACAAAAACTCCGGCGGCAGTTTATGTCGCGACGGAAGGAGCGACGGAAAAGAGGGTGTGGTCGAGTGACGGCATCAAAAGCCCGTGGCATAGCGCCGAGGTTGACCTGTCGGCGTACGCTGACAGCGTTGTTCGACTGTCCTTTTTTTCCCAAGGGGAATTTGACTGGGGGCGACCACGACTCCAGGGGATTGCGCAGCGTAACCGTCATCGCAAAATGCGTCGGTTTGATGGGATTTCGCACGTAATCGTTTGGGTCATCTCGTCATTGCGTGCAGATCGTTTTGCCCAAAAGAAGGTGCCTACTCCTGCATTTTCTAGGTTTGCGCGTGAGGCGATATGGTTTCGCAATGCAAGGACTGTCGCCCCCGCCCCTGGACCTTCCCATGTCGCAATTGCAACGGGGCGATATCCAGAGGGAAAAACGATCCAAAAGTCGGCGACTACCTTGGCGGAACGATTCCGCGATGCGGGGTTTTATACCGCTTTGATTAGCGGAAACGGGTTTGTGAACGACGAAGCTGGGTTTGCTCGAGGCTTTCAGGTTTACAAAAACCCAATGCGACGGAGGTATCCATTTAACGCAAAATTTTTGTGGCAAACCGCTAGGCAGGTGCTCGCAAAAAATGCCCGCGAAAAGACGTTTCTATACATCGTCACGGTCGAGCCACATTTGCCGTATACGCCATCGGAGGCGAGTCTCAATGCCGAGTGGACCCAGGGCGAGGTCGATATGCAACCGAGTGAGACGGTGCAGCTAAGCAAGCGGAAGGACACGAAGAAACGGTTTAGCACGCGGCAAAAGGCGTATGTGGAGGCACTTTACAACGCGGAGGTTCGCGATGCCGATGCGGCGTTTGGCCGGATGATTGAGGATCTCAACAAATTGCAATTGACCGATCGCACGGCTGTGTTTTTGGTTGGAGACCATGGGGAAGAATTGTGGGAACGTGGAGGTGTAGGCCACGGTAATCAGCTGTTTGAAGAGGTTCAACGGGTCCCGCTTGTGATTCGCATTCCGGGGAGTGGGTCGCCAAAGCAGATCGATGAAACGGTTGAGCTTGTCGATCTGTATCCGACGATTCTCGCAGTTGCTGGGGTGAGTCGTTCGGGGGACCACCACGGTGATAGTCTCGTCCCTCTAATCACGGGATCCCGCTGGCCTGGGAAGGGTCCGATATTTTCTCACCTGCCCGGAGTTGGCCGCTCGGTCACGATTGGACGGTTTAAGTTGATCGTTCCGCTGCGCGGTTCTCGAGGTCTCTACGATCTTTCGCTTGACCCTGGGGAAGCAACCAACCTCATCGGGGTGCGGCCTATTGTCGAACGCTATCTACGCAATGTATTTGGGATCGCTTTGGCCCATGAGCAAGCCTGGAGTCGCCGGCGCTGGGGCAACGCGGACAACGTTTCCAGTATCTTTGCCTCGGATCATGGATTATAAGGTCGCATCTATGGCTGCTATTGCTGATGAAGCATCACGCCGGCGAACGTTTGCGATCATTTCGCACCCAGATGCTGGCAAGACGACTTTGACCGAAAAACTATTGCTGTTTGGCGGGGCGATTCAGATGGCAGGTGCGGTCAAAGCCCGAGGAGAGCAGAGAAGAGCGCGTTCGGACTGGATGAAGGTAGAAAAAGAACGTGGGATTTCTGTCACTGCCTCGGTCATGACCTATGAGTACGGCGATTGGGTGTTCAATTTACTCGACACCCCCGGTCATCAGGATTTTAGTGAAGATACCTATCGCGTCCTCACAGCGGTCGATTCGGCGGTGATGGTGATCGACGCGGCAAAGGGGATAGAGAGTCAAACACGGAAACTGTTTGAGGTTTGCCGGCTGCGGGACATCCCGATTTTGACCTTTGTGAACAAGCTCGACAGGGAGGGGCGCGACTTATTTGAACTGCTCGATGAGATTGAGCAGTCGCTTGCGCTTGATGTCGCTCCGCTCAGCTGGCCTATCGGTCGAGGCCGCGACTTTCTTGGTTGTTATGACATCGGAAAGGATCAGTTCATATTGATGGACAGAGGGAACGCTCGCGCAAACCAAACCGCGGAGAAGATCGAGGGATTGCACAACCCAGCGATCGATGCACAGGTTCCAGAGCAAGCGCTTGCTAAGTTGCGCGAGGATGTAGAGATGGTGCGCGGGCTCTGCGCACCATTTGACGTCCGTGCGTATCGTGAAGGTCATCTGACCCCGGTATTTTTTGGTAGCGCACTGAATAATTTTGGCGTCCAAGAGCTCATTGATGGGCTCGCCAGTCTCGCTCCTGCCCCGAGACCGCAAAAGGCTGTCGGCCGCATGGTAGTCCCCGACGAACAGCGAGTCTCTGGATTTGTGTTTAAGATCCAGGCCAATATGGACCCACGCCATCGGGATCGGATCGCATTTATGCGGGTGTGTTCGGGGCGTTTCCATCGCGGAATGAAGCTGAATTTGTCACGGACCCAAAAGCCCATCGCAATTAACAATGCGGTGCTATTTCAGGCCAGAGATCGGGAACTCGCCAACGAGGCGTGGCCCGGTGATATTGTCGGGATTCCCAATCACGGGACGATCCATGTCGGGGATACGCTTACGGAGCCCTCAACCGGTCGAGAGTCTTCAACTGGTCGAGAGTCTTCAACTGGTCGAGAGTCTTCAACTGGTCGAGAGGCTTCAACTGGTCGAGAGGCTTCAACTGGTCGAGAGGCTTCAACTGGTCGAGAGGCTTCAACTGGTCGAGAGGCGTTGCAATTTTTGGGAATT
This sequence comes from Kofleriaceae bacterium, assembly GCA_965223575.1. Lineage (GTDB taxonomy): Bacteria > Myxococcota_A > Polyangia > Haliangiales > Haliangiaceae > CBDCWZ01. The sequence continues at coordinate 82,687 of CBDCWZ010000053.1, forward strand.
CCCAGCTTTGCCCCCGAACTCCTACAAAAAGTGCGTCCGCTCGATCCGATGAAGTCCAAACACCTCGGTAAGGCCCTGCATCAGCTAGCCGAAGAAGGGACCGCGCAAGCATTTAAGCGCTATCTCGGCTCAGAGTGGGTGATTGGGGTCGTTGGTGCGCTTCAGTTTGAGGTTTTAGCCGCCCGGATCCTCAATGAATACGGCCTAAAGGTGCAGTTTGAGTCGTGTCCGTTTGTTACCGCGCGATGGATTACGGCGGATGAACCGCATTTACTAAAGAAATACCTGGAGACGATTGCAGACAATCGTGCAGAAGATCACGCGGGATCACACGTCTATTTGGCCCGCAGCCAATGGCAATTGGAACATGCCCTAGAAGATGTGACCGGCGTTTACTTTCATCAAACAAAAGAGTTGGGGGTGTCCCCCCAATGATTCTTTGGGCAACCAGATTTTGCCCGCCTAGGTCTACCTCTTTGTTCAGGGGGATTCATGAGCTTTGATGCGACTCGATCGTTTTCACGAGATAGCCGTCTGGTTGGTGAGCGGCTATGCGAGCAGGAGATGGTTCAGGCCTGTTGTGCCGGAGACGAGCGGGCAATGGAAGCTCTCTACAACGCCTACAAGCGGCGAGTGTTCGGCGTGATCACCCGGATTGTTGGCGTTTCCGATGCTCCAGAGGTGGCACAGGAGGCATTTCTGCGCATTTATCGTGGACTCCATAAGTTTCGCGGTGATGCAGCGCTTGGGACCTGGATCTACCGCTTGGCCGTCAACGCCGCGCTCAGCCATCGGTCCAAGCGGGCGAGGCGAAGAGAAACCAGCGATGAGGGTCTTGATCGGGTTCCAGCACCAGATATCGAGTTTCGCGATCCGCGGTTGGCGGCGCGCCTTCAGAGGGCAATGGAGCAGCTGCCGGCGGGATATCGCGCCGTGTTGGTTTTGCACGATATCGATGGGTTATCCCACGAAGAATGCGCGGCGATTTTGGGATGCCGCGTTGGTACGTCCAAATCGCAACTTCACAAGGCCCGGGCACGAATGCGCCAGCTGCTCGGCTCCGAACTCAGGCGACAACGTGCGCAAAAACGACAGGGAGACACCCCCTAGCCATGCGATGTGCACGCGTAAAGGCGCAGTGTTCGGCCTACGTTGATGGTGGCCTTTCGCCCTCTGTATTTGAATGCATCGGGCAGCATTTGCGAGAGTGCACATCGTGTTGGCAGTTAGTGCAAGATGAGTTGTCAATTCGTGAAGAATTGTCAGAGTTACCAAGCATCGACCCACCCGCAACGCTGTATCCGGCAATTCGCTCGGAGTTGGACCGGAGAGGGCACCGGCCACGGAGATGGCAACAGCAATGGCTTTTGCGACCGTGGGCGCTTGGCGGTTTGACGAGCGTGGTGATTGCGGTGTTTGTGATTGGGGGCCTGTGGTTGAGAGTAGAGGATACGAATCCTGCTGCGCCACAAACACAGCCGTTGCACGCCGCCTCGCCCTTCAGGCTGAAGGCTCCTAGCCCCCTAAAGGAGCTCGTGCCGGCATTGCAAATTGGTGATGAGCCAGATTGTGATCTCGCGGATACGCATATTGAAGAACAAGCTTGCGAACAGATGTTGGTAGATCAGACCTATCGAGAAGTCGCAGACGAGCTCAGGGAGATGATCGCAGAATCGGGACGGCCATTGGATGTTCGAGCACCAGCCGTGGAGCAGCAGATTGTTGTTCGTCAGACGAGCCTAGAGATTGCCAATAACGAGGCACAACGAGAAGTCTTGGCAGGTTTGCAATGGATGCAAATTGATATTCTCCAGCGTTCGCTGCTCAGTAGAAACGACAAGAATGGTGGTGGTGTGTGGGAGTAAAGGGGAGCGTTGGTATTTTGCTGCTTGGGGTGTCTGCCGCTTGTATTGGGGCAGGCATTTTCGCAAGCGTTGGCTTCGCACAGCCCGAGCCGACGCGAAATGTTGATGCCAACGGAGTATACGAGGTACATCCGGTGGAGATCGCACCGCATTCCGGGGTGTCTGTTTCGGCAATTTCGATTCGAAATTCTTTTGGGCATGTCCAGGTGCGTGGTCACGATGGCCCCAACTTGAGGATTCGCGCTGTAAAACGGGCTCCAGATGAGAAAACCTTGGATCGACTCCGGGTAAAGCTTGTCCCCGATCCCGCAAACGGTTCGATGCAGATACGAACAGCATTGTCGCCCGGAAACAATGCGGCCCCGATCGCCAAAGGGAGCATTCGCATTGATTTGGTTATCGAGGCGCCTAGAAAAGCGAAGATCAACGCCCATCTGCGAAAAGGACTCCTCACGGTATCCGATATGGACAACGGAGCGTCCTTAAAGGCAGACCTGGGGGATATTGAGGTACAAAACTGTTCTGGGTTGGTACGGACATCAACGGTTCGAGGAAAGCAGAATCTCCGGGAAGTATTCGGGACCGTTGATGCGCACGGATTGGTTGGAGATCTTGCGCTGCGAATGATTCATGGACAATCTTTGTCTGCGATGGTTCACCGCGGTAGCGTAACCGGCCGTGGGATCCGGTCCAAGCATGTTTCAATTCGGACAACCGTTGGCAATATCGTCATTGCAGGGGAGGCGCAAACAGGCGGGACCTATCAACTCGCCACACATACCGGTGATATCAAACTACGGTTTCGCAGTTCGTCAAAACTCGCTGTTACCGCACGATCTCCGCGCCGTATATCGCTGCCAACATCACTGCATGCGGTAGAAGTTTCGCCTGGGGTTTTCGCCGGAACAACGCCAGCGCCGATCGCGACAGTTTCCTTAGGAGCGCAAAATGGCGATGTGCGCGTTGCCTGGGGCTGGCGGTAGTTTACAATAGTTAGTTAGCGTCGCTCTGTTTTTGTAGTTTTGCCGCAGTGGCAAGGAGCGCATCGTGAATATGCTCAAGCGTATCGAACCGTCCACACAGTGAATAATAGGTTTGGTCCGACACCTCTCCCATGCCTTGGAGGATATTCTCGAGGTGTGGCCGTAACAAGGAGGGGGCATCAAAGTCGCTGGTGAACACCGGATCTTTCCCACAGGTGATAGCCTCCGCTACGATCCCGGCGGGGCAAAACGAAAGTCCAGAGACAAGCCTGAATCTCCACAAAACGGGATCTGCAGCGGCAAGATCCCAACTTCCCCCGAGCTGTCGGCGAATCGTTTCACCAAAGTAGGCGCCGGTGGTAGCACACAGCAATTGGACAATCTCGACGTTGGCCGTGGATAGGCCGCCGAGATAGTGGTCGACAAGGGGAAGGGTTTCACTGTCAAATTCCGGTTTAATTCCAACAGCTTCCTTGATGCTACGGGCGGCGTGGGTGGCGAGTTCGTCTACCGACGGCGGGCAATCTACAGTCACGGGCCGAGTGTGGCGGGGTCTTTCGGGTGCGTCAAGGCCGCCTGACAGAGAGGTCAGGGGGGAGGGGTAGGATAGCGCCGAAAATGACGGGACAGCGGACTTCTAACTTCTGGTATGAGGGAGTATTGGGGACGACGCACAAGCGTAGTTTTCATGTTCGCTGTCGCTGCAATGCTCAATTTATCGCGCGTTTATATCGAACAGTAAATGCGCAGACCGATCCTGCCCTTGCAAGTTGGCTGCGCAGCGGCAACGGCGAGTTCAATCATGCGGTGTGTCCCCACTGTCATGGGTCCATTGCGCTTGGAACATCGGTGATCTATCACGATCCCCAAGTCGAAATTTTTGTTTTGGTATTACCGGAGTCCAGCCGGCATCTAGAGATTCAAGAACGCGCCGAGCTTGTTTCCGCCATCGGCGACGAAACCGACGTGACCGTTCCCGAGTATGTCATGGCATTTCCTGTTGTATTCGCAGCGGAACTTGGCGCGCACCTGGATCGCGGGACTTCCCACAGATTGAGGGCTCCCCACACGCTGAAGACTCCATCCGAACACGACAGCGAACTCAGCTCTGGAGTCCCCAAGAGAGAAGTGACCGGCCAGATCACCCAGCCATCGCCAAGTGTTCGCATAGAAGCTTCACCGCCTTGTGCTGAGGGGCCGGATGCCAAGGATGGAGTGCCTCGCACTTGTTTTGAAAAGGCTGTAGAGCCTGAATCAAACACACTCCATGTCGCACGAGAGAAACGACCCGATAACGTGGCCTGCTATGTTGATGATGGCGATGATGGCCAAGTGAAATTGCGCGCTCGCGTGGATGCGGTGGGACTTGGGTGTTTGCTTCAGAAGCTCTGTGTGACAGTTCAGATGCACTCCTTACCCACATACCCCCTTGTGACCGTAACGTTGTCTGGCCCCAACAGAGCATCGCCCATCGTCTTTCCCCTCGACGTTGGTACAAAGGACGGCCGGGCGGTGATGGAGTCGTTGGCCGAAGAGTTTGCTTTCTTGTTGGAGCTATTCGATACAGAATTTTCACCTGCTTACACCGGTACCGTGGCAGCACCACTTTCGGCCAACATGCGCTACATTCTCGCGGTTGTCGATGAGCAATGGCGAACGATTCCTTCGCGCAAGCGGTCGTGGTCTGCGGCTTGGGCTGCCTATTCAGACCCACTTTTCGATCGCTGGGGCGAGCGAAACGAATATCTGTGTCAATTTGATGAGCGGAAATTGGAAGCGCTCGGTTCTGTGACCGATGTTGTGGGTGCGCTTGACCTCGTTAGAACTTTTAGTCATCCCGAAGCCGAGCAGTTTTTGATCTTGGTTCGTGGATACCCCATGCAACGATGGATGGACTTACGTCGGCGTGTGTTGATCCGCGCATTTGAACTGGGATTGTGGCCCGGGACGGCACTCGCCCACGTTGCCCTGAGTGAGGGGCTCGCGACATCGCGCAAAGAGCTTTTAGCCAAGTTGCAACGCAATTTTTCTGCACTTTGCGACGGCGGTCGGGTGCGACTGGCAGATGGGATCGTTGCCGGGAATTGGGAAGCGCTGAAAGAAGAGGCCCACAAGCGGCAGCTGCGGACCCACGACAACCGTTGAACAAGCCTCTAGAGCTCATCTCAAAAACCTCCCATCACCTGGCTCGCGATCCATCGTACCGAGCAACGTTGTGAGCTCCGAGGCCCCCAGTCACGTATTTCAATACGTTCCCGGGGACTTCTCGCTCTCGCCTCGCTCGGTACGCGCCTCGTGAGCCAAGCTCGGTCCGGTGTTTGAGATGAGCTCTAGTATCATCCGTTGGCAGTGCTGCGCCGTGTCGATTTGGGTCGATCCCATAGCTCTGTTAATAATATGAGATGGATTCGCTGCCAATTCTGTCATTTTACGGGTATCTAGCCCTAGAGTTTCCTGTAAAGATGCGCAATCTTTAGTAAACCATGAACTCGAGTAGTTCGTCGAGTATGCTAACCTTGGTGGGGAAGAATAGCGGGCTATGCGCATAGGCATTTTCTCTGATACTCACGCCAATATTGAGGCGCTTGAGGCAGTCCTTCGGGCTTATGAGTCCGAGGCGATCGACAAGTACGTTTGCATCGGGGATACGGTCGGATATGGCGCGTCGCCAAATGAGTGTTGTGACCGGATCCGTAAGCTTGTTGCGTATACCATCCTTGGCAATCATGACGCGGCGGTCTCCGGCCGGATGGATTATTCGTATTACTACGAAGCTGCACGAGTCGCCCTGGATACCCATGCGAATCAGCTGAGCCAAGAGAATATGGCCTGGTTAAAATCGCTTCCCTATCAGGTTCGCGACGAAGACGTTATGTTTTGCCACGGTGCACCGGTAAACATTGAAGAGTTTGAGTATATCTTTTCGAGTGAACAAGCTGCTCGGTGTCTAGAAATCTGGGATGATTTGGCTACGGTTACATTTATCGGACATTCGCACTTATGCAAAGCATTTGCTCTTACAAAGGATGAAGTCTACGAGGTCATCGCGCCGAGCTTTGTTGTTCGGCCAGGTCACCGCTATATCGTGAGTGTTGGGTCAGTTGGCCAACCGCGCGATTACGATCCTCGGGCGAGTTACACCATTTATGACACGGAGACCAAGACGTTTGAGTTTAAACGTGTCGGCTACGATATCGATGCAGCCGCCAAGAAGATTTTTGAATCCAATCTTGCGCACAACTTCGGTAACCGCCTCTTCTTCGGCGTGTAGTCCACACCCCAGGGTCGGAGCCCACCGCATTTTAGTGTTGTGCGAGACGCCTCGGCTTCCAAACAACTCGCTTTTGTTTTGCTCGTGCAAGTTGCGCTGGGGAGATGAGGTTGTTCTTTCGAAGGTGTCGCAAGATCGTATCGATGCGACGCCCCATTGCGGTTTCGATACTCCCCGCCCGGCGGATTTTGGCGCTAAAGGGTCGGGGGGCAGGGGTCAGGGCGGCAAGAAAAGCCGCTTCGCGAATCGTGACAAGCTGTGGTGTTTTGTCAAACCAATAGCGGGAAGCCGCACCGACCCCAAACACACCAGGCCCAAGCTCAATGATATTGAGGTAAATCTCTAAAATACGGTGTTTAGATAATTGCGATTCGATCCGCCATGTTAGCACTGCTTCCTGAAGTTTCCGCGCAATGGTTTTTCTCGGTGATAGGTATACGTTTTTCACAAGTTGTTGGGTGATCGTCGACCCCCCTCGAACCAGTTGATTGCGTGCGATATTGACAGCAAGCGAACGTTCAAGTTGGCGAAGATCAAACCCCTGATGTCGAAAGAAACGGCTGTCTTCGGCAACAATAAATGCGTGAACAAGATGTTTCCTGGCCAGCGTATCCAAAGATAGATAGTGCGCTTTGCCCGGGCCAACCGGAGATTGACTGCCATCGGGAAAGCGATGAACAAAGCTATTTTGAGTCAATTTGGACGGTGATTTACCAAACGCGTCTCTGGTAACCCTGCATCGATTGGCTTGCATCGCTGCACTTAGTTTCGTGTTGTCGGGTTTCTGTCTATCAAATGCGAAAGACACGTTCGTCGATAATGTCCCTTCTACGGCAAAACCAGCGAGGTCACTCCGCAACGATATCGGAATCGCGTCCAACAACTTTTTGCACGAAGTTTGGGGGGCATAAAGCGCAAAGCTTGCCCGCTGTATCCGATTGTCCTTTGCCCAGGAAAGTGTTCCAGTGGTGTTAAGAATCGTCTCGCCAACCTGAATGCTCCCCTTTTCGATGGCAAGGTTACGTTGGCGAAGGTTGGCTGTGGCTTGCAACTTTGTTTGCGCGAGGAGGTTAACGGGAGTATCAGCAAGCCATTGGTGATCGAGACTGACCTTTGTTCTTAGGTCTAGGTCCGCACGGACGGTCCTGTCGGTTGCGATTGTGCTTAGGATTCGCCCATCAACACGAGTATCTCCGATATTTACTGCTGGAAGGAGCGGCCGCAGCAATTCGCCAGGGAGGTTTTGGAGAATCGCATTGACAGACATCCGTTTTTGCCCGGCCGGTTTGCCTACGACAACAACCTGGCCATTTCCAGTCCGAGACACTGTATTTCCACGTAAAACCCACTCATTACTCTGCTCTAATCGATGACCAATGCTGACACCATAGAGGGAGGAAAAGAGATCTCCTTTGCGCAGCTCGATCGTCCCCCGCAAGGCCAACAACCTGTGAATCGCAGCGGGTTTGGCATGCACGTCTGCAGCAACATGTGGAAACGAGGCCGAGACCGCATAAGCGCCTATGTTTGTGGTTACTCTGGTAGAACCTAAAATGACTCTGAGATGTTCTCGTGAAGGATGAACAGTAAGGGCATCGATATGTAGCTGCCCGTTTGGAAGATAGATTGAGACCTGTCCATGCTCAATCTTGGTCCGTTTGAGCCAGTGCCATCCGCGAATGTTTTCTGAGTTGTCCCGTTTTGCATCCGAAGATCGTTTTTGAGGCCGAGACTGAAAAATATCATCGGTGTGCATGTGCAATCGAATTTCTGGACGCCGAATGGTAATTTGTTGTGGCGTTTTTAGGCCTTGGGCGAGGCGTTTGAGGTCAAAACTCGCCTCGATTTGATCAATGCTCAGTTCACGTCCAATCTTAAGGTCACCGAGCTTAATTTTTCCTGTAAGCGCAACATCAACAGACCGAATGGTCGTGGGTTTTCTCACTGCTTTGCTCAGGGCAGGTCCGATTCCACGCTGAATCCGAAACGCAATATATTGGTGCGCAAGAATGGGCACGCCGATACTACCTACCAAGGCAGCAATAAGCAGAAATCGGTGCCACGGCCTCCGTGCTGAAGAACCAGGCGTATCGGAGATATCACGAACTCTTCGTTCTCGCTTCCCCCCTCGTCCTTGCATCTGGAATATCTCCTTCCTTTGACGCTACTCAGGACCGACTCATGATAGACACCGTCTTCTAGAAGCCATCTCAGTGATGGTTAGGCGCCGGATCGAGACGGCGGTCGGTTCCAGAAAATTCTCGATGACAAACTCTGCGCTCACCATTCCCTCGCCCTGCACCAGAAAGGCTAGCACCACGTAGAATTGCCTCCGAAAGCTCGCCAAAGCTCATACCAGCGGCATTCGCAATTTTCGGGAACAAACTCGTTGGCGTAAGGCCTGGGACTGTATTGAGCTCTAGAACATATTCGTTCCCGGCATTGCTAACAATCAGATCCACACGGGTCGCACCGCGACACCCAAGTCCCTGGTGCGCGCGCAGTGCTTGCGCAAGGATGCCACGATATCGCTGTGGATTCAGCCGAGGCGGGATAAAGTAGTCTGCCTCTCCGGGATTGTGCTTTGCGTTGTAGTCGTAAACTCCCGATGAAACAGGGTCAATCTCAACGGCTCCGAGGGGGCGATCGCCGACGATCGCGACGGAAATCTCGCGGCCTTGAATCCATCGTTCGATAAGAACCTGATTGTCGAAGCACAGGGCATTTTCACAGGCAATGCGCAGTGCTTCGGGGTTCGAAACGACTTCAACGCCAACAGAAGAACCTGCACTGACTGGCTTGACAATGACTGGAAAGCCAAAGTCTCCGTGTTGGTCGATGATGCTCGCTTGACCATCGTTCTGCAACACATAGTAGGGCGGCGTTGGCACGTTATGAAACCGAAACAGCTCTTTAGCCTTGTGTTTATTCATCGCAAGAGCCGAAGACAGAACATCGGAACCTGTGTAGGGAATCCCCATTGTTTCAAGCAACCCCTGAATACAGCCATCTTCGCCATAGCGTCCGTGCAGGGCTAGAAATGCGACATCAATCCCAGCTTGCCTCACGGCGAGATCGACGTCTCGGTCGACAAAAATCCCCTGTGCATCGTAACCAAGCTCAAGGAGTGCCGAGAGAACCGCTTCACCAGTCTCCAGTGAGACTTCCCGCTCACTACTCAAGCCTCCCATAAGTACACCCACTCGATTCCTACGCATCGTTACACCTCATAGATGAGCCATTTTGGCGGCGAGATTCAGTCAATTGATCGATGCACAACGCTAGACCGACGGTTTCTGTTGGGCAACTTTTCGTCTCGTTGCGCGGCGATTCGGGGCACTCGTTGCACGCGATTTCTCAGCATATTTGTACTCTGCGCCTCGATGGACTGCTGAAAAGGGGCCAGTTCGCCAGCGAGGTGTACTGAGAGTTCACGCACACTTGACGGTCTCGCGATTTAAACTTGTGAGAAATACAACCTAGAGTTGACGTGGGTCGGGCTGGGGGGGTACGACTGGACAGCCCATGACTTTTATCGAAGCAGCGGTAACCCTATTGCGTGAAGCTGGAAAACCGATTCCGGTAGATGAGTTATGTGCGCTCGCCCTCAAAAAAAAGCTTCTCACGAAACCCGGAAAAAACCCACTTCGCAGCCTAAAAGGGCGTCTGACGACCGAGCTAAAGAAAGGCGACGCAAGCCGGGTAGAGCAGGTGACAACTGGGGTGTGGTGTGCAAGGAGGAGCGAAGAGCAGACCGGGGTCGCTGCGGCGTCCTCTCCTCGGGCAGCCGACCCGCAGTTTGGTCACAAAAAGAATCGCAACACCAAAGACGGCATCCAAGAATTAGAAAATCTCTATGCAGACGAGATCGCTGCGGACGGGCCACTCTCTGCGTACCTAGAGTACGAGGACGCTCAAACTCCTGACGAGGACAGACCGCTTCGGCCGGAGATTGTGCCGCCCCGCCGCGAACATCGGCACCGCGGACGCAATGCTCGTTTATCGAGTCGTGGTGGCGGGCGAGAACGCGACGATGCCCGGCGCAAACGGGATAGCAGTCGCAGTCTTTCTGCTGCGAGTCGTTCCGAATCCAACGGCAACTCTTCAAGGGCAAAGAGGGGGGGCAGGGCGCAGCGGCCACCGATAGAAGCACAAGAGCGAAGAGCCCAGCAAACCGCGTCCGAAACACGATCCCTTAGAGCTTCTGCGATAAGGGTACAGACAAAGAAGCAAACCCTGGCAGATGGCGCTGCACTGGTGCTGAGCCAAACCAAAGATGGTCGGCCGCTACCCGTACGGCAGCTTAGCCAGATGATGCATCGGCGACAACTTGTCGTCAGTGACGAGGAGCAACAATCGATTGCGATTCGGGTCGAACTCGAAGCTGAGAATCGTGACAGAGTTGCCCAGGGCGCTCGACCACGTTTTTTCCGTCGCGGTCGGGACCAATTTGGTCTGAATCAGCGACGATTGGCGCCAGCACTTGTCGATGCCGAAAACACCGCAACAATGGCACTGCAAGCACTCAGAGATGCGACTTGCCTTCAGCTGCAAGATGCCCTCGGACAACTTGGTTGGGAATCCATGGAACGCCTTGTAGGTCTGTATTTGACCAGAAGGGGTTGGGTTGATGTCGAGTGGATCAAGCGCACTCCGCATGCGCACTACGCTCTAGGTGTTTCTCCCGCGCTGGGCGTCTCTGCTCAGGGGCAAGGACAAAGGCTTGTCGGAATTTGTGTAGGCAATCAGATGATAGAACGATCCAGCATCGGTGAGCTTCGTGTGGGGGTTCAGGTAAAAAATCTGAAGGGCGGTATTTTGATCGCTCCTACCGGCCTTTCGGAGGATGCAAAAGAAGAACTTGAAAAGGCTTCTGGGGCTATCGAGCTAGATTGCGGTGATTCGTTTGTACGGAATTTGGTAGAAGTGGGGCTTTGCGTCACCGTATTGCCTGCCCCTGCTGTTTATCTAGATGTTGACTTTCTTGACGAACTTCGTAACGAATGACGACAAGTAAGGCTGAACTTCCCTGGTATTGGCTAGGTAGAGTATCTGTCACTGATGCGTTTGCAATTCAAAACGATCTGCGAACGCGGCGATTAGTGGGTGACAACTCTGCCGAGGCATTGCTATTGTTGGAGCATGAGCCAACGATTACGCTTGGCAAAAATGCATCGAGCAGAGATATCGTTGCCACACCGAAGATGCTTGCGCGGGAGGGGATAGAGACTGTCTATAGCAACCGTGGGGGGCTAGCGACCTATCATGGTCCCGGCCAACTCATTGTGTACGTCGTTCGGAAGGTCAAGAGCATCGTCGAACATCTACAAAATCTGGCGATCGGTCTTTCCGATGTTGCACATTGCCTCGGTGTACCTGGTGCGCGTTGGCGCCGCGATCCTGCCGGTTTGTGGGTGGGGGATAGGAAGCTTGCCGCGTGTGGAGTTCACGTGCGTCGCGGTGTTACCATTCACGGTTTTTCTCTCAATGTATCTACACCTCCCAAGATATGGCGCCATATCGTGCCTTGCGGAATGCCGATGGCACGAATGACCTCTATCGTACAGGAGGCAAACCCGCATGACGGGAACCCCACACCTAACATTGCAACTGTAGCGCATCTTGCTGCACCATTATTGTGCGCAGCGCTGAATCGAACACCACGACAGGCGAGCGCTCGGACTTTACGTACATCGACTGGGATCTGTTTTTCGTTAGAATCGCTATGATTGACGCTCACATCAAACCGCTCTCCACGACCTTCTCACACCTACGCGCTCTTGCGTTTCAGCTCGAAGGGAACCGATGAGTACCAGCTCTATTAGAAGAGCGGAGCGAGGCCCGAACATGGAGAATCTTGGAGAAAATAAGCTTCGTACTGTTCTGGTTGTCTATAATACCGACTATGATGAGGAGTTGATTGCGGTCTCCAATGCCGATGTTAGTGCTGTTCGAGAGTCGGCACAGGCGGTGACGAAGGCAATTGATGATTTCGGTCTTGATGCTGAGTTAGTTGGTGTCGATGGGATGGATCTTCACAAGCTGCTCGCTCGTTTGGTGCGAAATCCGCCCGATTTAGTGTTTAATCTGTGTGAGTCTTTGTCTGGTAGCACACGGAATGAGCCGACGATGCCAGCAGTTTTGGACACCTTGTCAATCCCATATACTGGAGCCGACTCGTTGTGTCTGGGAATTTCCTTGTATAAGGAGATCGGCAAGGAATTGTTGCAAGCAAACGGAGTTCGAACCCCCCAGCATGTTCTGATTCGGAACAAAAATGAGCTCGATTCTCCACTCGATGTTATATTTCCTGCGTTTGCAAAGCTCGCGCACGAGGATGCCTCGATTGGCATCGAAGCGACGAATGTATTGAGCGATATTGACGATTTACGACTCCGAGTATCGGAGTTGCTTTGTCGTTATCAGCAGCCAGTTGTAGTAGAGCGTTATATCGCTGGACGAGAAGTCAATGTAACACTTTTAGAAAGAGATCATGAACTACAGATATTGCCACTTCATGAAATCGATTTTGCAGCGATGCCCGCGGATCGTCCTCACATTGTCTCCTACGCGGCAAAGTGGGACGAAAACCATATTGATTATGAGGGAACAAAGCCAGTGCCGATGAGAAATGTAGACGCGGACCTTGCCGCGCGCATCGGCGATGTCGCTGCGAGCGCGTTTCAAGCGCTCAATTTGCGCGATTTTGGTCGCGTCGATCTAAGAATCGATAGCGATGGGATTCCTTGGGTCATTGACGTAAATCCAAATTGCGATCTGTCGCCGGACGCCGGGGTTGCGCGGGCAGCCAACTGCGCCGGAATCAGCTATGTTAACTTGATCGGCGGAATATGCCGGGTCGCTTGGAGGCGTCATGGACGTACGCGTGCGGCCCGTCATTGAGTCGGATCGAGGTGCGCTCGAGGCGGCAGTCGCCTCGGACAAGACATTTCGCACGGATGAAATCGCAGTTGCGATGGAACTCGTCGATAGTGCGATCGCAAGTGCCGAAGATTATCGCATCCTTGTTGCAGAGGTGCCCAAAGGCCCGGGGGAGGAGCGCTGGGTCGCGGGATATGTCTGTTATGGGAAAACTCCAATGACCCAGGCAACCTACGACTTATATTGGGTCGTGAGCCATGCCAAGGCGCGCGGCAAGGGGATTGCCCGATGCCTGATTCAAGCCATGGAGGCCGCGTTGCGGGATCTGGGAGCAACGGCGATTCGCGTCGAAACCTCGTCCCAAGACAGCTATGAAGCTGCTCGCAGACTCTATCAGCGACTTGAATATCCCACTGCCGCCCGGTTTGCGGATTTTTATCACAAGGGTGACGATTTGATCGTTTATTATAAGTGTTTGTGAATCCCAGCACAGTAATTGTTTTTGTCAGTGCCCTTGGTGTCGTTTCGGCGTGCAGATCTGAGAAGCCGACCGCGCCTGTGGCGATGGATGCACAACAAAAACGCAGTGAGCCTGCAGAAAAGCCACGTGTTGTCATCCGTGATATCGCGATTCAGCAAGAGGGGAAGAATCAAACGGCAGAGATTTATCCGCGACAGCTCGCCAAACGTGTGGGACAATTGCTGCTACATAGTGGAGTATTTCATAAACATTCTGACACCACGACAAAACAGGACCACCATCTAGCCACCGTACAAATCGCATTGAATCATCAAGTGGTGCGACGGGGGCCGAAGGCTGTTGTCGTCGTCGTGGTCCAAGCGGAGGTGATTTGGCAGGATGGCTCTACGCGACTCGCACCTCATGAAAACGTGATCCTAGAACGAGTGTTAGAGCGCAGCGCAAAGGATGTAAATGGCTTTGTCGCGATTCAGGCCGAGAAGGCAGTCATCACTGCCGCACAGGGGTTGGTTCGTAAAGAAGTGTTGCGAATTGCCCAGGATTCGGATGTTTTGAAGACTTTAGAGTCCGGCCAGGCCGACGATATTGTATGGGCACTATCGATTGTCAGAGAACGCCGGCTTGCCTCGGCTGTCGATGTATCGATCCAACTGCTCGGCTCTGCAAACCCCGAAATTCAAGATGAGGCCTTCCGGACGCTGGTTGCACTCCGCGACCGTCGTGCTGTGGATGCCTTAACCAAGTATGCTGACTTTAAGAACCCCGAGCGAATGCACAGCGTTATTGAGGCACTCTCTGTACTGGGCGGAGCCGATGCGCTAGAATTCTTAGACTTCGTCGCCACTGGTCACCCAAAACTGCCAATTCGTAAGCACGCGCTAGAGGCGCAAAAACGACTCCAACAAAAACCACCAAGAGCTGAATAACCCCATCTGATGGGAATTATTCAGTTTGAAAACGTCCGCTAACAATGACAATGCTTACCAGGAGCAAGACGAATTCCCATAGTCGGGAGTTCGCGTGTGTTTGGCAACCGCCATCTACCATGGGTGGAATATCTTTGTTTGTTGCGTCATCGTCGGTTGTTGCGTCATCGTCGGTTGTTGCATCATCGTCGGTTGTTGCATCATCGTCGGTTGTTGCATCATCGTCGGTTGTTGCATCATCGTCGGTTGTTGCATCATCGTCGGTTGTTGCGTCATCGTCGGTTGTTGCATCATCGTCGGTTGTTGCGTCATCGTCGGTTGTTGCGTCATCGTCGGTTGTTGCATCATCGTCGGTTGTTGCGTCATCGTCGGTTGTTGCGTCATCGTCGGTTGTTGCGTCATCGTCGATTGTTATCATCTTGGGAAGCGTGAGCGTCAAGTGATTCATGGCCCAGGGGACACTAACATCGTCCGTCGCATCCTGTTCATCCTGAAAATCGACAACGCGCCTGACAGTGACACGCGCGATCGCCACAGATTCATGGGAAACCAGACCGAAGTAACTCGGCTGCATCGTGTTTTGTACTTGCCGAACAAATTCTTCGGTTACAGCCACTTCTACACCATTCTCATCCCTATGAAACTCAACCCGAATTTGAAACGTGTTGCGGTCTTCCGGTCCTTGCAAAAAGAACCCGAGGTATCTCAAGGACTGAGCAACACCACGAAAGTCGAGAAATCCTGGTATGGAACTGTGCAGGCCACCATAGATTTGCGCAAAGTCATTTTCAAAGTCGTAGATATGATGCGGAGCGTGACCATTTTCCACATTGTCGATGTTTTGAAAAAAATGATCTGGTTCTTGTTCGCAGTATGGGTTGGCGTTTGCAGATTTTTCCAACAGGTCTGTCGCATCGCCTGATACGACTGAGAATACGGTGCAAGACTCAGCCGCAACATCTGGTGAAAACACCGCGCCACTTACGAAGATGACAAATGCAATCATTTTGACCATGTTTGTATGGTGTGAGACGTCTTCTTATCACTCATGTGAATTATCTTTCGCTGGATCGTTTGCCGGAAAACAGTACTCCATTGCACCCATGTCAATCGCTTTTCGCTGCGTTGTTGTGTAGGTCACTTCGACCTGTTGGCAAACAAACCCATCGGGACACCCGCCGATACAGCTAATCACGCAAATGCCACCCTCCGACCCCTCAAGGCATTTGCCACTATTTGCGCAATGTTCACTATCCCGGCATTCTCCACCCAACGGAATCGAACCACGCTGCAGGAAGTCATATCCGGCAATACCTAGACCAATTGGGAGGATCAGCGCCCCAAGCATCCACATCTCGAATCTGAACTTCTTCTTCTGACTCACAGCATCTCTCTCGATTCTCGATCGACTCCGGGTTTATTATCGTCGGACTCCTCGGTTATTCCCCGCTAAACTTCAGACCAATATCTAATAGAAGCCATCTCAAAAATGCTGCGGGCACCCATCTGCTGTGTCCTCGGGGGGCTTGGCCCCCCGTTGTCGATTGAAAGGGGGGAACCGCTTCGGGGGGGCTTGCCCCGCCCGGTAGATCCAAAGGGGGGGGGAAACTCAAGTATGCTAATACGTTCCGTTCCGGTTCTCACTCGTCCTTGCATCTGAGGCTCCTCGCTATTTCTGAGATGGCTTCTAGTTCTCTAGTGCGGGGGTTTGGCGGCGTTTACTGTTTGGCCCGGAATGTTGTTTTCTTGCTTGTCTTGTCCGTGTAGGTGACGATGAGCGTCGCGCCGTCAAATGTTCCACGAATATTTGCCATCCTTCGTCCGATGTCCTCGTATGCTAGCTGGAGCCTAAGGACACAACGGCGGTCTAAACGCCCCTTGTATGATGGGCGTCCTTTCGTTGCGGGGCATTTGCCGGATGCGAGCCTGGATCCCGATGCATCCTCAAGTGCAATCGTCGCAGCGTTTTGTGAGTCTTGTTCCGATATCAAGAATGCAATTTGGCTACGCCACGATACGGTAGAGTATGGCGGAAAGTTTACGTTGTGATTCATGCGAAAAATGTCCATTGTCCTATGAACCCAACTGGCCGTAGTAGTAGTGGTCAATTTGTGTCGTTGTGTGCCAATGCGGGCACTCACGGTCGTATACGTGTTAACATTGACGTTTCCAAGATGTTTCCCACGACATTCGGCGTTGCTTAACTCTATTTTGAACGCCGAGTATGACTTTGGGTCTCGGGGGATGGTTCCGGTGCCGAATAGGTTGAACCCCTTTTTGCGGTATGTACTCAAACATTCGCGAAGCGTTTCGCTCGGCAGATAGATGCTGACTTTTAGATTTGAAAGTTGTTTTCTCGCGAACTGCCCACTGCCCAAAATCGTGGCGAGTCTTTGGTCCGCTTTGATGACTGCGCCACCATCGATATCGATGGAGATTTCCCCAGCAGGCGCTGCGTTAGCTGGAAGCACAGTCGAGGCGACGCCTAGGGCGGCGACAATAATAACGTGGATACTACATGTTGACCTTTTGTGATTCATGGTGCTTTTTCCTTTCGGTGACAATCCTTGATGACAATCCTCAACAGGGCAATGTTCAATCGTTCGAGTTCTCTGTCTGTTTGTACGGAGAAATGCAAGAAGAGTGTCACCGCAAAGAATAGGGGTGGATTTGCGGCTGTTTGTCAAAGACGAATTTGTTTTAGTGAACTTCCCTTAAAGGGAAATTCGCTCGATTGGACAGTTCGTCGTACCGTTGCAACTCCTTTAACGAGACAGACTATACCGATAAAATGCGCACAAGCAACAGTGTTTTTTGTTGGTGGAGAAAATGCACCGTCCCAATGGACGACGCATTTTCAGTTGCTATTAACACTACAATCGTCAAAAGTTGAATCATCCGTCCCTTTAAGAGATCCATTCTAACAGAATGTTCAACTTTCTAAGGATTCTAGTCAGGATAGTTCTTGTTGTTGATCGCGAGACAGTGATCATGTTCGTCGATGTCAATGATTTTTCATATTCCTCTCCTGTCTATTTGCTTGTGGTTTTATGAAATCTTTCCAAGGTTTTATGTAGGAGTCGCAAAAACCTACGAAAAGACGCAAAAAAAGACGTCCGCACATGATAGTCACAAGGGCAGGGGTGCAGAGCGAACTGCCCAATCGAGCGAATTTCCCTTTAAGGGAAGTTCACTAAAACAAATTCGTCTTTGACAAACAGCCGCAAATCCACCCCCATTCTTTGCGGTGACACTCTTCTTACATTTCTCCGTACAAACAGACAGAAAACTCGAATGATTGAACTTTTCCCATTGAGGATTATCACCTAGGATTGCCGTTGAACGGAAAAATCACCATGAATCACAAAGGCAAACTTGCAGTATCTATGTTTTGATTGTCGCCGTCCTCGGCGTCGCCTCGACCTTGCCGCACAACGATCACCAAAACCATGCCGACCTAGGGGCAGTTACACTGGAAAATAGAATCAGGCAAAGGAAATGCCAATGCTAGTTTGGCGCAACAGATGGTTGTATACTCATTGTTGGATTGTCGCTTCAAGTTTGCTCGGGCTATCCTCGTGCACCGAAACGGAATGGTTGGGCACACATGAATCCAGCATCATCGGTGGAGAAAACACGGACATTCTGACACATCCGTGGCAAGTATCACTGAGGAGTAACGGGGTGCACGAGTGCGGAGGCTCGATTGTAGCGCCTTCTTGGGTCGTAACCGCCGCCAGTTGCGTGCTGGGTTTTTCCCCAGAGCAGTTGCAAATTACCGCAGGTGGAACAGGGAGACATGAGCAAGTTCATCTGCGCTCAATTGTAGAAATACATGTCCATACCGGTTTTGTTCACCCTTTCCTAGGCAACGATATTGCGATGTTGCATTTGTCATCGCCCCTCAAATTGTCACTGACAGAACTCGAGGCAATTAGAATCGCCGACAGCAGCACGGAATCCTTGATAAGGCCAGGTGTAATAGCGCAGCTAACTGGATGGGGCGATACTACTGAGGGTGGTTTGCCAGCCGATACTCTCAAAGTCATTCAAATACCGATTGTTGCCAACGAGATCGCGCGAAACATTTACCAAAACCTCACCCCCCCCATTACAATCACCGACGAGATGTTGGCTGCTGGAATGATAGTTGGCAAAAATGCGTGCCGAGGAGACGGCGGAGGTCCACTCACGGTTCCAGGTCCGACAGACAAGCGAGTTTTGGTAGGGGTTCTCAGTTTTGGCAACTGTTCTGCTTCCGGAATGGTGCCAGATATATTTACAAGGGTGTCGGTTTTTGCCTCGTGGATTAAAGCGTTCACCGACCGCCCCAACCCGCTGTATAAAATCTTGCCTAGTCCCCGGCAACAAAACGCCGAGTTTGGTTCTTCGGTCGCCATCAGCGGAGATCTCGCACTGGTTGGCGTCCCCGACTACGCCCCCATGCTTTCACGTACTGGTGCTATGTTTGTTTTTGACATCAGCAATCCCAACGACATCATCCAAATCGCCAAGCTGCTACCAGAGGATCCTCAGCCAGGGGAACTCTTTGGAACATCTGTTGCGATCGATGGAAACATTGCTGTAGTTGGCGCTCCAGGTGGGCTCAACTTTGACGAGTTACCACCAATTGAGGTTCCCAGTACCGTATATGTTTTTGACATTAGCAATCCCAACGACATCATCCAAATCGCCAAACTCCCACAGCCTAAAGGTTTCCGTGAGGATTTCGGCGCCTCTGTTGCAATCAGCGGAAATGCGGTACTGGTGGGGGCATCCAGAGAGGACAACGAAAATGGATTCCTAGCTGGTGCGGCGTATCTGTTTGACATCAGGCATCCCAACCAGATCAACCCGCCCACCAGGCTGCTCGCGGAAGATGGCGAGGAGGAGGATCACTTTGGCACTTCCGTAGCACTCCACGGGAACATCGCACTCATTGGGACGCCCCGAGATAATAATCAAAACGGTTTGGGCGCTGGTTCGGTATATCGTTTCGACGTCAGCAATTCCAATGCTATCACACAGACAAAGCTGTTAGCACAGGGTGGGCAGAGCAATGAGGAGTTTGGCTCCTCGATTGCACTCAATGGAAAAATTGCACTCGTCGGGGCGCCCGCCTCCCCGTCTGAAGAACTGACCACCGGCACAGCGTATGTGTTTGACATCCGCAGCCCCAACAACATCACACAGATCGCCAAGCTACTACCAGATAGCGATACGGTTGGTAGTCATTTTGGTTTCTCCGTGGCACTCAGTGACACGTTTGCCTTGGTCGGAGCTCCCAAGGATAACGCAGGGTCCGCATATGTTTTTGACGTTCGGTTCGAAAACGCTATCAAAAGAATCGACAAACTATTCGCCACAGACGATGACGATCCGCTGCCCTTGTTTGGGTTTTCCGTCGCGCTCAGTGGGAATCAGGTTCTCGTGGGAGCTCCCCATGAGGGCGATCGCGGTGATCAATTCCGCGCCGGCGCAGCTTATGTAACGAACATCGATATTCCGATGATTGCGATTGCACAGCCAAAGCAACTTGCGACGATACAAGGAGACCTAACAATTGAAGTAAACGTACAAAATGAAGATAGCTTGGTTACGTTATTATTGCCAGACGGAGAGTCTGTGGAATTAACGCCTCCATTTCGGCATGTGTGGGATTCAACGAAAGGCGAGAACGGTGGGGCAACGATTACGGCGACGCTTCACGATGCCCAGGGGCAAACCCTGGCGACCAGCGAAGTGGACGTAATCATCCTCAATGACGCAGCCGTATGTGCGAGCGGGCTCGCCACGGAGTTACCTCGGCGCATTACCGGCGGGCCGGGAATCAGTTCTTCGTTGGAAATCGATGAGTCTGCCATCATTGGTAAAATCGCGATCTCAATGGATATTACGATCCAAGACGCAGATGGTCTGCACGCGGTGTTGATCGCACCTTCGGGGGATGCAATTGTCGTCTTCCAAGGACTGCACGCAGAGGAAAACATTTCGATTCGCAATCTCTCTGTTGGTGAATTTGTTGGCCAAAATGCCCAGGGTACTTGGCGGCTTAGCATCGTTGATGATCCCTTTGGTCCTAGGACTGGAAGCCTTGTTGCTTGGTCGCTGGCGATTAGTTGTGCTGAGTTGTGCGAACAAACTATTACAGCGACCGATACTCCCATTTCGATCCCAGTTCCCGTGTTCAATTCTCCCGATTTTCAACCCGGAGAAATGGCTGCGTCGCTCGACGTACCCGATTTGGGGCCCGTTAACATCATGACCCTTTCGTTAGACATCGATCATCCCACCCAACACGCTCTTAGAGTAAAACTCATCTCTCCTAGTGGTTCCGAGCGCTGGGTTCACAATTGGAGCCCAGTGAGAGACAGTGGGTCTTATGGAGTCAGTGGGTCTTATAATGTCAATAGTCTTGCTGACGACGAGGGTTCCAATGTAGCTAGTCTTGCTGGCGAGGATTCTCAGGGACCCTGGCGTTTACAGATCGCCGATTTTGGGCAGGAGCGCATAGAAGAAGGTTCGCTGTTGTCGTGGTCCCTGTCTTTTGTCAGCGAATGCCCAACGACATCATCGTTGACACCGCCCGTCCTCGTCCCGCTGTCATTGTCAACAACGGCCGCCCCAGGCGTCGAAGTCTCGTTCGCAGGCAGCGACAGAATTGTCGACAGCAATCCCCCAACCAGCGAAAGGATTCGCTACCGTATCTACCGATTGGCCGGCGGCACCGATGAGCAGACGGTGAACCTCGCTGATTTGGCCCAATGGAAGATTCTAGACCCAAGCTTGTATGGGCTCACGATACTTCGAGATGAAGATCAAAATCGGTGGGGCTGGCGCTATCGAGATCGGTCAAGCGAAATCGTCAACCAACTCAGCGCCGGCGAACCGGTGCGCTATTCCTACGTGGTAACCGCATACTTTGGCGAGCCCGAAGCGCCAAAGGAAGAATCCTCGCCCTCCAACGTGGTAAGTATTGACATCGGCATGCAACCAACAGTTTCAAGCTGGGCTGTAAACGAAGGCGGCGACATTATCAACGATTGCTCTGCGGTTCCGATCGAGATCGATACATTATGGGCGGACGAGTACTGCTTGCAGGTACAAGAAGCTCGGATTCGCTGCAAACACTGCCCGCCTCCCCTGGGGCAAGCTCACTATTCATGGTGTGGAGAGAATAGCTGGAAGACGATCACGGACGCTCCATTCACACTCGATCTAAGTCGTTTAGACTGCCGCCGTCCCCTAAAGCTTTCTATTTGGGTGCGCAACGACCAAGGCCAAGTTTCCCATCAGACTACATCCGGGGTAATCAGAAAAGGGGGGAGAAAAAAAGGAAAATAACGGATTCGGGACGTTTTACCTTTCCTTGGCGCGGGGTTAACCAGATAGGTTATTGCACACGTGGAGTTTCCGCGTCTCATCGTTGGCTAGGGATGTAGCGTAAATCATCGCAGAAGAGGGACACCTACACAGACCACATTGCGGGACGATTGGAAATCCTTGTACAGTGAGTAGTCATACAATAAAATAGCATTATTCGTAACAAGGTATTTTTGGCACTTATTGGATTGACCACGCTGTCTTGCGGCAGGATTGGCTTTGATCCCGCCCCGACCTGCTTTGATGGGATGCATAACGGCGAAGAGTCAGCCGTAGACTGTGGTGGAAACTGCGCAGCTTGTGCAGAAGGACAGGGGTGCAACAGTAATGCGGACTGCGTTTCGACCTTTTGCGACACTGATAAGGTCTGCAATGCATTCGAGTGTGGCAGCAATGCCAATGCAAGTGACCATACACTTGCTGGGCTTGGAACGAACGAAGCCCCGTTTTTGATCTGTACCGCAGCTCAGTTTGTAAGCATTGGACACAACTCGTCTGACTGGAGCAGTAGCTACCGGTTAATCGATTCAATCGATTTGTCTGGATTTGACGAAACGAGCTATACACCCATAGGGGATGCTGCCCGCAAGTTTGTCGGAACCTTTGATGGCAATGGAAATGTGATCGACGGATTTATCTATGACGACAGTACTGCATCATCAGCCGTTGCGCTGTTTGGTGAAGTTAAGGGGTCTCGGGCGGCAATCAAAAACATCATCGTAACCAATGTGAACATTCGTGGTGATACCCATGTAGCAGCACTCGTTGGCTTGCTAGAACATGGAGCAGTGGTTATGAACTCCCACTCGAGTGGAACCATCGATGGTAGTGGCACCCGAGTTGGCGGGCTTGTCGGTACTGTTGCCAATGGGGCGATTGTCAGCAGCTCGTCCTCAACTGCTACCATAACTGGGAACGGTCAACGCCACTTTGGCGGACTCGTCGGGTTAATGGTAGGGGGGGCACGTGTGACAAATTGTTATGCCGCGGGAAATGTCGACGTAACAACGTCACCTCTTGGCTCAGCCTATGGTGGCCTTGTTGGAACTGTGCAAAGCAGCATTCTTGCAAACTCGTTCGCTACCGGTAATGTAGCATCGAATACGACCCAGGTTGGAGGCTTGGTGGGATCTGTGGAAGATAGCGGGACTGGAATTGCCAACAGCTTCGCAACAGGAAACGTTACCTGCAATACTACGCTAGGAGACAATCGCTGTGGTCCGATTGTTGGTCTGGGAGCTTTATCGAATGCGTATTATGACAGCAATGCGACCTGCACTAATACTGGTGCTGGTTCTTGCACTATAGACGGCACAGCAGTTGATTTTCTTGGCGCCGATGGAGGTTGGTTCTACGAATCCGACAAGGAGCCATTATCGAACTGGGATTTCGCACACACTTGGAATGTCGCCACCAACGATTTTCCAACGCTCGATCCGCAATTTCTTGACATGGTCGCTTGGGGGGCATGCAAAGATCATCAATCGGACACTCTCGGTGGTGGCAACCTTGGCCTGGGGACTGTTGAAAATCCATATCTAATCTGTACAGCAGAGCAGTTACAGGAAATTGGATCAACGCCGATGAATTGGAATGACAAACACTATAAAATGATGGACTCTGTAGATATGACGGCGTTTGGTATTGCGAATCCATACAACGTGATCGGAAATGCAACGATACGATTCTTCGGTAGTTTCGACGGCAATGGCATGGTGATTTCAAACCTGAGCATTACATCCGCTGCAGACAACGTAGGCCTGTTTGGTTCCACCGAGCATGCAATTGTTAAAAACACTGCATTAGATAACGTCGCGATTACAGGGAATGGGAGCGTCGCCGGGATCGTAGGACATTCGAGCTTTGGTTCCATATTAGACAGTTATGTCACAGGAACGATCATTGGCAATACCTCGGTTGGAGGGTTGCTTGGCAGGTGTAGTCGTTCCACTATACAAAGCTGTTACTCAACAGCCCGAGTAGAAGGAAGCGGT
This sequence comes from Kofleriaceae bacterium, assembly GCA_965223575.1. Lineage (GTDB taxonomy): Bacteria > Myxococcota_A > Polyangia > Haliangiales > Haliangiaceae > CBDCWZ01. The sequence continues at coordinate 106,472 of CBDCWZ010000053.1, forward strand.
CAGGTGGGCGGCCTATACGGCGTCGAAACGAGTGGAAACGCAAACATTGACAACTCATTCGCAGTCGGGCCCGTAATTGGTGTTGGCGGAAGTCCACCTTTCATTGGCCCAATCCGTGGGACAGGCAGTACGACAAATAGCAGTGTCTTTGATAGCACGGCAACGTGCGACCAATGCACAAATCTCGACGGCGTACCCAAAGACCTACAGGGAGTTGATGTCGGCTGGCTATATAATTCGGCTAATTCTCCGCTGGATACCTGGGATTTTCAGAATACGTGGCAAGAGCATCCCACGACATTCCCCACACTGAGAGTCTTGATGACGACTCGATGAATGACACGTTCCGACAGTTTTGCGATTGTCCGCGCCTGCAGCAGCAAGCACTTTTAGTGCCACTCGACACGCTTTGACTCGCTGGATAACAACGGGTGCGACCCCAATCAGACAGACTGTGCTCTAAACCGCCGCAAGTTTCAAGCGATTGAATCCGGCGCAGGGATCTCCGCCGAGCGGAAGGCGCGAGGCGGGTGCATAGCCCTAAGCCAGCTTTTGCTGTCGACATCTTTGAGCCAAAACAGCGACTTAGAGATGTTTTGGTTAGGAGTGGCCCTACGTAACTGACGAGCAACGATCCGATCGGTGGCGAGAACCAGCCAGATTCGGTCGAGTGAAACTTGCGGTGGTCTAGACTAAAGGCTGGCAGCGAGAAATCGCTCGATTCGCGAAAGTGCTACTAGCGTTACACCATATTTAAGCCCGGTGAGAAGCAGCATGCAGGTTCCAATGGCGGCAGCCCCTGCGCCGATCAGTCGTCGCTTGGGACAAATTTCGCGGTTTTTGTAACCGATCCAGCCCATCGTGGAACCAAGTATGGCCCCTCCCATTGCCACAAAAAGAGCAGGGTGCGGTAGCAAAAGGCAGATCACCGTTAGTATCGAGAAACCGAACGCCAGGACCACCATGTCGTGATGCTAACTTCCCGAGCGGATTCGGCCAAATTATTGCGGATTGGCAGCGGATTGTTGGGGGGCCGCTCGGCTCTCCCAGTGCAGCGGAATCGGATGAAATGATTGTTGTTTTTATCACAGACACATGTTTTGTGGGGGAGGCGACCACGATCCAAGGTGCAGGAGTGAGTTTTTCTCCCTCAAACGGCCAAGGAAAGTGGTATACGCCAGGGCAGTATGGACCAAAGGGAACATGCCTGTGGCGTTTGTGCCATCTTAGGGGTGCCCAACGTGGGCAAGTCGACCCTGCTGAATCGCTTGCTTGGGGTCCATCTTGCCGCCGTTTCTCGTAAACCGCAGACAACGCGAACACGCATCCTCGGAGTCAAAACCAGCGGAATCAACCAGGTGGTCTATCTGGATACGCCAGGATTGCAGCAGGGGAAAACGGAACTGCGGCGATATATGCGCAAACAGACGTTAAACGCGGCTTCCGGGTGCAATCTCGCAATTGAGGTAATGGACGTGATTGCACTTTTGCGCGAGGGAGTAAAGCCGTCTGCGTTTCGGCACATCCACGACGAGCTACCTACCATTTTGGCGATCAACAAGATGGATCGACTCAGCGACAAAAGTCGGCTGTTGCCGCTACTGGAAGCGATCTCGCAATCCTATCATACCGTGATTCCGATCTCGGCGAAGGTCGGCGATGGATTGGAGCGACTCGAGCGGGCTGTAGAGGCGTTACTGCCAGTCGGTCCTTGGTTGTTTCCAGAGGATATGTACACCGATCAAGCGGAGCGTTTTATTGCTGGAGAGTTGATCCGAGAACAGGTGTTTCAGCAACTGGGTCAAGAGGTCCCCTATACCACTGCGGTGGAGGTTCAATCGTTTGAGGAACGGGGACGAGATATTGTGGTCGATGCAATTGTTCACGTTGAACGGGCATCTCACAAGATGATAGTTGTGGGCACCAAAGGCACGAAAATTCGCGATATTGGAGTTCGGGCGCGTGCTGTGCTCGCGGGTGTATTTGGATGTCCTGTCCATGTTCGGTTATTCGTTAAAGTATCATCCAAATGGACGCAAACTCGCGAAGGAGTGCGTCAGATGGGATATCAAGAATGACCGCGCCCCTGGTAGCAATCGTCGGTCGACCGAATGTTGGCAAGTCGACCCTATTTAATCGCTTGGTCGGAGGACGTCCGGCCTTGGTGCATGATACGCCGGGTCTAACGCGGGATCGACGCTATGGTGAGTTTGAGTATTTTGGCCACCACGTGCGCATTGTGGACACCGGTGGATTGGATTTGCACGCAAATGTAGATGCGATTGGGGCCGGGATCCACAGGCAAGCGGTGGCTGCGCTTGCCGAATGTCGTGCTGCGATTTTCGTCGTTGACGTCACAGCTGGTCCGACTGCCGCGGACTATGATTTGGCAGATATGCTGCGAAAAGCAAAATTGCCGGTGATCTGTGCTGCGAACAAAGCAGACAGCCCAAAACGAGAGCTCTTGATGGGAGAGATCTACTCGCTTGCGCTGGGGGATGTGTTTCCTGTCTCTGCCGAACACGGTCGCGGTGTCGATGCGATGGTGGATGCACTGACCCAGCTGCTCGCGCGCGATGCTGCGGTAGTGCCCGAGCAGGTCGAGTCACAAGATCGATTGCGTGTTGCCTTCGTCGGGAAACCAAACGCGGGAAAATCGTCGTTACTCAATCGACTTGTCGGCACTGAAAGAACCTTGGTTCATGATGTGCCAGGGACGACAACCGATCCGATCGATGTCCCCTTTGCACTCGGGAAGCGGCGTTACCTTCTTGTTGATACGGCCGGGGTGCGCAGACGCGCGCGAATCGACCAAGGGATCGAAAGGTTGGCGGTGTCCTTTTCTCTGGGGCAGCTGCGTCGCGCCAATGTTGTGGTTCTCGTGATCGATGGTGTGCTCGGGGCCAGTGAGCAAGATGCCCGCCTGGCGGCCGCGATCGAACAATCCGGCAGGGGAATCGTATTAGCACTCAATAAATGTGATCTACTGAGTGCTGCCGCGCTGCAGACAGCGAAGGCAGATCTGGAACATACGTTTCGTTTTGTTGGCTATGCTCCGATGGTGACCCTTTCGGCATTGCGGGGAGATGGGGTCAATCGCGTCATGGATGTCGTCGATCGAGTTGCCGTGAACCATGCGCGGCGCATCTCAACTGGTGAAGTAAATCGTTTTTTCGCCGCGGTAACAGAAAGACGCCCGCCACCGCTGCACAAGGGACGGCCCGTCCGTATCCACTATTTGACTCAGGTTCGGGCAAATCCGCCGACCTTCGTTCTGTGGACCAACAGAGTCGATGGCGTCGCCCCCTCCTATCAACGATTTCTCGTCAATCAATTGCGATCCCACTACGACTTTGAGGGTACACCGCTGCGACTTTCACTCAAAAAGCGTGTGCAGCGGGACGAGAACAAGCGGTCTCAGAATTGACAGCGACATGGCCCCATGTCTAATCTGAAAAATAAATCCACATAGTTAGGACTGAAGATGGCTCGAAAAAATAAAGGTACATTTGGCAAAGGCAAGTCGGACATTCCTGAAACCGATGAATTTATATCTGGTGCAGAACGATTTTTTGAACGGCTCCGGCCGCACGCAATAGGGCTTGCGGTTCTCTCTGCCGTTGTCGGGATCGTTTTGATCGCCGCGTTTGGTTATCGCTCGTGGCAAAATGAGAAGGCAACCGATGCAACCGGTGCGTATGTCCAAACCGCAGAGATACTCGCGGAACCTCTCGCTAGCGATTTTGGAGCGAAGGATGCCGAGAACGCACACGAGACTGCAAAGATACGAGGAGACAAGGCCCTGACCGCTATCCAACAGCTCGACGCAGGTTATGGCGGAACGCAGGTTGCCGAGCATGCGATACTTTTGCGAGCTGCTCTGTTGTTTCAGGTCGGCAAATACGACGAGGCTGTCAAGGCGTATCAGCAATACAATGCCCCCCCTAACCTCCGTGCATTTGCAAAACAAGGCCTTGGATATGCATTGGAAACGGTCGCCCTCAATAAGAAAGAACCTGCCGATCGCGACGCTGGATTGCAACTCGCACTCAATGCATTCCGAGACATGCAACCCGACCCCGAAGGGGGGCTGTCCGATCATTCTCTATATCACCAAGCGCGAATCTTGACGCTTCTTAGCAAAAATCAGGAAGCAATAGAAATGTTTCAAAAAGTCGCTGAGCGCGAGCCTCGCTCCATTCTCGCAGAGCAAGCCGAACGCAGGCTAGTCGCATTGGGAACGAGTCAGCCCAACAAAGAAAAATCGCCAAAAACCGACAAAGGGCCAACGTCGGACCAAATGATAACCAATGGCAAAAAGACACCTGCCAAAGATCAAAAGACACCTGCTAAGGACGCGGAGTGAAGAAGCCGAGATGGTTTTGCGCCATCCCAGCCCTGGGATTCCTATTGGCAAGCTATGGCTGTGGAACCCACGGCCACTACGATTCCTTTAGCGCTGCACCGCGGGACGAGGTCGGCCGCTCTGTTTTGCGTTTTCGTTGGAAGCAGATTCTCTCCGACTACGCAAAAGAACCAGCTCCTCATGAATTCGCGTCTCCCGTGGCGACAAAGGAGTTTGTTTATGCCGCGTCACGGAAAGGCGTTTTAAGCGCGTTCGCCGTCGCCGATGGTGCTGTGCGTTGGCAAAAGAAAGTCGGTTCTGTGAGTGCCCGCCTGACGATTCACAACGATCAGAGTGATGGTCCGCAGATCTACGTAGGCACCGACGATGGGGAGTTGGTGCGTGTTGCTGCATTGGATGGCCGTTCTAAGTGGACGGCGACGACTGGTGGGCCAGTGCTCGAGGCGCCAGTGGTGTTTGGTGATGCTGTCTATGTCAGCAACGAGGCCAACCAGGTTTACGCGCTTGATCGCAAGACCGGTAAAGAGAGATGGAAGCACCAATCGCCAAACCCCAGCGAGTTTACGTTGCGAGGGCACGCAGGCGTGTCGGTTGACGGTGACCTGGTATTTGCGGGGTTTGCCAATGGCACGGTGGCAGCATTGCAGGCAACCACGGGCAAAGTAGTGTGGATGGCGTCGCTCAAAAACGGCGAAAAACGTTTTGTCGATGTTGATACCGCAGTCGTTGTTGACGGACGGCGGTTGTATGCAGCGTCTTCCGCTGGCGGGTTGTTCGCCCTTTCTAAAAAGACAGGACAAATCCTGTGGCGGGTTGATATTCGCAACGTTGCGGGAATCGTTCTCGACCAGGAACGCCTATTTGTCGTCGCCGCCAACGCAGGTGTTTACGCTTTGAATAAACGGGGACAGATCTTGTGGCGGCAAAGCACAATGGGCGGTGGCGAGCCAGCGCAACCTGTCATTGTAGGTGAATACCTAATCTATGCTCTCAGTCTAGACGGTGTATATGTCGCAAATAAACGAAATGGCAAAATCTATCAGTATTTCAATCCCGGCGAAGGGATTTCGTCTACTCCGTTCGTCACAGCACTTCCAGGAACGAGTCGCGTTGGCAATCTGTATTTACTTTCGAATGCAGGGATCTTATACGCGATGTCCCTACGCTAGACCACTCACCGATTGATCTGATCGGGTTGACTAACTGGCCGCTGAGTCACGCTCAATGCGGCGAACGAGCTCACGGAGTCGCCGCATCCCACCCAAATCGCGACATCGAAACTCGACGCCAACCCCTTCGTTGCCAGGCGTATTCCGAAGCCATGCGACGCGTGCCTCGATTGCTTGCGGTGCGGTAGAGCCCGGTGGAATCAGCTCCAACACGACTGGTGTTCCCATTGGCGGAGCGTCGCGGGTGCGGATAAAAGCTCCCCCTGCACCGATGTCGTTGACCAAGCTCATGTGGCGTATCCGATCATTGGGAACCCGCCAATCAACCCGAAGCTCAATTGGCAAGCGTCTATATTTACGCAGCGCTTGCGGTTCCGTCTCACCTCGAGCTAAAGCTAAAAGATGATCCCGTTTTCCTTGTTCTGAAGCCAGGAACTCTACTCCAAGACCAGCGCGGATCGATTGGCTACGTCGCCCACGCCGGTGCCAGGCAACCATACCCCGCACCAGCAAATGATCTCGTAGCGAAGGCATGCGAATGTCTAAGACAATAAGATCCCCTGCGGGAATAGGCTGCCTGGTAGGGCAAAACAGTCCACCGTAGACAAAAGACGTTTGGTAACGCTCTAGGAACTCGGTGCCATTGCGAAACCGCGAGATCAAGATGCGCATAGGAAAAGATGCCTCGATACTTCTCTGTTAATTGTTTTCGTAAGGTAGGCTATCAAATAGATTCCAAAGGCGCAAGTCTCCATAGAATAGACTCTCAAAATCTACAGAAAACAACCGCTAGACCGTCGGCCATAAAGAACGATTGAGGATGGCTATCTAGGTGACTGGTGTTAAACATCCTCCGGCTGCAAATCCGCCATGTACATCGCTAACACGCCACAAGATGTAGCCCCGTATTTCAATACGCGTCTACATATTGTGCGCGTTATCAACGCACCTGGCGAATTTTCGTTTCGAAGTCTGTTTAACACCAGCCACCTAAAGCGGCGACCGGTTTGAATTTCCTATCAAACGCGGTGTTTCGAGTGAATTTCGGTTGCGTGAGGCGCGAGCACCGGAGCAATACTGAAGTATCGTGAGAGCGCAAAAAACGAGCCCAACCAAAAGGCGCCGAAACAACGTGATTTGGGGGGAATTCAAACCAGTCGCCGCTCTAGCTGTCTGAATCGGAAAACGGCGCAGGGCGAGCGAAAAAATATCCCTGCAGCAAGTCACAGCCAAGTTTCATGAGCAGTTCTGCTTCGGATTGTTTTTCGATTCCCTCTGCAACAACACAAATATCGTGATCGTGACATTTAGCTGTGATGTCCATAACGAGTTGCTGTTTGGGCGGGTGTCGATCGATGTTTTTCACTAAGGAGCGATCCAATTTTACATAGTCGGTTTTTAGAGATGCAGAGTGGTTCATGCGCGAGTGACCAGCACCGAGATCGTCGATGGCAATTTTATAGCCCATCGATCGAAGTTCTGCGAGTCGCCGACTTGCCTGGGGAACTTCCTGCAAGGAAGTCCGCTCGGTGATCTCTAACACCACATGTTGCGCGATACGTGCGAGTGGCGAATAACGTGAGCAAAGGGTGCTGTCCAGAAGGTCTAGGGCATGCATGTTAACGAATAGATACCCGATCTGTCCTTCGCGAGATACGAACTCACGAGCAACCTCATTGCGAATTGTGCGACCGAGTTGGGGAAGTCGGTTGAGTTGCTCCGCCGCATCCAATACGGTATTGGGATCAGGCAACGTTGGTTCGTTCGAGCGAAGTAACGCCTCATACCCGTAATGACTTAAGTCTGTGGCTCGAATGATCGGCTGGTAAAACATCTCCATATGCTGGAGTGCACTTTCAAAGTTTGACTCGAGACGTTTGATCTGGCTGTGATAGTTGACGTTGGGGTCGTAGATGATGCCCTTGCTCCCATCTGGACCAAGGGGCTCGCAATCGTCCTGGATCGCCGCAAACATACCGGTTGAGAAAAAAGCTGCCATGAAATGTTAAGCGGCATTACCGCTCCACCATTAAGGGTACAGGGGAGTGCCCGGCAACTTCCGTAAGGTATGTACCAATCCGGTTGGATTTTGATCTGCCTACATTCTGCTTGGTGCTTCTACTTGAACCCACATGTGTCATGGAGATCTGCTAAAATCTTGGCTCATCGTTGGCAGGAAACTACTGTTTTGATTCGCCCGTGGTCCCCTAAGTTATTGTTTGGACTCCCTGCTATTGCATTTGTTGCGATGGGGGCCCGTTGGTTTCTGCAGGGCACGCAAAATATATACTCTGCTCTTCGTAAACGATACTACCTTCAAGATCCCGACCTGGGGTGGCGTGTTGTACTGGATGGGCCGATATGGTTGGGCTTAGATAGTATTGTGGCTGTTCTGTGCCTACTGGTCTGCCTCGCCTTTGGAGTTTGGTTCGTTCGCCGGCGTGAGAGGGACAACGAGATGCGAGCGACGGGGTTGCGTGGGATTTTGTGGATCTGCGCGATCGCCTCCTTAGGTGTCCCTATTCTGGCATTTGTCACAGGATTGCCGCCCGCAGACAGCCGTCACGATCTGCCCGCCGGAACCACCGAGCCAATCCCGGTCGGTATTCATGCTCATTTGAGCGGAATTCCGAAAGGTCGATACCAAACAGCAGCGCACACTGCAGCGAGCGCGACCGCCCGTTTGGAGGCAGGAGGCGAACAATTCGAGGCGCGGTTTTCCGGTGTTTCTGGTGAGTGGTTGGGTGATCCCGGGGATCTGGGACACCCGATGTCCGTACACGTTGAATTTGCCGCAGCGTCTGTGGATACCGGGATCGCTTTGCGTTCGAAGCACGCACGAGAGGAACTCAAAGTCGAAAGGTATCCCCGGATTCGGTTCGAGCTTGGAAAAATCACAGGTGTCGGAAAACGGCGTTTGGGTGGTCTTGTGTTCTCGGCAAGGGGAAACGTCATCCTGATGGGAACCACACAAGCAGTAAATGTAACCGGGGCGTTACGAGTTCTTGACGCTGATGGACGTCAACGGCTTGGGGGGCTTGCCGATGCAGCCGCGTTTGTTGTAAACGCAAGCTTCACGATCCGGATCGATCAAACACCAATTGGAAACGATGGAACGTTCTCCAAAAATGAGGTCCCGATCCAATGTACCGTGATTTTTGTTAACGACTAACGCGAGGACAATCATGAAATCTCACTGTAGTTTGAAACTGACAAGCTGGATTGGTTGCGTAGGACTTGTACTGGCAGTAGCCAGCTGCTCCAAAAAGGATGCAGACGAGCAAATTGCAAAAGTAGAGTCGATGGCCCAAAAGCCACCGCCCGCAGACCCCGCTCCTGAGCCTCCAGAGCCGGCCAAACCCGAGCCCCAACAAAAGGATGCTGGGACTGCTGCGGATCCCACAGCTGATTACTTTTATGTTGAAGCCAATCATCAACCGGCAAAGCCCGGAGACCCCGTCAAGGTAAGCTTTGAAAAATTGACAGTCGTGAAGGCTGATTTTGACCCTGACAAAGTCGTCGGTGGCACCGCAGAGATTGAGATCGATATTGCAAGTTTATCCAGTGGCAACGGTAAGCGTGATACGCATCTTAAATCCGCCGACTACCTCGACGCCGGGAAATTCGCCAAGGCGGTGCTCAAAATATCAGATGTAAAGAAAGACGGCGACGGATACATTGCGAAAGTCGACGTGTCCGCCCACGGCGAGAACGTTTCATGGCCGGTTAAGTTCACCGCGGTCAAAAACGAAGACAAAACTTTGCGAATCACGGGTGAACACAAAATTAAGCGGTCTGAGCTAAAAATCGGCAAAACCGAAGGCGATGGGGTTGCCGACGAGATGCTTGTGAAGTTCCAGACCACTTTGGCGGTCAAAAAGTAGGCGGTCAAAAATAGAACAGTAACAACTCGAATAAAATTGCAAAGGCCGTTTGGGTATTGCCCAAACGGCCTTTTTGGTGCGGTTTTCCTATGCTCGTCACACCTCTGTAACCAGCAAATAGAGATCGGCAGCTCAAATCCAGGAGCGACTTGGACATAAAGGGTAATACGCCAGCCTTTTTTGGAGAGCATTTGGCGAATATTTTTGAGGCTGGCTAGATTGGCTTGGGCAGAGAATTCAACCCGCTGCGTTTTGGTCTCGCCGGCGGCGATTTTGAGTCGCGGCAGTGCGGCGGTTCCCAGCAAGGTACTATTGTGCGTCACGTCGATGCGATTGTCCTCAATATGGACATCGAATGAGGTCGGGTTGGTAATCGTAACGGAGAAGTGAACACCAATCTCGGGGGTTCCAGAGACAAGACTGGAAAGCTTTGGTCGATCCAATCCTATGCTGGCAAAATCAACATCGTATTCGCACTTAAGGATTTGACTTTTATGATGCAGTGAAAGCAAAACCGCACCGAATAGGTACAGGTTTGTGGCAAAAAGCGCCCCTGTGATTCCAATGGCAAACACCCGAGTGATGGTTCGCGACCGTGGAGTGTCACGAAATGGCGCGTACAACCTCGCAGCTAGCCAGGTTCCCGAGATGGTTGCGCAGCAGATTGCTATGACATTGGCCGCCAGAGAGATCCACAGCATGACGATCCAAGAATCGCCGCCGGCGAGCGAAGTCCTGGCAAGCAGATTGCCTGCGAGGACGCCGGGAAGCGCAAAACATGCGCCAAAACTGAGAGATCGAATCGGATGTCGGACGAGGAGTTTGAGGATTTGTGAATAATGCCCCTGATGACGTTGGAACAGAGGTGCAATAAAGTCGACAGCAAAAGTAAAAAACAAAAGCAGATAACTAGCAATGGTCGCAATTGCTCGTTGCCATGGATTCGGATGATAGCCGATCCAAAAAATCAAACCTTGGGCGGTTATGAATAGCAAGAATAGCTTAACCTCCTGCCAAGCTTGTTTGGTCAGCGGAAACTCGGAGATCGGATCGGAAATCAGTGCATCGGCTTGCTCTGCACGGATGGAAACCAACTCTTTGACCGGGAACAGGGTTAGCGAGATAAGCATCAATGAAGCGCCCAGGATCGCGTTGACAATGACGTGCATCTGTTGTTTGGCGAGAGTGTAGTCGATCACCAAGGCGCCGACATCTACCCAGCTGGCCGGCAATACATAGGCGAAAACCGTCTCACGCAGCGGCTCTCGGTAAAGTGTTATGACTACAAGAAATCCCGCTGTGACCGCTGCGCAGAGCACCAAATACAAAAGAGCAACACGCCAAACCCTGGCCGGGGTCCGTAATAGGTGGAACACGCTGCGGACAACTTCGATCAAAAATCCCCCCCATCCCTGAAGCTGGCCCCAACTCGCCAAGCGAGCCAGCGCTGGTACCTCAATGTCCCAGTTGACGCCTTGGTTTCGCACACAGATAGGATCTGAAGGTACCGCCGGAAAACTTCGCTATGGGATTGGCAACGCGGCAAGTACACAAAACGATACAACAATTTTGACCGAGTGCAAGTTGGCAAGGCTCTTGCTCTTACCGGAGACATCGAAGCATTTAACCCAGCAGTACGGAGAGAACAATGAAAGCTAGAATATCCAGTTTGGTAATCGGAAACGCAGTAATGGCCTTGTGTGTCGGGTTTGCCGGATGTGCAGAAAACACCGATACGACAGAGATTGGTGCCCAAATCGAGAAGGAAAATGGGGGTCTAGATATGGACGATGAAGCTACCCTATTTGGCATCGCCGATGACTTTGAGGACGCAAATCTTATTGACGAGGAAGACGAGCATGAAGACGAACTGGATGGTACGACCGAGATCACGGATGTCGAAGAGGTATCGGGAGTCGCAGTGTATCACGTCGCGATTCGCTGGGGGCAGATGCCAGGCAATCGAGACAATGAGGTCGGTCGCGATTGGAGCGGAACGTTATCGGTAAACCGTGGTGCCATGGTGGTTCGAAGTCGGGTCGCGTTTGAGGCTTCGGATCGAGTCCTTCCCCGCGTCGACAGACAGAAAGTTTCGTTTGAGTCACGGACGCTCCCGCATAGCGATGGGCTTCGCTTGACGGTTTTGGATCCAACCCCAGGCGCTGATGAACCGTTGGTTATCGCATACCGAACAGGGGAGGGGCTTGTCCACTCGATTGCGATCGAGGATTTGGTCGCGGAGCCGCATGACTATGTTGTAGACGATGCAAACAATCGAATCCGGGCGATTGCGATGCGTCGTCCGGTTGACGTGTGTGACTATGGGTTTTTGACTGGGCGCTGGCATAAGGTTGGTGAGCGTTTTGGTGTGTTGCGCGGCCGCGTGACCAATGAGCACGGCCGAACTGTCGGCTTTATGAAGGGAATCTACGGTGTAAAGCGCGATGGGGACAGAGTATTTTTTGCGAAAGTGATAGAGAAGGAAGGGCGCTCTCGCGGAATTATTGCCGGACATTATGGGAACAATCGGTTTCGCGGTGTTTGGCGGACTCGCGATGGAGAGTATGGTCGCGCTGGTGGTGCGTATCGCGAGACAGTGCCGGGGCCGCGCATTGGTGGGATTTATCGCGGGCTTTGGGCGGAGACGTCTTGTGATATAGCGGTGGAGCCAGCGATGGACTAGATTTTTGAGTCGTCGGCAGTATCTTTTGGGGCGCCTGATTGGTTCGGGCGCCCCCTTTTTTTTGGAGAGTGTGCTGAGTAAGAACGGTGTGCGCGTCGAAGCGGGTGCGGTCTGGGCTCGGAAAATCCTCGCGCATGGGGAGTGAGTGCAGAATACGCGTGGGGTTAGAGTTATGTGTCGATTGGTGGTGCGCTGCGGACTCGCCCAGACCGCACTCGCTTCGGCGCTTTTCGCCGCGAACGTAGGAGACTGCACAGTTGGTGCTCGTGGAAGACAAGTACCTAGTGATTGTGAGGGCAAGGGAAGGAGGAAGTCTATCGGAGGATGTCGATGGTTCCGCCGACGGTGGTGGAGGGTTCGCGGGTGGCGCCGTATACGATGGCGCCGGTGCTGGCGGCGACGGCGCTGCCGACTGCCGCCCACACCCACCATTTTTTGTACCACTTTTGGGGTGGGGTATATCCGAGGGAGAGCTCTCGTGGGGTTTCTTTGCTCGCCCAGCTGAGGACTTGGTTTCCTGTTTTGTCTGAGGCGGTTACATAAACTTGTAGTGTTTCTGGCTGGGCCGTTTTGGGGGGAGGGAGAGAGACGCGCTGGTAGTTACCCGGTTTGGACAGTCGGACCTCAACGCGATTGAAGGTGGAGGCTCCTTTGCGGCGAACGTGGATTTCGGCGGTATTCAGAAATCTTTTGGGGTCTTCGATGACTTCTATTTCGACCGGCACGGGTTTTGTGACATCCAGGTTTCTGGGCCAATTCAACTGGAGAGCAGGAAGGCGCCGCTTTTGCTTGCGTGCACGCTCAAACAAAAAGGTAACTTTCGGGGATAGCGTGTAACTAAGCAAGTGTTGGGGCGCGAGGCTGAGCAACATGTCAAACGCGCTGAGCGCTTCGGATTCATTGCCAAGATAGGAGTGGGCGATCCCAAGCTGTTCGTAGAGTCGGATGTGGGCCGCGTGACTATAGGGGCCCTTTTGCTTTGCACGCTTGAGATGTTTTAGGGCTTCCTCGACGCGAAATGCAGCGAGAGCAGTCGCTCCTGTCTCAAGAATGGCGACGTTTTGATCTCGAGGCTGGCACGTGTCTCCGTCCCAATACTGAGTGCTTTTGCATGTCGAGTGGGACAAGGTCGTTGTGCGGTGGTTTTGTGCCCCACATCCAGGCACAGCGAGTGACAAGAGCAAGCAGCAGGCAATTCGCAACACACGCACATCGTAACGCAAACGCGATACAAACTCCACGTGCGTGACCGGAAGTAGGATCTGTTCGCACAAAGTAGAACCAAACTCTAAAGGTGCTAGCCGTCGCGGATACCCTGCCTGCGTTGCCACGCTGCCAAATGCAAGTGTACTATTAATAGGGATACTGTGAAGTGGACATCGGCAAAAGCCTGGACGCGGGGAAGTGACGGTGAAGTGTACGCGCAGCTGGAGCATGCACTCACGAAGGCGGAAAAGCAGAATGGCTTTGAGATTTTGGGACTGGAATCAGGAGCGAGCCAAAAGCGATTGCGAGTTGCTTTTCTCAATGCGACAAAAACCTTTCATCCCAACCGCTTTGCACGTCGCGATCCAAAAATCCGTGAGCTTGCAAACCGACTTTTTGTTTGTATCAAGAAGGGGTACGAACAAGCACTGGAGGAATCAGAGGGAAAATCTGCAAAACCGGATGCGCAGGAAGGGGCAACTCCTTCGGCCCAAACACCACCAAGTCGCACGAAGTCGTCCCAAACACCGAAATCGACAGGAACAAAGTCTGTGAAGCCAAAGGGCGTAGTAGCGCGCGCGAAGCAAGCGATGCGCAAGGCAGCAACGCGCCATCCAAGTCCTTCATCGATGATTAGCGAGATGTCTGGACGTCATTCTGACAGAGAAAAGCAATTTGAAATCGCCGTTTCAAAGGTGATGCGAGGCAATTATTCCGAGGCACGTGAAGAGTTTCATCAACTTGCGGCAAGCTGTCCTTCTGAAAAAAAGTACCGAGTATATATGCACTATGCTCGAGGGCGAGAGTATGCGGCAATAAAGGATATTGACAGAGCCAAAGCCGAATATCAAAGAGCCATTGGCCTCGACACAGAGTTTCGCCTTGCCCATAGCGCTTTGAAGGAGATCGGAAGTGAGGCAGCGGGTCAGCGCGGCCTGTTTGGGAAATTGTTCGGAAAATAGCGCAGGGAACAAAAAACTATGGGCAGATTGATTGGCATCGATTTAGGTACGACAAACTCCTGCGTAGCAGTATTGGAGGGGGACGAACCCAGTGTGATTCACAACCAAGAAGGGGGGCGAACGACACCGTCTATGGTGTCTTGGACTGAAGAGGGAGAAGCCGTCGTCGGCGTCGCATCCAAGCGGCAAATGGTAACAAACCCGACCCGAACCGTGTTTGGCGTAAAACGCCTCATTGGTCGCAAGTATTCGTCTGCGGAAATTCGGGCGGCAGCAATCACCTTGCCGTATTCGTTATGCGAGGCGAAGAACGGGGATGCGTGGATCCAAGTTGGCAGCGGGCAGCATTCTCCACAGGAGATCTCCGCAAAAATTGTCGCCAAGATGCGACGTGTTGCCGAGGACTATTTAGGCGAAGAGATCGACGAGGCAATCATTACCGTCCCCGCCTACTTTGATGATATTCAGCGTCAAGCAACGAAAGATGCCGGGACCATTGCCGGTTTATCAGTGCGCGCGATTTTGAATGAACCAACCGCTGCAGCGCTCGCATATGGGGCACAAAAACAGGAAGACCAGCGCCTAGCGGTATTTGACTTGGGGGGTGGGACCTTTGATATTTCGATTCTTGCGATCGAATCGGGAGTATTTGAAGTGCTCGCCACCAACGGCGATACGAGCCTGGGCGGCGACGACTTCGATCACAAGATCAGCGAGCTTTTGGTCGGGGAGTTTCAGGAGAAAGAAGGGATCGACTTGCGCGGAGATGCAGTTGCCCTGCAGCGCCTCAAAGAAGCCGCCGAACGGGCTAAGATTGAACTATCCGCCTCGATGACTACGGACATTAACTTGCCGTTTTTAGCCGCGGGGCCATCTGGTCCGGTTCATCTCCAAAGAGAAATCAGTCGCGGAGAATTTGAAGGGATGTGCAAAGACCTACTCGATGGACTGGAGGGGCCATGTTTGCAAGCACTGGAGCAAGCGAGATGCAAAGCAAAAGACATCGATCAAGTGCTATTGGTCGGGGGAATGACGCGGATTCCCGCAGTCCAAAAAAAGGTCGTTGAGATCTTTGGCAAAGAAGCCTCAAAAAACGTGAACCCTGACGAAATCGTCGCAATGGGCGCGGCGACGCAAAGCGGAATCATGGGCGGCGAATTACAAGAAGTCATTCTGCTCGACGTGACACCGCATTCCTTGGGGGTACGCGTTACCCAAGGACGAATGTCAGTGATCATCCCCGAACAAACCACGATCCCAACCGAAGAGCGCAAAGTGTTTGCGACGACCGAAGACAACCAGGACTTCGTCGCGATCGAGGTCTATCAGGGCCCCAACGAACTCGCCGCAGACAACCGCCGACTCGGACGATTCGTCCTCGGAAATCTGCCCGCAGCGAAGGCCGGCAAAGTACGCGTCGAAGTCGCGTTTTCGATGGACGCCGACGGAATCCTCGCCGTATCCGCCACCGAATTGACCACGGGAAAACAAGCATCGGTGACGATTGAGGCCGAAAGTGGACTCTCTAACGATGAGATTCAGCGCTTAGCGGCGCAACTGAAACAAGATTAGGAGTAAATTGTGCCAACTCAGTGCCAGTCCGGATATCCTGCATGACGTCGCATAATAGATATTATGTTAACTTTTGAATGGATGAATATTTACGGTCCGCCTATCTGACGTGCCAACAATCGACCAATGAAAAATCTACTGCTTGGGCTTTCGTTGGCCAACCCCCGGTGACATACCCAGCATAAATCCAGTGTTTGCGATATTGCAGTGCCGGCGGCCGTATTGCTTTATTCCCCGTTCCCCCAGAGTAAAGGGAAATTACGGAACAACGACTGTATACGTTTGCTGTAACGAGGACGTCAGCAATCCCTCTATGCCAATGAACGCTACGATGGTAATTGACTCGCCATTTATCAAAGGTCTTTTGATCGCTTTGGTGAACAGAATCGGTTCACCTTTATATTGTTCATTCCAGCCAGGCCGAATCGTTTCCCCTCTAGGCGGCTCATCATATATCAACCAATAAGACACAGAAATGGGTTTATCTGTTTTGACATCGATTGAGAACGCGTCCTGTGGCCCGATAGTGGCTTTTAATGGCGCAATCGCAGTAGGAACCGCTGGCGCATTGCTCGGAGGATATTCTAGTATGTTGTTGTCATAGACCACGCGACTCCCAGTGTTTGAAATACGGAGTCGAACGACCTCAGAAGTTCCTGGCTTAGGAAAGCTTCTAACCTGTATCGGAATGGTCATTGTGTCCTGGTTTGGTTCCAACGTAATCGCGTCTTTTGGAATGATAAAGCTAGTCCCCTCCTCGGCATCGGACTCCACCGCGCGGATCCTAAATGACAACGGAAATGGAAGTTTTGGACGGACTTGAATAGATATATCTACGTCTACATCTCCATGGGGAGATGGCACCGACGTCGGCCCAAAGGACATCACTGCGGGTGTAAGACGAATCGTCTCACTCGTGCCGGCTGTGCTGTCAGATTGATTTTTTATCCACACAGAAACCTTTTTTGGTCCTGGGGAACCAATCGATAGCGAGTGCATGAGTGGAAACTGCTTGGGGAGAGGCTGCCAAGTGCCAATCGATGACGCGCCATCACAGTCGTTCACAGTACCAAAATTTCGAATGCACACCTCGAGATTTTGCTGTTCGGGTCGATCGAAGGAGATTGCAACATCTCCCCAAGTTTCTTCCGAGTGAACAATCTTTAGATTGTTGATCGCAAGTTTTTCGTCGTCGTTGTCATTGTTGTCATTGTCGTCGTTGCCACTGTCGTCGCTGTCATTGTCATTGTCATTGTCGTTGTCGTCATTGTCGTTGTCGTCATTGTCGTTGCCATTGTCGTCGTTGCCACTGTCGTCGTTGCCACTGTCACTCAAAGAGACTTTAAAGCTCCAGCTGTTGGTAGTCTGCTGATTGTCATCATATAGTGCTGTCACCTTGATCGTAATGGTTTCTCCATCGCTAAGCGAACGACCAATTTCGTCTGAAAGGCGAAAGGGCTTGGTGTATTCTTTAGTAGAAATACCATCGGCTGGAATCTGCGGCTCGCTATTGTCCAGCGTAAAATAGAGAGCTGTCAGGTGTTCCGTTTCTATTTGAAAAGAAATTGATTCATGGGGCGTCAAAGACGTTTGTTGCGATAGATTGATCGTAGGTTTGGCAGCAACAACATTCTCTTGCTCGGAGCAGGACGGCAGAAAGCAGATTGTTGCCAACGAAAGAAAGCAGACCAACGAATAGGCTCTCCCAAAAGCGCTACGGGACACAACACGATTCATGCAGGAAACTGTATCTGCTTATCTTGGTGAAGCAACTAAAAACATTGGCGACAAGTAAAACCGCGCAAAATATAAGGCGTTTACGCTTGAGTCGGCAGCGAACGTGAGGAGTTTCTCGGGCGCCCGATAAGGTCCGTTGTTATTGTAACTGCCGGAATTCCCATGTTTGTCCCAAATCTAAAGCCCACATGCTTTCTAGTAAAATGTGACTCCGACCATCAGGGCGAGATGACTCATCCGAAAGCCATCGAATATGCCTTGAGAGAAGCGTAGTTGGAGATCCAAACCGGTTCCGATCGGTTCTTCTGGGTTCTTCGTCTCGGGAAAGAACTCGTATCCCACAGTCCCGATCATGGCGAATCCCGTGTGAATGTCATCACGGCGAGCGATCGCGATCCCGGCTCCGCCTTTTAGCCATATCTGGGGGGTCACCCACACTTGTGCCGCGACCGTCGTAACGTTGGCGAGAGAGTCGCTGTTGGGGGCCAACACCAGGCCGTCAACCATCACGGCGACCCAAGGGTTGATAGATGCACCGGCAGTTAGGTTCCACGCAAGCGCAGTGCGAAACCGGCAAGCGTCACAATCGGTCGCTATGAGTTGGCCAACCCCCAGTGATATGCCCAGCATAAATCCAGAGCGAGGCGGCGTTGTCGTGTATCCCGCCGGCGCCCAGGCCTGCGCTGCAGAAGCCCATGCACAAAACGCTGCCATCGTCCCGGCAATGACAAGCCGTCGAAAACTGTTTGTACGATTATTTCTTCTGCAATAGTAGAACTGTGTCATTTTCAATGTTGGGGTCGTCGTCGAATGTCCGCTTGGCACCACCCTTGACAGCCTTTGCGAAGAGAAGATCGGTTTGGCCGTTACCTTTGGGGTCAAACCAGTAGGCTTGGAAGGTGTCAGTATCGGCTGCATCCGATAGATCGATGGTAATGTCGCCGCCATTTTGGTCGTACACCACGTACTCTTGTCCTTTGATGCCCGAGCAGATTTGCTGCTTGCCTGCAGAGACCAAGTGGTTCAGTTGGACGTGTTTGCGATATTGC
>CBDCWZ010000054.1:0-27237 GCA_965223575.1 Kofleriaceae bacterium
GTTCCCTAGATAAAGGTCCCGCGGGTGGGAATGACGCTGCGCGCAGTTCGCAGCGCACACCCCAGAATACCGCGTTACCTGGGCCCCCTGCGTGGTCTGCTCCCCAACGAACTTGCGCGCGCATGTTTGAGCACGGCGTCGTTCCCACCCGCGGGACCACACCGGTCACAAAACCTCTTATTCTAGAGAAAAAGACCTACGAGATATAAAAACCTAACGAGGTGTCAGAAGGAAGACCTACTTCTTCTTATCGTCCTTTTTAAGCAAGCCCTGCGCGGTCAAGTCAACAAGTTTACCAATCCCAGACTTCGGCACCCGAACGACATATTTCTCGCCCAGTACGCGAACGTAGTAGTCACTTCCGATCGCGGCTCCCACCTCAATGATGGTGCTCTCGCTGGTCGTCTCGGGCGGTGCTGTCGGGCCGGCATCGGCTGCGCCACCAGGTGGCGGCGTCGGCGCGGGCTTTTCTTTGGTTACTGTAACCCGTACCGTCGGCGACTCAAACCCGTGCTCTGGCTTTGCCTCTGCCCCAACGACATCGCTGAGATCGATTTTCAAAGCCGCACCAATGGCACTATCCACGGCACTCGAGTCCGTTTTTGCGGTATTGATCGCAACCGGGCGCCGATTTGAGCGCCCAGCTTCCACTCGCCTGGGCAAAGTCGAAAATCCCGCTCTTGTTCTCGACTCGGATTTGAGACGCCTCGGTCTTGTTGATGTTCAGCAAGCTCGTGTCTACCCAATCCTTGAAGGTCGTCGAAACGTTGGCGAGTCCAGAGACACTATGTACCTCGTCTTGCTTATCGAGCCGCACATACGACCGACGAAAGCCAAGCGAGGACCCAACGTAAAGAATCACGTCGCTCTGACCATCCTGCGAGATAATAAGTTTAGCCTCAAAATCGTCATCGGCGACTTTGAATTTCTTGTGGTGGTCTTTAGAAGTGGTCGTCGCGCCACGGGAAGCGATTGTCGCCAGCGCGCCAATCACCGGCTTGAGCTTGGATTCTTTGACTGGATAGTCCGAGTGGCTGGCAACAATCCATCCGTCGCCACGTCGGCGAAAGGTCAATTCCGATGTTGCCTTACTATTTCCAAATATCGCGATCTTCGTCACTTTCGCGGCATCAAATGCCGGCAAAAGCGCCTCCGCCTTACTGATCGCTCGCTCGTCTTTGGACGAGCCAACAAGAAAAAACAAACCAATCTGAACGACAAATGCGGCAATTAATATTTGATTGATGCGGCTCATGAGTTTACCTCCGCCGACTTGGCTTGTGTGTCTGAGACTCGAACAAGCTCCATCGGTGTCAATGTGCGCCGCCGTACAAAGCTGATTCCTCCGACGATCAGCAGACTAATCACGGCTATTAGATAATTGATGAGCTCCCAGGTTCCCTCGGCATCGGAGTCAACCTCGAGCAAACGGGTAAAGTTTCCACGACTGCGTATGGACAGCAAATCGACGTCGACAAGCGCCCAGTCTACTAAGTTTTGTATGAGACGCATATTCCCCTGGATCCGTTGGGATCCAGCAAATTGGGCCAACCGGACCCCTTCGTCTGAAACAAATGCCGAGGAACCAACGATCACAAGACGGGTATTTGCCGGGGACCGCTCCAAGATGCGTTTGGGAGCTTCAGCGGGTTTCTTTTCGTCTTTTTCTTTTGCGTCCGGTGCCTTCTTGGCATCCGGTTCTTTGTTGCTGTCATCAGTGCGAAAATGGCTATCAAATGTTCCGACGACAGCAACAGCAAGATCAAACGCTCCTTGCTCCTCTGCACTCAACCCAGCAGGTTTGGCAAATCCCGCACCTTTTAGGCCAATATCTGTTCCCGCCTGGAGCCAAGCATCTCCGGTCGAGCGAACCAACACCTCGCGGCGGTTTCCCTGCTCTGATGTTTTGCCTGATGTTTTGTCCGCAGCTTCCTTGCTAGCTTCGTCTTTCTTGTCTTTCTCTGATTGTTTCTTGGTATCGGATTTGTCCCCCGCCGCGAGAATCGGAGACGCAAACTGCATAACCATAGACGGAATCCCCTGGGTAACGATGGACTCCGATGGCATACCGTCTTTTTTGACGTGAACAAAAAATGGATAGGGAACGCGAGTCACCTTTTGCATCATGCGACCACCGACTCGAACTTGCTGCGGCACGCCCAAGCTCTCGCTTTGCTCGTCCAGGACCATCTTGTCCGACAACTCGATGCCGTAGGTTCGCAAAACTGACTCGAGGCCCGTTGTCACCGAGGCGACGCCAAGCCCGCGCTCTAAGACCAACCGGCGCCGGCCCGCGAGCACAATCGTATTGCCTCCACGCATGACAAACTGGTCAAACGATCGCCGCTCGTCTTCGCCCAGATTCTCCGGGCCTGCGACCAAGAGCACATCGACATCCGGGTCGACGCTTGATGACAAATCGACATCCTTCACCGTATATGTCGCTTGAAGACTGCGCTTTAGGGTTTCAAAGTTTTGTGACGCTGGCATTTGCTGCGGGCGCTGCCCGGGCATCTGCGGCGGCATGCTGGCGGGCTTGGGCGCGACGATACCAATGGTCTTGAGATAGCCGGGAGCTGCCCGTCGCAAGGACTCATTGATCGCATCGCGGATATCGGCCTCGGTCATCCCTTCTGCTGGCACTACTCGCTCCAGTCGGTCGCCTACCTTTAACAAAAAGTGGAGATAGAATCCCTCACGGGAGAATAACGCCACGGGAAACGGCCTAAATCCGTAGCGTTGATATAGTTCCTTACGCTCCTGCTCGGTGCTTGGTGTGACAATCTGAAACGAAAACTTTCCTGCGGATTGTTTTTCTAGCTCCTTAGCAACAGTTTCGAAACGATCGGGAACCTTTTTGAGGTTTTCTGGCAGCATCTCTGGCGTCAGATACGCCGTCAACTCGGCCTTCTCGGGAAGTGTGGCAAATACCCGGTCGATGCTTTGGAATCCAAAGACAACTTTCTTGATCGTACTTGTTACATCGTACTCTAGGTTGCGTAGCTTGACCTCTACATTGCCAACATCTCGGGGCGTGATCTCCAGAAGCCCATCGATTGACAAAACCTCGTGCTGATCGCCATATTTGATCAAAATGGAGAAAAACGAGTTCACCCATGCGGTATCTCGTCTCTCTTCAAACTGAAACGGGACACTGGTAATCCCAAATTGCTCCGCCGCCTCTTCCTCCAATTTTTCATCGTCTTTGGGGTCGACGATCTCTATCCGAATCTTGTCGCCGCCGACGATTGCATATTCTTCAAGGAGGTCGGTTACCTGCGGGACGAGTGGCGCAACCAAAGGATGCGTACGCTTAGACAAATACGCGCGAATGAGAAGCGGTTCTTCCACCGAAGAGAGGAGATTCCGGGTCGCGTCGGACAAACTATATTCTTTGTTTTCGGTAACATCCAAACGCGCTTTGACAACTGGGCTCAACCACAAATTGAGCATCATGACGTTGACGAGGCAAAGGGCAACTGTACCAATAAAATTGGCGCGCTGACGGGCCGAACGCGTTCCCGCACTCCATCGCTTTGCACCCAAGATCACAGCATTGACAACTAAAAACAACACAGTCGAACTGACGTAGTAGACAATATCGCGAAGGTCGAGCACGCCCCGAGCGATGCTTTCAAACCGACTTCCGGTGCCAATTCGCTCGAAGAGTGGGCCAAGGGTTCCGACAGCTCCGACGACAGCCTCTGTACCGACGAGATACAAGGACGCGCAACTCACCATCGACAGGACAAGGGCGATGATCTGATGCTCGGTTGCTGCAGAAATACATAGCCCAAGTGCTAAGTATAAGGCTGCAAGCAAAAGGGCGCCCAGATAGCCGCCGATCACCGGGCCCCAATCGAGATCTCCCATGATTTCAACGGTAATCGGGACCCCCAATGTGAGCGCCAACGCGCACGCGACAAGCAGTAGCCCGGCGAGAAACTTCCCAAGCACGAGCCGATGGATGGGAATCGGTAGGGTGAGCAGCACCTCTAATGTTCCGAGCCGCTGCTCTTCGCTCCACAAGCGCATCGTCAGTGCCGAGGTCAAAAAGATGAGCAGCAGCGGAAACCACGAAAACATCGGGCGGACATCCGCGAGTCCCCGGGCGAAAAACTTCTCGACCCAAAAGAACGTAAACAAGACAAACGCTAGAAATACAGCAATAAAAATGAGCGCGACAAGCGAACTAAAATAGCCGCGCAGTTCTTTAGAAGCAATGGACCAAATATGTTTCACGACTAAGCTCCTCTAGGCGGCAAGGGCCTCGGTTGCTCCCGTGTCGGCGAGCTCTCGGAACACGGATTCTAGGGTACGCGATGCAGTTCGCAACTCGGCAATTCGCCAATTTTTCTCACGAACGACATCAAATATTGCCGGGCACAGGTCAGCAGTGCCCGAACTCGAGATACGCCAACGCTGGTACCCATCCTCTGCACTGCCTTGCTTTTCCACGTCATTGGCACCTTCAATTTGCAGAAGCGACTCACGGACTTGCGCCGCATCGGTTGCGATCGACACAAACGCCGTGTTGGATTCTCGCAGCTCTGCGACCGAGGCATCGGCCCGCAGCTGCCCGTTCATTAGTATCAGCACACGCTCACAGGACATCTCGACCTCGGAGAGAATGTGCGTCGACAAGACAACAGTCGAACGCTCGGCAAGCCGACTAATGAGCTCGCGAATCTCAACAATTTGGTTCGGGTCCAGCCCAGTAGTCGGTTCGTCCAAAATCAGCAGATCGGGGCGATGGAGAATCGCCTGTGCAATCCCTACCCGCTGTCTATACCCCTTGGACAGCGCTCGGATGGGCCTGGTTAGATAGTCTTCGATCCCTGTCGAAAAAATTGCATCTGACAGCCATGCTTGCCGATGCTCAATGGGGCAGTCTCTCAGCGAAGCGATCATCTGCAGATACTCCTGGACGGCCATATCCGAGTACAGCGGCGCGCTTTCTGGCAAATATCCGATGTAGCGCTGCGCTTCAACTGGATGACCGATCGCATCGATACCTTTGATGCTGATCTCGCCAGCATCGGGTTGATGGTATCCGACGAGCGCTTTCATCAGTGTCGTTTTGCCAGCCCCGTTGGGGCCCAAAAGTCCAATGACCTCGCCCTGTTTCACGTTTAGACTCAGGTCATCAAGCGCCGTAAAGGTTCCGTAGCGCTTGGTGACATTTTTAGTTTCAATCACATTCATAGGCTTATCTCGCACCTAACCCGGGCTTGCAGACTGATTATTCCCGGGAGGCTGGAAATTGAGGGGGCTATATAGCAAAATTTTTCGAGAGTTTGAATTCAGCCTGGTTTTCTGATGCGCTCCGCCCTGAAAAAGCATCCCATGACACATCTAAGTGACTAAAAATATGAGAGATCGTGGCTTTTTACTCAAGCTTTCAGGGAAATATTGGCCCCGGTAGCCTCGGCGAGCAACTCTCGAATCGATATTGGCAGATTTAGTCCTAACGCGGCATCCCTACCCCGTGGGGACATTTTGGCCCACGTCTTGCTCAGGACCGACACCGTTTTCGATCGGGCATGCTTTGCTGCAAAATCGGACAAATAGTAGCGGATAAATACAATGCACGCGACATCTTCGAGGGTTTGGGCGTCGGAGTCCTCAACAGGAGAAGAGCCGGTCCGAATGTGGCGCTTCTGTACCAGGCTCTTAACTTGCTCGATCACATCGGACGCGTAGCCAACACGATGAAGGATCTCGCCAGCGAGTTCTGCTTGCTGTTTAGCCAAGGTCGATCGCCAAGCCTTATAGCCGCTCCGGCCGAGTGGGTAAGTTGAGCGAGACAGCGACCAGCGCTTGAGGTGTTGGCAGTTTGCTGCAAGTGCCAGTGTCTCAGATGGGGAGGGCTCTAATTCTACAAGTTGTGCCACCAAACGCCGGGTGTAGAGAAGCTCACTAGCTATGGTCGTTCCGTCCCCTAAATCTGTAGTGTTTGGGTCTTCATTGTGGATCGCGTCAAATGCACGCACAGCTTCTAGGAAAAGACAAGACGCCATAACGATTCATTTTATCATGCCACGATCATCCTCACGTGAAGACCCGTGATGCAAAAAAAGCGCGCCGCCCATTGAGTTGGACAGCGCGCTTCGTCTTTGGCAATTTCAGTTTCTAGTACTTTACGTCCGCCATCAGATACCCAAAGTAGTCATTCTCTGGATCTGAGCAGCTTGCGGCACGCAAGCATCCCAATCCTTCGCTTGGGATCATAATGCCAGCACCGCCGACAAGCGAGAAGAATTGGTTGACCTTGGCTTTCGCGGTCAAGTCGATCTCGTTACCGAGAGTCATCGTTTCGCCAGTGCTGCTGGCTGTATCTTGCGCGGTCCTAAAATGATGGAAATCGAGCATCGCCGTGATCCCCTTCATTGGTGATGCCTTGATCCGTCCGCCGAGGTCGATCAAGCCTGCGCCACCGGTTCCGGTGCCGACAGATGGAATCCCAAGGAAGAAATCCATAAACCCGTAAAATTTATGGTTGGTCGCAAATAGGGTATCAAATGCCTTGATATCGGCAGTGGCCGAATCCGAGCTCGTGCCAGAGAGATACTCGGCCCAGACCCAAATCGTCGGTTTGATCGACACGGGAACCTCGTACCCAACGCGACCAGCGAGCAAAAAGGCTAGGATGTCTTGGCTGCCCTGGGTACCAAATTGCAAGTATCCCTCAGCCTCGTACTTAATACCGCTAACGCCACCTTTGGCATAGATCCCGGTGGTCGCCCGGGTGCGATCGAGCTCGTCGTTACGATCGAGAAGAAAGATAAATGATGGCTTAACGGCGTCCAACTTTGTGTAGTTAGCCCAAACGCCGACCAAATCGATGTCGGTGCTGGGTCCCTCTTTTACTTTCGAATACAGCAAATGGGCATTTGCCCCATGTCCCTTCCACATGATCCGCAGCGCATCAAATGAACGTCCCTGATTGGTCCAGCCGACAGCACCAATGAGGCGTTGCCCGTCGTAAATCATCTCCTGGCGTCCCAGCCGAAAAGTCAACGGCCCCTCGTTTATGTCTACGTACGCTTGGTGCATATCGAGACCATCCGCAGCAAAGTCATTAAGCGTATCTGTCTCCTCGCCCCACGTACGGACATCCTGCACTTGCAGAACAGCCTTGTGTTTGCCACCGAGCGTTGCTGCGACGCCAAGTCGTGCTCGATGCGAAACGTTGACCTGCTTGCGACCATCCACAGTATCTTTGTTGGTATTTCCCTCTAGACGAGCGCGATACTGCCCTGTTGGCTTTACCTCAATGTCCGAACCCAACTTGACAGTGTCTACGGGTACGGGTGCGGGCTGCTCATATGGACCAGGTGCGGGCTCTTCAACTGGGGCCGGGTCTGCAACGGGCGCCGAGTCTGTGCCAGGATCT
This sequence comes from Kofleriaceae bacterium, assembly GCA_965223575.1. GTDB lineage: Bacteria > Myxococcota_A > Polyangia > Haliangiales > Haliangiaceae > CBDCWZ01. Next base: position 7,397 of record CBDCWZ010000054.1, read on the forward strand.
GGTGCTGGCGTTTCGGGATCATCTGCGAAACTACTGGTCGCCGTAAAAGCAATAAAAACAAGTGCTGTAAGAAATTGCGTCGTTCTCAACATGGTTGATTCCCCCAAAGACATAAAGACATGAAAAATGGAGACCAACCTATCATAGCGGGATGACTTGCCAAAATAATCGAGGCAATTTGGTTCGCTCGCCCGCAGTGGAGCTAATTCAGCAGAAAAAAATGGCGGTCAGCAGCGTCGCTGACCGCCATTCGCGGAAATCCACGCAGTTAGGACCTACATTGCCCTACAGGTCATCATCATCATCATCGTAGTTTTGCATTGCAGCAGCCAGACTTGACCGCATCCGCTCAAAGGCCCTTGCAAGACCACCGACCTCGTCGTTTCGATCCATACGAATTGGCTCATCCAATTGTCCCATGGAGATCCGCTCGGCAGCGCGCTCTAGCTCCCCAAGCGAGTTGACCAATGGACGGTTTACGACGAGCCATTGCAATACCAGCAGAACCGCAAATGCCGCAAATAGGCCAATGGTTAACTTGGTTGCGTTGGCACGAGCCGTTGCAAACTCATGTGCCATTGGCAGCGAGATAACCAATCCACCCATAACGTCATTGAGCTCAAACAGTTTTCCACGATCTAGCCTCTTCTCATATTCGTTGTGACACGAAACACAAGCCTTTACGTTAGCGATGTCGGCGACAACAGCGTAGTAACGATCGTTTTCAACCTGATCGACGATCTCGTCGGGGTTCTTTTCAACTTTTTGAAGAGCAAACTTTTCAAACTCTCCCATTGGACCCTTAGCTCGATTCAAATTCCATAGACTTTTGAGGTCGACAGTATGCCCAGTGGCTTGGTCCCCCTGGTTGACCATTTCCGAAGTCTTGTGAACAAAGGTTGCTGGTAGTGGAAGCTTCCCATCCTCTTTTGCATAGTTTGATGAAAATCCCACTGGGAGTTGCTGTCCGTTGATTGTCTGGACAACCTCACTTGTGTACACCGCGCGATCGGCCATGACCTGACGACTAATTGATCTAGCAGTCTTTTTTGCCTGTCCAACAGCGAGGTCTTTCTGCTGCTGGAAAATTAGCATTGCGAGTGCCACGGTTACACCGACGGCAATCAGAATTCCCGGTATTGCGGTCTTTGCTGCGAGTCCTAAATTTTTCATGTTGCTTCCTCCCCCTGCGTTTCTTTCGTTTGCTGTTAAACTACAAAGTTAACTCTTTGCGGAATCCGCGTTCCCGCGCAGAGCTTCCAACATTGATCTCGTTTCATCGTTTGGCCAGGTTGTCGGCCGCTTTCGCCAGTTGGGCGTAATCTCGTCTATTGATTGTATCTCTTTTTGATGTGTGTATGCACCACACACTTGCCAAGTCGTGACCAAACGCTCGCCAGCATTGAGCGTGAGTACCACCGAGTTGTGGACAAGATGATCTAAAGGAGCACGTCCTTCATAATACGCATGGCGCAATAGTCGGTGTGCATCTGGCGTCCAAAGTAGGCGAGACTGTGTCGATAGCTCAGTCCAGGTCTCGACGTATTTTTCCAATTCCTGCGCCGACATCTTTGGCATGGAAACCTCTGCCATCAGACTTGCATGACCGAGAGAATCAAGCTCATGGCAAAATACTTCTGCCTCTCGCGACTCACAAACAATGAGAGCAACCATATCCTGGCTACGCAGCCGAGTCACCACCTCCGCCAAGGCGTTGCAATCTATCGGTCGTAACGAGGTTGGAACGTACACATGTAGTATGCTGCGTATGTTGACCTTTCGGCTAGCGGCTTCCGATAGTTTTTTTGCAATTAGGTCAAAGGCTTTGGCTGTCTTTGATGGAACTACTTTAAAACGCTCGCACAAGACATTGGTAAGCGAGTCGCGATCGGCAAGCAGCACAACTCTCGAAACAACATACAACTCACTACTCCTACGCTCACGTACGAGACGAACAATGCGAGACAGGACTTGGCACTCGCCATGAAAAAGAATGATAGGTTGACTTGCAAACATCGCGCCTTCAAGACGCTTGAGCGCACTGACAAACGAAGGCAGTGATAATACGGCTGTGTTCGCTGTTTCTCTGTCCTCATGGCGAAGTCCAGGCAGACATTCGTTGATGGCGCCGAGATCGGTCCACATCGGAGCAATCGATGTCGCACGTCGATCCCCGGTAAGCACGCGCAAGGTGTGATCTACATCCGAGACCAAATCCCGCGCAGTCGCCGGGCGGTCCGCGGGCTTTTTCGCCATACACCGCAAAATCAAGGCACGAACGATCGGAGACAGCTCCTCAGGAATCGGAGGCTCTTTCTCCAGATGCGCGCCGCGTTGACTCTCGATGGTCTTGCCGATAAATGGAGCCCTACCAACCAATAGGAAGTATAAGGTGGCCCCTAAACTATAGATGTCAGACTGTACGGTGGCGCCCTTGTTGCACCATACCTCGGGCGCCAAATACTCAGGGGTCCCCACTCTACGGGTGTCTATTGGTCCCTTATCGGCGGCCAGATTGTGCGGATCCCATGCTGCCAACCCAAAGTCTACAAGTTTTACGACCCCCGTGTAAGTCATGAGGAGGTTGTGGGGTTTAACATCCCGATGAAGTAACCCAATTCCATGCACGCAGGTCAAAGCGTCAGCCGCCGCACGAATGCACCGCAATGCTTCGATCGGCTCGAGAACGCCCCGCCTTCCGACGAGCTTGCGCAAACTATTGCCGCCGACGTGCTCCATCGCCATGTACCAAACACCACTAGTACGTCCCACGTGGTAAACGCGAACAACGTGGGTATGCTCCAATGAGGCAATGAGCCGGGCTTCCTCCAATCCTTCGAGATTTGGTTCCCCCGAGTCATCGCTACCGCGATGCAGGATTTTAATCGCAACTTCTCGTTGCAACACAACATCTCGAGCGAGATAAACTTCAGCCTGCGATCCTTCTCCGAGTTGCCGCTCTAGTACGTAATTGCCAAGGCGATCACCTAGCCCAAGTGGCTTTGCCTGCGATTGCTCTGCTGTGTTGGCCGGTTCCATATCGGGGTGTGTGAAGACACACGGCTTGCCTGGTCCATTGCTCAGCCCTTCCCTTTCGCGCTGACCTACAGAGGAAAGAATAGAACGGAAACTGGGAACGAAAGGCGTAGTTCTATTTGTTGGGCAGTTCGCGAACTTGAACAATAAAGTCCTCTCGCTTACTCGGTTCAGGGATCTTCTTTGCTAAAATCCCGATTAGATCATCATAATGTTGTCTTCCACAGGTCCGCGCCGACAACCCCATCCGTCCGAGCTCTTGCTTTAAAACAACCTTTGCAAACGGTCCAAGCTGCTTGGAAAACTCCTTTAAAAGCGCGCGCATCACTGTAGTTCCCACAGCGTCCGGGGGTGCTGCACCACCACTCCCGGACGATCCCATGGATCCCAGAGACATCGATACCGACGGTGCGGAACCGGCAGTAACCGAAGCCATAGCGGATGGAGGTCCCATTTGTTTCAACTTAAGCGTCACCACACTTAAGGCGACGTTGAGCATTGCGGTCTTGAGGTTAGAACCGCCCAGAACCATCACCATCCAGTCGCCAGATTGCCTGGAAACGAGAACTCCAGAATCTAAGCGTGCAACAAACCCTTGGAATGGCGCATCGTCTAGATAGGTGAACATTTCCGCGGCTGATCGCAACTCCTGAACCGCCTCAACTAACAAAATTGGCTCATAAGGGGGCTGTAGTTTATGGGCCACGCATGCGCCGGTATTGTTAAACAACGCAGCACCTGTTACCCCACTTACATTTGTCAATTGCTCTAGTAGTGCGTCCATTCGCTTGGCCCCCTATTTCGTCGCTGCGTTTTGATACGCCTTCGAAAGCTTGTTTAGGATTTGATCTGGATTCTTGTTGGCCTTTCCTAGCACCGAGACAAACGCGTCACCGTCCTGATGGACATACAAAGCCACTTTCTCGGTAACGATGGACCAACTCTCGGGGCTTCCAAGCCCAAGAAGCTCGGCGATACGCAACACTGGATTGGAGCACATTGCGGTGACCGCGCAAACACTCTCACCATCCCCCTCGCCTGCAACCTCTATGGCGTTTCCGCCACCATCTGATTTGGCCGCAACCTGTAGATTGGGTGCAACGTTTAGTAGTGTATTCATTCCTGCTTTCATCGTCTCCCTCGTTTCCTGATCTGCCACCCGTGCCGTCTCAACACCGCCTGGCAGCGGCGACGATTCGCCCCTACCCGATAGTATTCCAGATTCTCCCTTCACTTCATGGGACTCGCCTGTGTCTGGTTTTATTGTGTTTGTCTCTGGCTTACTTGTGATTGTCTTGACTGTTGGTATTTCAACTTTCCTGTGCTTAGTGCTTTTTGTCCTACTCTTCTCCGAACGGCTCCGTGCTACGACCTTTGTTGGAATCGGAGGAGGTTTTACATTTTGTCTGTTACTCTTTTGGGTGGCTCGATTGCTTAATTCGCTGGGGAGAGCCGGTGGAATAAACATCTCCTGCACACGAATCGTTCCGCGCTGTACCCGTTCCATTTGTGCGACAGCTTGTTTGCCAAAATGTGTCGGCGACTCAGCGTGTATAAGTTGACCGTCACGAATGTAGAGCCGGCCATAAAAACCTACACACTCCTGCTGACTACTATCAATGCAGCGAAACGGGCCCTCCCGCTTCCAATCTTGATCACTAAACATCGCGACACACTCACACGCAACCCCGATCATTCCAGACAGGCCATGGGTTGCCATCAGCTCGGCAACACCGGTTACGCCCATCTGCTGGATTGGTGTTAGAAACCACGAAGGAGACCTTCGCAAACCATCGATCGCAGCAGCATCACGATCGACTCGCAGCGGATATTGGCAAACGTGCGCAGCCCCCGCTAACCGTAGCCGCTCACGAGTATCACTATCCACCTCGCCATCAACAACCACTAGCAGCGGTGGTGCCACTACGCTCCGGATCGGTAAAGTTGTAGACAAACTGAGTCCATCCACCGCATTGGCGACATGGGCGACGCAAAACACCGGGGCATTTTCGTTGCACAATACCTGCAACGTATCCATCGATGTTAGCGTCTCAGTCATCATCGAAACCCCCATCTTCGCGAGTACCTGACCCAGCTCTTGGGTAGACGCCGCTGATGGTAAGCATAAGCATTTTGCCAAATCTGTATCTGGTTGCGATGACACTGACCCACTTCCACTGTTTGCGTCCCCCCTCAAATCGGATTCCCTCCGGAAATCGCTTCACTGATTGTAGCGAATATCTGCCCGATTTTTCGCATCGTAGATCGCAAAAATTCTTTTTATTTAGTGGAGTTGTAGTGCGAACGAGACCCCCAATGTGTGCTAGCTCTCACCTATTACAGACGTCTTGAATACCCTCTATCACCCTTTCGCCCCCCTAAAAAATGCTCCAACTATTTGTTGTTCATAGACCACAACGGGGAATATTCGCCTGAATCAGGTTGGTTAGGGAATGCTGGCAGAAGTTGACAACACCCTCCAATTAGTGGAACGAGAGAACATCATGAGCGAACAAAGCGACGATATCGTCAAATTTCAGGAGAAATTCACCACCTTAAAGGCAGAAGTCGGGAAGGTCCTGGTCGGTCAGGATGACATGCTTCACCGACTACTGCTGAGCCTAGTTGGTGGAGGCCACGTTCTCCTTGAGGGTGTGCCCGGTCTGGCAAAAACGTTAGTAGTCCGAACTCTTTCCGATGCAATCTCTGGGACCTTTTCTCGCATTCAGTTCACTCCCGATATGCTCCCCGGCGACGTTACCGGCACACAGATATTTAATCCCAAGGAGGGAAGCTACGCAGTCAAGCGTGGCCCCATCTTTGGAAACTTTGTGCTCGCAGACGAGATCAACAGAGCACCAGCGAAAGTCCAAGCGGCCCTACTCGAAGCAATGCAAGAAAGACAGGTCACACTTGGCGAGCAAACCTTTCCGTTGGAAGATCCTTTTCTCGTTCTCGCAACGCAAAACCCTATAGAACAAGAGGGGACCTACCCATTGCCAGAAGCGCAACTGGACCGGTTTATGCTCAAGGTAAAAGTTGGATATCCAACAAAGGAAGACGAGGTCAAGATTATCGACCGTATGGCGGGGTCTGCTGCTGTACCAACGGCATCGCCTATAATGACCACCGATGATATCCTTGCGGCTCGCGAAATCGCCAGCAAACTGTTTATTGATGACAAGGTCAAACGTTACATTGTAGATCTTGTATCCGCGACTCGCGATCCGAAATCTGCTGGACTTGATCAGCTGGCGACTCTCATCGAAAACGGAGCCTCTGTACGCGCCTCGCTCAACCTTGCCAGGGTTGCAAAAGCACACGCGCTGCTCGCTGGACGAACGTATATTAGTCCTCACGACGTCAAATCGATTGCGCATGATGTGATGCGCCATCGTATCTTAGTCACCTACGAAGCGGAAGCCGAGGGCAAGTCATCTGATGATATTCTCGAGACCATTCTCGATAATGTAGAGGTACCTTAGGGGGTGTCCCGATCATGAATGTACCACCAGATAAGCTCCTGAAACTGCAGGGAGCGTTGCTCGTCGGTCACGTAGAACAACTCCTAACCAAAACATCTCTAAGTCGCTGTTTTGGCTCAAAGATGTCGACAGCTAAAGCTGGCTTAGGGCTCCTAACCAAAACATCTCTAAGTCGCTGTTTTGGCTCAAAGATGTCGACAGCTAAAGCTGGCTTAGGGCTATGCTCCCTCCTCGCGCCTTCCCTACAATTCCATGTGCTTATCTGGAGGCACTGGCATAATCGGGACACCCCCTAGCCCTCGATTTACTGTGATGCTCCCCTCCGAACTCGTCGCACAAGTCAAACGTATCCAGCTACAGACCGGACGCCAAGTGGCCGACGTCCTAGCTGGCGCATACCTATCCGTTTTCAAAGGCCGAGGCATGGAATTCGAAGAGGTCCGGCCTTACGTCCCTGGCGACGATGTCCGTACTATCGACTGGAATGTCACCGCACGAATGGGTGAGCCTTACGTAAAACGATTTGTTGAAGAGCGCGAACTGACAGTGTTGTTGATGGTGGACGTCAGCGCATCCCAAGAATTTGGCTCCCACCAACGGTCGAAACGCGCGGCAGCGGTGGAATTGTCAGCTCTCGTTGCATTCTCGGCCAACTACAACAATGATAAAGTCGGGTTACTATTGTTTCATGGGGGCGTAGAAAAATATATTCCACCCAGAAAAGGACAAAAACACACGTTGCGGGTGATTCGAGAAGTACTCGCCCACGATACTGTCAAGCCGCCCTTGGCTCACAAGCCAATCCACCTTTCGCAACGCGTCGCGACCATGTTCCGTCGTTTGCGCAAACAAACACGTACCTCTCCCGATCGGGCCACCAACATCGCCCACGCCATCGAATTTTGCCGCAACGTTGTTCCGCGCCGCGTTGTCTTGTTCTTGATTTCTGATTTTCTTGACACTGGCTACTTAGATACGCTGCGAAGCGCAAATCGAAAGCACGACGTAGTCTCTGTGTTGGTCACAGACCAGCGTGAACTCAAATTTGAAAAAGGTGGTCTGATCACACTGCAAGATGCCGAGACCGGCAGTCACCGTCTTGTTGATACAAGCTCGGCTGAGTTTCGTAAGGCAATCGAGACCCATAGTGAAGCGAGGATCCAGGCGCTCACTGGCAAGATGCGTTCATCGGGCATTGACATCGTGCAAGTCGATGCATCTAGACCCGTTGTAGACCCACTCTTAGCCTTTTTTCGGATGCGGCAACGGAGATTGCGTCTATGAATCGGGCAAAATCCCTACTGATAGCAACTATGCTCGTCAGTTGCGGAGGGGACAAACAATCGGCAATCCAATCTCCTGAGTCAGCCGATTCGCAAGATGTTTTGTCTCACACGGCCCAACTCGGCCCGGTCAAGGCAACTGTATCAATTCGCCCCAAAGCACCAAAGATTGGCGATCAACTGACACTGACTTTGGAAGTAGAGGCAGAGCCCAAAGTCGACATTGAAATGCCCCCCTTTGGTGAGGCGCTCGGTCGTTTTATCGTTGTCGATTATCGCCATCGTCAAACGACGGCGCAAAATGGAAACCTTAGGCAGTCTCAAATCTATACCCTGCAAGCCTCCGCTAGCGGACCCCAGCGGATTCCGCCGCTACGCATCGAATTTCTCGATCGACGGCCCGCAAAAAACCGGGGTACTGATGCCGGCGTTTCTTCTCACACGTCGAGGACTCCCCACCGGTTGAGGACTCCCCGAGAATTGCTGACCGAACCGCTTGCCATCTCCGTATCTTCTGTCCTGCCTAGCGAAGATGTGACGCAGCTAAAGCCAGTTCGGGGCAGACTAGAAGCACAGCGCAGCAGATCTGGCTTTATGAGGTTCCTGCCATGGGTGATTTTGGGAATCCTCGGATTTGCAATCGGCCTTTACACACTATTCCGTTCGCGACGTCCCAAAACCCGTACCCGCGAATCTGCTTTTGATATTGCAAGGAGACAGCTCTCGGCGCTGGAAGGCCAAGGCCTGCCAACGGGGGACGAGGTAGATACCTGGTACGTCGAGCTTTCTGCGATTATTCGCACCTACTTGGAAGATCGATACCGTGTGAGAGCCCCCGAGTTAACAACAGAAGAGTTCTTGCGTGAAGCAAAGCAATCCGCCGAGCTGCGTGATGAGCATCGAACTTTGCTTTCCTCGTTTCTTGCTGGTTGCGACCGCGTTAAATTCGCTGGATACTTTCCAGACGAAGCCGAGTCTAAGGCAGCGCTAGTCGCCGCTAAACGATTTGTCGAGGAAACCCGGCCTACACCTGTTGCGCCACAACACCAATCAGGACAACAACCACTAGGACAACAACCATGATCAATTGGTTGGACATCATCGAGTTCCAGCAGCCCTGGTTTCTCCTTGCAGCACTCGCGGCGGTGCCCATATTTGTACTTGGCCAAAAGCATGCAGGACATGTTGTATTTTCATCGTTACGACTACTGCCCACCGGCATCGAAAGCTTGCGCACACGACTTGCGTGGATTCCCAGCTTGCTGTTTAGCTTGACCACAATCCTGCTTGCAGTTGCCCTAGCCGGCCCCCGAACCGCACAGGTTAATCAACGTGTGAAGGGGGATGGAATCGCGATCATGATGGTCGTTGACGTATCAGGATCGATGCGTGCTCTCGATTTAGACCCCAACAACGACAAGACTCGCCTGGATGTTGTGGTCGACATGTTTTCGGATTTTGTCCAAGGCAAAGGGGACCTATCAGGGCGCAACCAGGATGCCATCGGCCTGATTAGCTTTGCCCGTTTTGCAGATGCCAGATCCCCCCTCACCCTCGATCACAACTCCCTCGTAGACACTGCGCGGACCCTAAAAATTGTTCCAAACCGCTCCAAAGAAAACGCTACGGCAATCGGTGAGGCATTGGGTCTAGCGGTGGAGCGACTGCGCCGATCCAAGGCGAAATCCAAAATCGTCATCCTCCTCACCGATGGAGTGAACAATGTCGACGGTCCAGATACGGAAACACCGCTCGGTGCTGCGGGCCTAGCCGAAGCCGCCGGCACAAAAGTCTACACAATCGGCGCAGGGACAAAGGATGGCCTTGCACCAGTAAGAGTTGTAGACGAACGAACCAACCAAACAGTATTAACCTCTATGCGAGTCGAAATTGACGAAGAGACTCTGCAACAAATCGCTGACAAAACCGGCGGCAGGTATTTTCGCGCAACAGACAAAGATAGCTTGCACGATATTTATCAGACCATCGACCAACTCGAGCGAAGCAAGATTCGCGGCCACCGCACTCGATATCACTACTACTACCCGTGGCTTGTCGGGTTCGCGCTCATCTTTGCCACCTTGGGTTGGATTCTCGAGGGCACCTTCTTCCGGAGGCTACCATGTTGATCGTAACGATTTTGGGGGACTTCTGAGGTGGATTGGTTAGCGCAACTGAGCTGGGAGCGTGGCGCGCTTATCCAGTTACTTTGGTTTGTGCTTTTGCTCGTAGTCGGGCTGTTTTGGCTGGAGCGGCGTGCCCAGGGAGACTTGGGGCAATTTATTTCCAGTATCATGCAAAAGCGGCTCGCCATCCGAACTGGCCTGAAGCGTAAGCTGTTTCGACTCGCATTGATCGCGGGAATGCTCATTGCCGGTGTCCTCGCCTTACGTGGACCCGTCACAAGTGGCAGCCTCGAATCCGTTACAACCAAGCGCCCAACCGCAAACATCATCGTGGCATTGGATGTCTCTAAGAGTATGCTTGCCCAAGACACCGCCCCCAATCGACTCGCCCGTGCGCGTGCGGCCATCTTGGAGATGATCGCCAACCTGACCGGCCACCGCATTGGTCTTGTCGCATTCGCCGGTGGAGCGCAAATTTTGACCCCCTTGACGACTGACTACGAGTCATTTCGCGTCGAGTTGCGAGAAGCTGGCCCCAAGAGCGTATCCCGCGGAGGAACCCAAATTGGCGACGCGATCCGAAAATCGTTAGTTGCTTTTGGCAGTAGCCAAGACTCAAAGATCTTGTTGCTCATCACGGACGGAGAGGACCATGATTCCTACCCGCTTGATGCAGCCAAAGCGGCGCTCGAACAGGGCGTTCGAATCGTTACAATCGGCTTCGGAAGCGAACAAGGGAGCGAGATTATCATTGTCGATGCAAAAACCGGTGCTCGGACGACTCTTAGCGATCGCAACGGCCAAGTCGTGCGTTCGCGGCTCGATGGCGAAACATTGAGAAAAATCGCTGATGCCACAAAGGGAGTCTATATCCCGGCGACCCCAGATTTAAACTCTATTCTGTCAAGGAGCATGGAACCCATGATGCGAGATGCAACAAGACTTCATCAGCAACGGATTCCGACGCAACACTACCATTGGTTTGTGCTCGCGAGTTTGATCTGTTTCATTGGCGCAATTTGGTTAAAATCGACAGGAGTGAGATTGTGAAGTTCCTGTTTTCTACGATCACAGTTTTGGCGATCACCATTTTGATACACCTGTCTGCCTGCAACTCTCCCCAGAGCGGGACATCACGGCTTAGGTTCAATGAAGCGTTGGAAGCATTTTACAAAAGTGATTGGGAACAAGCAGAAAAAGGATTTTTGGAAGCTCGTGACAAGGCTGAGCTCGACACTGAGCTTCGGTTCCGGGCAGCCTTTAACCTCGGGGTCTCCTATGCAGAGCATGCTGCTACACTGACAGACGATACCGAGCAGGCAATGAATCTCTTGCAACAAAGCAGTGCGTGGTTCAGAGATGCGGTCAGATTGCGCGAGACAGACGAGGACGCCCGTTTCAACCTTGAGATCGTTCTACGTCGAATACAAATTCTCGCCGATCAGCTCAACAAAGGAAAAAATAGCTTAGAGGCCAGGCTCGACCGTGTCATAGACGATCAGCGTTCACTTCTTGGGCAAATCCGACAGCTTATGGCGAAGGTCAAACAAGCCGGTGCCGAAGCTGAACCCGTCGCGTTTGAAGGCGACTTCACCAGTCTAGCGACGTTTCAACGCACACTACTGGCTGATGTTGGTACCATTATCGACCTATCCGCAAACGAAAAGGCATTGCTGGAGGGCCGATCCGAAGATGAAACAACCGACCAAGAAAAGGTGCGAATCGTTCAACTCAAAAATCTTGAACTCTACTTAGAACGTGGCCATCGCGAACAAGCCGACGCAAGACGCCTACTCCGCAGACTTCAGGGAGATAAAAGCCACGAACGAGCAAACGCGACACTGACCGAGCTAACACGCGCTCGAGAGCAACTACTCGATCCAATCGCCGTTCTCAAGGGGATCCTTGGCGATCAAGCCGTACTTACAACCCATACCAGAGGCCTCGAGCAAGTCAATAGCCTCGGAACCAATCAAGAAAAGAAAGCAGTAGCTCCGCCACCACCTTGGCTCACCAAAGAACATCTTGCCGAACGTCAAACAACACTCCAAGAGAGGACGCTAGAAATCAAAGAGCGATTCTCTGCAGCAGTGTCGACCGACCCACCATCTACTGACCCAGGATCTACCAACCAGCAGCCATCCGCAAACACCGACCCCAAACAACAACGTCTACTTGAGGCAGCACGAAAAGCACTGCCACACATCGAAGCGACTCACAATAAGATGGGCCAAGCAGGACTCGGGCTACAATCAGCAAAGCTCAAGACCGTTGGCGCGAATCAGCGCGAAGCACTAGAACGCCTTGCTCTAGCGATAGAAATGTTTAGTGGACTTCGCGAAACGATCGAGCTCTGCTTCGCGGAGCAACAGCAGATGGTTGGGTTGCTCGCCCCCAAACAGGCTGAGGGTGACCCCGCTGCTCCTCGTGCAACTCCAACAAATAGAATCATCTCGGCCGTTCAGCAAGGCTCTCTGCGGAACCAAGGTCGCCTCACTCGGTTGAAACAGCTATTGACGGAAGAGCTCCAAACAATTGAGGCCAAAGCAAGCAGTGAGGGGCAGCAGCAAGATGATCCCGCCAGTAATGACGCGCACAAGCAGCGCTTTGCACTCGCAGAAACCCACCGCCAAAACGCGATGACGGCAACAGAGCAAGTACAAACAATACTCTCTGGTAGCGGAACACAAGCGGCTGTAACCAAACATACCCAAGAGGCTCTCGACCATATCACCGAGCTACGCAGACTATTTTTTTCGATCATCGAGCATCTAAAGGAGCTCGCGCGAAATCAATCCGAGCTTCATGACAAGACCGCAACAGCTCATGCTGCCGATGATACAAACCGCGCAAAGCTGCTAGGCCCTTTGGTAGATTTCCAGTCTAAATACGTCCAGACTGCCCAGGCGCTCGCGGGAGCCCTGGACCAGCAAGCTGACGCCGCGCATGAGCAAACCGAAGCCAATCCCGAACAAGCGAAAAATATTGCCGATGCCGCGGTAGAAATGCATTCTGCGGTGAACGAAATGACAAATGCGCATACCGCCCTTCAGGAAACGCAGAACCCGACAATGTCACATAGTCTAGAACCGATCTTAACACATCAACTAAAAGCCGTGGAACACATTGCAAATGCGATTCAGATATTGCAACCTCCCCAGCAGAAGAAAAATGATCAGAAGCAAGATCAGCAGCAACAGCAACAACAGCAAGAGTCCGACGAGAAAATGTCCCAGCGCGAAGCAGAGCGCCGCCTGCAAACCATTCGGGAGCGCGAAGCAGAGCGCCGCCGAGACCAGCAGCGCCGTCAGCGCGGTGCATCGCAAGATGTAGAAAAGGATTGGTAGCAGTGAAATTCATATGGAACTGCCTATTGCTCTTCTTGTTACTCTTTTTAGCTCTCGCAACGAACCCCGTTTTCGCCCAATCGGTTTCGGTCCAACCCGAACAGCGAGTGCAATATGCGAACCTTCCATTTGGACTCATTGTCAGAGCGGAGGGGTTTGACGAACAACCCCAGCCATCCATTTCAGAGTTTACGATTCCGGGATGTCGCGTTACTTTGATTCAAGTTGCGCCACAGGTCTCGGCCATCAATCTATTTGGCAATCGCAGCCGCAAGGTCGTATTTTTCTACCAATACGAGGTCGAAGCGCCACGCCCGGGGACTTTCGAGGTCCCCGAAATTACCGTTACCCAAGGGAGTAAATCAGCCGTCAGCCGGCGCGGAACCCTGCGCGTTCGGAGCATCCCAAGCACACAGCAAATGAAACTTAAGGTTAATCTACCCGAGCGCCCTCTGTGGGTCGGAGAATCCTTTCCCGTATCGATTGATTTCTTCTTGCGCTCCGGGGCTCGCTCTCACGAGTTACATTTCGTTGTACCAATCTTTAATCGCGAAGATCAAATACAAGTACTTCCAGTTCCCCCTAGCAAAGCCAAAAAGCTCCCGTTTGCTGCGGGAAGCCGAACCCTCGAGTTGCCCTATACACGGAGCGAGCAAAACCTAAATGGACAAACCTTCGGTCGCTTCCGGTTTTCGACTCGCGTACGTGCCATCCAAGCTGGGACGATTGAGTTGCCGCCCTCTCAGGTGGTCGCAAAACTCGAAGTGGGACAAAAACGATCCCGATTTGGTATATTTTCGTCTCCGAGAGTGCAACTATTTAAAGCCATTGCGGAGCCCAGGCGCATAGAGATCAAACCCCTTCCCATGGTGGATCGCCCACCAAGTTTTTCAAACGCAGTAGGCTCTGGATTCTCTATCAACGTGCAAGCAGATCGTACCGTGGTCAAAGTAGGAGATCCCGTCGAACTTAAGATCTTCATCAGAGGAGCCGGAGACCTAGCAGGGCTTTCGCTTCCGCGTTTGGATGCAACGAAGGTACTGCCTCCCCATCTGTTTGCGATCTCAGATGAAGGCCAAACTGGCGAAGTTTTAGACGGCGATCGTGGCAAACTTTTTCGAGTTACTCTCAGACTTAAAAGTAATCAGGCCAGGGAGATCCCAGCGCTACCCTTTTCCTACTTTGATCCAAAACTGCAAACGTACAAAACCGAACATAGTCAACCTATCGCGCTGGCCGTTCAAGGCGGATCTCTACCAACCAGTCCACAGCCCTCACCGAGCGGCAATAGCCAGCAGGTTGCTCGCACTCCTGCTACCCCAATCATTACCGCTGGGGCAAATGTGAACCTTTCTTTGAGTGATAGCACAACCACCTTAGGAACAGTCGTTGGTGTTCGCCAACTCCGCCCCGTTTTGATCGGAATATACCTGCTACCGCTGCTTATTTTTCTGTTGCGAACCTGGCAGGTCCGTACCCACAAACGCCGTGGACACTCACGAGTGATACGACAACGAGCCAAAAAAGCAAAAGAAGTACTGGCCGCCGCGCGAACCCAGCCCGCGCGCGATATCGCGCCTATTCTTGTCTCTAGCCTCCGCCTACTCGCAAAGGCCAGCGAACAATCCCTCGTGGGCGTCTCACTTCTTGACCAGATCGAAACCGAAGGCTTCAATCCTGATTCTTCGCAGCAACCTCTACCAGAAGCTCTTAGAGTCGAAGCAAAAAATCTCATTGAGGAGTGGACGAAAAGCCCTAAAAAGGACACTAACGTCACCGTTAAGACTGTTGTTCTGCTTTTGAGCATAATCACCGTATCAAAAGCACATGCGGCGCAACCACAAACCATTGATGATGCGCGCGCTGAGTACACTAAAGCACAAGCGCTGCCTGACCGAGATAGACGCACGCAGGCCTTTATTCGAGCAGAGGCCATGTACCGGAAGCTTGCAACGCAGCATCCGGACCGACCAGAGCTGTTGACTGACTGGGGAAACGCAGCACTGCAATCACAGCAACTTGGGGTGGCCGTTCTTGCCTACCGCCGTGCGCTTCACATTGATCGAAGCAATGATCGCGCTCAAAAAAATATGACGTGGTTACAATCCAGAGAACCAGACTGGATTGTTTTTGACCAAGCATCCAAAATGACAGAGAGCCTATTCTTTTGGCATCATCGTCTGTCATTATCACTCCGCCATCTGTTAGCGGCTCTTGGATTGGCGCTAGCAATCTTGCTGGCGGCGCCATGGGGGAAACATCAGCGACTCTTCCGTCGCCTCGCTCTCTTACCGGCGATTGCGGGAATCGTAATGCTAAGCTCGGCCCTACTCGAGCGTGACACTTCCAATGACATTGTGATTCTATCTGAAAATGTCATACCACGCTCCGCTGATAGCATTGGCGCTTTGCCGGCGACTCCAGCTGTGGTCCCTCCCGGCGCAAATGGTCAAATTCAAGAAATACGCGACAACTGGGCCCGGGTAACGTTTCCCAACGGAATCACCGGCTGGCTACAAACCAGCACGTTTGAGAGAGTCGTCAAACCAGAATGAGTCATCAAACCAGAATGAGTCATCAAACCAGAATGAGTCATCAAACCAGAATGAGTTAGCCCCGCTCGTTAAGCGTACGGACCGCATTCAGTTGCACCTGTGCTGCATGAATCGCAGCCCCAAGGCAAACGGAATGCTCTGGAGGCACACCCGTGCGAATGGGCACCTGAAAATATTCGGCGAGAGCTGCGCGTACTGTGGGCATGTAAGTTGTTCCACAGGATAGATATACAGTTGTTAGATCCGAAGGTCTCATGTCTAAAAGTTCTAACGCATGCCCACAAGTTTGCAGTGAGCGATCGATTACTGGCCGACAAGCATGTTCAAACGTGGCACGATCAAGAGCAATATTTAGATCGATCATTCCATTTGGCCCTCGGAGCACCTCTGGAACAAAAATGGATGTCTCCGGATCAACAGACAAAACCCGCTTGGCCCTTTCACAGGCAAACACAAGTTTTTGCCACTCTACCGCCTGCTTGCGTAGATCAACCTTGTGAACTCGCCAAAACTGATTTGCTGCCGCCTCGGCAAGGACGACGTCAAAATCATCTCCGCCCAACCATGTATCACCTGCAGTCGCCAATACTTGAAAGTCACCCTTGGAAACATCAACGACTGTAAAATCAAACGTACCACCACCAAAATCATAGACACCAACAACACCACCAAAATTTGGATCAAAGCGGTTTGCCAATGCGGCTGCACTCGGTTCATCGATAAAACTCACAACCTCAAGATGTGCCAAAGATGCTGCACGACGAAGTATTTGGGCACGTTTATCGTCAAAACTTACCGGAATGGTAAGCACACAGCGCTTGACTGTCTGACCAAGATGTTTCTCGGCGACCTTGCAAGCTTCAATCAATAGATACGAGCACAGCTGAGTTATCGCGTATTGGTTCCCCCAAATATCTACAACCACTGATCCGTCGGGCCCGCGTAGTGTCCTATAGGGAGCCTGACCGATAAAACCTTGAATTTCATGATCGTCATATTGACGACCGAGCAAACGTTTTGGTGAATTGACCGTATGGGACGGATCAGATGCAAGCAACAACCTCGCTTTCGCACCAACAACACACTCATTCGGAGACGGAAATGAAACGACAGACGGCGAAGACTTTGAGCCATGGGGCCACTGGAGAATCGATACCTTTTTTCCGTCTATTGCTGCCACAGACGTATACGTGGTCCCAAGATCGATCCCAACTACCGGCACATTAGACGCCGCGCTTGGCGGTGGCCGTCGCGAGCCGTTTGCGGTGCTGGTGATAACGGTTGCGGCCCCCCCGGTGCTGTTTGTGGGCGCTTTACCTTCGGATTGCTGGGCGAACCATCTACAGCGGGTGGGACTGGCAAGCTGGCGCGAGCTGCTGCCAAGATTTCTTCGAAACGACGACTTTGCTCCCCTCAAGCTCGTCGAGTTTGATCCCAAGACCGCCGTTTTTTCCCAATCGTGCAGCTTGTTCGTTGGTAATAATGTTGACAACCGTTCCCCGAAGCTCAAACGGATCTCCGTTGGGCAACGTAAGCCTTATGTCTACCGTCTCTCCAATTTGCGCTGGGTCACTGGTTGGAACAAAAAGGCCGCCGGCACTCACATTCCCAGTAAATAGCTCGACAAACTTTGGCCACGAAGAACACTTGGCGCTAACTTGGGTTTTATATGAGTATCGCTCTGACTTCCGACGGCGCGGACCAAAAGCCTCTGAGCTCTCGCTCTTACCAGTCAGTTTATCGATAAATAGACGCCACCAACGAGCCACTTATCCAAGGTAAAGCGATGCTCGACTGCGGTCAATGAATTGATACCGCGGAGTTACTATTTTATATCCTACCATTGCCCCCCTTTGTTTACGCAAACTGCGGTGTTTGAGAATACGAGGTTTCGCAAACCATGCGGCTAACTGGCCGAGAATGGCTCTAAGCCCAAAAAACACGAAAATAGGCCAGAAAACTAGCTTCGCTTTTGGGTTGTCTGGTCAATGCATACACAGGTAAGGCTATTCTTTTACCAACTAAAACATGCTCACCTAGGTCGTGAGTCAACGCAATAGTACGTTTTCGGATGTGGTGCGTACCGCTCCTCGCCTCTGCCTTGTCTTGCGATGACTCACAACCAATGTGAGCATGTTTAATGGAAGTCTCTGCTGGACAGCTGTGCTCTCCTGCTATCGATCTTTGGACGCCAAGTTGATTGGCAACGAGGTGAACAACACTTTCTTGAACTTGCAAGTGCCCTGTAACACCGAGAAAGGAAGCTGTCTTGGCGATCCCACTATGCGCATCAAACACATGTTTCCAAACAACGACATTCACAAACCCTGTTTCATCTTCAAGAGTCATAAAGGTAACACCTGATGCTGTGCCGGGACGCTGCGACAAATCACCATTCCTGCAAACTTCAAACGGCTTCCATTTGTCATGGTATTTACAGTGCGAGCATCCGGAAGCCCCTGTGCGATCAAAGCAGATCGCAATGGTGTCAAAGGGTGACCGTGAACACTATGACCAGATGTTTGGTAATCCCATAATACGGTATCGTCAATCGTCATCTCACGAAATTGAGCAAGGTCGTGCTTCTGAAGTTGCAAGGAATCATCGCGCGACTCCAGAAAACCACGAACTTGCCACAAGGCATCGCGGACGACCGTGACCAAATCCGCTTAAAGCACCTGACTCCGTGAGTCGCGTCTGTATCCGCTTATCTATCTTCGCTCGCATCACAAAATCAAAAACCGATACAAAAGCCGCCTCAGTACGTGCAGAGCAAATCCGTCGATAGTCATTTTTGCTCAACCCTTTAATATAACGCAATCCAATACGAACAGCGTATCCTCCAGCGTCGGTCTGCTCCAAAGTACAGTCCCAGTCACTTCGTGCGATATCAATTGGCCAGACCTCTACACCATGGCGCTTTGCGTTCATGAATAATCGTAGAGGGAGAATAAAATCCCATTGGTTGTGCGTTCAGCAAAGAACAGATAAATGCTTGTGGATAGTGACATCGCAACCATGATGTCACGTATGCGATTAGCGCAAAACTGGCAGCATGACTCTCGGGAAATCCATACTCACCAAAACCACGAATTTGCTAAATACACGTTCTGCAAATTCTGTAGAGATCCCCTTCGCTCTCATCCTTGTCACCAAGATTTGCCCGATGTTTTTCGATCCGTCCGGTTCTTCTCCAAGCCGCCATGTCTCGCCTCAACTGATCCGCTTCGCCTGGAGTATAGTCTGCTGCAACAACCGCTAGCTGCATCACTTGTTCTTGAAAAAGCGAACGCCCAAAGTCCTTGCTAGTACGGGACGAAGGCACTCATGCGGAAATTCGATCTCCTCTTCCCCTCGGCGCCGACGCAAATACGGATGAACCATTCCGCCAGTAATCGGCCCTGGACGTACCAGACTAATCTCGATCACCAAATCATAAAAATGCCGAGGACGAAGTCGAGGAAGCATGGACATCTGCGCCCTACTTTCAATTTGAAACACACCTACCGTATCCGCCCTACATAGCATATCGTAAGTATCTGGATCATCACTCGGAATACTTGCCAGCGATAGTGACTCTTTATAATGGGTCCTAATTAGGTCAAAACAACGATGTACCTGAGTAAGAGCCCCCAAACCCAACAAGTCAACTTTGAACAACCCCAGTTGCTCTATATCCTCTTATCCCATTGAATCACGGTTCTGTTTTCCATCGCTGCGTTCTCAATGGAACGATAGAATGTACAGGATTGTCCCCAAGCAAAAAGCCACCGGGGTGTATTCCCAGATGCCGCGGAAAATCTAGGATTTCATTTGCGCGCTGAACCATCTGAGAAAATATTTCTACATCGGGGCAAATACCCGCCTGTGTCAACGCATTGGGTTCCACAGAATTGCACCGCGACAGCATTTTTGATGCACGGTCTAGTGCTGTTTCTGTAAACCCAAATACTTTACCAACATCTCGGACTGCTGACTTTGGTCGATAGCGAATGATGTTAGCAACCAT
>CBDCWZ010000055.1:0-4794 GCA_965223575.1 Kofleriaceae bacterium
AAAATTCCGCAATCGGTATTTTCTGACAGTGAAAGAGATCCAGCGGGTTGTTGCTCCATATTTTGGTGATATTACGAACTGCTACAAACGTTACGGTACGAACCAGAAGCGTGCGACGGGAGAACTCAGAGTAGAGATTGTCATTGATTCTGCCGGACCAGTCCGGCGGGTCGCGATTGTTGCGCCCGGTGTCAAGGGGAAGAAACTGGAGCGGTGCGTCAAAAAGATTGTAGATTTATGGGAGTTTCCGCGTCGCGAGCGATTCACGAAGGCTATTGTTCCATTCTTTTTTCTCCATACGAAGGTAAAGGGAGCTGGCCCGTTTCGCAGTTGCTGGAGTTTGAAGGGCTGTCCAGATCGGCGCCGGACGCCTCCAAAGTCTAAGCCATCAAAGCCCAAGCCATCAAAATCTAAGCCGAGTCGCCGCAAATAGCCAACTCGGTCCGGATTCTTTGCTTATAAACTCTAGTGGTGAGGCACATGTAGAATGAAGCGCGGGTGGGGACGTCCTGCGAGCGATTGAATGTAAAGCCGCGATGAATGCGTTATTTGGGTTTTCTTGCCAGTTTGTGACACCCAGAGCAGGTTGTTAGCAATTCACCATACAAACGACCACGTATTTCTCTTTCCTGGGTTTTCATCGCCTTTTTTCCCAGTTCGTGAACTTGTTTTGCTAGCAGGCGAATTTCGTCACGTTGTGCCGGTTTCAGCTGGATACCAGACTTTGCAGTAACGCTGAGAAGCTCATCTACGGGAAGGGGGGACGCGAGTGCTTTTGCGCCCTCTTTCCACAGGGAGTCAGAGGGACCAACAAGTCCCTCCCAGAGCCGATCTGCGGCCCATTGATGGAACTGCATTTTAGCGGCAAAGGTGTCGGTTTTTGTCGGTGCGGGTATCCACTCAAAGGTGGTAATGGCGGTCATTGTCAGATGGCAGCTGCCGCATTGGTATCCCAGGTCTGCTGCAATCGAGGCTGCTTGAGGCAGAGTCGTTGTTTCGGCGAGTTTACGCGCTGCGCCACGGACCCGCTGCAAATGAGGTTCCCAAGCTTTTAAGGCGTCGTGTGCGCGATGTTTGGCTAGCCAATCCGCCTGCTTTCTTGCCTCGCCCAGCTGCCCTGCCACCAGGGTCTGCTGGATCTTTTTTACAGCTGCAAAATGATCCTTCATATGGTGTTTTAGACTGTCAGCCTGCGCATCCGCCATCTTGGCGGTCTGTGCATCCGCCTTGGTGTTCGGGGGCGACTTGGTTGATGGTGCGGCGTCCACTACCCCTTTTGCGGGGCGAACCGGTTGGGGTTGGGTTGTTTCTTTGTTTCCACAACCCAGAAGTCCAATCAAAACACCCCAATAGAGGAATTGCCATCTCGCTGGAACCTGTTTCATGGAAAGGCATGATACCAGAGTCCGAGTAATGGAGCTATTCGAGACGATCAAACCTTTGGGACAAAGTGCTCTATCGGATTGGGAGGTGGTCAAGAGGTCTTGGAGGGTTCGGTACTGGCAACGTAGCGCGCGAAGTCGATACCGGAGAGGATGCCTATCATTTCTCGCTTGTCGGCGGCGATGATGCGCCTTGCTCGCATTCTGGCTGCCTGGGCAGCCGCTCGATGGAGCCGACTCGTCGCTGGCATGCACAAGATCGCTGTATCCATCGCTTCTTCGACACGAGTGTCGCGGGGTAGGGTCCTTGCTGCCAGTGCGTCCACCTGCGTAAATACTCCTACAGGCCATCCGTCTTCAACCACAACAACCCCGGTGATGCGGGCTTTGCCTAATCGATCGGTTGCTAGGGAAATCGGCTCGTCCGCGCGGACCGTGAACAGTGGCGACGACATGTGCTCGGCAATCGTCCCCTTAATCCCCTTATCCCGAACCGCGCGCATCAAATCGTGGGTGCTCAGTACTCCGATAAGGGCGTCGCCATCGACGACAAATACACGGTGCAGATATTGCGCCGTCATCCTTGCCGCAGCGGTTGCAAGCGAATCCTTGGGGCTAACGACGATCGGATCGGTCGTCATTTGCTCGGATACCCTGCGGGACGGAAATGTCAGGAGCTGCGCCTTTTTTTGCATCCCAGCCTCCAGGCGACCGACGCGCAGCAAGTCTGTTCGCGAGATCACACCAACAAGACGGTCACCGTCTACTACCGCGAGACTTGAGATGCCCAGATCATTGAGCCTGCGATATACCAGATCTAAGGACTCATCCCCTTTCGCAGTGTGCACGGGGGAACTCATGTATAACTCTACGTTCGTTTCGAAATTTGCCATACTGCTTCGCAAAGCAAAATGTGGACCAAGGTGATTGTCTACACGGACGACAGCGAGTGCTTGCGCAATACCCGAACTGCGAATTTTAAGAAGTCTGAGTCGGTAATAATGCCCACGAGGTGGTGGTTGTTATCGACGACAGGAAGACACCCAAAGCGGTGATCTGCAAGGAGACTGGCCGCACGGTACGCGGTTGCATCCTGCGACACCGTCCAAACGTCTCGATTCATGATATCCTTGACCTGCACCGAACTTTGCAGCGCATTGCGCTCTTTTGCATCAAGGCCCGTGAGCACGCTAATCTGAGAGCGCAACACATCACGGTGCGTGACGATCCCGACGACGTGATTGTTATCGTCCACGACCGGAAGATGCCGAATCTTTCGAAACTGCATCAACCTTCCAGCAAGCGGCAAGGTTTGCTCTTCAAAAAGCGTAACGACTTTGGTCGTCATGAGGTGACTGACTTTGGGTTCGCTCATTGAAAACAAATCGTTTGCAAATTGCATTCCGATCAGCAAATTACACTCCGAGCTCATGACACAATAAATGGCCCAAATAGGATGCAATTGTTGCGTGTCAGCATTTCGCCCCACGCAATTCCTGCGTCGGTTCCCCAAGAGCCAGATGCGAATCATGCGAACCTGTCCTCTTCATCGTGCAAAACGACATGACGAAAGTTTTCCCATTGACATATGCGCCTATTTTTACATCAGTTTAAGCGTAAAGTGATGAAAATATCCAGATAGCGCTAGATCTCAGCTTAAAATTAGCGCTATATTGAATATCTCAGAGAGTAAATCGGGTGACAAATCTAGCCGGCAGACTACACGAGCAGAAAACGCTCCAACGAATCATGGACTCAGGCCAAGCCGAGTTTCTTGCCCTATATGGCCGCCGACGGGTAGGAAAAACATTTCTTATTAATAACTTCTTTCGCGGCCAATGCCCCATTTTTGAGCTAACGGGTATCCGCGGAGCAAAACGAGCCACGCAGCTGAATAACTTTGCCAATGAATTTGGAGACGTATTCCGCGATGGACAAAGGCAGTCGACACCAAAGGACTGGTTTGATGCCTTCGACACACTCCGGCGTGAGCTTAAAAACACATTAAGCAAAGATAAAAACAGATTTGTTATTTTTCTCGATGAGTTGCCCTGGCTCGCTTCGCAGCGCTCGGGGTTTCTTGAAGCATTAGGTCATTTTTGGAATCGTTATGCGTCCCGATACGAACAGGTGATAGTTGTCGTGTGTGGTTCCGCGGCATCATGGATGCTCAAGAAGGTCGTAAGCGACAAAGGCGGCCTTCACGGTCGCCTGACAGAACGAATACGCCTACTTCCATTTACTCTCCGAGAAACTGAGAGTTTTCTAAATCTAAAAAATATCCGACTCACTCGCAAACAAATCGTCGAAGTATTCATGGCTTTTGGCGGGATTCCCAAGTACCTCGATCAAATTAGGCCCGAGTACTCAGCAGCGCAGGCAATCAACCAGGTGTGCTTTTCTTCAACGGGTTACCTCCGAGATGAATTCAAAGATTTGTATCGATCTTTGTTTGAACACTCTGAGCTTCACCTTAACGTGATTAGAATCCTTGCGCAGAGGATGACCGGGCTTACCCTCAACGAGGTACGCGATCAAGTCGGAGTCTCCTCCGGTGGGAGATTTTCTACCGCCATAAAGGAGCTTGAAGAATCGGGGTTTATCAGTCGAATTTATCCGTGGAATCGTCATAAAAAGGGCGTACGGCTAAGGCTTTGCGATGAGTACTCGCTATTTTATCTCAAATGGATCGAGAGCGCCCCGGCGGCTACCATTGTGGCGGATCCGGACTATTGGCTCAAGCGTCAATCGACCCCGGCTTTTCGATCTTGGGCTGGTCTCGCCTTTGAGGGGATTTGTTTTAAGCATATCGAATCCATCAAAATCGCTCTAGGGATCCCTGGCGTTAGTACTCGTCATTATGGGTGGGTGTTTCAACCGAAACCATCAGCTCGCGGCGCCCAAATCGATCTTGTCATCGATCGAAGTGATGACTGCATTAATCTGATAGAAATCAAATTTCACAATACGGTATTCAAGATTCAACGAGACTATGCTCAAAAATTGGAAGACAAACGAACACGCTTTCTTCAAGAAACCGGCACCCGAAAAAACGTTTTTGTTACGATGTTAACCACCTATGGAACAGAATCAGACGAATCGTATCGGCGTATCATTTCGAATCAATTGACCCTCGACGACTTATTTCTTGGTTAGCGTCTAACTGTGATCCAAGTCGTAGTAGTTATTATCGACGACGAGAATAAGTTCGGGGGGTGCTCTCCGCCTGGGTTCTTTCGCGATGCGAGCAAAGGCGGACACTGGCCAGAATCAGCAACTTTAGAAATGGCCGTCCTAAAGGCTTTGCCGAACTTACAGACAATCAGCTAGCGACCATCATCTCGACACAGATTCGCGAGAACGAATCCAAAGCAAGACATGAAATAACGCACCAGGGACGCAAATTTATGGG
>CBDCWZ010000056.1:0-76814 GCA_965223575.1 Kofleriaceae bacterium
ACTGGTAAAGAGTCGGGTGCAGAATCCCTCCCGGTGTCGTCGATGGGGTAAAACTAGTACTTGCGTCAATTTATCCAGGCGATTATCCCGTTGCGAGGTGGTTCCCGGTCGATTGCCCAAGGAAAACCCTTCGATCCGACTTTGCACGAAGCCATTTCGCAGCAAGAGAGCGACGAATATCCCGCGGGCAGCGTCTGTGAGGTTGTGCAAAAAAGGGTATCTTTATTGGAGATCGGTTGTTGCGGCCCTCGTTGGTCGTTGTTGCCAAGGGCGCTTCTTCGCCCGCTTCTGAAACAACAGACTTGCAAGGAGTGGATCCAGCTTCTGACGAAGCGCTTGGTCCGCAGGGGGAGATGGAGGAAGAGCAGCCCTCGGGTGACAACAAAGGGAGTCACTAGTGTCTCGCGTCATCGGTATTTGACTTGGGGACGACCAACTCTTGCGTGGCGATTGTGGATGGGGATGAGACCTCGGTGATCTCAAATTCCGAGGGGGCGAGGACGACACCTTCGGTGGTTGCTTTCGCGGGAGGGAGGGGAGCGCCTCGTCGGTCAAATCGCAAAGCGCCAGGCGATTACCAACGCTGAGAATACGATTTACTGCGGTCAAGCGTTTGATGGGGCGGAAAGTGACCGATCCTGACGTGGAGGTGTTTCTCCAAACGACACCGTTTGAAGTGGTCGGAGCAGCCAACGATGACGCGCACGTTCGCGTCCGTGGTCGCAGCTATTCACCACCAGAAGTGTCGGCGATGATCCTCAATAAGATGCGCCAAACTGCAGAAGACTATCTCGGCGAGCCTGTCTCCGAGGCCGTAATCACAGTACCAGCCCTATTTTGACGATGCTCAACGGCAGGCGACCCAGTGATGCGGGGCGAATTGCCGGCCTGGAGGTTTTGCGCATTATCAATGAGCCGACTGCTGCAGCGCTTGCGTATGGGGAAAGCTGCTGAGGCGCCGCGGAGCGGATCGTCGTTTACGATTTGGGGGGGTGGGACCTTCGATGTTTCGATTCTCGAACTATCCGGGGGTATTTTTCGTGTTCGTGCGACGAGTGGAGACACCTTTCTCGAGCGGTGAGGATTTTGATAACGCGATCGTTGAGCACCCTGCTCGACCAGTTTAGCCAGGCCAATGGTGGAATGGATCTTCGTGGCGACAAGGTCGCGCTGCAGCGCGCTCAAAGAATCCGCTGAGAAAGCCAAGCACGAGCTGTCGAGTGCGACCCAAACCGAGATCAATTTGCCGTTTCTTGCTGCAGGGGGACGGTGGGCCGAGACATTTGGAATGTGCGTTGTCCCGTTCAGATCTAGAGGCCTTGGTTGAGCCTTTAGTGCAGCGGACCCTCGATCCATGTCGTCAGGCGCTCAACGACGTCGGCATGCAACCCAGCGATATTGACGTTGTGGTCTTGGTTGGCGGGTCAGGACACGGATGCCAACGGGTTCATACCCCTCGTCGAGGAGTTTTTTGGCAAAGAGAGCCATCGAGGTGTGAACCCCGATGAGGTGGTTGCCGTTGGTGCTGCGATTCAGGCTGCAGTTCTTACCGGAGAAGTGCAAGAGGTTTTGTTGCTCGACGTGACCCCCGCTGTCTCTTGGCGTAGAAACCGCTGGTGGCGTTTTTACGAAACTGATCGAGCGAAACTCTGCGATCCCGACTCGGGCAACGGAGATTTTTTCGACTGCGACGGACAACCAAGACTTTGTCACCGTGCAACGCTCTCCAGGGAGAGCGGGAGATGGCAGAAGACAATCGGTTCACTGGCAAACTTTGAGCTCGTCGGGATTCCGCCGGCGCCGCGTGGGGTTCCCCGGATTGAAGTCGCATTTGACATTGATGCCAATTGGGATCCTGACCGTTTCGGCAAAGGATCTTCGGTACCAACCTGGAACAGTCTGTGAATGTGGTCGCAACCAGCGGTTTAGGGCGAAGAGGAAATTTTCTCGTATTGTCGCAGAAGCCGAGGCTTCTGCCGAGCAGGATGAGGTTCGTCGCGAGCACGCCAGTGCAAAGTTGCAAACCGAGGAGCGCTGATTTATACTTCCCAACGCGCCCCTTTGACGGGTATGGGGGACGTACTCGAGGAAGAGGACCGAGCAAATCTGCAAGAGCAAATTGTGGCCGCGACCAATGCCGTGGAAGAGGGGGACGCTCGAAGAGTTGCAGGCGGCATGTGCCCAGTTAGAGCATTCGGCCCAGCGGATTGGCGAAATTCTCTATGCGGCGGCAGAATCAGCGGCCAGCAGCGATGAATGACGTCGTTTACGCCCTATTCAGCGTAAGCTGTTTGTATTTCTAAGCATTGCGAGCTTCTTTGAAGGCTACGACTTTATCGCGTTTAGCCAGGTATTGCCCAATCTGACTGCCTCGATGCAGCTATCTGAGACGGCCAAAAGGCGTGATGTATTCGGTCATTAGCTTTGGCGCTGTGGTTGCGTTTGTGTTGGTCAGGCTTGCCGACCGCTGGGGGCGTCGGCCGATTCTTACGGTGACGATTATTGGCTATACCATGTTTACCTTTGTGACTGGGTTTGCCCCCGATCCGGTGACGTTTACGATCGCCCCAGTTTTTGGCGCGAGTCTTTCTGATCGGCGAATGGGCGGTGGCAATGGTCTATGCCGCCGAGGAGTTTCCCGCTGAGCGGCGGGGGGATGCGTAATTGGCGTGATCCAAACCTC
Organism: Kofleriaceae bacterium; assembly: GCA_965223575.1. Taxonomy (GTDB): domain Bacteria; phylum Myxococcota_A; class Polyangia; order Haliangiales; family Haliangiaceae; genus CBDCWZ01. The sequence continues at coordinate 2,684 of CBDCWZ010000056.1, forward strand.
GGTTGGACTTGGAGCGGTTGTGTGCGCAGCAACGGCCCCACTATTGATTGCGACCTTCATTGCAATGGCGGGCGGTGTATTTTGTCGCTGTGGTTCCGCTCGTTCTCGCGATTTTTGCCCGGCGAGGGCTCAAAGAGACTCGGCGATTTCAAACCTTGGCGACTGAGAAGCGGACGGATCGGCGAGGGCTTTTGTATGTTTTTTTCAACTTCGTATGGCAACCGAGTGTTGCAACTCGGGCTCATTTTGGGGGACCGCAGCGCTGTGTGCGAACGTCGCGATCGTATACTGGAAAGAGTTTGCTATTAATGAGCGTAATTTCTCGGATGGTGAGGCCGGATTTAGCATCGCTATCGGTGCACTGATCGCGTTGCCCCTCGTGTATGGTGCGGGGAGATTGATCGATCGCATCGGCCGTCGAAGCGGATCGGTAGCGCTGTTTGGGCTTGCCGCGCTTGGTGTCTTAACCGCCTATACCCTACACGGACGATGGCTGCTAACGGGCGCATTGTGCCTTGCGATCTTTGGTATTTCTGCGATTCCGGTGGTTCTGAATTCGCTGACTACAGAGCTGTTTCCGACTCATCTTCGTGGTGACGCTTTTGGTTGGTGCAATAATGTTCTCGGTCGTATCGGCTATTTGGTTGCACCAACGCTGGTCGGACTCGCTGCAGATGCGTTTGGCAATAAGGGCCTTATTATTGCCTCTACAGCCGTGTTTCCCATTGTAGCAGCGATTTTGGTCGTTACTCTATTGCCGGAAACGGTTGGACGGGAGCTGGAGCAGACTTCGCAGATTCACGATGCTACGGGATAGTCTTTGTTCGCGGGCGTCAATCTTTCGTATGATGCAAGGATGCCGATGACATTGTAAGCGACGAGAATGTTGCCTTGCCATCGCTTCTGATGAATGATGCCGCGGCGTGGCAAAGCGAGATTACTATGATGTCCTTGGCGTGCCCCGGGATGCGAATGAGGGGGAAATCAAGCGTGCGTTTCGCGAGTTGGCACGTCGCTATCACCCGGATGTAAATGCTGATGACACAGCGGCTGAGGGGCGGTTTAAGGAGATTAATGAAGCCTACGCCGTATTGTCGGACGAGCGAGCGCGGGGACGTTATGATCGCTACGGGCACGATGCCGCGCAGCGACCCGCTGCACCGAGCACAGGGTTTGGCACCGTGGTGGATGCTGTTGATGACTTGATTGGAGATATCCTCAAACGCCGGAGAGAGCGCAAGCGTGGTAGTGACTTGCGCTATACTTTAGAGCTTACAGTGAAAGAGGCAGCGTTGGGGTGCTCGAAAACGATTCGGGTTCCCGACCATAAAGGGACAGAGCAAATTTTCACAGTTGCGATCCCGGGTGCGACTGAGGAAGGGGCAGTGAAGACGTTACGAGGTGAAGGGGCACCGGGAAAAGCTGGGGGTACCGCTGGAGATCTGCATGTTCATATTCGCATCCGTGATGATGGGGTGTTTCGCATCGAAGGGCGCGATATTTGGTGTGAGCTGCCGATTTCGTTTCCTCAGGCAGCATTGGGGGCGGTCATTGAGGTTCCCACGATTGAAGGCCCCGTACGAATGCGAATCCCTGAGGGGACGCAGTCTGGCGCAGTGTTTCGGATACGGGGCAAAGGGGGGGCGACGCGCACCTCACGCGGTGACCAATTGGTTCGGGTCATTGTTGAAACGCCGAGAGCATTATCTCAACAGCAGCGTGAATTGTTGGAACGCTTTGCCGCAGATGGAGGAGATCCGATCGTTCACCCGAGCAGGGCGCGTTTCCTTGATAAGGTGAAGGGGTTTTTGTCGTAGAGGTCATGTGAGGGCAATTGGAGATGATCGCATCATGCGACGAACGCTAATTTACGGGGCATTGGCTGTCGCAATGTTGGCATGTCGCAGCAGTGCCCCAAATCAGCAAACGGTTCCCGAACCGCCCAAGGTTCGCCGAGACGGCCCGACAAGTTTGTTGTCGGCAGATGTTCATGTATCGGATGAACAACTAGAGCAGACGTTGCACCAGGCTTCCGCACAAGACCGTCTTGTACGGGCGAATTTGTCCGCGGCAGAGGGGCAGACGCTGAGTGTCGAAGTCACGGACTTAGTTATCAGAACCGCAGATATGCTAACCCGGGAACAACTGTCTGAGGTCTGGGGCCGCTTGGAACCCACGGTGTTTCCCGCGCCGCTGCTCGCGTATCGAAGAGCGCGATTCGACTATGAAGTCGGTGATTTGGCGGGTGCGCAACGTTGGCTGAAACGGGTTCCAGAATATTCTGACCTTCGCTCACGTGCAGACGAACTCGCTCTCAAGATCCGTAATCGAATCGAGGTGGTTCCAGCGGTGGTCGCGGTGATTTTGCCGTTATCTGGGAAATATTCCGGACTTGGAAAGGAGGCGCTGGCCGCAATACAGCTCGCCTCCAAACGGTTTCCTGAGGTAAAACTTCAGGTTTTGGACACAAAGGGAAATGAGGTGAAGGCGAGTGCAGCCGTAGAGCGAGCGGTTTTTACCCATCATGCGGTGGCCGTACTTGGACCGATGGGGGTTCATGAGACACGGGCTGCTGCCCGTCGCGCCGCTCGTCTCGGGATTCCGATGGCGGCATTATCTGCTCCGCTGCCTCCCGTATCCGGTGCGCTGCCTGCTCGAGGCGCGGGAATCTTTCATTTGTGGTCATCGCCGCAGTGGGAGGCTTACGAGGCAGCGCGTGTCGCGGCCGATCTTGGATACGATAAGTTTGCTGTCTTGGTGCCAGACGATGAGCAGGGGCGCGCGCAGGCCAAGATGTTTCATCGGGCTGCCTCAGCGTTTGGGGCGGATGTCGTACGTTCTGGCAGCTACGCACCGATACAGGCCGATTTCGAGTCCGATATCAAAGCGTTTTTAGGACTCGATCCAAAGTCAAATCGCCGTTTGCGCCGGCATCTCGCTCGCTATGGGCAAAAAAAGGGATGGAAGACCTTTTCACCTGATATCGACTTTGAGGTGCTGTTTATCCCGGATCAACACAACCGTGCGGTTTTGGTGGCGTCGTTTTTGCCCTATCTAAACGTTGAAGTTCGCGCTCGTGATATTGTCGATCTGGATCGTCTAAAGCGGAAGCACAATGGCCGAATGCCTTTGGTTGTTCAGCTCATCGGCGGTTCGGAATGGCATCATCCGGGATTTCTTGCCGGAGGTCCGGCCGTTAACGGCGCGCTCCTCGTAGACGTGTTTGCGGGCGGGGGTGCCCAGGAGTATGTCTACGAGGCAAGTGCGGTATTTGCGCGCACGTTTGCGGCGGCGGCTGGCCGGCGGCCTAGTGCCGTCGCTGCGCAGGCTTTCGACGCAGCGACGCTCGTTTTTCGAACTGCTCGAGCAGTTCCTCGAAACCAGGCCAGAGCTCACTTTGTTCACCGTCTCGCCACGGCTCGGTTGGGGCAGGGTGTGTGTGGGCCGGCTCGGATCACACCCGCAGGAACGCTGTATCGCAAAGCTGTCGTTCTTCGAGTGGAATCGGGACAGTTTGTTCTGCACGGGTATTAGTATGTAGTAGAGGATAGGTGAGATACTGACGTACCCCTTCCTGGATTTTGCAAGGGTTGAATGGCGACGGTCGGTTGCGATAGTGTATTGAGAGTAGATTTATAGCTGGAATTGGGGGAAACGCGGTGGCGGTGGTGGATTTTGAAGAGCGGCAGGTCACCTTAAAGTTGGTGTACTACGGTCCGCCACTTTCGGGGAAAACAACAAACTTGCGCTATATTCACCGTTGCGTGGACGAGCTTAATCGCGGTCGGCTGATGACGCTGAATACTCGCGATGATCGAACGCTGTTTTTTGATTTGATGCCGATTTTCTTCAAGGCATCCGGCTTATCATTTCGCGTTAAAGTGTATACGGTTCCCGGGCAGCCATTGCACGCAAATACTCGCGAGGTTGTGCTGGCGGGATCGGATGGGATCGCATTTGTTGCGGATTCAAGTCGCGCTGCCGATGAGGAAAACAAACGCGCATTCACAGACCTGGCAGCCAACATGACAAAGCTTGGGCTTCAGGGAGATTGCGTGCCTATTGTGATTCAGTATAACAAGCGCGATTTACCTGAGGCGATCTCCGATGACGAACTAGAGGTGTTGCGCGGCGAGTTTTCTTGGCCCCTACTCCCAGCAAGCGCCATTCAAGGTGAAGGGGTGGTGGAGACATTTACGACCTTACTCGCAGCATCTTGGGCTACTATGGATCGAAATATGGAGATTTGTAGTCGATTTGGCATCGCCCGAGACGATTTTATGGCGGCGATTTCGACGCATCTCTCTGTCCCGACTGTTTAAGGACCCGGGATCTTTTCCCGGAAGGCATTGTTATTTTAGTGGGTTGGAACACAGACCTCCGGATGGTAAACTCATGCCTGTGAGTCGCCAGTCGGCGATCGACGCTCCGGTCGAACTCAGCGAGCTATTAACCTCTACAGATGTGGAAGAGGTCGTAGAAAGTTGCGCGCGCCTATTCGGACAGGGGATTGTCGTATTTGATCATCGTGGGGGGCTTCTTGCTCGCGTTGATACATCGGTCGATCTGGAGTGGGCACAATCCGCTTGGGAGCTAGAGATCGCCGGTGCAGAGGATGGGGGCCGTTACTACAAACACCCTTTTGTCCATGACGGATTGGATCTGGGGACCATCGTCGTCGGTCCCTGCGGGGAAGATGAGTCAGGTGCTCGTGCCCTCGCGAAGCATGTCGCGCGAATGCTCAGCGTCATGACCCATTCGGCCTATGCTCGTTATCTGACCGGCGTGGTTCATGTCGCTTCGATGGATCAGGCATTGGCGGAACTCGAAGAAAAAAATCAGCGGCTTCTCAAGGCTGTTGAGCGAATGCAAGAGCTCGACAACCTCAAAACGAGGTTTTTGGCGACGATCTCTCATGAACTCAGAACGCCACTCACTAGCGTCATTGGCTATTCGGAAATGATGCTTACCGGACTAGCCGGGGCGTTGAATGAAGATCAGAGGGAGTATGTCCAGACAATTTTCGACAAGGCAGCGCATTTGTTACAATTGATTACCAAGATTCTTGATGTGTCGCAGGTTGACTCGGCGAGATGCGAATCGCCCGTAGTCCAATTGCAATAAAACATTTGATTGAGAGTGTTGTCACAGACCTGTCGAGTCGGGCAAACGAATGTCGTGTGACAATCCAAATGCAGGCGACAGACGATATCCCAAGAGTTTGTGGCGATCCTGAGAAGGTACGTCGGGTGTTTTGGCATTTGCTTATGAATGCACTGAAGTTTAGTGGCGAGGGTGACCGTGTCGTTGTCGGCCTAGATGTTGGTTCCCTAACACCACAAGAGCCTCACACGAATGGAAGCTCGGATCGTTTGGTGCCCACTGGGGTGCGAGTTGTTGTCCGTGATCAGGGGATCGGCATTGCGCAAGAGACGCACAGTAGGGTGTTTGAGCCATTTTTTCAGGTTGACTCCTCCTCGACGCGAAAGTATGGAGGAACTGGGTTGGGTTTAACTCTGGCGAAGAGCTACGTGGAAGCGCATGGTGGTCATATCTGGGTCGAAAGCGGGTTGGGGACCGGAAGTTCGTTTTATGTTGCATTGCCGGCCGTTGCCGAAGAGCTTGATGCTTACTTGTCGCAAAAAGCGTCGCAAAGCCAACAAAAAGTGGATAAGTAGTGCCTGTCCTTAGTGAACTGACGCCCTATCTGCTGACCTTGGGTGTGTTGATCGCACTCTCGGCGTTTTTTTCGGGGACAGAGGTCGCATTGTTTTCCTTGCGCAGGGTTGATCGGAAGCAGATGGAGGGGTCCAAGCGCCGTTCGGATTCGTTACTGATGCGGATGCTCGACCGCCCGAGACGCTTAATCGCGACGCTTCTGATCGGGAATGAGTTTGTCAACGTTTCGGTTTCTGCAGTGGTCGCGGGAATGGTCTCCGTATTGTTTGCGGACGACAACGAGTTGCAGCAAGGTGCGCTGGCAACTGGCATTGCCTTGCCCTTGTTGTTGTTTTTTGGCGAGATTACACCCAAAACGGTTGCGATCAAGACCGCTGTGGCGTGGGCACGAGCGGTTGCACGACCGCTTTACGTGTTTGATCTTATTGTCACACCGATTCGCTTTGTTGTTCGATTGCTAGCTGGACTCGTGCTCAGACCCTTTGGAGATGGCAAGCGCAGCGAACCAAAGGATTTGAGCGAAGATGAATACAAAGCACTGGTCGATGCGGGCAGCGTCGAGGGCATGGTTGATGCTCGTGAGCGGCGCTTGATCCATAGGGTGTTTGAGTTTGGTGAGAAGACCGTGGCGCAAGTGATGACTCCACGCAAGAAAATTTTTGCCCTGTCTTATGAGCTATCGCTGTCTCGTCTGACTGCAGAAGTTGCAAAGCGTGGCTATTCTAGAGTTCCCATTTACCATAAGTCTCACGATCGAATTCGGGGTATCTTGTATGCGAAGGATTTGGTGGTATCGGGGACGGGGTTGTCTGCACCGCGGAGACTCGAGGATATGCTCCATGAACCATTGTTTGTACCCAGGACGATCCCAATCGCGCGCTTGTTTCGCATCTTTAAGCAAAGCAAGACTCACATGAGCCTCGTTGTTAGCGAATATGGAAAGGTTGTCGGGCTCATTACCATGGAAGATCTGCTCGAGGAATTGTTTGGCGAAATCCATGATGAGCGTGAACAGCAAAAATCCTCTGTTAGTCGCAGCTTACGACTCGTGACAGGGGGCGGGGATTTCCCACGGGTTGAGGACTCCGCACCGGTTCGAACCGCACCCACTGGGACCGATGATCATGGAGATGTACAATGATCTCCCTTCCTATCGCGGTGACGGTTGGTGTTGTCTGCGTGCTTGTAGAGGCTTTTTTTTCGGGGTCTGAAATCGCAATGGTTTCGGCAGACCGATCGCAACTTCGCCATCGAGCCTCAGGTGGTGATCGGGGGGCTCGTTTGGTAGAAGCGTTTTTGGCAAAACCGCAGGCGCTGCTTGCCACCACGCTGTTAGGGACCAACCTCGCCACTGTTACGTTCTCAGTTACGGTGGCTTTGTTTCTGATGGGGCGTGCAGGAAGTCACAGTGAGTTGTGGGCCATCGTTATGGTTACGCCTGCTACGCTATTGTTTGGCGAGGTTGTGCCGAAAACTTTGTTTCAACAGTACGCAAACCAGATCGTTACACGAATCATCTTCCCGCTGCGATTTGCGTCGATACTATTGCGGCCCATCGTGTTGATCATGAGTTGGGTGGCCTCCGCAATGACCCGACTGTTGGGAACAGACCAGGAGCGAGCATTTATCACTCGAGACGAGTTGGTTGTGCTGATCGAAAATGACAGTGGAGCCTCGGAGATCACCGAAGACGAGCGGGCGATGATTGCAAATGTGTTTGAACTGTCAGAGGCGACAGCTGATGAAGTAATGGTTCCGCTCAGTGAGGTCACGGCTCTGCCGGAGGATGTAACGCTAGGGGAAGCGGCGCTGGAGGTAGCAGATAAACAGCATTCTCGAATGCCCATTTACGAGTCGCGGGTAGACAATATTGTCGGAATCGTTCATGTGTTTGACTTGCTCGCCGCAGGAATTACCGCGAAGCGTAATCCTGTTAGAAGTATTGCAAAACCTGCTACGTTTGTTCCAGAGAGCAAGCCAGCTTCGGAGTTGCTCGTCGAACTGCAGCGAACTGGGAATCAAATGGCAATTGTCGTTGACGAATACGGAGGCGCGGTCGGGATTGTCACGGTAGAAGATATTCTTGAAGAGATTGTGGGCGAGATCGAAGACGAATACGATGAGGCGCTGCCGCGTATCGAGCAAGAGCGGCCAGGGGTCTGGCGCGTGGAAGCGCGGACGTCGGTTCAGAGACTCAATCAGGAGTTGGCCCTCGGACTTCCCGAAAGCGAAGAGTATGAGTCCGGTTGCGGGGTTGATCCTTGAACACATGAAGCGAATCCCACGTGTTGACGAGTCTGTCGTGTTGGGCAATGTTACCATTATTGTCACGTCGGCAACGGAACGGGCTGTTGAGGAGGTTCAGGTTCTTCGGCGGCGTCGCAAATAAAAGTCTGAGGATTTTCGGGATGGCCCCCCTAGTGTTATAAAACCGGCGTGGATCAGCATCAGCTCAAGGAATTGCTTGCAGCGGTTCGAGACGGACGTCTCGAGCTAGAAGAAGCCGCGGCAAAATTGCGGTTATTGCCCTTTGAGAATATTGGGGATATTGCAAAAATCGATCATCATAGACCGTTGCGGACTGGTACTCCAGAAGTCGTATTTGGAGAGCAAAAGACCGCTGAGCAAATTGGCTTGATCATGGATCGCGTTGCCAAGACGGGTGGGGGGGCGTTAGCGACCCGAGTCAATGAGGATAAAGGCAGGGCTGTTGTTGCATCCCTACAACAAAACTGGCCCAAAGTGACCTATCACTCCATCGCAGGGACCGTGGTGATACCGAGACAGCGCCCCGTGACTGGCAAGTGCCAGATTGCAGTCGTCTCTGCGGGGACCAGTGACTTGCGCGTTGCAGAGGAGGCTGCGATAACGATTGAGTTCCTTGGTTTCTATGTGGAAAGAGTGACAGACGTCGGGATTGCTGGTCTTCCACGCCTCATTCAGGAGTGTGAACGGTTTCGTGATGCCGATGCTATTGTTGCGGTTGCAGGGATGGAAGGGGCTCTCCCGGCTGCGATTTGTGGATTGACAGAGCGCCCAGTCATCGCTGTACCAACAAGCATCGGATATGGTGTTGGGCTCGGTGGCTACGTGGCGATGATGGGGATGTTGGCATCGTGTTCGCCAGGGATGCTGGTGGTGAATATCGACAACGGATTTGGGGCAGCAATGGCCGCGGCAAGGATTGTGCGTGGCTATCGGGGGCGGGCGTGACGAAGGAGTCACTTCGGCGAGGTCATCTTCATTTTGACTGTGCGAGCGGCGCAGCCGGGGATATGGTGCTGGCGGCTCTGCTGGATCTAGGGGTTCCCAGAGATGTAATTGATGCCGCTCTGAACAAGCTCGGGCTTGGGGATCAACTCATTGTAACGCGAGTCGTCAAAGGGGGGATCTCGGCTGTTGATGTTCAGGTGCGTGCAGAAGTTGACAGCAACAAGCACCCGACAGACCATCACCACCATCATTATCGCGACATCAGGACACGTATTTCCAAGGCAGGTCTCGACACGGGCATCGAGCGACGTACCCAAGATATGTTTCGACGTCTTGCCCAGGCAGAAGCAAAATTGCACGGGACAACGATAGACAGTGTAGCGTTTCATGAGGTGGGTGCAATTGATGCGCTTGTCGATATCGTCGGCTGTGCTGCTGCTTTGGACTGGTTGGACCCCAGGTCTGTGAGCTCCATGTCGGTCGCGATGGGGCATGGCACTGTTGTTTGTGCGCATGGGGTCTTGCCGGTACCATCGCCCGCAGCGCTTGAAATTCTAAGCGACGTTGGAGCAACGGTTACCAATGGAGGCGTCGAGAGAGAGTTGTGTACGCCGACGGGCGCAGCGATTCTTGCTTCGACGGTGGAGCAGTGGGCCCCTCCGCCAACGCAAATTCCTGTCGCGATTGGGTACGGTGCGGGGAACGCAGATTTGCAAGATCGACCAAACGTAATCCGACTCATTGTTGGTGACTCCCAACCAGTTGAGGACTCCGCCGATGTGGCGACATCCTCTATGTTTCGAATCGAGGCTAATATAGACGATATGAATCCTGAACTGTGTGAGTATGTTGCCGAGCAACTGTTTGCGATTGGTGCTGTCGATGTGTGGTGGACCGCGGTTTCAATGAAGAAATCACGCCCTGCACTTTTGTTGTCGGCGTTGGTCCCAGAGCGGGCACTTCGGGATGCGGCACGGGTGATTGTCACGGAAACATCTTCGATCGGGGTTCGATTCGATTCTGTTTCCCGGACGGAACTGGCGCGAAGCTCTGTGCTTGTCCAAACAGAGTTTGGCCCACTGCCGATAAAAATCGCCTGGTTGGATGGTGAGATTGTCAACGCTGCCCCAGAATATGGGCCATGCCGCAGTGCGGCACAAAAACGGAAAGTTTCACTTAAACGCGTATTTGATGCGGTTCGCGTAGGTTTTGCCCAGCAAAGGAGTCCTCAACCTGTGGAGAGTGCGGTCGATGGGGCGTGTTGAATCTCCGAGGCACCGTCAAACAACCCCCGTCTTGTTGCCGTTATGGGGCGGACTTCCTCAGCCACAATGGTATGCTTCTAGAGGTTTGGCTGAAGGACGCATACTTGTCGTTGGGGACGACACGAAAAGTTCGGTTGCGGCTATACTGCGAGATGAAGGGTACGATGGTGTTGTCAGCTGTAGTCGGGTAGTGCTCAAGCAGCAAGCTGTCCCGGACTTGATTGTCATTGTTGGGGAAGGTGGGCCACGTCTTTGCGCCGAAGCCCGTGACGTCCCGATGCTGCAGAGCGTACCCATTTTGGTTGTTGTCAGCAGCGATGATGATTCGTGTCAAGCAGCGCTGACAAGTGGTGCAACAGATATTGTCCCTGTTGATGCTCCTCCCTTCCTATTCGCAAGGCGAGTTAGAAACCTACTGGCGATTGCATCGGGGCAGTCTGACGAGTTGGGTGAACTTCATCGTGCGAATCAGCGTGTCCAGCGGATTATTGCGACCGCGGGAGACGGACCGGATGTACTTCGTCAAGTGTTGCTCGTCGGGGTAGAGGTGCTTGGCTTTGATCGTGCTTCCCTGATCGCCCATGTTGAAGGATCTGCGAAGTCATATGTCATTGCGGCGACCGATGACCCAACATTGTCGAAGTTTGTCCTGACGACTGCTAGCTATCCAGAGGTCGCGAAGGCACTGCAAACGGGCAAATCTGTATTGTTGGAGAATGCGCAGACAGCTCCGCTGACGCAGCGAGTGGCACCGTCGCTGCAGCGTAAGGGGATTCGCGGGATAGCGGTGTTCCCCGTTGTTTGGCAGGGTAGGACGATTGGGGGGGTGCTGCTGCGGAAAGAGCAAGCAGGAGTTGGCCATGTTACCCCTCGAAAACTGGAGTTTGGAGCCGCCTTTGCAACACAGCTCGCGGCGCAGCTGCATCATCGCAGGGTGATAGATAGTTTAGAACAACAGGCGCATCGTGTTTCTAGTGGGAGTTATGAGGCTGAGCGGCGACTTCGTACCCTAGATTCGTTGCGCGATCATTTTGACGCTGCCTCGGATGGTGTTGTTGTTTTGGATCGCGAAGGGACCATTTTATTTGTGAATCGCGTGGCACAACAAATTACTGGGGTGCAGGCGCAAGAGCTCACGGGAACTGCGTTTGTCGATATTGCCAGCAACGCTCAGCGGCCCGAGTTAGAACAGATCGTTGATAAGGTGCTGGGCGGGACCAACCTAGAAGCCTTCGATCTCGAGATTCGCACACGAACTGGAGCTTTCGTATGCGTTTCCGTTACGACATCCACTGTTCTGAGCGATAGTGGCGCGGTAATATTGTCGTTTCGGGATGTCACCTCAGAGCGCGCTCTAAAAGCGGAGTTGCGCGAAACGAAGGAGTTTCTCGAGCGGTTGATTGACTCAATGGTCGATGCTTTGGTCGCCGCGGATATGCATGGTCAGATCATTCTTTTTAACCCCGGTGCCGAGCGGATTTACGGTTATCGAGCCGAGGATGTTGTTGGTAAGATGCCTGTTTGGAAGCTCTACCCCAACGGTGGAGCGAAACAGGTGATGCGCATGCTGCGATCGAACTCCTATGGCGGAGTTGGAAGACTAGAGCAGACACGCCGAGATGTCTTGAGTTGCTCTGGGGAGCTTGTTCCTGTCAATCTCTCGGCATCCATTCTATATGAAAATGGCGTGCCACGAGCGAGTGTTGGGATTTTTAGTGACTTGAGAGACAGGATTCGCATTGAGCAGAAATTGCAGCACGCGCAACATAAACTCGAGATTACCGCAAAGCAAGCAGTGATCGCAGAGCTGGCCGGTGCGGCAGCGCATGAGTTAAATCAACCGCTCACGTCTATTCTTGGCTATGCGCAACTTGCTTTGCGGCGAATCGCCCCAGAGCATAGCCAAGCGCGTGCGTTGCAAGTCATTTTGCAAGAGGGAGAGCGCATGGCCGAGCTCGTAAAAAAAATAGGTCGTATTACGAAGTTTGAGACGAAACCGTATATCGGTTCTGCAAATATTCTAGATTTGGACAAGTCTGCACCGACATACGCAGTGCTTGAAAAAACGCATCAGAGTTCTCCACAAGCTGAGGGCACTCCACAGGCTGAGGGCACTCCACAGGCTGAGGGCACTCCACAGGCTGAGGGCTCCGCGATTCCCATTGTTTCGCGAGATGAGTCCGAAGCGCCGGGCGATACCGATCGGATGGATGCTCGGGCGGCACCAGATTATGAGGGATGAACAGACAGCACATGGTGTCTCAGCACCAAATTCCCCACCGACCGGGTTCGCGCAGCCTTCGGCTGAGCAACTGCTCGAAGGGGTTCTTACGCTTGGCCGTGAGGTCCATTTGGAGATGGACGAGAAGTCACTTGTCGATCTGTTTTTGCGGACCCTTGGAGGATTGTTTCCCAATCGATTATTTTCGGTGCGGACCTTTGACCCTCGCTCAAACGAAGCAGCTCGGATCCACTCGAGTCGCGAACTACACCCGGGAGTTGAGGTTGAGCGCATTGTTTTGAAGCCTTCATCCTTGGAAAAGACACGGCTCAAAAGCGCGTTGGCAGCCAGTGCCCGAATTCGGGTGAGTACTCGGTGGGAGTCGCCTTTTCCGGGGGTCTCGTTTGGATTTACAACACCGCTCGTTGCTTCTGGTGAGCTATATGGCGTGTTGGATGTTGGTTATCCTGCAATCGGGGATGTTTGTGATACGGACGAATCGTTGGTACTTCCGATCGCCAACCATTTGTCAGTTGCGCTACGTAACGAGCGCATGCATCGAGAGATGATCTTGCTGCGGGACTATCAGGCAAAATTGATCGAGCATGCAAACGCACTGATTCTTGGCGTGGACCGCGATTGGCGGGTTACCGTATGTAATCAGGCCCTAAGTCGACTGACGGGGTTTTCCCATGACGAGCTGTTGGGGATGGACGTCCGTAAATGGTTGCCTGATTCGGAGTTGCGGCGCTTGTCAAAATTGTTCCTTCAGGCGCTTGCTGGGAGGCGTACCGATACCGTAGATGTGTCGCTCGTCACTCGTACTGGTGAACTGGTTCGCACTGTTTGGAGCATCGCGACGATCGACTCTCACGGACGTGTCCAGACCGTTGTGGCAATCGGGCAGGATCAAACCAAATTGCGCGAATTGCAACAACAAGTCATTCACGCGGAGAAGTTGGCGACATTGGGACAGCTCTCGGCAGGGGTTGTTCATGAGCTTAATAATCCCCTCACGTCAATCACCGTTTATGCGGAGTATTTATTAAAAAAGGCGGAGGCCGCAACGCAATCCGATGCTGGGGGGACCGTATTTGATACCCGCGATGTCGAGAAACTGCGCCGTATTGGTGTCGGTGCACAACGGATACTGTCGCTGTCTCGTGACCTCGTGCAATATGCAAAGCCGCATGGGGATGATTACTCGGTCGTTGATCTCAACCAAGTGACGCGTCAGTCACTTTCTTTTTGCGAGCATCTGTTCGATCGTTTTGGGGTTGCACTCGTTGAGGATTTTGGTGATGGTTTGCCGGGGATTCTTGTGGTTCCTGGCCAGGTCGAGCAGATCGTCATCAATCTCGTCACCAATGCTGTTCAGGCACTTATCGAGGGTGGGGAAGTTCGAGTGAGAACATACGAGTACGGCCCCAGCCAGATTGCGCTTTGCATTCAAGATAACGGCCCCGGGATCGCAGATGAGCAAAAAAGCAGCATTTTCGACCCTTTCTATACGACGAAGACTGATGGAAAGGGGACCGGCCTCGGGCTGTCGATTGTTCGCAATTTGGTAGAACAGCAGAGTGCGACGATTGAAGTGAGTGACGCACCCGACGGCGGAGCCTGTTTTACCGTGGTGTTTTCAGTAGAGATCTGAACCTGGCGATGAGGTGAAAATCGGGTTACGCTCGCTTGGGTATGAAATCAGATATTATTTTGAAGGACCTTGAGGCCGTTGCCAAGGCGCACGCTGTTCGCGTGAGCTATGAGGCATTGGCAGATACTGTTGGCCTAGGTGGTTTGTGTCGAGTCAAGGGCGAGTACCGTGTGATTGTAGACAAGCGGGCATCGACTCGAGAGCGTATTGCGACCCTGGCATCTGCTCTGAATCAGCTCGAAGTCGCCGCTGATACACTTGCTCCGCAGATGCAAAAATTGCTTTCGCAGCACGGGGCGGGTGCAACGCTGTAGCCACGGCAGTGAGATGGGGCCACGCTTGTTACGCAACCGAATTTGGCTGGTTCTCACTTCGATGTTTGTGTTTGCGGCTTCGTGCGCCAAACAGAAGTCGCAATCGCCGAAACAGATCGACCCAGCGCTTATTGTTGTTCACGGTGATAAACGAGTCCTTCGTCACGACACTGTAGGAGTGGGTCGGTTTGCTTCATCGGCAACCTTTGTGCTCGTCGATGTCGAAAATCGCGATCAGGCGGAAGTGGTTGTTACCATGGGGGGCGAACTTGTTGATGGTGCTGGCACTCGGGTTTCCGGATTGCGGGCAGAGTCGCTACGGATCCCAGCGGGTGGGCGTCGCGTTTTTGCCCTGATTGATGATGAGAACAAAAAGCGAGTGCGTGCAGTGAGTGCGAAACTCCGTGTATTGGAGGGACACCGAGCTCAGCATCCCTCGCCAGTAAAGATTACAGATGGAAACGTCTATCAAGATGGTGACCGCGTTGTCGTGAATGCATACGCGGTAAATACTTCGAAAGAACGCGCAGGGCGGGTGATTGTCCTCGGTGCTTTCTATGATCGAGCTGGCTTGCCAATGACCCGTCCGTTTGTCGATTTGCGGATTCCAAAAGGCGACAAACACCCTGTGCAATTCGTTGGCCCATCAGGATCTCATACCGCATCTATTTTTGTTGGGCAAATGGTGTATTGATAGCCAGGGGCAAATGACGAGCGAAAATGTGATCCATCTACGTGATGTGTCGAAGGCCTTTGGGATGGGACCAGGGGGCACAGAGGTGCTCCGATCCGTGTCCCTTGATGTTCGGCAGGGGGAGATTGTTGCTCTCGTGGGGCAGTCTGGATCAGGGAAGTCAACGCTGCTCAATATCGCTGGTGGTCTGGATGTCGCGGATTCGGGGAAGGTCGAGATATTTGGGGTGGACTACAGTACTGCGAGTGAGCAGGCACTTGCCCACTTGCGCAATCGCTCTATTGGATTTGTGTTTCAGGCGTTTCACCTTTTGGACCATCTAGATTGTTTGGCAAATGTGACCCTGCCTGCAATGTTTTGCGATGGTCCGCTGGATGTGTCTGATAGGGGAGCAGCAGCCCTGGCACGCGTAGGGCTCGAGGGCTATGAGACGCGACGACCATCGGAGTTGTCTGGTGGGCAACGGCAACGAGTCGCAATTGCACGGGCGCTGTTTAATCGGCCAAAGCTGTTGCTATGCGACGAGCCGACTGGGAATCTGGACTCCGAGACGGGAGACCAGATTATCGCCTTTTTTCAGGAGGTGAACCAGGAGGATGGGACGACCTTGTTTATGGTTACCCATGAGCCGCGGGTGTCTCAGGTTGCGCACCGTGTACTGCATATTCGGGATGGCAGAATTGAGGGAGAGCCCTCAGCTTGTGGAGAGCCCTCATGAATATGCACAAGCTCGTTCATAGCGTGCTGTCCAATATCATGAGGAGCCGTAGTCGTGTGCTTCTGTCGCTGTTTGGTATCGTTCTTGGGATCGCCGCATTTGTGTTTTTTATCGGTTTATCGTTCGGTGTACGCAATGTGCTGCTTGGAAAATTGTTCCCTTTAGAACAAGTGGAGGTTGTTCCGCCGCGAGCCTCATTAAAGGGCGCAAAGAAACTGGACGATGCAATCGTTACCGCCATCGGCGCGCAGCCTGGCGTAAGAGATGTCGTTCCGCGCATGAGTCTTAAGTTTCCGGCTGCTGGGTCTGGGTGGTTCAATGGTCAAGCTGTGAATTTTCAGATTAGTGGTTTCTGTGATGGGATCGATCCCTCGGTTGTCGAGGGCGAATCCATTGCAGGGTTGTTTCAGGATTGGGAGTCTGAAGAACATGTGGCAAAACAACAGCCTTGCAATGCAGAGCAATTGTGCGAAGATGCTGACCGATATTATTGTGATCCACGAGACAACCGGTGCCATCATCGTGTTCCAGTTGTGATCTCGGGAACACTTCTCGAGCTCTATAATAGCCAGTTTGCCGAATCGAATGGGCTACCGCAGATCGGTGAACTCGAGCAGTTTATTCTCGATCGCGGAGGCCTTGGGCGCATGCGATTTCATATCGAACTTGGTGGGACAATGGTTTCTGGGACCAATTCGAGCGTCGACCCAAGCAAGATTCGCAAAATTGAGGCCTTGACTATCGGTTTTAGCGACAAGGCGATGCCGATTGGAGTTACCGTCCCGATTGGCTATATTCGCCGCTGGAACCGTGAGTTTGTCGGCCCTGAAGCCGCGGGAACGTACTCTTCGATTATTGTGCGTTTCGATGACAAGGGACAGGTTGCCGCATTTTCTCAGTGGCTCAAGGATGAGCTGGGATTGAGTGTAAAGGACCATGTGGGCGAAAAACTCGCGACCGCTATTTTGGTCATTACGATGCTATTCGTCGTCATTTCTTTAGTCATCGTCTCGATCTCTGCATTGAATATTGCCCACGGCTTGTTTACCCAGGTGGCGGAACGAAAACGTGAGATCGGTTTGTTGCGTGCATTGGGGGCCACAAGAGCTGATATTCGCAATATGATCGTTGGCGAAGCCGCCGTCGTTGGCCTGTTTGGCGGGGGGCTGGGAGCGATCACCGCGGTATTGGGTGGGGCGATCGTTGATTTTCTAGCGCGAACAATATTACCAAAGTATCCGTTTGCCCCCGAAACCTATTTTGATTTTCAGTGGTGGATACTCTTGGGTGGGGTCGTATTTGCGATCATATTTTGCGTTTTGGGAGGGTTGTTTCCAGCTCGTCGGGCAGCGAGACTGGCCCCTGCGCAGGCACTAGCCTAGGAGTGTAATTGTCAAATCTTTGATTCTATTGTGCATGCGCGTTAGCATGCGCCGACAAATGCGTCGAGGGACGTGGGAGGGAAGGCAATGGCAATGATTGTTCATATTGAAACTGATCGGGGTGAAATCGTAGCGGAGCTGTTTGAACAAGATGCTCCAAAAACCGTTGAAAACTTTGCTGGTCTCGTCGAGGGGACCAAAGAGTGGATTGATCCAAGCTCGGGCCAGCCAGTCAAAAAACCGTACTACGATGGTTTGACCTTTCACCGTGTTGTGCCTGATTTTGTGATTCAGGGAGGTTGCCCGAAAGGCACCGGTACTGGTGGTCCCGGTTATCATATCGATTGCGAAACGAGTAACAATCCCCGGAAGCATCAACGGGGTTCGCTGTCGATGGCCCACGCTGGTCGCAATACCGGCGGATCGCAGTTTTTTGTCTGCCACTCTGCGCCATCCCATCTTGATGGAAGACATACCGTTTTTGGGCAGGTTATCAGCGGAATAGAAGCTGTGGATGCGATACAGGTTGGTGACAAAATGAATCGCGTGTGGATCGAGCGCAAATAGGCAGGTGCGCGAGCCTACATGTAGGTATTCGCGGGAGAACTCCTGGGCATTGGTGGCAAGCTGCTATACTCTCCGCATCGTGGTGGTGATTAGGAGGGTCCAGTGAAACAGCAGACCCAGTTTGGCAAGTATTATTTGCTCGAGCGCATCAACGTCGGGGGAATGGCGGAGGTGTTTCGCGCGATGACCTACGGCGCGGAGGGGTTTGAGCGGCTCGTTGCGATTAAGCGGATTCTTCCCAGTATCGCCGAGGATAAAGAATTTATTGATATGTTTATTGCTGAGGCGAAGATCGCCGTTCAGCTCAATCACGCCAATATTGCCCAGATCTTCGAGCTCGGGGTTGCAGAAAATTCACACTATATTGCACTCGAGCATGTGCACGGGCGCGATCTTCGCGCGATCTTCACACGCAGTCGAAGTCCAGATCCGATGCCGATCGCGCAAGCATGTTTCATTGTCATGAAGATCTGTGAGGGGCTAGATTACGCTCACAACAAGAAGGATGAGGCGGGGACGCAGATGGAACTGATCCATCGGGACGTTAGCCCGCAAAATATGCTCGTCTCCTTTGAGGGGGAAGTCAAACTGATCGACTTTGGCATCGCGAAGGCTGCGGGGCCACGTGTGACGACGCAAGCGGGGATTCTGAAGGGGAAATTTGGCTACATGTCTCCAGAGCAGGTGCGTGGGCTTTCCGTTGATCGTCGATCGGATATTTTTTCGTGCGGTATCGTATTATATGAGCTGCTGACTGGCGAACGTCTCTTCGTTGGCGAATCAGATTTTGCGACTTTAGAAAAAGTTCGTAATGTCGAGATACTGCCCCCCAGTACTTACAATCGTAGGATTCCGGATGAGCTTGAGCGGATCGTATTAAAAACGCTCGCCAAGGACCCGGAAGAACGGTATCGGCATGCGATCGATTTACACGATGAGCTCCAGGCTTTTGTCTATACGGCTGGCGAGGCTTGTTCGCGGAAGGATCTCGCTGCGTGGATGAAGATAGTATTTAGCGCGGAGATTGACGAAGAGATTGCAAGGCTAGCGGAGTATCGTCGACTCAAGCCAGACCTTGACGAACATGGCGCGTTGGCGCACCAAACAATGCCGATGGCCATGTCCGAATACGGATTTGCGACCAGCTCAGAGGTAAGGGATTCTCTACCGGTTGAGGACTCCCTACCGGTTGAGGACTCCCTACCGGTTGACGACTCTCGCGAATTCTCCGAGGCGTCGGAGGTGACAAGCGCTATCGAGGGGCGTGCAGACGAATTAGTATGGGATGATGATGAACTAGATACACAAATTTACGCCAATGAATCTGAGGTCGCCAAAGCAGAGGTGAGTCGTTCCGTAATCGAAGAGAAGCAGCACGGACATGAACACCCTCTACATGGTCATAATCAGAGACAAAGTGCAGGGGGACAACGAAGGGGCGGGACAAGTCTGGTCGGGGTCCTCGTCGCCTGCATCGGCGCATTGGTGATTCTTATGGTGGGTGCGGCGATTGGCATGTACGTTGTCCCGCGCTATATGGTTGAAAACGAGTCCAAGCCGCCGGTTCAAGTCAAGACTGTAGTCCCGCTAACCCCAGCGATTGCGAGTTATTCGCATACCGGATTTGATCTTGATGTCGTCCCGAGGGAGCTGTCGGATCGGGTTTCGGTCCAGATTAATGGAAAGCGTTATAAACAAGCACCTCCGCTGCAGGCTCGCTTTGTTTTGCCTGGCGAGCATGTGGTTTCCGTAACTGGTCCTCCCGGGTTTTCGAGTAAAACGAAACGGGTACAGGTTGTCGAAGGGAAGGTAGCCAAAGTTTTGATGGTTTTGCAGGGGGCGGATGTGAAAGTGAATTTCACGAGCATTCCTCCGCGGGTCAGTGTGGCGTTGGTCTCTAACGGCCAACGAGTCGCACTGGGAAGAACACCGCTTACACACGGTTTTAATTTGGCGAAGCACTATGATATGATTTTACAAAGGCCTGGTTACGTCTCGCGTACGCAACCAGTGCGGCTAAACGGTGAGACAGAGCAGGCGCTGGTTGTCCGCTTAGAGCGCGCTGGGGTAAAACCGGAGTTACCAAAGTCGGATCCGCCGAAACCGGAGCCCGAGCCAAAACCAGCATCCGAACCACCGAAATCGGACCCGCCGAAACTGAAACCGGAGCCCGAGCCAAAACCAGCATCCGAACCACCGAAATCGGATCCGCCGAAACCGGAGCCCGAGGCAAAGCCGGATTCTAAGGCAAAGTCCAAAATACATCGGGACGGCTCAGTGGCGTCGGTGCCGGAAGTTGTCAAGCCTGCGATGGGGACGCTTGGGATCGGATCAAAGCCAAACGGCTGCAATATTTTGATTAATGGTGAAGCTCGTGGGAGAACGCCTAGGCGAAGGATCGCGCTCAAAGCGGGGAAGTATCGCGTTACACTCGTTTGTTCAGAGCATAGTATCACCGATAGCTTTCGGGTTGAGGTCAAAGCAGACTCTCATAAGCGAGTGTTGAAAGACTACATGAGTCGAATATCGCCAAAGCCAACAAAGGATGCAGGTCCGTGATTATCGATGCACATGTTCATGTTGGAGAATGGGATCATCCAGGGTTTCTGGGCCGCAAGTGTACCGTATCTGAGGCGGTCGCTGAGCTCGAGAGGTGTGGGATCGGTGGCGCAGCGCTAGTCCCGACAGACCAATGCGACAATGCGGGATTGCTGTCTGGTGCGCAAGAGGTCATTGCGAATGGCTATGATGGTTCGCTTTGGTTGTTTCCATGGGTGCGATTGTTGGCAGAAGGCACACCGGGAGCAGAGGACCTTGGTTGGATCCAAGAAAACCTAAGTGTGGTTACTGGGATCAAAATCCACCCCTCGCTATCAAGGGCGCGAATTACAGATGCTGGATTTCAGGCAGCCTTAGAAGTCGCCAATCAAAATCAACTGGTCGTTTTGGTTCATTGTGGGCGGTGGCAAGAGATTGCGAGTTTTCGCTTTGCGATGGAGGCAGCGGGGCGCTATCCAGATGCGAAGTTTTTGCTGGCGCACGCTGGTGGGGATACGCCCGAGAACGCAACCAATGCGGCCCTGTTGCTCGCTAAAACTGGTTTGGAAAACGTATGGTTCGAATTTTCGGGGTTGCGGGAGTATTGGGTGATCGAGCGCAATGTCAGACTCTTAGGAGCGGAGCGTTATTTGATGGGCTCGGACTACGCGTTGGCCCATCCACGGATGTATCTCGGAGCAGTTGCGGCGATGGACCTACCAGAATCAGACAAGCAGAAGATTCTCGGTGAAAACGCAAAAGGCCTATTTGGCGCGCCGCTGGCACCGCAAGGTGACGAGGTGATATGACGCAATCTCAATGCACTGTGCTGGTCACCGGCGCAGGCGGACCGTTAGGGGTCAACCTGACCAGATCGCTGAAAGCTGCCCCGGTATCTTTGGATATCGTCGGTACCGATGCGAACCGATATCATCTGCCGCTATCGCTATGTCGAACGACGTACTTGATTCCACCGGCAAAATCAAAGCGGGCATACCGGCAGGCGCTGGTAAAAATTTTGGAAGACGAGTCCATTGATGTCGTGATTCCAACCCATCCGGTCGAGGTGCGTGCCGTTGCGGAGCTTGTCGAAACCGACGCGCTCAAGGCGAAGGTTGTGCTGCCGAGAGCATCGGTTCTAGAAGTTGCCGCCGATAAGGCCGCGACGCAACGTGTGTTGGCAGATGCCGGGATTCTCGTGCCGAGGACGATTTTCCTCTCGGATGAGGCAGCGCTTTGCCTGGCGTTTCAGCAGCTGACGACGGACGATGATCGCGTCTGGGTTCGTGGGAGTGGCGTTCCTGGATTGGGCATTGGTGGTGCGGCCCTTCCATGTCGAGATCTGGAGATTGCAAAAGCTTGGATCGCATTTCACGATGGCTGGGGGAAAATGGCAGCCAGTGAATATCTTCCCGGGGCAAATTTGAGTTGGATGGGCGTGTTTGATCGTGGAAAATTAGTTGCAGCAGGGAGTCGCGAACGATTGGAGTACGTGTTGCCCCACGTCTCTCCTTCTGGGATTACCGGGGCCCCAGCGGTAAGCCGAACAATCAGTCGGGCCGATGTTGCTAGCACCGGTGAGCGTGCGGTGCGTGCCATCGACGATCGACCCAACGGTGCCTACTTTGTTGATCTCAAAGAAAACCGCGGTGGAGCTGCGCTGGTCACCGAGATTAACGCTGGTAGATGTGGCACGACGATCGAAGCGTACACCCATGCCGGATACAATTTTCCGTGGCTTTTGGTTCGTCTCGCCCGCGGGGAGAGCGTTGCGCCACTGGAATGCCCCAATGCGGCTGTTCGGCCTGATTTGTACTGGGTTCGGACGCTGGATTGTGGCCCGGTTCTTGTCCAAGGGGATGCCGGCTTTGATCAGTATCCCAAGGCTGGGATCGATGGGCCCTGACAGTGTCGTGTTTGATATGGATGGGACCTTGCTGGATCTTCCCGTTGCGATAGAGGATGTACGCAGGCGTCTCGATAGATTGTTTGGTCCCATGGGGTATGCAGATGGATTTCGTCCGATATTGCCATGCATAGAACGGGCTGCTCGTTGTGTCGGCACGAGTCCCCGTGAGGTCAGGCATTACAGGAATCAAGCGAGGCACATACTGACGCAGGCTGAGGTGATGGGAGCGCAAAACGCAACTGCCAGACCAGGTGCGGTTGCACTAGTCGCAAGCCTTGTCCAACACGATGTTCCCCTCGGATTGGTCACCGACAATGGTCGTGCATGCATAAAGCTTGCGCTTGAGCAGGCAGGGTTTGCGCCGCAATGGTGGCCAGAGGACCGTATTGTCAGCCGAGATGATGTTTCTAAACCAAAACCAAATCCCGAGGGTGTGATTCGGCTCGCGGAGAAGCTCGCAAATGCCGGACGAACAGTTTGGTATGTCGGTGATAGTGTGCGGGATATTGCAGCCGGGCAAGCGGCAAACGCAGAGTTGCCTAACAAACGCGTGGCTACGATTGCTGTTGATGGTGGCCGGAGCAGCGCAAGCGAATTGGCGAAGCAATCACCGACCAATCACATCCCAGATATCTCGGGGGTGCATGGGATTATTCATATTCCGATTCGTCCATGTCGTTGATAGTCTGCGAGCCAAATAGGTCGTGCTCGTTTGCGAGTTTGTCAAAATCGATTCCGGGGGAAGGACGGTCTCCGAGAATAACGTAGAGGCTTGATTTGGCGAAAGGAAGAGATAGTTTCCATCGCCGGTTAAACCGCTCTGTAAAGGCCTCGAGCTCAGCGACGACACTGGTTCCCTCGGTCATATCCTTGAGACGGGTGAGGATCTTGTTTTGGGCCGCGCGGTTATCTGTGGTGAGGAGCATCTGCTGCAGTACTTTTAACGCTCGCTCGTGTTTTCCGATATTGCTAAGAACACTAGCAGCGAGCGTGGCAGCGTCAGGAGGTGCCCCGGGTTTGCGAATGGCAGCTTCGATCAGCTCAGCGCCTCGCCGTCGCCACGCATTGCGTGTAGCGGGGTCTTTGTCGTAGAGATCTAAATAGTATCGCATCCCGGCGCGGTGGTGCAGGTTGTAGTCGTCAGGAAACTGTTTGATACCTTGCTCGAGGTAGTTGACGGACTGCAGGAACTCTTCTTGCGTTGCATGCCCGCGGACAAAGGTCACAGCATCGGCTGCCCAATTGTAAACACGCTTGAACTTGGGATCGAGTGCAATGATTGCGTCGATGAAGTCCCCCATAAATCGCAAATCCGAAGACCCTGTGATGCCGATATGTTGCGAGGTATAGTACTGAATCGCCCAGATCCACATCAAGTCCGCCGATAGTTCGCGATAGTCTAGGGACAACCAGCGCACAGCACTGGGAGGCGGAAGCAGTACGTGCTCTTCGACAGTAGGCCAGTACTGTCGATCCTGGCGAAGCAACGCCTTGGTTTCATTGGCCGCGAACCAGCATAGGGTTGCTGCAATCAGCAGCGCGACAAGAATGTGAAAGCGAGGCGGGAAAAACGGCTCTGAAGCGGGTGCGGGTTGCAGGGTGTCTGAATCGGTAGACATGGGTTACTGCGATCATACCGCAGCGTAGGCCGGTGAAGAAGAGCCGAGGGGGGACCCCAGGGGGGATGAGGAATATTATTCAGTTGGTAGTTCTCTGTAAATGGACCCACTTCCGGTCATGTCGTGTCCGAGGTGACTGGCAGCGCCAAACATTTCAAATGTAGACTCGATGCCGTCACAGTCTAGGTCTGCGTGGGCACGGACTGTAAACTCCGCCGTCCCACCAGAACCACTACTGAGGAGTTGATAACGGAAGTAATGCGGGTCATCCAGCGAGAAGTGGAGTTGTTCCCAGGTGGGAGTCGTCCATAGCGATTGGTTGGGTGCGCATTTGTCTTGCGCTCCAACACAACAACTTACCGCGGGGGTGATGCCCACGGTTGCTGGAAATTGTGGTGGTATCGGCTGTACTTGCCGCTTTGCGCTACGTTGGTCGTTGTAGTAGATCCTTGCGGCATTGTAGATTTTCTCTAACTGTTGATACGCTTCTGCCGTTTTTGCCTTGTGAATGTAGCGAATAAAGGAGGGCACGGCGACTGCTGCCAAAATCCCGATAATCGCGACTACGATCATGAGTTCGATCAGTGTGAACCCTTTGTCCTGATTGCTCGATTGTTGCTTCATAAAACAGTTGCCCCCTTACGGAAAAAGGCGCGGCACCCAACAGGTGCCGCGCCAGTATTGCCAAATGACCTACGGGAACGACTTATTCTAGGTCGTTCTCGCGGTACAGGCTGGCGCTACCTGTTGGGCCGTCCGAGTATACCGAGTTGATTTCTCCGTACATCTCGAAGGTTGAGTAGTCGGCGTCGCAATCGAGGTTACCGTTTGCGACGGCGGTGTAGTTGGTGGTTCCACCAGCTGCTACCCGGTAGGTGTACCAGTAGTAGTGGGGGTCATCGACGGAAAATTTGAGAGCAACCCATACGGCATCTGTCCATAGCGATGCGGCAGGTGCGCATTTGTCTCCGGTTGAGCAACATGCATCTTCAGCAGGTGCTGTCGAGGTAGGTTGTGGGAACTGCGGAGCCAAGGGCTGGATGCTGTTTCGTTGGCCGCCACGGTCCATGTAGTACTCGCGAGCACCTTCGTAGATTTTCTTGACGAATTGACGCGCTTCCGTTGTTTTGGACTTTTTGATGTACTTCATAAACGCTGGAATTGCGACTGCGGCCAAGATGCCGATAATTGCAACTACGATCATAAGCTCGATGAGCGTGAAACCTTCTTGTGCCTTCTGTCTAATCCTCGAAATCATCCCTTGGTACCTCCTAGCAGTTGTTTGGTTAGTGGCAACTTTGCCGATGTAGAATGTGAAAAAGTAGAGCGAAAAAATGAGTCAAATGAAAAACGCGTCATCGTCCGTCGTCCTCTTTGGCGAGTCCGTCTAGGTCGCTGCGCGCGAAGTAAAATGAGTTTTGGGTTGGGTCCGAATCGAGGTCACATTCGGCGATGAGATAAAACCAGTTGGTTGCGGGTGCGGTGGTCATGTTAAAATCGTTGGCTTTTGCGCCAATATTGGTTGCGTCACTGGCGTCGCCGGCAATAGCGACGTAGGAACAGTAAAGAAACGCTTTGTCGGTGTTGATTCGTAGGTCTATCCACTCTTGAGGAAGCGGTGCAATGTCGTTGGGATTGTCTGGGCCCGCGGGTGAGGCTGGGTGATAATCGGTGTCATCTGCCCCGGTTGACATGTACGTTCCGTTTTCCGCGTGAAACTGTTCTTGTTTGAGGCGAAACTCGGCGAACATCGCGGGGACTTCAGACGAGCGCGCTTTGCGAATGTACTTGGTGTATGCAAACATCGCGACGGTAGCGAGCACGCCCACAATCGCCACAGCGATCATCAGTTCGAGCAGAGTGAATCCCTGGGTCCTTACCTGATTGGGAGTTCGGCTACGCATCGACCGTGCTTAGTGCAACCGCTATACCGACGTAAAAAGTGTACGCGCGTGAACCAAGTTCCGGTAACCAAAGGTGTAGGACGCGATACGACCCGTTCGAGTAGCGACGAAACGCGGCAAGGGGTGCCCAAAATTGTCACTGATGGAATCGGTGAATGAAAGCTAAGGTACGCGTAGGCAAGACGAGTGCGAAGTTGTACGAATCCCCTTGGGCGCTATCCCATGTGTGCCAATCTACATGGGTAGACGTAGGTGGTACCCGATCTGCGATTGCGTAATCCGTGATGGGGGCAACACCCATTACCGATTACAAACTGAGTGTAGTCGGTCGCAGCTGTGGAAAAAGTCCCCGCCTAGAGCGGGCTAGCCGTTGTCGGGACTACCGTTCGGATCGTCTAGTCCGAGTTTCGCAAGGCGGTAGCGGAGCGAGCGGAAGCTGATTCCGAGTAGTTTCGCTGCTTGTTTTCTCGCACCGGATGTTTTGTGGAGAGCCTTGCTCACGATAGAGCGTTCGTAGTCGTGGAGGGTTCGTTCTAGGTGAATCCCTTCATCGGGGATGACGACTGTAGCGCCGTCGCAGCTTCCTTGCGGTGGTTGGCTGCGCAAAGGGGGCAGGACATCGGTGTCGATACGCGAATCACCCGCCAGGGTGACTGCTCGTTCTACGATGTTTTCGAGTTCACGGATATTACCGGGATAATCATAGTCTTGGAGGCGCTGCAGCGCTGCAGGCGTAAGGCCGACGATGCGCTTGCCCTGTTCAGCGGTGTAGCGCTGCAAAAAGTGTTCGATCAGTGGTGGAATATCTTCGGGGCGATCGCGAAGTGGGGGCAGTCTGAGCTCGATGACGTTGAGGCGATAATAGAGATCGTGGCGAAACGCTCCACTCGCGACTTCTGCCTCGAGCTCTCTATTGGTTGCTGCGATGACTCGGACATCTAGTTCGACCTCGTCGGTGGCGCCCACAGGCTTGATTTTTCGCTCTTGAAGGGCACGTAGGAGTTTGACCTGTAGGTTCAGCGAGAGTTCGCCGATCTCGTCGAGAAACAGTGTTCCCGTGTGCGCCTGTTTGAAAAGGCCTTGTTTGTCAGTGACCGCACCGGTAAACGAGCCGCGAAGGTGGCCGAAAAGCTCGGACTCCATGAGCTCGTCGGGGATTGCACCGCAGTTGACGGTGACCAGTGGGTTGGATGCGCGTACTCCTTCTGTATGTAGGGCGCGGGCGACAAGCTCCTTTCCAGTGCCACTTTCGCCAGTAATGAGGATGCTGGTTCGAGTGGAATGGATTTTCCCGATTAATTCGAACAGCTTTTGCATCTGCGGGCTTTTCCCGATCAAAGAGGCGAGTCGGTATCGCCGCGAAACTTGCTCGCGGAGGGCCGCATTTGCGCGAACCAATGCTTGCTTTTCAAAGGCTCGCGAGATTACGGCATTGATATCGTCAATTTTGAAGGGCTTTGTCAGGTAGTCGTATGCTCCCTCCTTCATCGCAGTGATTGCTGTTTCTGGCGTCGCAAATGCGGTGACGACAATGACTTCAATGTGGGTATTGCGTTTACGGATCGTTTTGAGTAGCGCCAGTCCGTCTAAGTCACCTGGCATTTTCAGATCGGTTACGACGATCTCTACAGAGTTTTCGTTGAGCGATTCGAGTGCATGCTGGCCAGACTCAGCGGCAAATACTTTGTGACCGGCGCGTTTGAGGCAAATGCCCAGGAATTCGCGCATTGAGCGTTCGTCGTCAACAATTAGGACCGTCCCCATGATGCACTCATGATACCAGCTGGAAAGCATTCCCGTGGTGGCGCTTTCCAGCAATCTGTCGCTTCTGCTGTGTAGGCAGTCAGGTTACATCCGTCGCTTTTCACAAACGACTGCAAGAAAACCACCGAACTGTCGGGCTATGGGGACATCAGCTAAGTTTTGCTCGACAAGTCGCACCACGCGGCCCAGTCCTGGAATTCGGTGAACGTGAGAAACCGGTGTCACAATGCGAATCCCCCTTACGGTTTTCCATCGAAGATTACTTGGTAGGTAGGATTTGATCTGTGGAATGGAGTCATATCGGGTAAACACCGCGCTGTCCGCAGTCGTCTCAGAGACTGGCGTGGGCGGTTTTAGCCGTTTTACCAGGTAGCGGAGCGAGCGGGGATTGTAGAACTCTGCGATGACCGTGCCACCAGGGCGGGTGACGCGAGTCATCTCGTTTAGTGCGAGGCGAATATCTTGAATGTGGGCTAAAACTTTAAACGAATACACAAGGTCAAAGGAATTGTCAGGGTAAGGAAGCCCCGTTGCCGATCCTTGGGCAACGCTGAGGTCACGCGTGCGGGCTTTGGCAAGCATTCCCAGCGATAGGTCAACGCCACATGCCGACTGTGCAAATGTTGCGACCCGCTCAAGAATCAGCCCCGTTCCGCAGCCAACCTCTAGGACCTGGCGCCCGGTGCCATATTGCCGAACCAGGGTGACCTCAAGGTCGTCGAGCATTTGGTGGTAACCCTGTTGCCGATCGCGTTCGTACCAGGAGGAAAAGTCATCGTAGTAGGCTTGGTTGTCCATAGAGCGCACGAATTGGTAGCATAGATGCGTGACGCCAGCCAATAAGAACACCCAGACGATACCGGTGATTTCCCGATTGGGGGTGGTAATGAGCTGGTGGGCTTCTCGCTTGGTCCCGGATCCCTTTGTCTTGGCGTTGGGGCTCACCGCCTTGGTGATTGTCGGTGGGTGTTTGTCTCAGATCGCGAGTGGGGGCGCGCCGATGGCAGTGTTTGGCAACGCGATGATGGGTTGGGTGAAGGGGTTTGGCAACAAGGGAGGGCTCGCTTTCGCGTTGCAGATGGCATTGATTCTTGTAAGTGGTCACGCGATTGCCACGAGTCCGGTCGTCCGTGGTGGAATCAATCGGCTTGCGCGTTTGCCGCGCAGCGCATCTGCTTCGTCCGTATTAGTTGTCCTGGTATCGTGCACGGCTGCATTGGTCCATTGGGGACTTGGTGCGATTGTCGGTGGATTGCTTGCGAGGGAGATCTGCCGGGCGGCAGCACTGAGCGGGCGGCGGCTGAACTATCCGATCTTAGGCGCGGCCGCATACTGCGGGATGGCCGTTTGGCACGGTGGAATGAGCGGGTCAGCGCCGCTCAAAGTCGCGGAAGTGGGGCATCTTGCGATGGACCTGGTGGGGACGATCTCAATTTCCCAAACCATTTTTTCCGCCAACAATCTAATCGTTACAGGGGCGGTTGTGACCGTGTTAGCAGTGCTGTTTGGGTTTTTGACGCCGCCGGACTCGGTCTTATCGGTTCCGAAACCTATCGATACTGTGAGCTCCGAGAGCGAGCCCGAGACTGGCTGGCTGGGCAGGTTGCAGGATAGCAGTAGACCAGGGCAGAGCATTGGATTGGTTGGGATTTGCGGGATTGCGGTAGCGATTGGTTTTAGAGCCGTTTCGCTGGATATCAATACCGTCAATATCGCCTTTTTGTTTGTGGGGATTTTCTGCCAGGGGAGTTTGCGGCGTTACGTGGCGGCGGTCTTCGAGGGGGCTCGTGGTGCGGGTGCAATCATTATCCAGTTCCCACTCTATTTTGCGATTTTGGGAGTCATGAGGGCGACTGGAATGGTGGCGTGGATGAGTGATGGCTTGGTCTCTCTCGCGTCACAAGCAACGTTTCCCGTGTGGGCGTTTTTGTCCGCTGGATTGCTGAATCTATTCGTCCCCTCTGGGGGCGGGCAATGGGCGGTTCAGGGGCCGATATTGCTATCTGCCGGGCATAGCCTGGGGGTCGATGCAGGGATAACGGTCATGGCGTTTTCCTACGGGGATGCATGGACGAATATGCTGCAACCGTTTTGGGCGCTACCTCTGCTTGGCATCATGGGGCTAAAGGCTCGCGACATTATCGGATATACAACTGTGGCGTTTGTTGTGATTGGGGGCGTTGTTGTTGCGTCTCTATTGACGATATTTTGACGGGTGACCAAGCGCTTTGAGCCTTGTGCGTATTGCTTCTGCCTGCTTGGTGAGCGCGAAGCGGTCTAGTAGTTCGATAGCTCTGCTTAGACGCATCGGTCGTTTTCCCCGCGTGGCCAAAAAAGGTGCGATGTGGGCAAGTGCTGTTTTGGCAGTGGCTTGCGCAGAAGGCTCGACTGCGGGGTGGTCGACTAAGAATCGCGCGTATCGGTAGAGGTAAGATGGTTTTTTGCCGCGCGTCGCTGCGTCCGCGAAGACCTTCTCGGCATCCATGAATCTGCCCAGCAACTCGAGTGTATTGCCGTGCCCGAGTTGGCTGGTGACGAAGTCGGGGTGCTTATTTTGGATATGTGTGTAGACACTCAGGGCCGCTTGCGGTTGCGCGGTGTAAAGATAGGAATCCCCGAGCCTCATTAGTGCCACCGGGTGGTCTGGGTATGTGGAAGCGACATGGGTCCATAAAGTCACAGCATTGCTCCAGTGGCGGCTTTGATGGCGCGATACGAGCGTGAGCACGACAAGACTCGCCGCCACGCCGACCACGATGTATTTTCGGCGGCTTGGGATGGAAAACGCGTTGCTAAACCAATGTGCGAGTCCAATACTTGCGAGTGCGAGAGGAAAATATAGATAGCTGTCGGCTGGGCCGCGGGTCAGCGGGATGATTCCGGATGCCGGCGCGAGAGCTAACAATGCTGTGCTGATTGCAAATGCGATGACTCGGTTGCCACGTTTGTAGTTAGTGAGGGCCAGCAATAGTAGCAACCCAAAGCAAAAAACACCCGCTATGCCCCGGAGAATGAGCACAGCGCCGGTGGGGGCGAAGTATCGGGCGGTGAGTGGGTCTGGCCAAATGATATGACCGAGATGGAGCGTCAGGGCCCAACCTGCTTCGGCAAGAGAACGAAGTCCAAAGTTTTGCGAAGGGGGCGCCCCGAGTTTTGCATGCCCGTGTAGCGCAAGTGCGGTCGCAATGATCGCCAACACAGCGGCAACGCAATACACAACGAGATTTCTCTGACGCCCCACGGAGCGTCCCAAAGCGATGTCCACCAAAAGAAGCATCGCTGGCAAAAACACTGTGCTCGGTTTTGCCATGAGGGAAAGGAGCACGAAAACGACAGTTGTTGTGGCACGGAGGGGGCCTGTGCCTTTCGGACTGGCGCGGACCCAAAGTGCCGCGATCCCCAGGAGGGTCGCAAGCAGGTCCTTTTGGCCGACCACCCAGGCTACGGGCTCTACGGTTAGTGGGTGGACGGCAAATACCGCGGCTGCGGCAGTCGCAGCCAATCTGCCGGCCCCAAGCCGAAGCGCCAAAGCTGCACACAGACAAACAACAATACCGTGGAGCGTTATGGACACGATGTGGAAGCCCAGGGGTGTTAGATCAAAACAGACGCGTTGTGCCGCGTAACTCAACATCGTTAACGGAATGGGGTAGCCGATTTCTGGCGTGAGCAGTAGATGGGCAGCACCAGAGCCCAGCGGATTGATGGTGAGCGGATTGCGTATCAGGTAAAAAGGGTCATCCCAGTTTGTGAAGCCATTGGTGAGTCCTGCTCCGTGGGCAAGAGCTGCAGCAACGAGCAAACCGCAAAAAGGCAGGATGTAAGACTTCCACTTCATGACCGATTGGGCCCCTTTGGTGAGGCGTACTTATCAGTTGGTTTGGCCGGTTCGGAACAGATGGGATGCATATCGCCTGGGATCCTTGGCGGTTGCGCCCATTCCACGCTAGAATGGCCCGACCACCATCGGACTATGACTATAAGGAGAACCCATGGGCATTATCAGTTTCATTAAGGGCGGTGTCAAAGAGCTGGCGATAGCTCGTCACGACGATCACAAAGACCTCTGGGTATACAAACACGCGGATCAGACGATTCCGATGAAAGCCCAACTCACTGTCGATACCGATGAGGTTGCACTGTTCTTTAAGGAGGGCGTGTACGTGGGCCAGTTTGCCGCAGGACGTCACACACTTGACGCCCAAAACATCCCCTTTCTTGGCCAGCTTATCGACAAGTTTACCGGAGGAGATGTTTTTATCTCTGAAGTATACTTTGTGAATATTCGTGAAATGGCGAGTCTCAAATTTGGAACCACGGTCGGAGATGTCCCCGATCCGCAAACCGGCCTTCGTGTTCGGCTGATGGTCCACGGGGAGTATTCTGCGAAGGTCTTTGATCCTGTGAAATTCGTCACCGGGCTTGTCGGACAACGACTCGCAGACAACAATGCATTTTTGGGCTGGTTTAAAGGGCAGGTCCAAAAAACGCTCAAAGATGATATCGCTGAGCTCATCGTCAAAGAAAATTGGCCTTTGCTTAAGGTCACTTCAGGGGCGTATACGGAAGAGCTCGAGACGGGGGCCCTAGAAGGGGTACGAAAGCATATTGAGAGCTATGGCGTCGAAATTATGCGATTTGGCGACTTTACGATCGGCATGGATAATAAGGATAAAGAACGTCTTGACAAGTTGGTGGAGCGAGCAGCGTACATCAATATGACTGGTGGACTCGACGGCTACCAAAAAATGGCGCAGGCAGAAATGATGATGGGGGCGGGCGAAGGCATGTCCAAAGGTGGCAATGCCGGTGGAGCGATGGATGGTGCCGGTATCGGTATGGGATTCGCGATGGCGGGTCAAATGATGAACAATATGAACAATCAGCAACCCGCCCCGCCTGCCAACACACCCCATACAGGAATGGCCGCTCCCCAGACGGGAGCAGCTGCGATGCCCGACGTAATGAATGTCGCCCAAGCGGCTGCCGTAGTCCAGGTGAGCGAAGCGGACATCATGTCTGCGATTGAATCGGGTGAGCTCAAAGCAAGGAAAATTGGTTCGAGCTATCGCATCAGCAAAGCGAATCTTGAATCATTTCTTAACGGGTAGGGCTTGTCCCACAATGTCGGTGGGGCTGCGATGCAAGACTGGGTATGGCTGTCCCCGCCGTGGGCAGAATTTACCCACCCAATCCCCCGGAGAAATAATGGGCGAGAGTACGTAACCTGCGGACTTTGCTGGCAAACTATAGCAAATCGAAAACGGCATAGCCAATGCATTTCCCCTCAGCTATGAGCGCACAATTCGCAACAGTTAAAAAGTTAGCTTTCGGTTTCGCAATGTGTTCGTTGGCCGCATGTACGGTAGGCGGCGATAGCGCGAACTCTGAGCTGGGAGAATGGACGGTGGCGTCCGAGGGTGGACTCGTCGAGAATGATCAGTTCGACTTTGATGCCGAGGGCAATATTGTCGCATCCGTAGACAATAAGGCGATGATGTGGAATGGCACTGAGTGGGTATTGCTCGCAACACCCGATCCGCTCCATGTCATTGAGCGCGTTGCCGTCGGCAAGAATGGCGAGCTGTTCGCGCTGCTTGGCAGCGCCAATGGTGATCGGATTGCCGAATATATTCCCGAGGGAGAGGTGTGGGAAGATCGTGCACCGGTCGGACTCGATTATCATACCTTTGATGTATTTGGTGGTAACAATAATCTATATGCGATCATCGGCGATGACCTTGATGAATACTACATTGCCTTGTGCAAGCCTGAAGAGTGCACGGAGAAGACTCTTCATGCGCCAATGGATCCAACCTACTTTAGTTGCAACGGCTGTGGTGGCGGCGGCGGTGGTGACGGCGGCGGCGGCGGTGGTGACGGCGGCGGCGGTGGTGGTGACGGCGGCGGCGGTGGTGACGGCGGCGGCGGCGGCGATGGCGGCGGCGGTGGTGACGGCGGCGGTGGTGGTGGCGCCACAGGACCTACGTTTCACGTCAAAATGAAAGATGGTGTTCATGCCGCTGTTGGTCTTAGCGATTGGCTCGTGCAGACAACGACACCAAACACCAAGCTCGGTTCCCGCGTGATCGTTGAAGATGGACGGATCTTTGTTCAGATTGAGAACGGGATTTGGGAGTACGAAAAAAGCACTGACACCTATAAACCCCTCACTGCTCGGTTGTCTGGGTTGCTTTTCTTTGACCAGACCAAGGACGGCAACTGGTATGCGGTAGCGAATGGGATTGTCTACTTATTCGCCGCAGGCTTGTAAACGCTGGTACTGTAGAAAGATGGCTGTAATGAGCGCGACGGTCGGTTCGAATGAGAACCGGCCGTTGTCTTTTAGGTGACGCAAATGATGTGATACTTTTTCTTGCCCGCGCGCAGGATCATCATGTGCTTGGTCGCGAGGTTTTCTGTCGTAAGGGTCTTTAGGGGATCATCGACCCGTACGTTGTTGATATAGACGCCGCCTCCGCTAGCAAGTCGACGAGCGTCGCCTTTCGACCGAGCGAGGCCTGTCTGATGAAGAATGTCGATGAGCGAGATGCCTCCGGCGAGTTCGTCCCGAGGCATGCTTGTGCTAGGAAGTTCATCGAGTAGGGGGCGCAAATCGTCATCTGACAGATCCGCGATCGAACCGCCAAACATGACCTGACTCGCCGCGATGGCACCGGTTGTCGCTTTTGCTCCATGAACCCACAGCGTTAGATCCTTTGCCAATGCACGTTGGCCGATTCGCTTTTGCGGGTCGCTGGCGTGCTGTTTGGCCAAATCAGAGATTTCGTCTAGCGGTCGATGTGAGAAGATATTGAGCAAGCGTTCGACATCGCTGTCTTCGACGTTGAGCCAATACTGATAAAACGCGTAAGGTGATGTCAAAGTCGGGTCTAGCCATACTCGGTCGCCGGCAGAGGTTTTTCCCATCTTGTTTCCACTAGCGTCGACCAAAAGTGGCGACACAAGCCCATAAAGCGGCGGGCGGCCCATTTTTCGTTGCATCTCGATTCCAGTCGTGATGTTCCCCCATTGGTCTGAACCACCAATTTGCAACCGGCAATCGTAAGTCTTAGCAAGATGAACAAAGTCGTATCCTTGTAGCAGCATATAGGACAGCTCCGTATAGCTGATCCCTTGCTCTCGATCACTTAGGCGTGATCGCACGGATTCTTTGGCTGCCATATAGTTGACCGTAATGAGTTTCCCGACGTCACGTAGGAAATCGAGGTAGCCGATAGGGGCAAACCAATCCGCATTGTTGGTCATGACCGCGTCGCTTTTTCCGTCGCCAAAGCGCAGAAACTTCTCAAGTTGCGCCTTGATTTTGCCCACGTTGCTCGCGAGGGTCTCGGTGTCGAGCAACGGCCGTTCTGCCGACTTTCCAGACGGATCGCCAATCATCCCTGTCGCACCGCCAACTAAGACGATCGGCTTGTGGCCAGCTTGCTGCAGTCGAGCCATCACGCATATTGGAATCAAGTTGCCCGCGTGTAGGCTGACAGCTGTTGGGTCGTAACCCGCGTAAAATGGGATTGAATCGCTATCGAGTAGCTTACGCAACGCGTCTTTGTTGGTCAGGTCTTGGATGAGCCCGCGAGATTGGAGTTCGTCAAGGATAGACATCGGTGACATCAGTGCGCGTATTGACTGGCGCGTGTTTCTCGCAAGACGACGACACGAACCTGGCCTGGGTATGTTGCCTCAGTTTCTATTTTTTTGGCGATTTCTTTGGACAGCATCCGCGCTTGTGCGTCGTCTATTTTGTCATTTTGCACCATGACTCGTACTTCTCGGCCTGCTTGCAGGGCAAAGGCTTTGTCTACGCCGTCCATGCTAACGCAAATTGTCTCCAAATCCTCGAGACGTTTCACATAGCTTGCCAGGAGTTCACGTCTGGCACCGGGGCGGGCATTGGAGAGTTGGTTTGCTGCGTCAACGATGTGGTCAAGGGCACTCACTGGGGGAGAGTCATGATGATGACACGCAATTGCCTGGCAAACTCGCGGGGACTCTCCGTGTTTGCGAACAAATTGACTGCCTACCTGCGCGTGTGTGCCTTCTTGCTCGTGGTCCACAGCGTATCCGATATCATGAAACAATCCAGCGCGCCTCGCTAGTTTTACGCTAACCCCGATCTCCGCCGCCATCAGTCCCGCCAAGAAACCAACTTCCACAGAATGTTGCAATAGGTTGTGAGCGTAGGAAGAGCGATACTTAAGTCTCCCCAGCTGCATGACGAGTGCTGAGTGTACCCTGTGAAGACCCAGATCAAAAACGGCTTGTTCTCCAGCCTGTTTGCATAGTTGGTTGATTTCTTTTTCGGATTTTCGCACGACTTCTTCGATGCGAGTGGGGTGAATCCGACCGTCTGCAACGAGTTTGGAGATCGCGAGTCTAGCCACCTCGCGACGGACTGGATTAAAACAAGAGATTGTTATGACCTCTGAGGTGTCATCGATGATCATATCGATGCCCGTTGCGGCTTCGAGGGCTCGAATATTACGTCCTTCTCGTCCGATGAGTTTTCCTTTCATGTCGTCAGAGGGCAGGGGGACTACCGAGGTTGTTCTTTCCTGGACAAACTCGCTCGCATAGCGTTGGATTGCCGTGGCAATGATCTGCTTAGAGCGCTCACCCGCCTGTGCCTCTGCTTCTTCCTCTATCTTTTTGATGTCGTCGGCAACCGCCGCTCTCGCCTCCGAACGCATTTCTTCTTCGAGATGTTTTCGCGCGTCGATGGCTGTTAGATTGGCAATTTTTTCAAGCCGAGCTTTGGCGGATTCTTGACTTAACTCGGCTTTGCGGGCCATGGCATCGGCCGCTTTTTCGCGACTGGCGATCGTGCGCTCGCGTTTTTGCAGCGAACGCTCGCGTTTTTCTGCCTCTGAGTGTTGTCGATTGAGGTCGCGTTCTTGGGATTTGAGTGTCTCTGCCGTTTGTGAAAGCTTGTTTTTCTGTTCGCGGATTTCAGCCTCGACAGAGCTTTTGTGCTTTTGTGCGAGTTCCTTTCCTTCTAGAATTGCCGCTTCTTTGATCTCCTCGGCTTCGGAGCGAGCCGCACTCAGGATGTTTTTGGCTTCGGCTGCGGCGGCGCGCTCGGCTTTTGCGCTATGACCGATTCCCAGTAGTTTTGCGACAATGATGCCGACTAAAGCGCCGGCGGCAACGCCAACAACAAGGTAGATGATATCCATTGGGCTACCGATTGCCTTGCGTGGCGGGTCGGACAACTTTATGGCAGCCGCGGTCTGTGACGATCATATCAACAAGGAGATCGTGGGTCGTTACCGGTACGGTATCTATCATTTGAAACTCGTAACCGAATCCCACACGCAGCCCCGAGTAGTCGGCAAGTGTCGCATCATAATATCCACACCCCCATCCGAGCCGTCGTCCACTTTTGTCGAACGCGAGCCCTGGCACAATCACAACGTCTACCTTGTCGATGGACACGATGCCTGTTCCTGACTCGGGTTCGTGGACTCCAAAGCGCCCAGGGTGGAGCTGCTCCAGCGTTTCTACGCGGTGGAACTGCAGCTCGAGTCGGTCAGCGGCCACCTTTGGATACACGACAAGGATATCGTTATCGAAAAGATATTTGGCGATTGGACCGGTATCTAGTTCGCTATCAATGGGGGCGTATAGGGCAACGACGCGTGCGTTTCTTACCTCTGGGAGTGTAATAAAATGCTGCATCGCTTGGTGCGCAGCGGTTTGCCGGATCAATCTGGAGGCAGCATACCGGTAGGGCCGCATTTCGCGCCGAAACGTCTCTTTCGCAACAGCAATATTGTCTCCCTGAGAGGAGAGTAAATCAGTCATTTGATTTTCAGGCTTAGTGCGAGCTGCCTATTTTGTGGCTCCTGCCAGAGAACGGAGAATGTTGTTGGTGCGCTCGCGAACCTGCCTCTTGAGTTGGTTTTGATTATCTTTTAATTGATGGAGTTCGTCAGCGATATTCATCGCTGCTAAAAGTGCTAGAGATTGGGTTGATACAGTTCGGCCAGATTGCCTTACCTCCTCGATTTTGTTGGATACGAATGAGGCTAACTCCTTGACATATTGGGGCTTTGCGTCGGTCCGAATTGCGAATTGTTGGCCTGCTACCAACACTTTGACCGACCGGCTCATCGGGGCATGATACCGAGAGATAGGGGAGTTTCAACCCCTAGTGATGCTTGCCTTTTACCACCCAAACGCGGATCAATTCTCTCTTTTTTATCACCCCAAAACCGGATAGGCCTGCTCGATCATGAAGTTTGCCAAAGCTCTACGGGCCGTTTCGTGCACGTTCTTAAACTGGATGCCCATTCCGGAGCAGCCTGGGCGCAAATCCAGCCAGACGACTTCGCCGCGAAGCGTCAGCGGGATCTCATTGCCTGGGAGCAGGATTTCTAGTTCGACCACCGATCCCTTCCCATCTAGATAGTCCGAGCGAAGAAATACTCCATTTCGGCTTAAATCACCGACTTGGCCATACAGCGTGACGGTTTCTGAGCGATACGCAGCGCGAATGTTCACTCTTACCCGGCGGGAACGCCGTTTTTCCGTAATTAAGGCTTGGTTCATCATGTAGGGAAAGGTCGGCCAAAAGGTTACCTTTTTTAGCGAAACGAAGTCAATTTCTCCTATGGGTTTGCTAGGTCGCCGACTTACTTGAATTTATCGGCAACTTCGTGCACATTCCCCAGCCCAATTGTGGAGGTGCAAACAAAATTACCAAGGTGATCAAACGACGGGTCCATAGCTCAGCTGGTAGAGCAGTGGCCTTTTAAGCCATTGGCCGAAGGTTCGAATCCTTCTGGACCCACGACATAAAATCCCGACCCCATCGTCTAGTTGGCCTAGGACACTGGCCTTTCACGCCGGCGACACGGGTTCAAATCCCGTTGGGGTCACCACAAAATCCCGCAATCACAGGTGGTTGCGGGATTTTTATTAGGGGTCACTTTGGTAAGTTGGACGCGGCGTTCGTTTTGAAAACAAAGGGATTCCACGTTGTGTGTATAGTGGAAATTAGTCGTGGGTAACTCAATGCTCTGTTATGCGTTTAGTGCGGTAAAGATAAAGCCAAGAAGCTCATCAATCAACTACAAGACGAGAATGCACGCAACTGAGGCCCCTCCGCTTCCACCAGACGGCCACACGGCGAATCTCAAGTTGACTCAGATCGAGCCCGAATTTGTTGGTGCTAGCCTGATTTATCGTGATGCTCTCGCGTTATCACAGGCTGCTATTTCAGATACAGATGTTCGGCATCGGTGAGCTCGAAGGTTTCATCGTCATCTAGAGTCAATATGGCGACAGTGACGCCCTCATCGAGATGGTCTCCCTCGATTACTATCTTGCCGTCAATTACTTTGCCCGTGGCGATACGCATGTATATAGTTTACCATGTTTGCGGCAGATGTCAGCGTGAGGAAATTTGCCTAAAAAAAGTGCTCGGCGGCTTCCGCTGCTGCCTTGGTGTTGGTGGCGGGGGTGCCGGTGATTCTGGTCCGTTTCCCCTCAGGCGTGCAAACCCACTTGCGGTATCGCCAACGACCAGCCGTCGTGTGACAGGGGTGTTTGCAAGTACGTCCATGGTTGCCTCCTACAGTCTCGGCAGTCGGCGGATTGCTGCTTGCAGATCCTGGTTGGTGGTGGCTCGGTAAACACGACCCACAAGCCGGCTGCTGCCGCGACCAACACGGTCACGTGCGATGTTCTCGGGAACCTCCGCCTCACTGAGCCAGCGGACATGCGTGGCTTGCAGTCCTTTGGCCGTGATCACCGTGACACCCGCTCTTCGACAAAGAGCTGGGAGTTGGCGCTGGAGATTGTGCCAATGAGGAAATAGGTGCTCGACGCGGTGCTCCGGGACGAGGAGGGGGGTGTCGATTCTAGGTTTGGCCTGGATACGTATTGCGATTGGATTGGCTAACCTTTGGAAATCATGTGAGCGACCCCGGTCGTCATTCGCGCTCGCCGACATGGGCGT
This sequence comes from Kofleriaceae bacterium, assembly GCA_965223575.1. GTDB lineage: Bacteria > Myxococcota_A > Polyangia > Haliangiales > Haliangiaceae > CBDCWZ01. Next base: position 42,108 of record CBDCWZ010000056.1, read on the forward strand.
TGCCGAATGTTGACTCATTCGATTGTCCCGGAGCCCCAATCGGCGATCCATCTGCGACCCTCAGTGGAAACTTCGCCGCCCTCTGAGTAGGTGTGTATGACCCATTCGCCGTCGCGTTGGCGAAGCGCAAAGTCCCACTGTGTGAGCTGATTCTCCGCTGGATCGCCATCCATGGGCATGTAGTGCTTCACGCCAACCACGCGGACATGGGCACGCCGCCCTTCAATCCACCAGCTATCAACCTGCCTGGCATAGTCCCACGACCCAAAGCTGTCCCCGAGGAGCCATTCTTGCACTTTTGCGGTCTGGTCGGCGAGGCTTTCATCGGGGTTACGTTCCGACTTTGCGCGGCGCTCCCACTCCTGCAAAAACACGGCCTCGAACCAGTCGCGTAGCGGTGACAACAGGTCGTGCGGAGCATCCGTGAGGTCGAGCGCGAACGCAGGCTCGCTTGGTGGCTTGTACTTCCGGTCGAGGTCGTCGTTGGATCCCGCAGGAATGAAGGCGTCTTCCTCGACTGGTGGTGGCGCAATGTCCGGCTCGTAGTCCGGTTTCTCGTCCCAGTGCTCGTTGCATTTCTTCCACCACGAGTCGTACTGGTCGGCCCATTCTTGTAGTTCCAAGTGCTTGTCACTCGCGAAGGGCGTGATGCCGTCACAGGCGATCCAGAGCGTGATCGGAATACGAGGAATGCCCATGTCCACGCCCAGGCAGACTCGCGCCGCTGATTGGCTGCCCTCGCTAAGGTCTCCAAGTAAGAGGTCCCTCCGGGCGGCCAGCTCGACCGTCTCCAAGTCCCTTTTCGAGTTGATGCTCATCCAGGCTTCGATGCTTGGAAGCGGCCATGGCGAGAGCGATTGGATACACAAATCGTTGGGCACCTCGAACTCGGATGGGCGCTCGTGATTCCATGTAGCGTCGTAGGCGACGACAATGGCCCGGACGCCCGACAGCCGAAGCTCCACGGTGCGATCGTCCATGTCCGATCCGTCTGTGTTTCTGCGAAGGCACACGAATCGCAATCGAAGCTGTTGCTTCTCCGGCTCCCATTTTCCGGCTACGAATTGGGCATCGTGCAGGAGACCCGGGATGTCTTGGACTACGACCGTCACGGCACTTGAGGTCGCACAAAACTACGTGTTTTGCAATGTTTGGCCGCCCTGTCACCAACCACGAGCGCTTCCGTTGCTGTTTGCTACCGGGGCCAACGAAGGTGATGGTTTTTGAGCCAGTTTACACGCCGAGGAATTCACTGGCAGAAGGACCGTGCTGGGATCATTCGTGTTGGCTGCTGTTTCTTGAAACGAAGTCCTGATTCGGTCGCTGTTCGCTATCAGGACTCTCAGCACGGGGGTGCTGAGAGTCGTTATTACTGTCGAGGGCAGAAACGCTACCAATGTTGTGGTTTTACGAAGCAGTAGTGCCTCCAGATTCTTCTCTTTTCTGGTTTGGCGATATGGTTGCGGTGGGTCATTTCCAACATGAAAAAGATTTCCAGTGTATTTAGCCGTTGGTCGCCAGAGTGGGAGGCGTTCCAGCTGCGGCACAAGTATTTGCCATAGAATCGTCGATACTCCTTATTGTCTTTGTTCCATAGGTTCACCATGTACTTTCGCCAGCGATAGGTGGGAAAAGTCGCTGAAACGAGTGCTGGTTTTTTCCAGGTTGTTGGTCGCCCCGTCAACAGATCCACTTCGCTACCGTCCAAGAGTTTCCCAGGAATAACAAACCATCCATCTTCAACAGTTGGTTTAGGCGCGAACATCGACCACTGTTGTTCAATTCGCAACAATCGTCCCGGCCAATTCCAATGTGTGGGGAAATAGCTTGACCATAACGGGAAGTTCGTTGTTCTTAAGTTCCACAATACCACATAGATTAAAACCACAACTGCAAGGATCTGCGTGAACCAAGATTGCCGAAAAGACAAGGGGCGGAACCTTAAACGAGAAAGGACAGGGAAAGATCGTCTTTTTGCAATCCATTGGTACGCGATGAAGCCGACCTTGTGAATAGGTTTCCACCGAAGAAAGTGCGCAAACGGAAACGCAAGAGGCGAGCATTTACAAACATAGATAACCGCGTCAAAGTGGAAATATCTCTCCCCAGTGTGATCACGGACTATCCACGATCTATTCTCTAGCATGGCGGTATGTACGGCAGCATCTTCCTGTGCAGGTGCAAGCTGTGCCCATGGCAACAACAGAAAAGTACGAATGAGCGATACCATCACGCGGCAAAAATGACAGGAATCATCGTAGTACAAGCGAAGTCCTGTGCGCTCCGGGGTTGCAAGGCGATGACTGACTCGGTCCCAAAAACCAGAGGGGAGAAATAGCAGCCAGGCTGTCGCGGACACATAAGAGAAAATGCCGATCTTGAGTGTCATCGCTAATCCGACGTGTAGACCTAGGAAACCAAATACGGCGAAACAGCGGACAATTCTAATGGGGGCCAAGGCGAGCACGGGGCCGACAAATTCCCAACATAAGGTAGCGATTGTCATTGGCGCGAGAATCCAAGTCTGTTGCCGTAACCATACGCCAACCGAAGTCGCAAAGTAGTCCACCTGCAGGGCGTAGTAAACGGCGCTGAAGTCAGAACGCCATATTGCATGATCTTTTAGTATTGCTGTGAACCAATACACGATACAGACTTGCGCGAGTACGGCGAAGGTTGCCGTTGATAAGTGATTGTCTCGTGATTTGTAAGTTGCAGAGTTCAGCGCGCTATCAACAGAGAATCTTGCCCCCAACGGTAGGAAAAGGCCCCAAAACGCGAGCATTCTTAACAACACATCACCACCCGTTAGCAGCAATGGGTGGCGATTTTGTAGAGAAATCAATAACAACCAAGACACCCAGATTGCGATCCGGCTGCGATACCCAACGATAAGCAATATTGCAAACAGTGAGGCGATGACAAACAACAGTGCCTGGAACATCCACTGACCACTAAGCAAATGCACAGACCAATGAGCTGGATTAGCAAACTGGGTTAGGTAGGCACCACGGGGCAGAACGCCGGCATCGCTATAGTGGGCGTGAAGCGCCTGAGCGCGAATGATCAGATCTGCCACAATGAGTAATCCGAGACAGACTCGGAACAATGCGAGAGAGCGTAGATCGATCCCTAAAATGGTCCCAAGATACCTCACACACCAACTTGTGTGCTCAGTTGGGGCTGGATTGTTGTTGGCCAACAAGTTGTAATTATACGCAGTAGCGGGTCAATTCGACATTTTTGACGCCACTGACTGTTAGTATAGGTTTCCGAATTTCAATTTATGGCAAGAGATGTAATGTGCTGTAATTGTGAAGGAGGTCCATCCCCCATGTTCCTACACAAAGTGATCGAGGTAAGTAGCCTACGACAGCCCGACAGGTGGAGTATGTCCGAGATTATGTCCTGGCACCGGCTTTGGTCCTGTGCTGTTATATCGTTATGAGTTACGTAATGGTAGACGTGGAAGCCGATGGGCCAATACCCGGCGATTATTCAATGGTGTAATCTGAAAACATTGAACATTGTAGTGGATGATTGACTCGAAAGAACCCACAATATAGGACCAAACAGTGTCCGAATCAAAGATGAACTGGGTTATGGTTGCAGGATTCGTAGTGCTCGCTATCGCAAACGGGCGGCGGCGCATAGGAAAAATGAACCTGTCTTTTCGGAATGGGCAAAAGTACGGGTTCAAGCGGCATAGACTGCATATAGAACGGAGCGGCCGTTGCTACCGGTGATGTACAGCTTGGCGCCGTCGGCAAATACATGGATTTCGTCTCGGATCGGATCATGCTCAATCGTTCCATAGGCTGGGAGGGTAGCATCGCGACCGATGGCTACCGACGACCAAGGGGAGGGGATGCCCTCAAGCTTGCTTATCCAATAGTGCCACTCGTTTCTAGCGCACTGGGTCGCGGTAAATTCTGTGTCCATACAAGGAGCTAACTACGAACTGAGTGTGCGTACCAGTTTTAGATGTAAGCAATACTCGTGGATGAGTGTCACCGTTAGGGGGCGTCCCGATGATAGTTCGGGATCGCATAACAGCAACCGATCGAGGGCCGGATGCCACCGCAATTTGCATGTATACTGCCTGCGGACCGGATGTCGCAAGCGATATTCGCGAAGTTGTACGCGTCTTGCACTCGATCTCCTCTAATCGCCACGCAAATGCAAACGCTAGGGATGCCAAACGCTGCAGCGTAACGGGTGTCTGTTGGAGGCCCACTAAATCTTGTGATTGGCTCCGCTCACAGAAGCTTCCCAAGCCCATTCGCTAGAAGACAGGAAAATAGCAACCTACTTTTTGTATGCGGTTAGAACGATGTAGTCTGCTTGTATTTCAATCGGTAATTTGCCAAGAAGCTCTAGGCGCGCGACAAGCTCTTTGGATTTCGTTTCGTCTTCGCTGCGTCTGCCAGTTTTTGGATCCCGTCTGATTTCAATCCTGGGGCACCGAATTGCAAATATGTTTTTTAGATAGAACGGTCCGTGAAAAGTGCAATCGATTGTGTGGTCGTTTTGGCAGCCGCCTTTGGGGAAATAGGTTTGGCTCAAAAACCGTTCTTCGGGGACAAATGCAAATTGGACGGGAATGCCAAGTTCGCCAACAAGGTCCAAGATTTCCCGCCATTTTGTATTGTTCAATAAGGCAGTTTTGTAGTTGGCGATTGCTTTCGCGATTTTTCGTTTCTGCCTGTTTTCGTCATTCCTCATGAGATTGCCGGTCCCTTATAGATGGGCTAATCTTTAAACGGCTCCAATGCAAACCAATGTGTTTAGATTGGTAGGTGACTGATTGGGGGCTGAGTTAGAATGTGACAACTACGGTGGTTTGGTTGCCTGTTTCTTGTCTTTTGGTGCTGTCGTGGTGGCGAGAGTTTCTGCACTAAGGTTGTTCGTCGAGTTTTAAGGATATGCTCATGTCAGCGGATACAGTGACTTTCCGAGAGACAGACCGATAGCCGGGCTTGTTGGCATCGATGGAAAGTGTTGTTTCGGGAGCGACACTCGTGATGAAGGGGGTTTCTCCGACAAGTTTTCCGTTCATGCGGAGCTTGGCGCCGGATGGGGAGGACTTAATGATGAGTTGAACGAGCTGAGGTTCTGCCTGTGGAGTGTCAGCATCAGGCTGTGCTGGTGCGGCTTCGGTATCAGACTCGCCGTGAAACTCATCAACTCTTTTCTTCAGTGCGTCATAGGATTGTTGCAGTTGTTTGGTTTGCGACCGAAGTCGGTCCAAATCATCAGCTTGTTGTGCCAGCTGTGATTCGAATTTTCCCGTGGCCGCGCCGCCGTCATTGGCGTTGTCTTCAAACTTGTTGTCGCACCCAATCGGGGCGACACTCATCAATAAGAACAACAAGATATGCCCGTGCATGTAGCCGTTCATAACCCGTAAATGGCCGAATTGCCATAAAGTGGCTGATTGGGAACGAAATTAGCTCACATTTTTGATCGTGAGCGAATAGGAGCCGTTTGGTGGTCAAACCTCCCCCCAAGGGTACAACGAAATAGCTTTGGATAGTACCACCGGTCCGCTCAAGAGAAACCAGAGCTGACAGGTCAATTTGATCGTTTTCAACGAATACGCGTAGTGACAATGACTCCAACACCGTCAGAGTTTGCGTAAGTTTGGTGCAGGAAATTCTAAATCATCCCGACGACAACTTCCCAAATTTTGGGGCCCATGTATAGCCCGATGGCTCCGGCCACGCTGGATAGGGGCGCAACCAAATGGAAGTCTGGGGCCAATGATGTGAATTGCAGTGCAAACCACATCCCGCCTGCGCCAATCGCGCATCCAAGCAGTCGAGCTGGCCAGCTGATGGTTTGCTTATTGCGCATGGGTTCGGTGCCTAGCGTCTGTTCTGTTTACGCTTGTTGTTGTGAAAACGGATGGTATGGAAGATCTTGTAGGCAATCGCCTGTCCATCGGTCGATTTTGTGTTTGCGAGCATTGTTAGTCTTATCGGTGGTTTGCTCGTGTCGTCAACGCTTGGGAAATGGATGCCGATGTTCTTTCCGAAGGTCACGATCTGCGCCAATTTTCCATCCACTGTGACGCTGTGGGCGGTGGCGTTGTCTCTGTCCAGGGGATCCGAATACCAGCCGAAGTCGAAGGATAACTCGAGTTGTGGCGCCAAATAGCTGCCGACTTGAGAATCGATGCCTTGTACTGGTTTTTCTTTTAGTTCTGGTGGAGCTCGAAATGAGAAGGATTTTCTGATATCAATGAGAACCCAATCGTTGTCGGGAATGTTTGCGGCTTGTTCTGCTAGCTGTGAGGTGGAGTTTGCACAACTAACAGCGAAAATTGCTAGGACAAGACGGCAGCATAAGGATGTGTGCCTTGTTGAAAACACGTTTTTGATTCTACCATGGGGGACGAAAAGAGGGCAGGATACTTTGTGCGAGGGACCTGGAAGGTGAAGAGCATCGTCGTTGCAGATTACATTTGTGTAGGTTTTGCGACACGTCCTGGCGGCTATGATGGTACGGCACTCAATACGTTGAGCGCGGCTCGCTTGGTTCGAAATACGCCATCTGGAAGGCGGGATTGAATCGATTCGGCGAGGGTTTTTCGGATGTCGGACTTCAGATGGTTGCGCCGATAGAGGATGCTCATCTCCCGCGTCGGAACGGGGCGGGCCATCGGCCGGATATGGGCGGTTCGCTCAGCCACAGGAAGTGTTTGTACAAAGAGTTCGGGGACTAGTGTATAGCCGCGGCCCGTCCGAATGATGTGGCGCAGGGTCGCGAGACTGCCGGCCTCAAATTCTACGTTGGGATAGGCCGAGGAGCCTTTGCCAACAGAACAAGCTCGAACTGCCTGATCGCGGAGGCAGTGGCCGTTTTCGAGCAGCCAAAGCTGGTCCGTCTCAAGCATGCCATCACGGAGTCGGGTCTTATCCAGCAATCGGTGGCCCGCAGAGAGATAGACAGAAAATGGTTCGTAGAACAGCGCTTGGGTTCGCAGGCTTGGCGCATCGATGGGAGTGGCTGCAATTCCTGCGTCAATTTCGTCGTCTAGCAAGGCGACAATGATCGCGGCGGTTTCCATCTCGCGAATGGAAAGACTGACTTTGGGAAAGCGGGTCACGAACGAATGAAGGAAAAACGGCAAGACATAGGGGGCAGCGGTGGGAATGATCGCAAGCGAGAACGAGCCCGCCGTTTGTAGTGTTCGCCGCTCTGGTGCAGGCTACAACGCGATCGCGGCGCGGAAGATTGCCAGGCTGACAAGCAAGATGAGCAACTGGAACAGTCCGCGGACCATTGGTGAGCTTCGTTTCGCGGTGAAGGAATGGACGGCGGCCAATACGATTGCGCCAACTACCAGCCCGAGCTTCCAGGTCACCGCGGGCAATGTCCACGGCAGCCCCAGGACATACAGTTGCACGAGTCCTGTCCCCACGGCGATAAACATCGCAGACCACGACACGCGGGCAAATTGGCGGGCTGCCGCTTGCAGCAGCCCGCGCTCGGCACCCGCACGGCGAAGTGCAACAACCAGAGCAGCCAGGACGATCAGCCCACCGGTCCAAGTCCCAGCGGCAAGCAGGTGCAACCATAAGATCCACGGGTAGAAATCCACACCGGCATGTTATCGCTTTTATCGCCGTTGTCGAGATCATGCCGGAGTTGCGTTGACTAGGGGGCTTACTGACTGAGTGCCACCCACGATTTGCTCGGATCGGGGTCTAGGCTGATCCGCAGAAGGTCGGTTTTGTCGTCATTGTTCCAGTGCCCCGCAATGGGAATCAACAAATATCCCCATCCACCTTCTGGCTCTGCGCCAAGGGATTGTGATCGGAGATAAAGGTAACGCCGTCCCATACCATCACCATCAAAATTTCCAATGACCCCCCGGTTGCAGGTCTGTCGGCTGCGATGACTTTGATAAACAATTATTCCCGTGCACTTGGTTGTGTACAGCGGGAGATTGCGAGTGTTCGATAGCGTTTGTAGGACAAATTCGCTGTTTGCTACATAGGAGCAGGTTTAGCTGCATGAAACCAGACGCGCATGAGGCTCTCTTCGCCGGGAACGCCGAGCCTGATGGGGTAGCCGTAATGGCAGGTGCCTCGGTGCACGTACATGCGGTTACGGCCTTTTGCCCATAGGCCGTGATCTGGCATTTTGGAGATGGCATTAACAATGGTCCAGTTCAAGCCGAGCGAGACAAGGCCGACTTGGCCGCCGTGGGTATGGCCGGATAGGGTCAGATCTGCTGCAGCGTCCGGGACATGACAAAACGCGCCCGGATCATGAAGCAGTAGCAAGCGCGGCGTGCCGTCGCGGGGGCCCAGGGCTTCAAATAGGCCCTCGAGTTTCCCTTTGCGATCACGCCAAGCAAAGTCTGCGCCGATGACATCGATTGCGCCGGCACGGGTGTGGACGCGGCGGTGTTCGTCGATGAGAAGCGTGCCGCCAATTTGGGTAATGCTATCGATAACCGTTTTGCGTGCCTCGTGGTCGTGGTTGCCGAGGCAGGCAAAAACCCGATCCGCAACCGCAGATAGCGGCTCGAGTCCGTGGACGACAGCATCGACGGCTTGGTGGGACTCCATTGTCAGAAAGTCCCCAGTCAACACAATGAGGTCAGGATCCAGTGCGACTGCACGTTGGCAAATTCGCCGCAAACGGGCGCTGGACATAAACGGTCCCAGATGCGGGTCGGTAATTTGCACGATAGTCAGCGGGCGCGACCGGTCTGGGATTGGTTGTCCTTTGGGGTGCCGTGCGAGTGCACCGGCGTCAGTTTGATTGTCGATAACAAGTGTTACTTCGCCGCGGCGATTGCGAAGGCTTTGCGCAAGTCCAAATACGCTGATGACAAAGGGAAACCACCATCCGATCGGCTCAAAACCTAGCGCCGCAATAATCGCCCATGGAAACGCAAGCAGGGATGCCGCCGCAAACCATAATCCGGGAATGCTGATGCCTACCCGAAACCAAAGCGGCCGCAGCCTCGCCCGGGTGAGTGAGGCGAAATGGATGAATAGTGCGATCGTCAAAACGCCGAGCACGGGTACCCAGTGCGTTTCGATCCCGCGGGCAAGACCGCTCCAAATCAGTGAAACGACTCCGAGTAAGACAGCCGACGCGATAGCAAATCGGAGGCCGCGCAACGTCATAGCGAGTACCACGACCAGCGCCCATGCTGTCCATAGCGAGACGAAATAACAGGATAGGTTCATATAGAAATGCAGACGAGAGCGTCGATAATAGCATTTCGCTTGGGTTCGTGCCTGGTCCTTTGGTCTGGTTGTGGTGGACTTAGAGCCACATGACGATGCCAAGTTGTGGACCGGAAAGTGCTCATTGAGAACTGCAATCGCTTAGCAGCCCGCCGCGAACCTGGTCCAATAGAATTGTAGCGATTGTATTTGCCATCTGTGCTCGGGCTTCCTGCTTTACGTGCACGTGGTCGGTAAAATCGGAGGGTTCAAATTCGGCAGAAACATCGAATACATATTCCAGTGTTTGTGTCCGCTCGCGAATGCTTTCGTGTGTCTTTGCGAATGTTTCGCGTATCTTAAAAGGTTGGTAAAATGCAACAAATTTTGTAGTTTTGCAGCGTGTCGACCGGAACGCGCGCGCGACATTGTTGGCGATTTCGATGGTTTCAAAGTACTTATCAGCGAGCGAGTTCAACCACTCTTCAGAGAAGGCCCGATTGGACTCTCGCAACTGCGCTAGACTGCTGACGCGGCCATACTTTCGATCGAGCAGACCGAAGAGTGCGGAGTTTTTCATGAGTAGTTGTGTGAAAGGAGCGGTCTCCTCCCGGTAGTAGTAGTTGTATGGATATCCTGGCCTTGGGTCCCAGCGGAACGGGGGCATGTGCTCGTTATAGCCACCGTAAAAGATGACGATGTCGGGTTTGAATTGAGGCAAATACTCAACCATCCCGTGTAAATGCTGTCTGTGGTTGGCGCTGACGGCTGAATAGTTCGCAATGAACACCTTGCCGAGCTGCTTTCCGAGCTCTTGCTGAAGCAGTTCGGCGATCGGTGGCTTGCCAAGATATCCTGTAGAGCCTCCAAAGAACGCGATCTTGAGGTCCCCTTCCGATGCGCGGGTGGGCGACGCTCCTGGATATCCCAGCTCATTGTGGGAGCGTACATTTGGTTTGCCGGTAAACATGACGTAAGGGGCGGGATATCGATGGTGGTGATCGAGTTGACGGTAGTGGCCGTAGTTAAGAATGACGCGCATGACAACGACGTCGAGGATCGCGGTGACAAGGACGAGAAAAGCGAGGTACTTGATGACCTTCCACAGCTTCCCCCAAGTGCGCTTGATGCCCCGTTTGGGACGTACGAGATTTGTGGTGCTGTTCGTCGTTGCCATGCCGAGTACCTAAAATAGGGTATACATAAAAGGGGCTGCTGCTGTCCCACTTAAAAACACGAGAACGCCGAGCAATACGATTGCGATGATTGCCGGAACGAGCCACCATTTCTTGGTTGTCGCGAGCAGGTCGATAAACTCGCGGACCAGTCCTCTGCGGGAATCCGTGGCCTGGGTTAGGAAATCGTTGGCGTTTTCTTGGCTGCGGTGGGGGGCGGTGGTGGTTTCGTTTTGTTCCATGGCGTGTGCCTAGCCTCAAGATTGTCTGAAATAGCTGGCGCGGTCGCGGTTGGGCCGGACATCGTGCCAATAGCTTTGGATGTTAGTTGCAAACCGTCGAGACATAGGATCGCGGCCAAATATGCGCAGGAGGAGTCCGGTTGGCGTAAGCACTCCAAAATAGAGGATCAGCAGGATTACATGGGAGACGACGATGCCAATCGGGTACGCGATGATCGTCAAGGCGAGATACAAATATCGGTTTGCCCGCGGATACGCGAGCGAGATCATACCGCTAAGGCACGCAATCCCCACGAGAATCACTGTGACCGGAAGCCTTGCCCCGCCCAGTGAGAAATGAAACATCAACAGCCCAAACCAGGCACAAACTGCCAGAGCACAAAATACTGCAAATGCAATGAAGCCAAACTGGCGAAGTGTTTGGTCGCTGGGCTTTAGGTTAATGTCTAACATGGCCGTTTCTAGTCTAAGGCAAAGTGCGATAGATAGTCCTGGTTGTCAACCAGTGCTGCAGCCGGTTGTTCGTGTTTACGCAAGACGAAGTTTTCGATGACGAGGATGTCCATGTTTGTCCCCATAAAACACCGATATGCATCAGATGGGGTGTTTACGATCGGTTCGCCCCGGATATTAAAACTCGTGTTGATAACGACGGGACAGCCCGTTTTGTTATTGAAACTATTAACGATTTGGTAAAAACGCGGGTTTCGCTCAGAGTCGATGGTCTGGACTCTCGCGGAGTAGTCGACATGGGTGATAGCTGGAAGGTCAGAACGGACATCTTTGAGGTTGTCAAAGCTTCGTTTCTCCGGGGGAGACGCAACCCGTCGGGTCTCCAACACATCGGCGACATGAAGCATGTAGGGGCTCTCCAGGCCCTTGTCCATATCAAAATACTCGTGAGCATGCTCGCGAAGCACTGCTGGTGCGAAGGGGCGAAACGATTCCCGAAACTTGATCTTCTGATTGAGCACCGATTGCATTTCTGGCGAGCGCGGATCGCCGAGAATAGACCGGTTTCCTAGAGCGCGCGGTCCAAATTCCATCCGGCCAGCCATATGGCCGATGACGTTTTGATTCGCGAGAAGATCAGCGATCGTATCGCAGAGCTCGGTTTCATTATCAAGATACTGATACACGGCGCCAACCGAGTCGAGAAAGGTTCGGATTTCGCTGTTTGTATAGCGGGGGCCTAGCAATGAACCACGCTGCACATCTTTCCCACGGTTGTCTCGCGGATTCTCAAGCAGCTGGTGCCACACAAACATCGCAGCACCCAGGGCTCCACCCGCATCGCCAGCCGCAGGCTGAATCCAAATGTCGTCGAAGATCCGTTTGCGTAACAGTTTCCCGTTTGCGACGCAGTTTAGGGCAACACCGCCCGCGAGTGTAAGCTGATTGCAGCCGGTGATGTCCTGGGCATGCCGTGCGATTCGAATCACGATCTCTTCGGTGACGCGCTGTATGGATGCGGCGATATCCATTTCTCGTCGAGTCACGGGGGTTTCAGCTTTGCGCGGCGGACCGCCGAACAGATCATCCATTTTGCGCGAGGTCATGACATCGGCTTGGCAGTAGGCAAAGTAGTCCATATTTAGACGAAATGAACCATCGTCTTTGAGGTCGATTAGATTGTCGAAGATTCGTTGGCTATAAATAGGGTCCCCATATGGGGCGAGGCCCATTAGTTTGTATTCGCCGCTGTTGACACGAAATCCGGTAAAGTAGGTAAACGCCGAGTACAGAAGGCCAAGGGAGTGGGGAAATCGAAGTTCTTTGAGGATTTGAATTGTATTGCCGTCCCCATGGGCAATGCTTCCGGTGGTCCATTCTCCCACGCCATCAAGGGTCAAGATGGCTGCTTGCGCAAAGGGGGACGGGAAGAATGCGCTCGCAGCGTGGGATTCGTGGTGTTCGGGGAAGACGTAGCGTCCTTTGTAAGCACCTTCGAGTCCTCGATCCATTTCGCGGGGAATGTGCAGCTTTTGCTTCAGCCAGATCGGTAGCCCCATGAGGAAAGCTTTGAAACCTGTTGGCGCATAGGTCACATAGGTCTCGAGTAATCGCTCGAATTTGAGCAGGGGTTTGTCGTAGAAGGTTACGAGATCGAGATCTTGAAATCCGATTCCGGCGGCGTCGACGCAATAGTGGGCTGCGTGTTTTGGGAATGAAGCGTCGTGCTTTTTGCGCGTGAAACGCTCTTCTTGTGCGGCCGCGACGATGTTGCCATCCTGCACCAAACAGGCGGCGCTATCATGATAAAATGCTGAAATCCCAAGTATGTTCACAGAACGCCCGGCGGCGATGGATACCAACTCGGCGTGCGTGTGTCAATAACGTTGTCGCTTCGCGTGGAGAGTCCTCAACCCAGCGGAGAATTCGGCAACGGACGGCTGCACTGCAGACACATCGAAGATGGCGTTGCCAGAGGGTGGAGCAAGTGCTGCAAATAGCCGCTATGGACGTGCGTATGGGTTCCCGTCTCGGAGGGGAGGGATTTGGCACGTTGGTAGGTACCAAACAGCTTGTCTAGGAAGGGAAATAGTCCGGCGTAGTTGCATTGAGAATTGGGTTCGTGGTGCCAGTGATGGAATCGTGGGGACACGATTAGCCACTTGAGTGGTCCGAATCCCCAATCGATGCGAGTGTGGGAGAGGAATACGTGAAACTTGCGGAACAACACGAAACCCACGAGAGAGGCGTCACCAAATCCAAGTGCAAAGATCGGGAAAAGAGTGACTGCGGCAACGATTGCTACTTCGACCGGATGCTGGCGGTGCGTGGACAGCCAGTCGACAACGTGGCTCGAGTGATGGACCGCGTGAAAGCGCCATAGGAAACGAAAGCGATGAAACGCCCGGTGTGTCCAATAGCCGAGAAAGCCGGATAGCAGTGTTGCACCTGCAAATTGAATGAGAAAGGGTTGTCGCCTGACTAAACGGCTAGAATGACGAGTAAGTTCAAAAAAAATACTGGCAAGCCCCAAGAAATCCAACGCGACAACGACGAGCACAATTGCCGTAATGCCGGAGGCAGAATTGACGATTGGGTTAATCATCGCGTGGAGCAGATCACTGAAACGCTCTTGACGAGTGAGAACTCGTTTAGGGGCAAACCATCGCTCCAAGGGGATGCATAAGGCCGCCGTCACGAGCAACACAAGTCCACCATGAATCGCGCCCTGCACCGCGGATTGCGCGGTGAGGCTCAAGAACTCCGCGAAACGAAGCAACTGCTGTCAGTATCCGCCCGACACGGGCAGGTGCTCGCCGAGGGCGGACGCTACGGACGGATCGAAGATCACAACAATGGCGATCAACAACCCGACAACAAATATCGTTACGCAAGTTAATTCTTTTAGGATTTCCATGGTGTTCGCGGTGTGCAGGTATGGTGCCAAAAGTCGTTTGGTTTTGGTTTCAGCAATTTGCGAATGCTGCGGAGTTGGACGCCGTGTGCGCATGCCCACAGTAGATCTGTCTGAATGACACATTCAGTGTTTGGTGGGAAGGGGCTCTTTATGCGGAGCCGACCGTAACACCCGGGAGTTTCTTGCCTTTCTGCCGTTTCTTTGGAGATATGACGTTTGTTGGGAATTTGACCCTATCTATTTAATGATTTTGGTATCTCTTGTTGTGCGCAGATTATACTATGGGGCCGTTTGAGTTTGTTTACGAAAATGCAGCCTGGATGGCTTGGGATACTGCGCCTTTTGGAGCATGGGCAACGGCTCACGATACCCGAGCTTGTCGAGCGCAGTGGTGCTTCTCTGGAGACAGCCTCGGCAACCCTTGGTCACTTTACGTCCTCTGGCTTGGTTAGGGAGGTCAGAGGGGGGACGGGGGAGTCCGGGTACCATTTGGGCTGCCACGACTTGCTCGCAGCAGGTATCGAGATTGCTGATGGACAACTCAATGGCGTTATTGTTGATCTCTATGGTCGAGTCCGGGCTGAGCACAGCATTGCATTGCAAGACGCGCAGTTGAAAACTGTGACAAGCGCCACTTGCGAACTGCTGGAGCTTTTGTGTGATGAGACTGGGGGGGCTGTCGAAAATCTGTTGTTGCTCGCGGTGGCGTTGCCTGGGATTGTCAGCACGGATGGTCGAGAGGTCGTTTTGTCGCGGCCGCTTGATTGGAGCAACGTGCCGATAGTGGATTCGCTTGAGCAATCGCTGCCAATCGCGGGAAGGATTGGGTTAGTCAACAATGCTGCCGCGGGTGCGACTGCGGAGTTTTTTGACCACCATAACGGGAACGCAAAGACGATGTTTTATGTGTTGCTCTACTTAGAGCGGATGGGACGGGCAGAACTTGCGAATATGGGCTGTGGGATCATTTTGGACGGTCGGACTTATCTCGGCGATCGCAATATGGCAGGAGAGGTGCGAGCGCAAGTGGATCATCCCCTCGGCATTGCATTGCAGACCCTCGGAAATGAGGCGCCCACGACGCTGACTGAGCTCATCGGAGAGAGTTTGGCAGGGAATCGCTTTGCCGCCATATGGGACCAGTTTGCAGATCAGTTGGGAGCGATTGTTGCTCACGGTGTTGATCTACTGAGTCCGGGTTCTGTGGTGATTGGGACCGATTGCCCGCAGCTCGCGGCCCTGATTGAAGATCCGCTTGAATATTACGTCGGCGAACATACGATTTCTGGACTTACAGTGAACATTTGTCGGGATTCGATAGCCCCAAATATGTCGATCGTGTTTCGAGAGCTGATGCCCAGTACGCTCGCTCGAGGCGCTGTTGTCTCTACGTTTGATGTCGAAGCGCTTGGTGCTATAATATCTTCGAGTAGAGATAAATGAGTACATCCAAAATTACCCGTCGTCAGCTATTGACCGGTGCGGCAGCTGTGGCTGGAGCAGCTGGGATTGCGCGGGTTGCGCGGGGGAGGGGTAATACCGCAAATGCGATGTCTGCCCAGTCGCGTGTTTCTGTCGGTGTCGCACATGCGCGCAAACATCGCGACGCGATCGAGGCTGCGTTGAAGCAAGCGAGTGCACTTGCAGCCATCAAGCGCGGCGATAAGGTATTGCTCAAGGTCAACACAAACTCTGGCGATCCCTTTCCGTACTCGACAAGCCCAGAGATGGTTCGCTATCTAGGGGCGCGTTTGCGTGATCATGGGGCGAAGGTGTTTGTCGGAGATCGATCGTTTTGGGGGGATCCCAATACATTGGCCAATCTTGAGGCCAATGGGATCGCGGCCGCAGCGCGGAGCGTGGCTGCGAAGGTTGTCGCCTTTGAGAACAAAAAGGTTGGCTGGAAACGGATTCCAAAGGCCTTAGTGCCCCACTGGCGCGGGCCTGTTCGGGTTCCGTCATTGGTCGTTGAGTGTGACCATGTGATCAATTTGCCGTGTGTGAAGACACACTTTATTACCACTTATACGATGGCTCTCAAAAATGTCCTCGGTCTCGTTCATCCCGCAGATCGAGCAAGACCGGGGAATCTCCGCACTCATGAACAAGAGCACATCTACAAACAGATTGCCGATATCAACCGGTTTGTTCGTAGTGACTTGCATGTGCTAGATGGCTATTCCGCGCTGATCACGGGCGGTCCCACGCCCCGTAGCGGTGCGAAGCCCAAAGTTGTCCAGCCACGGATGGTACTGGCTTCGACCGATCCGATCGCGATTGATGCGGTTGGCATTGCCCTGTTGTTAACACGGAGCCCAAAGACCGAGCGAGTGACACAATTTACAGTATGGAAGAATCCGATGATCCGTGCTGCGGTTGCTGCGGGGGTTGGCATTGCGTCGCCCGATCGAATGCAACTTCGCGGGGCGGGTGGATTTGATTATCAAAGGCTGGGCAAACTGGCGAAAGTCGTAGGCTTATTCTGCTTCAAATTGAAGCTGGGCATCGACAGTTAAGCCGCCAACTCCTGCTGGAACTCTAATTTGGATCGTGACCCGTTTGCCGTCTGCTGCGTATTGTAAGTCTTGCGTTTCATTGGTTGCGTCACTCGGACAAGTCGGGGTGAGCTCGGCGGAACCGGGCGGATCGACAAAATTGATATCGCCGGCAATCGAAAGCGTGTTGGACAGGGGGAGGAGATCCAAAAGAATATTGATCTGAATATCCAGTCTCGCCACTGGGTCTTGCCAGAAGCTCTGGCCAATCGCCGAGAGCGTGAGGGTATTTAGGTCGATAAAATCTTCTATCACTGGTGGCGCATACAAAGTCCCACCGATGAGGCGCCACCGTCCAGAGGGCAGATTGCCGCCACCCAGCGGCGGTGGGTCGGTCGTTAGCAGCTGGATTGGAACCGAGCTGAGGTCGGTCAGCGGATTCGGTCCCGCGCAAATGCCAGGAACGTAGTCGACAAAGTCGGGGTCGTCATCGAGACCTGTATCGCAAAACCGGCTCTCTGGTGGTGGTGTTGTGTAAATCAGGGCGAGGCATTGCTCGTCATTTTTGTTTTCGCCGCGAGTAATCGTCTCATCGGTATCGTTTTTGTACTGGCAGGTCGTAATGAGTTCATCGCCCTGGTCGACGGTGAAGGGCGTGTCGAGAAAGCTCTGATTGGAGAGTACTGGCGTCGCAGAGGCAAGTTGTTCAAAATCGCCATTCTCGCGGCCGACTTCGAGTGTAAAACGATGCGCGCGTTGATTCGTCAGCGGAAGCGTTGCAAATGCTGTAAGCGATTCGCGGATTTTGCATACGCCTGCAGCGAGGTTGGTATCGGCGCCAGGGGGGATATTGAGGAGTACAGGTCCGGGTGCAAAGATTCCATATTTGCGGGCTTTTGCGGTGTCTTCTGTATGAATCAGACGCACGCCGGAGTTGTCGGAGTCTTCGGCGTCAAACGGGTTATCGTAGTGCAAACGAAGGATCAAACGGTCTTGTGGGGATAGCAAGAGGCCGCCATCTGGAAAATCGATCGTGGTCCCCCCGCTCGTCCACGCATACAGATAGGAGGCGTCGTTGGGAAAGTTAGGACAGTCAAATGGTGCTCTGGGAGCGCCAGTCGCACCTGTGCGTTTGAGCAATGCAAAACGATAGAGGGCTGGGGAGTCAATCAGCGGCTCGATGCGCCGAACCAGTTGTGGTTCGTCAATGGGTGGCGCGAACTCAAAGCACCGGTGTAGGTCCGGAGTGTTTTTTCTGATCGAAGCCTGCTTGGCAGTGATATCAAAACGGTCACTGGGCAGGTCGTCCCCGCATCCCGCCCCGGCACCGCAAAGCGCGATGGAGACCAAAGGTATGAGAAACGGGGATTGTTTGGGGTGCATTGTTGTGGTCATCGGGGTGCGACCGTTGTGTTTGCGGTCACTGTTGAGTCCTATATTGCCGGCGCCGCCGGGCCCCGAACCATCCCAGCAGTAAGAGAAGGAGAAGCGCCGCGTTGCTTCGAAGCTGAGATTGGCTGTTACAACCGCATCCGCTAGTGTCCGGTGCAGCGCACGGTTCCTCTCCTGGGTCGCCGCTGGCATTGGCATAGTTTCCGGTTGCGGATTGATTGCAATGGTCTAAACCGTCGTAAATCCCGTCGTTGTCCCGGTCGACACCAGCGCGGGTACCAGAGCCAGGCGGGACTGCCGTAAATGTAATTTCTTGGTTGCCGCTCGCAGCAAGTGCTCGCAACTCGGTATCACTCAAGGCGTCACTATTATCGTCGGGCTCAAACATCCGGTCGCGGGGGCGATATATGTATCCGCGGGTTCGATCTTGGACGCGGACTTTTGCGATCAGGTCGCACTCGGTGACTTGGCCGCCAAGGTGCTTAGAGGTAAACGGTGTGCCCGCCCGCTGGATGAGCAAATCGATTCGCTGCGATACGGTGTTTGCGTTGGCAGCAGTGAGCGTGACTTGTTGGCCGACAATTGGCGCCAGATCCGAGTCGAAGGCAAGCATAAATTGCTCCATGGCCCGGCGTTGCGGATTGCCACCCTCGAACCCAACGCCGTCCTGTTCGTTAAATACGGTTGCGTTAAAAAATCGAAACATCGTATCGATGCTGCCATCGTGAAGAAATCCAAAGCCTCGTATCTGTTCGTCTGTTGGGGCATTGTCGTTTTCTTCTCCATCATTGTCGATGTCTTTGTTGATGAAAGGAATTGTTGGGGTGCCAAACATGCCAACTTTTTGGTACAGGTTGCGCAGATGCGGGATTTTGGCGATTTGCGGTAAATTTTCGAAACTCTGATCGCCGCCGGTGCCGAAGTGTCCTTGGGCGGGATCGAGTGTATGGCAGCCATTACAGGTAAATCCGGCCCCCAGAACATCGGACACTCCGTCTGAGAGTCTCGGTCCGGAGAAAAATGCTTGGCCGGCTTGTTGTTCTTGTGTGAGCGAGTTGTCCAAACGGCGGACCGGATTTGGCGGCAGGGTGATGGCCAAGGCAAAATCGGCGAATCGCTGCATATCATCGTCGCTCAACATTGTCGAGTTGCCGAGCAGTCCGACAAAGGCAACATTAAAGTTGCGAAACGAGAGGTCTGCGTCGTAGCCGGCAATGCCAAAGATCCCGTTCGATCGATCGCCGCGCCAATGTTGGGCGCCGCTGTTCGCCAGGCCGCGGAGCGTCTGTGTCGTCATCGGTCCCTTCATCGGGTGAAAGTCTCGTGCGTTCCCTGTGCCGTTGAGGCCATTTTGCTCGATTGGAAGTTTGATTTCGATGGGGCTTTGGGTGACCGGCGCATCTGGGTCCCCGAGATCCCAGGCGAGATGATCGAGATCACCAAAGACATGGCAGCTCGCGCAGGACGCTTCTCCATTGCTGGATGTATTGCCGGCGTCATAGAGAAACTGGCGCCCATTGACAACATGTGCAGGCTCTGGGTTGAACAATGCAATGTGGGAGGATTCTTTTTGGTCATCTAAGTCAACAACCGAGATGCCGTTGTCGAATCGTGTCGTGACGTAGAGACGGTTGCGTTGTTCGTCGAGGACGAGTCCAGATGGTCCTCCGCCTGAGACGTTGATATAGTTTTCACTGAGTTTGGTTGGGTCAAAGCTGTCATTTTCCAGCGCGGCAATGGGAAATACCCCGACCTTGCTGGATCCAAACGCAGCGACGTATAGACGGGTGCCATCGGCCGAGACGGCCATTTCGACAGGGGTCGCGAGGCTATGCTGTTTGATACCTTCAGGTGCTGGTCTGACCGTGTAGTCAATGTGCTTGTTGAGATGCCTTGGTTTGACCCCGTCACCGTCGATGACGGTAATCCGAGCTTCGGCTAAGTGGCCTTGAACCGTTGTTTTGCCGTGATCGCCGGGGCCCTCAAATCGAACTTCATTGCGGGCGTTGGTATTGGATACGTACAGTGTCCCAGTGGTTGGATTGGCAATCATGTTGAACAGAGTCGTTCCGACGTGGGCGCGGCGCAGCGCGATTTGTTCTTCTAGGGTTTCGCTGTTAATCGCAAAGACGTCGTAGTCGGGCAGCTTGAAACGAACAAATTCGCTCCAGTCCCTGCCGTCCTCGTCGAGCCATTGACCTTCTGCTCCGGCGTTGGGATCGAATTTGACGATTAGGCCGACCTCGGGTGCTGGTGCTCCATCGATATTATCGGGTGGTCCCAATACGCCGCCCGGCGCTTGGAGGCCGTTGCGTAGGCACGGGGCTGTGCCAAAGCCATCACAGACAATCCCCTCGGGGAGCGTTGTCGTTTGGTTGCCGGAGTGAAAGGCCGCGACGTACACGAGACTTTGATCGGGACTGACCGCGAGGGCCCGCGGTGAATCGCTAAAAAGAACGACGATCTTTACTGGGACGCCACCGACGCCGTCGCCAAGGGCGGAAGGATCAAACACCCACACATCGGCGCGTCCGACACTTGGTTTTGTAAACTCGGCAGGGCCAGCGCCGGGGACCTGGGACAGTGAGGAATGGGTGCGGTGTTGGCCACGGTGTGCAGTCGTAATAAATGCCCGGGGCGTATCTGTTCCCGCAAACACGATATCGCGTGGCTCGTCACCGACCAAGAGGGTTTGTTTGACTCTCTGGGTTTGGATGTCCACGATACTGACGCTGTCTGAGAGATGATTGACAACCCACACCTCACTGTTAGACCTGGCGGCGACAGCGACTGGCTCTAGACCAACGGCGATCGATGCGCGCCAGGTGAGGCCGGCATTGCCGATATCAAACACCTCGAGTTTGCCATCAGGGGTATTGGCGACAAACAACATCGACCCGTCTGGCGACATTGCAACAGGACGGGTCGGTCCGGTCTCAAAGGTGACAAACGGGGAGCCCTCAGCGGGTGGGGAGCCCTCAGCCGGAGCGGGTCGAAAGGTTTGTCCGTGGGCAGCGAGATTGGATAGGCTCAAGCCCACAGATAGCGACAAAAAGACAATCAGTCGCTGAAATCGGCGTCGGCACTCTGGCGTTTGCGTTGGCTGGTGTTGCATTGGTAGCATGGACCCCTCTCACCACAGACGGGTTGCTTAAGAAGTAGCATGAAATCGCCGGAAGTGGCCCGAGAATCCCAGAATATTCATGGGTTGGCGTTCAGCTGGGGAGAAAATGGCTGTTCAACGGAGCATTTCTCATGTGGCTTGTGTTCATCGCCATGCTAGGGTCTCGGCGTGTCCGATAAATTACAACCCATTCATCATCCTGCGCCGGCAATCGGTGGACTGAGTGGCTATCAACCGCCTACTCCGTTTTCTTTCGACGCTCCGGTCAAGCCGTTTTTTGCCCTGTACTTAAAAAATATTGTCCTGACCTTGCTAACCCTGGGGATTTATCGCTTCTGGGCGACCGTCGAGGTCCGGAAGTTTTTATATCAACATACCTCTTTCGCAGACGGGCGGTTTGACTATCACGCAACCGGCAAAGAGAGGTTTGTCGCATTTGTAAAGGGGATGCTCATCCTGATGGGGCCGATAGTTGTTGTGTGCGCTGCGCTTGCCTTGATTTGGCAAATGGCAATGGCGGAAGCGCTGGTGATTGCGTTTTACGTGTTTTTCCTTGTGATTACGTGCTTGCGACCACTGATTATCGTCGGTGCGCGGGCGTTCAATTTGAGTCGCACCAGCTGGAACAACATGCGTTTCCGTTTTGTTGGGAAAGTTGGCAAACTGTACGCAATCTACATTAAGGGCGTTCTGCTTACCATCGTCACCTTTGGGATCTACGCGGCTTGGCTCATGGTTGATGTGGAGCGATTTAAGGCGCGCAATAGCTATTTGGGGAACACGCAGTTTGACTACCGAGGCGAGGGTGGGGAGCTGTTTGGTATTAATTTTCTCGGTGCGTTTCTCAGCTATATTACCCTGGGGATTTACATTCCTTGGTACATTGCAAAGCTGCGCCGATATCACGTCGAGAATACTTGGTTTCAGAATCAAGCATTTCGATCTAGCCTGACGGGCGGACAAATGTTTGTGTTTATGCTCAAATCCGTATTGGCGGTGGTACTCACCCTAGGATTGGCACTTCCTTGGGTGATTATCTCCTATAACCGGATGATGATCGAGACAACGGAATTTTCTGGGCAAGTCGATGTTAATGCGATTCGGGGCACGACTGATGCTGCTGCCAGCGCCACTCTCGAGGGACTCGGCACTGCTGGAGATGCGTTAGAGGCTGTGGGCGATCTGTTTGGCTAGATCTCGCTCCTATATGCTGGAAGTGTCGTATGCGGCCCAGCTTCTCGATGGGGAGTCTCCTCATCCAGTAAATGGGACCGTGCAGTTTTGCGACGATGAGCTGCAGTTTGTTGACGGGCAGGGGGAGTCACAGCGCCTCCGCGTCGATGATATTGAATCAGTGCAGACGATTGGCAGTGTGGTGCACGTGGTGTTTCGCGCTGAGCAGAGTTATCAAGTTACGCCTAAGTTGATTGTCCAAGATGTAGATTTTGCGCCCCACGTCGCTCATGTGCAGACGAGATACGCAAGCAATCGCGGCGGCGGACTTCGATTGGCAATTGGGCGGATCCCGCTTGTGGGCTGGATTGTTGCCGCGATCATTGTGATTCCATTGGCCTATTTCGCAGTGACCAAGGGGGTTGTTGCCGGCCACGTGCTGATATCGATAGAGCAAGAAGAGAAACTCGGTGAGGTGGTCTACGACCAGCTCATGTCGTCCTTTCCTCCATGTAATCGTCCAGAGCTTCAGGCCAGTGTGCAAACGCTAGTGGACCAATTGGTGGGGCCAGATACACCGTATCGGTATCGCGTGACGATTGTCGATTCGGAAGACGCAAATGCATTTGCCTTGCCCGGAGGTCAGATCGTTTTACTTTCGGGGTTGTTTGACCTGTTTGAGTCTCCCGAGGGGTTGGCGGGGATCTTGGCCCACGAGATTGCCCATGTCGAGCAACGTCATAGTATCAAGCAATTGCTGCGATCCGTTGGTGTGATTGCGTTTATGAGCATGGCGATTGGCGGAGGGGTTGAGCAATTGGAAATGCTGGAGGCTATCGCTGAGCTTAGCAGTTTGCTCGTGATCTTTAAGCACTCTCGCGAAGCCGAATCAGAGTCGGACGAAATTGCAGTACAAACGCTTCATCGCCACGGGTTGTCAGTCGCGGGCCTGATCGGCTTTTTTGAGGCGATTGAAGAAAAATACGGCTTGGGTGATGGCGCGAGCAATGCACTTGCCTGGGTAACGACCCATCCTGTAACAAAGTTGCGCGTCGCCCGACTCCGCGAGCTCGAACCAACGCCGGTTTCCAAGGATCGATTTGCGCCCATATCGGAAGTGCTAGATGATGTGGCAAAGTATTGGACTGCAGACTGCCTGGTAAAGGAGGTGGAAGAAGAACAGGCGGAACACCAAGCAGAACAACAAGACGAGTAGTTTTTGCGTAAAAAGCGGATCCGGGCCCCTGGTGCAAAGGACCAAAATAGGTTACCAGAGCTTATGGGAAGCAAACCAAGGGCGACAGCCAACGTCACGATTTATCACAACCCCAATTGAAGCACGTCTTCGTTTGCCTTGGCGGTCGCCGAGGAAAAGGGGCTCACCTACGATGCGGTATTGTACATGAAGCAGCGACCCGATCGAGCTGCGTTAGAGCGATTGGTGGGTATGCTCGAAGATCCCGTCGAAGACCTAGTCCGCAAGGACTCAAAGTTTAAGGCATACGGTCTCAATCCAGATGACTATGTTGGGAATCCTTCCGCCGTTGTCGATATTCTGGAGCGACACATTGCGTTACTCCAGAGGCCCATCATCGTGCGCGGTGGGCGAGCGATCGTCGGTCGCCCAAGAGATCGCGTGGGCCCATTTTTGTCTTAAGTATATCGATTGGGCCCGCAGCTGTTAGGACATGCGGGTCGCGCCGAGAGCGAGCAACCCCCAACCAACGATGAGCGATACCCCACCGATGGGCGTGATCGCACCGAGGCTGCTGAACTGCGTCAGAGCGAGGGCGTATAGGCTTCCGCAGAACACGGCAATTCCAAATACAAACAACCATCCTGCGGTTTTTGCGTAGGGGGCATTTTTCGAGACCATCCATGCTGCTGCGAACAAAGCCAGTGCATGAAGGATTTGATATTGGGCAGCGAGCTGAAATATCTCAAGAAAGTACACGGTCAGGCGCGGGCGTAGACTGTGGGTTGCAAACGCACCGGCGATGACGGCAAGGCCGCCATTGGCAGCGGCGAAGAAGCTAAGTCGTTTTGCGGATTTATTCACGGGGGACACAGTGTATGGGGAGTCCTTTGCGATCACAATGGGAGTGGCTGGGCACCTCGTACTCAAGCCCACATCGAGAATGAGTGTGATCCCAATGAGACCGTGTGGATCGATATCAAGTGGGGGATTTTGTCGTGTCTTTGGTAAGATTTGACTATGGGGCAGGTGTCAGTTTGGCTGCTTGGATTTCAGGACCATGCCGCGGACAATGCAAGCGCCAATCTGCAACAGGTGTTTGGCATCGATCACGTTGCCGCTCGCGAACTCGTAGGGTCACTTCCCCAGCCGGTGAAACACCAGGTCAGTCACGAAGACGCCCAAGCCTTTATCTCGGCACTGGAAGCTATTGGCGGCAGGGTAGAGGTCCGCTCGACTTCAGGGGAGCAGGCGGAACCTCATGGCGTTGCTACGACGCCAACCCCCGGTCCTGATCCGTTTGCGCCACCACAAGAGAATTTTGCACAAGGGGATTCTCCACCTGCAGAGGGCTCCCTGGCACCCGATTGGGGACCGGAGGGAAGGGCCCCATCGATGGCGGCAGGGATCCCGGCTTTTGCGGCCGCCTCCCTCGCGGCTGGGGGGCCTCACGGTCCGCCAGCTTCTCCCCAAAGCTCTGTCGCGGCGGAAATGTCCCCACGTGTTGTTGGCGGTAGCAATACCCCGCAAGGAACCACTACTCGCCCATATGAAGGACAGGTATGTGCCGCGCATCGCGACCAGGACGCAAAGTATTACTGCCCGCATTGCGACTTGTCTAAATGTAGCAATTGCGTGCAGAGCGTGTGGCAAAATAATCTCGCGAGTCATCGGTGCCGGCAGTGTAACAACGTTGTTGAGCACTACGCCCTGCCGCAATCTGTGGGGACGATCGCCGATTACGTTGCGATGATCCCCGAAATGTTCCAGTTTCCGTTTCAGCGCAGCGTATTGATGGTGCTAATTGGTTTGTCATTGCTCATGGCACCACTGGATTGGGCGATCGGCAATAATGCGTCAGGAATTTTGGCGCAAATGGGCCGGGTGATTCGTTTTGGCATCGAGGCCAGCGTCTATTTTCATTTGCTCCGGCGAGTGGCCTTTGGGAGTAAGGATTTTAGTGCCCCAGACTTTACCGATTTTTACGATGATATTATTGCGCCATTGTGGAACCTGGTATTTGCGTTCATTCCGGTGATTGCAGCCATGATTTGGGCGGCCGTGAGCCTCTATGACAGCGTGTTTAGCCTGTTTTCTGTCGATCCCAAGGATGTGTTTGGTCTTGCCGGTCCAGCGTTTGCACTGGCTGTCGCGCTCCTACTATTGCCGCTGACGACGATCATTGCCGCAATGTCGGCATCCCGGTTGCAGATTTTAAACCCAGTCGAGTGGGTGAAAACGCTGCAGCTGATTGGTTGGCAATATCCCATTGGCGCGGGGTTGTTTTACGTTGTGTTTTTTGCAGAAGTGTTTGTTTTGGTGCAACTGCAGACGACGCTGCTAGCAATCCCAGTGTTGGGTAGGTTGATTGGGGTCATGGTGGTGTATACGGCGATGGCGATTCGAGCAAAGATCCTGGGATCTCTTTGCGTCGGCAAGATATAGCGCGCAAGCGCAGAGCGTGGATTTGCGGTATGGTTCGCCAGTGTCCTGTGGCGATGAAATCGCGCTAATTTGTGGCGAAAATTTGTCAATCCCAGAAGTAGACGGGCAGTCTCCAATGCGCGGTCCGATTGATGTATCTATCGCACCGGGCGAGATTTTGGCAATTTGTGGCGATTCTGGAGCGGGCAAGACAACCCTTTTGCGATGTCTCGCACTTCTAGAGCATCGTGCGATGGGTGGGGTGCGGTTTCTGGGTCGGCTCGTGGGGAACCGTGATGTTCCGCGTTTCCGACGGAGTGTCATTTACGTTCCGCAGGTCCCTGCGAAGTTTCCCTTGTCAGTGCGCGAGTCGTTTTCGCGAGCTGAGAAATTGCGGGTGGCATCGAATCGCTATTGTCGCGAGTATGCCGACGAGCTACTGAAGCAACTACGGCTTCCCGACGATATTCTCGATCGCGAAATTGACGATTTGTCTGTCGGCGAAGCACAACGCGTCGCTTTGGTACGCGCGATGATTTTTGATCCCAAGGTGTTATTGCTCGATGAGCCGACAGCGCCTCTAGACAATAACGCAAGAATCGCCTTAGTCGATTTGGTTGGCGAGTGGTGCAGGCAGGCGGGTCGGGCGATTGTGTTTGTGAGTCATGATCAAGAGGTTGTCGATACCCTCGCAACTCGGTGTTTGCGGCTCGCGTGCGGGACGCAGGTTTCGGGGCCCGTGACGTGATTATTTTGTCATATGGTCAAGTCGCTATCGCTGCGATGTTGGTTGCCATCGCTGGGTTTGTGTCTATTGCGCTCCGGCTTGGGTTTACCAAGCGTTTGGGGGTTGCGGCATTTCGCACCGTCGTGCAGCTATTGCTATTGGGCTTGGTGCTGGAGTGGGTGTTCTCGCAGCGGCGTTGGGAGATTGTCGCAGCATTGATGGCGAGCATGGTGATCAATGCCGGGATTGCAGCCGTCAGCGCTACGCAACGCAGATATCGCGGGATTTGGTTTAGCGGTCTGGTATCGATTACGCTGAGCAGCGTTGTCACAACAATTGTCGTTGTCGCGTTGGTGTTGCAGGTCCGCCCACTGCTAGAGCCACGCTATGCGATTCCGCTGCTTGGCATGGTACTTGGCAATACGTTGACAGGGGTTTCGCTTTGCCTGGACAGGCTGATGACAGATTTGGCCGAGAAACGATCCCAAGTGGAGGGATGGCTGTCGTTGGGAGCAACAATATGGGAGGCGTGTCGGCCTCATATCCGGGATGCGATACGGACAGGAATGGTGCCGATCCTCAATTCGATGACAGTGGTCGGGATCGTGAGTTTGCCGGGCATGATGACGGGACAGATCTTAGCCGGAGTATCACCGGTGGACGCGGTGAAGTACCAAATCGTCGTGATGTTTATGATTGCGAGTGCCGCAAGCCTAGCGGGTCTGGGCGTCGCGATGTTGGCATTTCGTCAGCTCACAACGCGCCGGCACCAGCTCGCCAGCGACCGGTTACGCCGTTTGTCGTGATCGATGGTGGAGAAGGCCCGCGAGTAACATCACGACGAGAATGGTCACAGGGGTAGCTGGTGAAGACGAACCCGCGTGGCAACCGCCTTCATCGATGCCACCGATCACCTTGCCGTGACCGTCCAAAACTCCCAGTCGCTCGACTAGTCGTTGGTGGTCATTTTGGGTATCACCGCCACAGTGGCACGGTCGTTCGCTAAATTCGCCACATTCGGCGTCAACATCCTGAAAGGTTTTCGGACCACATCCACCTTTATAGGACATGAGACTGGTACATAGCGTCGCATGGTCAATGCCAAACGCGTGGGCAATTTCGTGCGCGGTGACCTCGCAGGTCCTTTGCAAGGTTGTGATGTTTTGTTCAAAGGCAAAGACGACGGCGCGCTTGATGACGCGGCAATTGCTCGCTATGGGGGCGATTCCCGCAACGTTGTTATTTTTGTCATTGCCGAAAAAGTCGGCGGGATGACCACCAATGACTGCTTCGATATGGCGCTCGTCCCCTGGATCCTCTTCCGTAAACTCAATACGGATATAGGGGGAAAACATCCGCTGGACGCATTCGCTTAGTTTTTCCCAATCGCCTTCTTTGCGCCGTTTACATTTGCGGTCCCTTTTTTGGGCAGTGTCTCGCTTGATGGGATCAGAGCATTCGTTCCATTCGCCAATTTCGATGTTTCCTGGGGCGATAGAAGAACGGTTCACAGACGAGTTGTCGCTGCTTCCTGGGTTGTACTTTCCCCCGTAGCGGTTTAAATAAACGATGTAGGGGTCGTCTAGGCCCCCCATAGGCACATAGCGATCTTCTTCTGCCTCGCTGTGCTCTACGGTGACAAGCCCGCAACTCTCATCCGCAAACGCCGGTACGCGGAGCACAACCATCGTGATCACAACAACACCTACCTTAACGAGCCGCGCTGTGCTCGGATGAAGGGACGTGTGCGACATCTACATATTGTTGCGCACACAGCCCGAAAAGCATCCCCTTTTTTCAAAAATCAAGCAATTTTATATGATTGTAATTCATGCGGGGCTCATGCCCAGCTCCAACTCCCTGATTTTACGTCTAGACCGCTCACCGGTTGAAATTGTCCTAGCCGACGCAGGGATCTTGGCCGATCGGAAGGCGCAAACGAGGCGCCCGAGATGCAGGGCGGCGTTACTTTGTGCGTTTTGCTGTGGTAGGCAGGAAGAACGAAACCCCTATGCCCATAAATAGATGGTTCAGGAACCGCGGGTCGTCGTCGGTAACCGCAAGGTCGCCATTGAAGTCCAAGCCCGAGGGGTTGTCCGAGAAAATGTAGTCACGCACTGTCAGATCGAGCGCGATCCATTTGTTCAGAAACACATGGATGCCACCGCCAAGGTAGAGACCAAATCGGTTTCCATCATTGAGGCCGGGATCATTGTTCGGATTGTTATCAGGGGTAATTCCCGCATCTGGATCGCTTACACCTGGATTGGCGTCGTTGCACACGGTATCACTGCAGTCGTTGCTGAGTTTGGCGTAAGCCAGACCTGCGGAGAAGTAGAAATCAAAGTGAACAAATATCCGGCTGAAAGCGGCGAGTTTTCCGTGCCATGGGGTATAGGTCACGTAGGCTGCACCGTGAAGCGGGATATCATTGAGGTGTTGCTGGTATTGTTCGGATGTGGGAGAGCGGTCGTTTGCCGGTGGGGTATCGGGAAGCGTATCGACAATCCGATCGACAAGTCCCGTATTGAGTCCACCACCATAAAACCCAACTGCGCCAACGGAGAGTTTGTCTGTGAAATGGTATTCTAGCTTGAGTCCCGCCGCTAAGGTATGGCGGTAGTCGGCGTTAATTGTTGCTTCAAAGGCCGGGGCAACCTCAAAGCGCTTGCGGACGAGCAAAAGTCGCGAGCGGATGGCTGGCTGGCCGTCCAAGATCGATTTGCGCTCTGCGTTGGCGGTAGGAGTGGGCAGGACGACAAGGCTCGTAGCCGCGATCGCTGTGGCGACCAGTACGTAGCGCCCCAATAAAGAGAAGTAGTTCATACGGAACCATGTAGGTCGGATCATCATCGGAAGGTTTTGTACTCAAACGACATTGGGAACCAAAAACTGATGCCAGCTTGAAATAATACGTTGTTAACAAAAACATCGTCTGCGTTAGATTTTGCCTCGCTTGCGGTTGCGGAGTTGGTTGGCGATCGGTCTTTCGGCTCCAGTTTGTCCAGGAACACATAATCGCGAATGCCGATATTCACTGTCAGAAACTTGGTGATAAAAAAGCGCATCGATAGGCCGACGTTGGGTGTAATCAGTAAGTTTGAAAACGGAGCAAACTTCGGATCGCGGGGAATAACTTTACTCCGGGTGAGCCCAACGCCTGCGGTGAAGAAAGACTCCCAATGAATCACCCGCTCAAATAGCGAGAACTTGCCGTAAATGGGGACATAGTGAAAATTTAGAGCAGCCCCATATTTGTATTCATTGACACTGGGAAGTCGTCGCGCTTGACGGGCAACGAGGTCAAAGGGCTCGCGAAGTTCTTTTTGGAATAAATGGCCTTCCAATCCGAGCGCAAGTGCATCTGTAATGTAGTAATTTACTTGGCCCGCAAACTGAAAATGGCGAACCAAGTTGTCGTTCATTGTGATGCCAACCTGTGGGAGAAACTCAAAGCGTCTTGTTTTTAGAAACGGCTTACGAACCACAACCCGTATGTTTTTCCAAGATTGACGATCGTCGGTCAGATTGACATCTGCCTTGATAGGGCCTGAGCCGGAGGGCTTGATGGTGGCCCCAGCGCCTTCTTCTGCTTCGAGGTCACTAAAGTCAGGCTCACCATCATCATTAAGAAGGGTATCTGAGCTGCCTGCTCCCTCTGCATCATCCAGGACGATATCATCGTCGTTACTGGGCTTTGGTTTGGACTTGGACGGACGCTTGCGTCTAGATTTCCGCTTGCGCTTTGATTTACTCGGCTTTGATACGTCGTCGGGCGCAAACTCCAAATCGTCCGGTTGTGCCCAAGTATTTGGAACGACAGCGATCGAAAAAGCGAACACCAAAGAAAGCAGCAAGGGGAGAGTCTTCAACTTATGGAGAGTCTTCAACTTATGGAGAGTCTTCAACTTATGGAGAGTCCTCAACTTGTCGTGAGTCCTCAACTTGTCGTGAGTCCTCAACTTGTCGTGAGTCCTCAACTTGTCGTGAGTCCTCAACTTGTCGTGAGTCCTCAACCTATAGAGGGTCTTCAACCTGTGGAGAGTCCAACGCATTCGTTCGTAACTTCTTCCCTGTCCCCCGAGTAATGGTACGCTTCTCTAGATGACAACTTGATAAACAACGGTTCCTTTTATCTAGAGTGCCAGGCCACTATAACATGGCATTTTTTTGAGACGCAAGTTGTCTGCGGGTTTCCAGTTATTCTTGATCGTATAAAGCTGAGACAAAGGCATGTGGGTCAAATGGACGAAGGTCGTCAATTTGCTCACCAATGCCGATGAAGCGGACTGGGACTTTTAGGGCATCGGAGATTCCGAGAATAACGCCCCCTTTTGCGGTGCCATCGAGTTTGGTTAGCACAATGCCCGTGATCGCCATTGCCTCTTTGAATAGCTGCGCCTGCTGGATGGCGTTTTGGCCGGTCGTTGCGTCAAGGACAAGCCATGTCTCATGAGGGGCGCCTGGCAGCGCCTTGTCGCAAACTCGCCCAACCTTTTGCAACTCTTCCATAAGGTCTTTTTTCGTGTGTAGGCGTCCCGCTGTATCCGCTATGACTACATCGTAGTCGTCATCGATACCCCTTTTGATTCCGTCGAAAATAACTGAGGAGGGATCGCTATTTGGTTTCCCCTTTATGACGGGACAGTTTGACCGATGGCCCCAAACTTCAAGTTGTTCAACTGCGGCAGCACGAAAAGTATCGCCGGCCGCAAGTACTACCTTGTTACCCTCGCGGGTCAGTTTCGCCGCGAGTTTGCCGATAGTTGTCGTTTTGCCGACGCCATTCACACCAATGGTCAATAAAACAAAGGGCTTGGTTGCGGCAAAGTCCAGCGGTTCAGCACGTAGTGAGAGGATCTCAATAGACTCCGCCCTGACCTTGTTCCACACGGTTTCGGGATCTGTGAGCTCTGCCCGAGTGAGTTCTTGTTTGATTGTTTGAAATAGTCTATCAGCAGTACGTGGACCGATGTCCGCAGTCAGTAGGACCTGTTCGAGCTCTTCCAAGATGTCGCTGTCAATTTTTTTTCGTGACAACAACCGTCCCAGTTTGGCGACGAAACCACCGCGAGTCTTGGCGAGCCCGGTCCGTAGCTCGGCCGAAGTCTGAGGAGCGTGCGGTTCGATAGTGTCGTCGTTTTGATCTGGCTGTTGCTTTGCTGGTTTGGCGTCTGCGGTGGAAGATTCGTCCGGCGATACCGCTTCTTGCTCCTTATTGGTTGTGCTGGGAAGCGCTGCAGGCTGGTTTGGCTGATCGAGTTGTTTGCGCGATGCACGCCTAACGATGATAAGAAATAGTCCGATGCCCACAGCTGTAGCGGCAACATAGATAAGTTCGAGAATTGTCACTTGATAGTCTTTATACCGATTTTAGCTGGGTTTGTCTTGATGCTCGTTCGATGCTTGCTGGGCCCGACGCTGCGTTTCGGCAATGGTGTCATGCTCGAGAATCTGCTGTCCTGAGAAGTATGCCCACTCAACGTAGTCTGTGAGGGCTGCCAGCGCGGGCGCTGGTTTTTGGCTACGCACCTGCAAAAGAAGTTGCCTGGGCGTTGTAACGTCCCACTGCTCTGGCGACTGGAGTAAAGGTTGGGCGGTTTTTCGGTAAATTTCAAAAATTCGCTCGCGAACGGGAAGGAGGTGGATATTCGCAGCCCGGAATTGACCTTTGTGAGGAATCGCTATGGAAAACGACTCGGTGATGAATCCCGGTGCAACCACCTCAACTTGAAACGCCCCATCCGCAAGTGGTTCAAAGCAAAAGTGACCGTTTGCATCGGTTGTTCGCGGATTTGGGGCTTCGGTTGTGGAGCGAACGGTGACGATCGCGTTTTGTATTGCATGGCCAGTAAGTACATCAATAACTTGTCCTGAGAATTGCCGATCTTGTTTTCGTCCCAGGTGGCCAAGCAGTTTTGTCGAGCGCGCCTGGAATCCAGGCGCGATTGGTGCGGTTGGGATCGACGCGTTGTTTTCTTGTTGCGTAGCTGCTTTCGGGCTGGAAATGCGTCGCCAGGGATGGTGTTGCGCGAACACAAACACGACGACGAGCGTGGTTGTTAAGATAAATCCCAATACGGTATAGTTGGTGGATTTTGGCGCCTGCTGCTGAATTTCGATCTCAATCGGAGTGGACCGAGCAGAGCGGATCCATGGCACCTCTGTCTTGAACACCGCGTAAACAGAATGTTTACCAAGACCGAGCACGCCGGCGTCAATTTGAGTTTCAAAATAGCCCCCCTCTGTCGTTGTCGTTGTGCCGAGTATGCGGTCATCGCTCATCAGTCGCACCTGATGGGAGCGTAAGCCTCGTTTGGCGCTGTTTTGAAGGGTGCCAGACGCGAGCCACTGGCTGTGCATTGAGATCGAATCTGATGTTGGGTTGAGGGTAAGAATGGTGTCTGAAACGAGAGTTAGCGTTGCCGTTTGCCGTTGCGGATTGAGCACATGGTTGCCACGGAAGTAGATTTCGATGCGTTTGTAGCCAGGATCGCCCAAGTCTGCGGCATTTCGTTGAATCGTAATATAGCCGTCGGATGTTGTTTGTGCGCTTTGCTTGTGGATTGGTCTGTGGTTGTGTCCCCCCTGGGCAGAATGATAGATGAAAACATCCAGCGGTACGGAGACTGGACCATTCTCCGTACGACTCGTAATCGTAATCGCGAGTTGTCCATCGGGGTAGCTTACTTGTTCTGGAACCTCCACCCCAAGGGTTAGCGGGTTACGGGAGACGCGGAATTCGCTCAGTGTAGTTTGGGCTTTTGAGTAATGGCGGTCGCCGCGAAACGCGACCACCAGCGAAGGGTTTGGGAGTAAGGGGAGCCCAAACTCGGCTCGAAAACGGCCATCCTCGTCGCTCCGCACGACTTGTCGGTTGGTCCCGAGGGTAACGCTTAGCTTGCGATCGGCAATCGGATCCCGAGAGACCCGGGTGACAAGATTCCCGGTGACGAGAACCCCGGTGTTCGTTCTGCGGATTGGCTGTAGGGTAATTTCGCTGTGGGCCTTTACCGAGACAACCGCCTGGGCATTGGCTTGTGAGCCAATGCCCAGGAGAATGAGCATTGCCAAGAAGGTAAAAGTATAGGTTTTGAGTTTATGCATAACCATACGAGACGTAACAGTTTTTTGCATGCTTAAAAGGAGAGGTTTGCGAGATCAAGGCAATGTCAGGGGCATGATGCAGGCTACAGGCTCTGATGTTTGCACGCGTTGAAGTTGCCATATATATAGTGTCACCAAGGTGTATCGGGACTAGGAGAGTATAGATGCGCATCAAGCGGATCGAAATAATTGGATTTAAATCGTTTTGTGATCGGACAATTTTGGACTTTCACGACCCCATCACCGGGGTTGTCGGGCCCAATGGATGTGGGAAATCCAATGTTGTCGACGCCATACGTTGGTGCATGGGGGAGCAATCTGCCAAGCATCTGCGCGGAAAGGCAATGGACGATGTAATCTTTGCCGGATCAGAGAGCCGCGGGGCCGGATCCATGGCGGAAGTCTCGCTTACCTTTGAGGAGGTGGGGTTTAACCACGAGGTGGTTGCGTTAGGATTAGATGACCACGATGAGGACGATATTGCACATGAGTTGTCCTCGAGCAGTGATGCGTCTCCGCCAGACGATGAGGCAGCAGCAAACGACGAAACGGAAAACGCCGAATCGGCGGCAAATACAGGGAGAGATGAAGAGGGCGAGCCCGATACACCAACGGAAGTCGGTACTGCGACTCAGGATGTAAAGGAGTTTCTCAGTGCGCAGCCCGAGCGGGTTGACTTTAGTCGTTACGCAGAGGTGACCATTACGCGTCGGCTATTCCGCGATGGGACCTCAGCGTATCTCATCAACAAGATTCCGTGTCGTCTGCGTGAAGTCAGGGATTTCTTTTTAGGGACTGGTGTCGGCACGAAGGCCTACTCGATCATTGAGCAAGGTCGTATTGGCATGATTGTTTCTGCTCGGCCCGGGGACAGGCGAGCGCTGATTGAAGAGGCCGCCGGAATTACCAAATTTAAGGCGAAGAAAAAAGCCGCAGAGCGCAAGCTCGAAAGTACAAAGCAAAACCTGTTTCGAGTAACTGACATCGTTTCCGAGCTTGATAAACGAATGGGCTCTCTAAAACGCCAGTCGCAAAAGGCAAAGCGATACCGACAATATCGCGATGAGGCTCGTGATATTGAGTTGTGGCGGG
>CBDCWZ010000057.1:0-55865 GCA_965223575.1 Kofleriaceae bacterium
TCATCATGGTGGGTGAGATTCGAGATCGAGAGACAGCCGAAATTGCCATTACGGCCTCACTAACCGGGCACTTTGTATTCTCGACGGTTCACACAAACGATGCCGCGGGCGCGATTACGCGCCTTGTTGATATGGGGATCGAGCCGTTTCTTGTTGCGTCGTCTTTGGTCGGGTTGTTGGCGCAGCGTTTGGTACGAAAACCGTGTCCGGCCTGCGCTGTCCCCGTGCGGCCCAGTGGTGAGATACTTGTTCAGCTTGGTCTAGAACCCGAGAAATTTTTCGCCGGTCGTTACAATCCGCCCCATGTTGCGGGCCAACAATCGTTGCCTGTGGGAACCTTGCTGCAGGCAAAGGGGTGCGCTTCCTGTCTGAATGTTGGCTATACCGGCGACTTGGAATTTATGAGCTTTTGCTTGTCAATGACGCTGTGCGTACGATGACCTTGCAAAAAGCGGATGCGGGTGCGATTCGTGCAGCGGGACTCGACAACGGGATGGTGACCCTGCGGATGGATGGTGCGCGAAAAGCAATGCAGGGGCTAACCACCGCGGAAGAGGTTCTGATGGTTACGGCCGAGGAGCGTTAGCGTGGCGTTGTACGCGTACAAGGGTCTTGGGACTGACGGAAAAACGGTTAGCGGTGTTCGCGATGCGGATTCACCGAAGGGTTTGCGTCAATTGCTACGTCGGGAGGGGATCGTCCTTACCGAGTCCAATATTGCCAAAGGTGGAAAAAAGGCGACTGGGTCGGGACTGGGCAAAGAAGTGCACCTTGGTGATTTGCTCACTCGGATCAAGTCGATTGAGATTGCGGCATTTACTCGTCAACTCGCCACGCTAATAGAGGCTGGAATACCGCTTGCCGAGAGTCTGGGTGCTTTGTTTGAGCAAACGGAGAATCTCAAGTTTTAAGGCGAAGGTTGGTGAGGTTCGGACGCAAGTGAACGAGGGGTCTTCGTTGGCGGATGCCTTGGCGAAGCACCCGCAAGTTTTGATTCGTTGTATTGCTCGATGGTTCGCGCAGGCGAGTTGGCCGGCAACCTTGATGATGTCTTGAGTCGTCTCGCGGACTTTATGGAAGCAAGCGAAGAGCTTAAATCCAAGGTGAAAAGTGCGATGATCTACCCCGTGATCATGGGGGTCGTTGGATTTGGCATTATGGCGGTGTTGATGATCGCGGTGGTGCCGAAGATTACTGAGATGTTTCAGCAAAACGGTCAAGCATTGCCATGGAATACTGAGCTATTGATCTGGATTTCAGATGTGCTGCGCGGTTTTTGGTGGGGGGTATTGCTCGGTGGGTTTGGTATCGCCTGGTTATTTCGTCGGTGGAAAGCCTCAGAGAGTGGCCGGCCGATATGGGATGGTTTTGTATTGAAATTACCACTCGTCGGTCCCTTGGTGAGGCAAGTCGCACTTGCGAGATTTACTCGGACCCTCGGCACGATGCTCAGGGCGGGGGTTCCGATGCTTCGATCGCTAGAAACAGCAAAACAGATCCTTGGGAACGCGATTCTGATGGGAGTCATCGAAAAATCGAAAGAAGCGGTAACCGAGGGTGAGTCACTGGCGATTAGCCTGCGAAAGAGTGGCTATGTGCCACCGACTCTTACGCATATGATCGCCGTTGGTGAGCGTGCTGGGAAGTTAGAGGGGATGTTGATGCGTGTGGCTGACGCGTATGAACGAGAGGTGAAAGCCAAGCTCGAGCAAATGACCTCGATGCTAGAGCCTCTCATGTTGGTTGGTATGGGTGGATCAGTTGTCTTTGTCGTATTTTCTATCTTGATGCCAATTATGGATATGTCACAAATCGCCGGCTAAATCCGGTCGTAGGTCAGAAGTAAAAAGGAGAATATTATGAAATGGACAACAGGACATCTGTTCGAACGAGTGCGCGAACGATTGCAGGTAAAGAGTGCGCGAGGTCTGGATGCAAGAGGACAGGGCGGGATGACGCTTTTGGAGATCATGATTGTACTGGCAATCATCGCCATGGTGACCGCGTTTCTCGTCGGTCCGCGTGTACTCGCAGCATTGAAGAAATCAGAGATCAATGTAGCCAAGCAAATCACAGTTGATTTTGCCTACAGCGCGTATACACAGTGGAAGAGTGACAATCCGGGAAAAGATTGCCCGTCGTCGTTATCCGATCTCTATCCGTATGTGAATAAGCGCGAAGACAAGGACCCATGGGGACAGCCCTATATTTTGGTCTGTGGCGAACAAGCGCCAGCGACCGGTTTTGGGGTTATGTCGAAGGGGCCCGATAAGAAGAAGGGTGGTGGTGACGACATAAAGTCCTGGGACTCCAAAAAGGAAAAATAGGTAGAATTGCTGTGATTGGGAGCGTACAAAATCGCAGTCGTCGTAGGGCAGAGCGGCGATTTAGACCGCTCACGACTTGCTCTGATCCTATCTGGCTGGTTTCTTGGGCGCAGAGCTTCGTTGCGCACTCGTTGCGTAGAAGCACTCCTAACCAAAACATCTCTAAGTCGCTGTTTTGGCTCAAAGTTGTCGACGGCACAAGCTGGCTTAGGGCTATGCGCCTCGCGCGCACCTTGCCCTACACCCAATCTCCTGCGCGAGATAGGACCATTTCAAGCCGTGAGCGGTCTACCGCCGGGATTACGCTGATCGAGACGATGATCGCTTTAGCAGTCGTCGGCCTCATCTCTATTGTTGGGATCAATACGATTGTAAAGGTCCGGAAGAGCGATCTAAGGAAAGGCACGGTACGAGTTGCCGCGATGCTTCGCAGTGCGGCAACCATGGCGATGCGTAGTGGGACAATGCATCGTGTCGTGTTTCGGTTTGGAGATGGCACCTACGAGATCGAATCATGTAAGCAAGATGCAAAGATGAGCTGGGACAAAAAAGTGTCGGCCCAGCGAGATTCTGAGCAATCGGAGACTGGTTTCGATGGGATTGATCTCCCCCCCGAATTTCTCGATGCGGTGTCCCCTGAACAAGTTGCCCGGATAAAGTCCGCGGTTACCGGAAAGCAGGCTGCGGAGGTGCCGTGCACAAAAGCAACTCTTGCAACTGGAGACGCTTCTGGTAAGGGCGCGCAGGCAAAGCTCGGGCAAGGGTTGCGGTTTCCACAGATTTACGTGCAGCATTTAGCAGACCCTCAAAATGAAGGGGTGGTGGCAGTTCATTTTTTTCCGCTTGGTCGTGCTGAGAAGGCAATTGTCGAGGTTGCCAATGAGGATGGCGATCAATATTCATTGCTCGTTCATGGTCTTACTGGGCGCGTCGAATTTCGCCAAGGGAAGTTGGATGATCCGGAAGAACACATGATGCGCGACGGTGCAGGGGAGCGGGTGCCGGGGCGATGAGGTTCGGTATGACCGAGGGGCGAGGAGCGAAGAGTCGCAGTCATGCCGGGTTTACGCTGGTTGAGATCATGATCTCGTTGGCGATATTATCGCTAGGACTCACCGTTTTGATCAGCAGCGTTGGCAACAATGTCCGTGCGAGTCAGCAGGCGTTTTACACGGGAGTTGCAACCGATCTCGCTCGGGCGAAGATGTACGATATTGAGGAGGAGTTGCTGCGCAAGTTGGCAGACGCGAATGGAGGAAAGTTTCCCGACACCAACGAGGTGGATACTGGGGATTTCTCCGATGATGGATGGCCGAATATCCGTTGGAAGTCCGAAATCGAAAAAGTTGAAATGCCTGGGATCAATTCTCTTGCTTCGTTACTCGGGGGGGAGGGTGGTGAAGAAGGTGAAGAAGGTGGAGAAGGTGGAGAGGGCGCCGGTGGAAGTGACTCTGGTGGGTTTGGTGGGCTGCTCGGTATGATCGGTGGTGGTGGCGCACCGGGTAGCGGGGGGGATCTCAAAGGTGTTGCTGAGGGGGCGCTTATCTCATCTCAAATGGAGTTGTTGACGTCGATTTTGGAGAGTTCGATTCGCCGAGTCCGGGTGACTGTGTCTTGGAAGGTCGGTGGGTATGACCGGAGCATGGACGTGATTTGCTATTTCACGGATCCGACTGCTGTGACGCGGACGATCTCTGGGGTGGGGCTATGAAGCGAGTTGTCGCTGTCTTGCGGAAGCGAGTTTGCGCGATCGGTGTGGCGTCGCATGCGGGCCTGGGTCCGTGCTCAGGCATGCTCGCGCAAGGTCCTTGGGAGCAGACCACGCAGGAGACCGGAGACATGCGGGGTATAGGGGGGTGCGCTGCGAACTGCGCGCGGACCCAGGCCCGCACGCGACGCCTGATCTCAAACGGCATCCATGGGGGTGATGGGCGATGAGGCGGGGTGCTGTCTTGCGGAAGCGAGGTTTTGTGGCCGGTGTTGCACCGCGTGCGGGCCTGGGTCCGTGCTCAGGCATGCTCGCGCAAGGTCCTTGGGAGCAGATCACGCAGGAGACCGGAGACATGCGGGGTATAGGGATGTGCGCTGCGAACTGCGCGCGGACCCAGGCCCGCACGCGGCGCCTGATCTCGAACGCTACCCCGAAGGTCTGGGACAACAGAGAATGCGGTAGCAGGGGAGTGGGACGACAACTTCGGGGCTGGTGGAAAGATGGCTTTGGGGTACGTGGGAGGGGACAGGGACGTCGGCTTCGCCGTGAGGGACGGGGGGAGAGTGGTGGGTTTACGCTGATTGAGGTGGTGATTGCGCTTGGGATATTGGCGGTGATGATGACTTTGGCGTGGACGACTTTGTCTCAGTCGTCAAGGGCAAAGAGAGATAC
This sequence comes from Kofleriaceae bacterium, assembly GCA_965223575.1. GTDB lineage: Bacteria > Myxococcota_A > Polyangia > Haliangiales > Haliangiaceae > CBDCWZ01. Next base: position 4,711 of record CBDCWZ010000057.1, read on the forward strand.
GGAGGCCAAGCAAGAGCGGCACTATGAGATCCGAGTCGCAATGACGCGCATGGTCAAGGATTTGTCGATGGCGTATTTGTCTGGGAACGAGGATCCCAATGCGACCGAGCGCAGGACGATTTTTGTCGGGAAACGCAAGGGTGGAGTCGACGAATTGCGGTTCTCCAGCTTTGCGCATGTTTCCTTATGGTCCCAAGCCAATGAGTCTGAGCAGACTTTGATTGCCTATTATCCGGGAGATGATCGGAAAGACAGCGGCAAAACGAACTTGCTTAGGCGTGAGTCACGGCGGCTTTCCAATGAGAGTTGGGAGCAGGAGCCGGCAGAGGTTGACGTACTACTTCGCGATGTAGAGAAAGTCGAGTTTTCGTACTGGGATTGGCGAGACAAAGAATGGCGAAATGATTGGGATAGTATGGGCGCGGATGACAAACGCGGAAAGCTGCCAACTCGCGTTCGTATTATTGTCGAGGTAAACAACACGAAGGGCAATACGATTAAGTACACAACGCAAGCGCGCATTCATATGCAGGAGGCGTTGCTGTTTTGATTTCTTTGACGAAAAAGGGACGCCGGACAAAGGAGCACGGTGGGGTTGCACTTGTTGCAGTGCTTGTCGCGCTGCTACTTATTTCTGTTGTCGTGACTGAATTTTCGACGTCGACGAATATCGACTACTTTGCTGCGAACAATGCCCGCGACGATATGCGTGCTCACTTTTTATCCCGATCAGCGGTCAATCTCGGTGAACTGATGATTCGAGTGCAAACAGAGGTGATCGATAAACACCGCAAAAACATTGGGGATATTCAGCTCGCCGATTACACGCAGTTTTTTATGGGGGCCTTTTGCGGTGGAGAAGAGGAGGTAGATGGGATTGCTGAGCAGCTTGGTGCCCGGGGGGACGATATGCAAGGCTTGGGGATTCCTTATGGGCATTGTGACGTCGCGATCACGACGGATGACGACAAGATCAATTTAAACTGTGCAGCAGGAGATGCCCAAGCGCGACTCAATTTGCATGCCAAGTTAGAGTCATTGCTCTATCCTGATGTGTTTCGGAGATTTTTTGAGACTCGAGATGCAGAGGGGAACCCACGTGATCCCACTTTGCTCGTCAAAGCACTGATCGACTATGTCGATCGTGATTTGGTCGAATACGATCCCAAGGCTTCCGCTGCACCGGAAGGCTACGGTTACAGTGAATTGGATGATCCTTATAAGCCTAAGAACAACAGATTGGACACGATTGGCGAGATCAAGTTGGTTCGTGGGGTGGATGACGAATTTTGGTCGCTATTTGGTGATGAATTTACGGTCTATGGTGGTTGCAAGACCAATGTGTCGGCAGTATCCAGCCCGACGATGATTGCGTCGCTTATCTTTCTGGCGGCGAAGGATCCTGAGGACCCAGTGTTCCAAAACCCCGCAATGTTGTGGGCGCTGGTAAAACGTGTATCGGAAGCGCAATCGCTTGGGCGAGTGGCAGGGCAGGCTTTCGCGACGCTGAAAGAGTTTGCTGACTTTGTAAAAAACCCCAATGCTACGGGGCTGGCTGGTCTTTTGGGCCTGGAGGGGGATGCCGCAGACGCCCTAGGCGGAGCAAGTAATGACCAAGTTGAGGTAAAGGGGGTAGACTTGGATATGAGCAAATTGCAGCAGATTGCTGAAGCAGGCCCTCGGCGCACATACCGCGTAGAGGCGTCAGCGGTGGTTGGAAATCTCACGAAGAAGATTGTTGCAGTTTGGGACACCGCGGTTCAGACACAAAACGCTCGCATCGGCGGCGCGACAAAGCGCGGTGCGTGGGTGTTTTGGAGGGAAGACTAGTATGGCTACATCCATTTTAGGAATCGATCTCGGCGCTTATAGCGTAAAGGTGGTGGTGGCGACGCCGGGGTTCCGGCATGCTGTGGTTCTAGATTACATCGAACGTCGAATTCCACCGGGTGAAGAGTCCGATATGGTGCGTGGCGTTCGGGTTCTCGCAGAGATCATAAAGGAACACCAGCTCACCGAGATCCCCGCATATGTTGGAGTCTCCGGGGATCAGCTGTTTGTTCGCGTTCTCGAGTTTGAGTTTCGGAACCTGCGGCGCAGCGAGTTAGAGAAGGTTGTTGGGGGGGAGTTAGAGGGTGTTCTGCCGGTTGATCTCGAGGATATGGTTTTTGCCTTTGAAGAATTGCCAGGCAATATCGGTGGTAGCCCGGAAGAGACACTAACGGGAATCGAGGCTCTTGACGACGAAGAGCCCACCTTTATTCAGGGATGGCCTGGGCCGCGAACTGGACACACGCGGACGGACGTTACTGCGCCAGGGACTCGTGTTTTGGCGTGTGCGATGGAGCAAGATCGCGCGCGGACGCTGCTGAGCATGGTTGACCCCTACGTTGATGACTGCCGCGGCATTGTCGCCGGACCGACTGGGTATGGCCGGATTATCGAACGGATATCCAGGGTTCGCGAGGGTCTCGCGCCAAAAGCGGCGATTGCGGTTGTTGATATCGGCCACGCCCGGACAAACGTATGTGTACTGGGACCCGAAAACGGAGTCTTATTTGCGCGGACCTTAGCGCGAGGTGGTCGCGATGTTACCCAAATGATGGTCGAGTCTTGGGGGATGGATTTTGAAAGAGCAGAGGAAGCTAAGCATCGTGACGGGTTTGTTGCGCCCCATGGGCGCCCGGCGACGAGCACGGAGTGGCAGCGTGTTCAGGAAGTGATGACTGCGGCAATTGCTCCGCTGGCACGTGAATTGCGACAAACGTTTCAACTCTGTTTGACAAAGACTGGCGGGACAATCGGTAGGGCTGTGTTGGTTGGAGGTGGCGCTAAGCTTCGCGGGATCGATGCGTATCTATCCGAGCAGATTATGGTTCAGGCAATTCGCCTGTCACAAGAAGAATATGGCGAGGTGCTTGGTGGTGTCGGGCGAGGTGATGCCGAAGGCTGTCTGGCTGCTGGCGTAGCGTTTGAAGGTGCGACAAACCGCCCGATGTTTAACTTGCGCCAGGGCGAACTCGCATATCGTGGCGAGTCATCATTTTTACGTAGTAAAGTAAAACACTTAGCTGCATGCGTGCTTGCCATCGCCATTTTTGCTGCCGGGAGTGCGTACGCGTTGCAATACAAGCTCGAGAAGGCAGACGTGCAGCTTACTGAGCAACTTGCAACTGCATCGCGACGCGTGTTGCAAAAAGAAATGACCGCCGACGAGGTGCTGGAGAAGGTAGGACAACCGGGTGCGAGTAGAGCATCGCCGATTCCGAAGATGACCGCTTATGACATCTTACTGGATATTAACAAGCGCCTTCCTGCTCGCGATAAAGTCAAGTTGGATGTAACAGACGTCGAAATCAAGCAAAAACGCATTATCCTGAAGGCGACGACTGGTGCTAGCGCGGCTGGAGAATCGGGCCTCAATGCTCTGGAAGCGATGGAAGAAATAGAGAAGAAATTGGAACAGCAGACCTGTTTTAAAGAAGTAAAACCAGGAAACGTTGTCGCTGCTGCAGATGATGCGAGGACGTTTTCGTTTACCATTCCTATGGAATGTATGTAGGGCGTCGATATGTCTACTCGAGTTGAGAGAATTCAGCAACGTTGGGAGCGCATTACGCCGCGGGAGCGAGCGCTCGTGGTGGTTTCGGTGGCGGTCGCAATCGTCATTGTGTTTTTGATGATTGGCTATTCGGTGAGTGATCGACTTTCTGAGCTCGAAGAACAAACGACACTGAAGCGCGAAGCACTCGCTGCGCTACGTAACTATCAACGTGCCGCGAGCGAGGATCAAGGCGGTCCAAAGGTCAAAATTCCGAAACAGGCGATCAAATTGCCCAGCTATTTGAATAAGGTGGCAACTCGGGTTGGTGTAAAAATTCCAAGCTACGACACCAAGCCAAAAGCGACAAAGGGTGACTTTGTTGAGGTGTCGACAGGGATTAAGCTTCAGGACTTAACGGTTCATCAGTTGCAACAGCTTCTGAGTGGTATTGAGAAAGACCCGAAGGTTGTGGTGACCAAGTTGCATATAAGGCGATCGTTTCGTGACAAAGAGAAGATGAATGTAGAGCTTGTGGTAGCAACCTATGCGCAAGCGAAGGAAAAAGACAATGATGGAGGCTAGATGAGACTTACCGCCCAACAAAGGCTTCTACTTCACTGGGTGGGTTACCCAGTACTCGTTATCATTGTGTTTGTGATGACTTTGCATTGGACTTTTCCTTACGATCGAGTGAAGGACAAGTTGATCGAGGTTATGAGTGCGAAATATGATGTTACGATCGCGTCTATCGAACCAAAATTTTTCCCGGGAGGAGTAGTACTCAACTCGGTCTTGTTGCGGACGCGTCCAACTACGGCTGGCGAAGAACGTAAAACCATTGTGGTGGATGAGGTCGAGCTTGATATCGGATTGCTGGCGCTGATCGGAGGAAGCTATGATGTCGATTTGGACGCACGTTTAGGGGATGGTGGGATTGAAGGTGCCATTGTTTACGAGAAAAAGAAACTCGTAGCCGATATTGAGATGTCTTCGGTAGACTTAGCGCAAATCCCAGGGCTTAGTGCGGCGTTATCCGGTATGCCGGTAAAGGGGATTCTCAGCGGAAAGCTTGCGATTACCTTGCCGGAACATAGGTGGAGCTCTGCGAGCGGGAATTTGCACCTTGACTGTGTCGAATGTGCAATTGGTGATGGGAAGACATTTGTAAAGTTTAAGCCAAAATCTAGTTTAAGTGCCGCTCGCAAGAAACGGGCGGAGATTCTTCAGGGGGATGGGCTACAGATCCCAACGATGAATCTTGGCGAATTTTCCGGTGATATTAGCATCGTCGATGGGGTTGGTACTATCAAACAGCTCTCTGGCAGCTCTGAGGACGGAGAGATTATTATTGAAGGGACTCTCAAATTCGGCAAGAAGTTTATTGCGACGCAGTTTCCCGGATGTGTCAAGTTTAAGGTCTCTGAAGCGATCAAGAAAAAGAAGCCGAAATTTGGTTCGGCCGTTCAGTTAATGGCATCGCGACAAGGAGATGGATACCGACACCTCCGAATCTCTGGGTCGCTCGCGGGGCTTCGATTTAAGGGAACTCGAGCGTGTGATGATGCAAAGACGCCGGGGAACGCGCGGCAGACGAGCGCCCGGTCTGAACCCAGGCGGCGACCAACCTTATCTCGATCGAAACCAGCGACACCAGCAAAGACGACTCCGCCAAAACGCGAGACCCCACCCACGCGCCCCAAGCCAGCAACCATCCCGCCTCCGCCGTCGCCGGCATCAGCGTCTCCGCAACGGCCGCGGAAACCGATTGAACGGAGTGATCGGAGTTTGCGTCGACCTCGAGACGTGGACAGAGAAGGTCGCGAGCGCGAAGAGGACGATAGAGATCGGATAGACCGAGAGTCGGACGACATAGAGCAGGACGATCGAGAACGCGAGATTCGGGAAATGGAAGAATTCGATCGAGAATTTCGCGAGCGAGAGGATCGAGATATAGACGATCGAGAACGGGATGATCGAGACGGCGATGATCGAGACGAGCTTGATGAGGATAGAGAAGAAATAGTCGAATAGACTACACATACTCACAACCTATGTGAGTATGTGTAGAGCTCATCATCTGGGGCTCCTCGCTATTTTTGAGATGGGTTCTAGCAGTCAGTGAGCGATCTAGAGAGCTGAACACGTAAATTCACTTTCCGACGCTACCCCTCGAAATCGCTGGCTATGTTGTCCTCCTTGACGGGACCCAACCCCGCCTGCGTCGTCCGCCTCGCCAACGATTCCGATCCTTTACCGTCGATAAGCAACTTTACGTGTTCAGCTCTCTAGATTCCGGGCTTGCGATTTGGTGTAGGTGGATTTTTTTGTTTGCGTAATTTTTGGCGCTCTCGGTATTGGGAGCGGAGACCATAGCGTTGGGCCCGATCAGCAAAAGTAGATTTGGGGACTCCAAGTGCCCGTGCAGCGCTGCGAAAAGAACCGTACTTCGCCAGAGCCTCAGCCATAATTCCGCGTATGGACGCTTCTATCGCTGAAGGAACGGTTGCTGATGTCTGCGGGACCTTGGAGCGATTGTTGCTTGGCAATAGGTGATCTAAGGTGAGTTCTTGTTTGTTTAGGATTGCGGCGCGACGTACTGCTTGTATGAGTTCGCGAACATTTCCTGGCCAAGAGTACTCGCAGAGAGCTCCCATCGTTGTTGGCGATATAGATCTGGGCCCGACCGTTTCGCGGAGTTCATTGATTGTGTGTTGAACGATTGCTGGAATGTCATCGGCTCTTTCTCGTAGCGGGATCATAGAGATGACAATTGTGGCAATGCGATGAAACAGATCGAGGCGAAGATGTGAGCTAACACAGGGATCTGGTCTATTGGTTGCTGCAATAATACGAACATCGACTGCCTGTTCTAAGGTGCTACCGAGTGGCCGGACCGATTGCGTTTCCAAAACACGGAGTAGTAGCGGCTGTTGGCGAATGGGGAGTTCTGCCAATTCGTCTAAGAACAACGAGCCGTGGTTTGCTTGCACAAATAGGCCATCTCGTTGAGACATTGCTCCCGTGAACGCCCCGCGCTCGTGGCCAAATAGCTCCGCGCCGAGTAGGTCGTTTGTCAATGCGCCACAATTGATGGCAAGAAAAGGGTGCTCACGGCGCTGAGAGTAGTGGTGGATTGTTTGTGCAACGAGCTCCTTGCCTGTCCCTGTTTCGCCGAGGATCAGCACGCTGCAGTTTGACCGTGCGGCCCGTCGCGCAGTCTCAATTTGCTTTAGGAATCGTGGATTTCTTCCGATTAACATCGGAGCGCTAGTGTGGTGTGTGCCCATGCAGTCTTATCGTAAGAATGGCGCTCATAGTTGCATCCTATTTTTGCACAATAACGGCGCTACAATTACGGGTAGTTGTCAAGAACACGAACAAGCGTGTTTTGGAAAGAATACAAACTGATCGCCGGTACGGGATTGGTGGCCTTACAAAAGAAGGCTACAATCATCGGCGTATAGAGGAGTGATGTGAAACGAGTGAAGAGCCCGAGACGCGAGGCGGAGCGAGATTCCCCTCCCTTGATCTACCGGGCGGGGCAAGCCCCCCCGGAACGGAGCGTATTTTCTACACGTGAGAACCGGAAGCGGTTCCCCCCTTCCAATCGACAACGGGGGGCCAAGCCCCCCCAACAAGCAGATCGGAGCCCGCAGCCGTTTCACGCCAGTTCCCTAGATGCCAAGCACGTTGGGGGGCTGTATGGCAAGATTTATCGTGCTGTCCGCAAGATTCCGCCCGGCCGAATTGCAACCTACGGTCAGGTTGCGGTTCTTGCTGGTCTTCCAGGGGCAGCCAGGCTGGTTGGCACCGCAATGCGAGCGAGTGGGAAAGAGTTAGGACTCCCTTGGCATAGAGTTTTGGGGAAGCGCACGCCAGTAACTGCCAAGGTGAGCATTCTTGACCCGATGGGCGGTGCAATGCAGCGTCACCTTCTCGAACAGGAGGGAATCGTATTTTCGCAAAATGGTTCGGTGTCGCTATCTCGATATGGTTGGCTCCCGCTGTGAGGGTGAGCGGACATCCCGATAAGCTCTTGAAACTCCAGGATGCGTTATCTCTATTGGTCATGAAACCGATTGCCGAGCTTGTGGATAAGTTGATCTATGGGAAATGCGCCTGCTAGGATTCTTTTTCGGTTTAGGCATTGCATCACTGTCTACTATAGCCGGCAGATATTAATCGAATTCCTTTGAGGCCTCGGACAATTGTGTTTGGTGGCCCGAAAGAATTTGTGCGTGAAGGGATAAGGAGGAAGAGTGGGGGTTGCTCACATTGGAGCCAACGTGGCTTCAGCTACCGAACAGGGGGTTGATCGGAGAAAGTTGAAGGCATCGTCTGGGCGAGCTGCGAAGCCAGCTTGTGGCAGTTTGACGCCAGGTGATGAGTTCAAAGGGGGGGACGAGTGCAGGATCCGACTTGAGCGGAGAATCCGTGCTCATCTTCCGAAGGGCAGGATCGAAGTAAAGCTCACCGACAATCGGTATACGATGATATCCGTTCGCCGTGAAAAGCCGCTTCACAGTCCCCACTATCGCGTGCGTCTGCATCATATGTTTGCTGAGGGGGGGCCGGTGATTGCGCAGGCACTCGCGCGCTACATTGCACGCAATGATCGAATGGCATCTCAAGTTTTGGGAGAATATATTGATCGGAACCAGCACCGGGTGCGTCCATCGTCTAAGCGACTATTGACGCCGACGCTATCGACTCGCGGTAAGTATCACAATCTCGCTGCGATTTACGATGATCTAAACAAGCGCTATTTTTCAAATCGAATCAAAGCAAAGATTAGCTGGGGACAAAAGACTGGAAAGCCGCGGCGGCGGAACAGTATCAAAATGGGGTCTTATTCGGTCGAAGACAAGCTTATTCGGATTCACCGTTCACTTGATCGACAGTTTGTTCCGCGCTTTTTTGTAGAATGGATAGTGTTTCACGAGATGTTGCATCAGGTTCATGGGGTTGCAGTCAAAAATGGTCGTCGCCGGTTCCACTCGAAGGCGTTTTTAGCGGACGAAGAAAAATTTGAACATTACCTGGGCGCTCGGGCATGGGAGCGTGAGAATCTGGACGCGTTACTCACTTACTGAGGTTGTCCAATTGCTCCAATGGGTATTGGGCGGGACCGTCGGGCGATACAGGTTGATGTTGCCCGTTGCAGCAACCTGCGCGAGTTGGACGAAGGACTGACTATCGCTGGGTTTTTCCGCACGCCGAGTGTCAGGGTGGAGCCAAGCAGACAACGAGAGTACCCACAGGAGTTGATTGGGCACAAACTGTCGGTGCCGGGTGACTGGTGTGAATACGAGGTCGGGCTCCTTGTGGGTTAACATCCGCAATAGCTCCGATCCGGTGAGCAATGGGTGGAATTGGGGGCGAATCCCATATCGTTTGTATTCGTCGGCATTGTTTGGCACCGGTATGAGTCGATTGCGGATGTACAAATTCGTAGCGTGTGGATTGAGGCAGCCAGAAGGATGATCTGAAAAAATGCGTGAGTTGGGACCGTTATGGATCACTTGTTCGCTGTTGATAAATCCTGGTTCGAAAGGGAGGCAATTGCCAAAAAGATAGGAATTGAGACGGAACCGGTCCGTTTCGAACTCTTGGTTCGAGTATCCAAGTACTTCGATAAGTATCGCCCAGTGATTTGCGCGATGGTAAACGTGTAGCCGGGCTGCGGCGAAATCAATATCGGAACGGTGAAGCTCGGGGAATGTTTTATTCGCGCAACAATGATCAAGTTGGTTTAGGATGCTGCTGGGGAGGAGCTGGCCGGGGTTCGATCCGCAGTTAGGGGGAGACTCGTTCATGGCTGGACTCCCTTGATTAAGCAAGTGACGTACCACCGCTTAACATATCGATTTTATACATGTTTGAAACGTGCGAGTGCGATTCCTAGGCAAACGACTGCGCTTTACGAGCATTGCCTTGAATCATCCCGGACCCTTAGAGGGGAGAACGCCCGCTTGCGCGATAAAGCAGGAGTGCGGGTGAGTTTGGTTCGTGATGTACTTCGTTTGGGGCGGAACGGATGCAGCTATGCGACGCTTCGGACGGGCGAAAGTTTCGAGACCTTTTTACGCCAATCCAGAACTACAAAGGTAAAATCGTCTTCTTGCGGATTTCCACTTCGCACCGCATCCACACCTTTTACAATGGATGCGGTTGCTTCTTGCGCCGACAAATCGCGGGTTTTTTCAAGAAACGTCGCTAATCGTCGCATGCCTAGCAATCGACCGTCATTGGCAGGGGCTTCTGGAATCCCGTCGGTTAAGACGAAGAGTCGTTGTCCTTTTTGCATTGTTATTTGGTGATATCCCAGATCCAGGTGCTCTCCACCAAGTGGGGACCCCGGGGTGTGAAGAGTGGTTAGCTGTCCATCTGGAAGTAGGGAAAGGATTGGTAGTCCCCCACCAAAATAGGCATCAACGATACCAGTATCACCATCAAGCTCTAACACTGTCATTGTTACAAGGTAGTCGCCCTTGCTCAAACGATAGAGTTCGTTGTTGACGACCTCCAGGCCAGCGGGAATCGAGTCGTGAAATGCTGTTCCCCCGAGTCCTCTTAGTGTTGTAGCCAAGACAGCAGTTACAAAGGCGGGCGCGGGACCATGGCCGGTTACATCCGCGACGAGCAGACGGATCCGATTGTTGGGCAAGCACTCGTACCACCACCAGTCGCCGCCACATGCATCGACAGGACGATAGAATCCCGAGAGAGAGAGAGAGTTGTTTCAAGATTTGGATTCGGAGGTAGGAACCAGGATTGGACCACACCCGTCATTTCGAGATCGCGTTCGACAATGGCTAAGCGTCGTTGATTTTCAAATGCTTCACGTAGGCGAACAAGCATTTTGTTGAACCCATCTGCAAGCAGACCGAGCTCGTTACTCGTGTGGATTGCGATCGCCTGCTCGAGGTTTCCGGCAGCGGCATCTTGGGTTCCCTGCATCAACTTCGTTACCGGAGACGAGATACGGCGAGATAAATACCATCCCGACAAAATCACGATGGCGATAACCAATGCAGCAGAAAGGAAGAACGCATCGCGAAGCCGATGAACTGGTGCTAGTGCGGTTTTTGTACTTTGCGCAACCAACACTCTCCCTGGGATATGGGCACTTTCGCTGATCGAAATCACAGCTTCGCCGATGCCGGGCACGGATGAGATGGCAAATCCCGTAGACTGTAGTTCAGTTTTTTGCGTCAAATCGACGATTTGACCAAAAGATGGTTTCCCGTTAGGGGTAACCGAAGCAAAAACGCTATTGTTGGCGCCAAGTAAGGCGACAACCATTTCTTCTTGGGCTTCGGCATCAACAACTCCCTCTCTTACGGTCGTGTTTCTTTTCACAAGTGCACGGAGGCGTGCTGGTTCGATGATTCCAACGAACGCCAGTGTATTGCCTTGGCCATCCTTGAATGGATGCGCAATGGCGAGCCAGCGTTGTTCTACATCGCTGTTTGGGTCGGAGAGTCGCCAGCGATATTGTGGACTCACTCGCCAAGACTTGCCGTCGCGTTGCCATAAGTCTGGAAGTACGGAGGTGCCCTCGCGATTCCCCGTGTTGGAGTACAGCACGTGGGCGCCGGTTTCCTTTCCATTGCTCTTGTCTTCGGGACGTACGCACAGTATCTCAGAAAAGATCGGCAGCATTCTTTTGTGGCTATCGAGAAATTCGCGAAACTGCTGCTTGAGCAGGCGAAATACATTGATCTCGCCTCCATCTAGAGAGACTTTGGGTACAGAATGTGCCCGGGTATGGGTGGTCATCGACCGGAGCTGTCGCTCTGCCATCGTGAGCTCTCGATCAATTTGCAACTGGACCTGCTCGCCAACGCTAATGGCAGCCTTACGAACCTGTTTTATATAGCCGTCATTTGCACTGTCATAAGCGTAAGCAACGACGAATGCTAGCGGTCCTAACCCAATCACTAAAAACGCTGTGACTAATTGTACTCGAAGCCTGCGGTGAAGTGGCGGTTGGACCGGGGGGGACGTTTGCATGAAATCTTACTCGCCGGTGCAACACCTAATAGATCTTGGCCCTGGACAGAGGCCTGGAGTCACCGTCCCCGTGCACTGTCCAGTTGGTTTACACACACCCTTCGTATCGCCGATGGAACACGTATCTCGTTTCAACTGTGTAAAGACAAAATGCTGGGCTTGTACTTGGTCATGGCAAGTTGCACATGTTGCCTGCTCTGATAACGTTTTCAGCGCTGGCCTATTGGGGTTTGCGTCCGCCCACGCTTGCCATCCCCACCCAGACGTCTTTTTAAAGTCGTCACGGTCACGCGTCATTACAGCGACGAATTTTCGATTTTTCTCAACGTAGGCGCCGCCATCTTCGGAGATAGCGAGCAAGTCAAAAGCGAAGGTCGCACCGTCGGGAAACGAGGTTCCTTGTTGGAGGGCTTTGAAGGCAGATTTATTGGCATAGATATGGTGGATCCCTCCGAACGCTTCAAATAGGGGATGGGCAGCATCATGGATTACCATGCTCTTTACGTGACGCCAGGTACGCCAATGGAACGGAAACCTGACATCGAGAGCAGGATCACCCTTGCCCGCAGCGGCGGCTGGCTCTTTAGGCGGTGACGGTTCTGCGACGGGAGGTGGCTCGGAGTTCGCCGCGATTTTTACACCTGCTTTGTCACCCCGTATTGTACCCGCCTTATCATTGCGTTTTGCATCATTGCGTTTTGCATCCGCGCTGTTGGGGGCATTGCTGGTGTTCGCGGGGGCAGGGCGCTTTGAAACTTTATTGTTCGCGATGACATCGCGGGAAGGTTTGGCGGCAACAGTTGTTTCCACAACCTGCTTTTCGGTTGCTTCGACCTTTTCAGTTTCTTCGACGACGGAGCTTGCCGTAGGTACCGGAGGTGCTGTCGTGTCATGCTCACAACCAAGGCACAATACAAGAGTAGAAAGAAGAATCCCCATGAGCCGCATGTCCGCCATGTATATTATGATTACATACACTTACACAAAAGACAACATCTTCATTGAATATTTACATGTATATAACCTTCCACTAAAAACATAGCGTGTATATACGGTGAGTTGTCTATCACTAAGCAACTCGCAAAACAATTAGGAGTGCGATATTTTTTTGGGTCTTAGCTTACTGGCAATTGTGAGAGTGCCAATTTCGTGGCTGCGGTGGATATCGCTGCTGTCGATGAGAGAGCCGACGAGATTTCGATCCTGATCCAAGTTACTCGATAACCGAGTTGGTCACTTCGATTTGCGTGTCATCATGGCCTGAGATGTGCGGATAGGTCGGGTACCAAGAGCCCCCATGGTTGTTGGTAATGATCGAGCGATCGATATGAATATTTCCTTTGTGGTTGTTGGTTACAAAGAAAATACCGCTGCCGTGTTGCACGACCTCGTTGTCCTCAATGCGCGTTCCGCAGATGTCTAGCGTCATTGTATTGCCATCGTTGTAAATGGCGCCCCCGCTTCCTCCGCCAGGGGTTCCGGATCGTGCTGGATTGCCGCCACTTCCGATTGCCTTGTTGTGAGAGAATAGGCTGTTAATAATGGTCCAAGATACGCCGATGCTGCTGATGCCTCCGCCGTTGGAACAAGTATTGCCAAACCCCTTTGCGCCACCAAAAGTGGTATCGACAACATAGACGGGAAGGTTGTTGTATTGGCTAAACACACGGACTGATGCACCACCGACATCCGGTCCGTCATCGGCGCATACGTTGTTGAAGAAACGCGAATTGAGTATCTTTAGCCGTCCTCCGCGAACCCAGATAGCACCCCCGCCATCAAACTCTTTTTCGGTTTTGGAGCTGGCGTCGATAAATGTCATGTTTTGAATTGTAAGCCGCGGATGGTCTTGGTTTTGGCATGTTGAGGTGGTCCAGATCTGTTCACTGTCGCAGGTGTTCATGTATAGGATGCGGTGGTTTCCGGCGCCACTAAGGGCGATCAACCCATTTCCGTCAATGACGATATTAGGGCCAGTGTTGTTGAAGATCTTTGCCGGACGATCGAGCGTAATGGTGGTTGGGGCCGGTCCACAATCAAAGGTAATCACGCCGCCTTTGGCAACGGCGGCGATGAAGGCATCACCGGTGCAGCTTTCTGGAGTTCCTGTACCAACGACTGTCGTCGGATTCGTGCTATCCGCGATGGTCGCCTCGGGAGGGACTTCGCAGTTTCCTGCAGGGTTTCCCGCTTCGGGGCCAATCCATGGGTTTGTAAGCGGATTGGGGGCTGGCGAAGAATTGGAACAGGAAACTGTTATCAGCAGGGCAAGCCACCGCATACAGTATAGGATAACGTTTACGGGTGAGTTTGCGACAGTTGTTTGGGATGTTTCGTTTTTCGCTAGCTATCTACCCGGAAAAGACGTGGGTGGTACAAGTACGTGTAGGTGTTAACAACGACAGGGGTAGATCGCATGCATGCAAGTTTAAAATGATGTGAGATATGTCTTGAGCTCGCTTACAGTCTCGCCTCGGGAATGTTTTCGTAGTTGTCGACTTTTTTTGTTTTTTCCCACTCCACTGTTGAACAATTGGCATGCCCGTCGCAACCTTATAAGAATGAAAGTCGATCAACGTTTGGGTATTGCTATCGTTGCTGTTGTTCTCGTCACGATGTGTCATCAGGCAGTAGCATCACCGAGGATTGGCATACGTGGTGGGATCACCGATGACCCCGATAGTCTCTTCCTCGGAGTACAGGCAGCGTTTCGGATTGGGCGAGGACCTGTATTGATCGAACCCAGTTTGGACTTCGGTATTGGTGAAAATGACTTCCTGTCACTCCGCGGAAATTTGCATTTCAAGTATCTGATTCGGATTGCACCGCGCCAATCAATCTTTCCAGTGTTTGGTCCGAGCCTCTACCTTATTCATGTAGATGATTGTGTAGGAGACTGCACGCGGACCGAAGTGGGGATCGATTTAGGGTTTGGCTATTCGTACTCGCACTTTTCGATCGAACTTGCCCTTGGAGCGTGGGATGTCCCAGATATTACCCTAACGCTGTCGTATGGGTTCTAGGTCTGGGTCGTAGACAAAGAGCAAATAGCAGGCAAGCCAGCCACCAATTTGAAGGAGTTGTGTTGGTCGTTGCCTGGCAGCCAGAGTTTTGTTTGGTTTTACCATTGGGGATAGGCCGGTTGAGGGAAGAGCATGGATCCTCGCCGATCTCGTGGGCCCCCAGATCGGGTGCAGTATCGGCAAAGGGCAATCCCACATCAATACCGGCGTTTTCCATCGGGCTTCCAGGGGTGATTTTGCGTTGGTCATCTAGGATTGGGTCAGCGTTGACATTGGTACTGGAGGCGATGGCATTTTTCTTCACAGCGAAGAATCCATTGTGGTCGGCATCGAAAGAACCACCGTCGATGTTCCCAGTCCGTACCCACAGATTGTTTTGCAAAGCCCCTCCCTGTAGTCCTTCCCCCTCTATACGGAGTCCGTCGCTCCCGATGTCGACAAAAGTGTTGTGGAACACTGTCGCATTGTGGGCATCGTCAAACTTTAGAGCGTATCCTTCGATGCCGTAGATTAAATTGTTGGAGAAATTGACGTTCTCGACGATCCCACCATCCTCACCGCGAAATTCTATACCATTTGCGCCGCTATAAATTTGGTTGCAGTGCATATCGATGTTGGCGGGTGCCTTCTGAAACACAACGACTTTGTTGGAATCAAAACCGAACATGCGATTTCCGGCGATCACGAGTCCATTTGCATTTTTGATATCTAGAGCGTTTTCTGTTCGTTTGATGCTGCCCGTATAATAGATGTCATTGTTTTCTATTCGGGTGTTGAGGATCGTTCGCTCAGGGCCCTGCGAGAATAGCTGGATGCCGTCGCCACTACAGTCGAAGAGTTGATTTCCGGAAATCGTCCAATTTTCTGCTCCGGGATTCAGAACAATGCAATGGGCGTCGCTATCTCCAGCGTCAAAGTTGTGAATGAGCGAGTCTAGGACTTGGTTGTTGTTTCCACCGCCATCGATTCCGTCGCGGTTCCCCCCAGAGATATCGAGTCGAAGCAATCGATTGTGATCCGCTTGAATTCGAATGGTGTCCGAATCACCATCTCCAGCGTCAATAATTGTGAGATCGCTGACATCCCAGTAGTTTCCCCGCATGACAATGCGCCCTCGGAAAACCACATCGGGCAATGCGCTTAGCACGATGCGTTTGTCCTCGGTTCCGTCGGTCGTAAGCGTGACCTTTTCGTCGTCCTCGTGGTCGTGAATCACGATATTGTCACCCGGGGATGCTGCATTCACGGCCTCTTGCACCGTTGCAAAGTCTGCTGACTTTCCTACGGTAAGTTCCTCCCCATGCGCGGCAGAAAAGGGGCAGACTAGCAACAACAACCCGCGGAGAATGCTCCGTTGAATGTGTTTTTCCATGCAATGTCTCCCATATTAAGGATTCCATGGAAGATGGTGAGGGGCAACGGAAAACTTTCTTCTAGAGGGGCCACGCCCCCCGAGGACACAGCATATGGGTACCCGCAGCACTTCTAGCTTCGTCTGGCAATCCATGCTTCCCAGCGGCGCAGATTCGCTGGTGAAATCGCGGTCGATTCCAATTGGAATCCGGCCTGGGATTCATGAAACCAGGCAACTTGGACCGGAAACTCCAATGGGACGTGATCGAGTTTTAGACGGATTTTCAATTTTGCACCGTGGTTTACGGTTTGCGCCTTGGGTAGGATTACGCTCATCCCGCGTTTGGACACTGTTCTGACAACAACAGAGACGGATGCTGGCTTTAGCTCTCCCGCGAGGAAAACGGTGATCCGTGAATGCCTTCGTTGGTTTTTGATCGTTGCTTTCTCTTCTGCCCAACGATACCAACTCCCATTGGGACAGCGAATCGCAAGTGAACCAGGTCCCCCGTAGTTGGAGACGTATCGTAGCGCATCGGGAAGTTTTTGGAATTTTGGTCCATGGGAGGTTCCCTGTCCCTGCGAGCAATAGATTTCGTACATATTTGTGTTGTTCATCTTCAACGCGTCCAGGTATGGGTCAATATCTTGACTGTACTGGTCTCGGAAGAAGTCTGCTATTGGGCGACGTATACAAAATCATTTTGGGAATTTTTTTTGCAAGGATTCGTGGCTGGATGTAGTCGATTGTCTACTGCAGACTACCCCGGTCCCTCCAATATCTGGTAGTTGGAAGACGAAGGGAGTGTCCGGTGTTACCTGGTCGGTTTGCACGCGTACCCGCGAGTGAGCTGACGTGCGCGTTTCCCGTGAGGAAAGCCGCGAAGGTATTCTCGTGCATGGTTTCTGTTGCCTTGCATTTTCCGATTTTTGCTGCGATGGCAGCAGACAGAGCGAGAAACTTTTGCCGTGTGATGCGAGTTGTTAAATCGTCTGCGGAAGTTTGCAGACACTTGTATGCCTTGCGTGCGGGTCCTTGCGCTACATAAGCACGACACACGAGGTAGTGGGAGCTTTCGGCCAACGGCGAGTTAGAATGTCGCGTACTGGATTTGGATATCTCCGTGTCGCTGAATAGTTTTTGGCGCGAAACTCCATTTGTGCCAACTCGTAGCGTGCAGTCGAGGGCAAGCGGACTCACTATAAATTTCTGGACTGCCCATACATCGAAGCGTCTCAACAATCTGAAACCATCAGGATTTCTGTGGCGAGGTACTAGGTGACTGGTGTTAAATACGGTGTTTCTGAAGGTAGCGGGTAGAAAAATAGGTTTCGCCGGTTGTTTTCGCACTCTGGTGTTTGGATGACTCGCCTGGTCATTTCGCGCCAGGCGTAGCCCAGACCGGAAATAAGAAGGGCGATCAGGGGCAGCATCCGGTCGAGAATGGCCCAGGCGCCATTTTTGGAGCCTACGGCGAGCTTTGCCAGTCTCCTTAAGATTGGTCGCAGCACAAAGTAAGGAAAAATCCTCTCTGACCCTGTCGCACCCGCGCACTCGTGCCCGGCGTCCTCCGTGTCTGCGTTGCATGAGGTGAGCGATTTTTCGCTCTACCTTGGGGCGAGTAGAACGATAATCCCGTTTCCATTTTTCGTTCCGTTGGTGAAGTCGTGAGCGCTGCAACGTTGCCTCTTTGGTGTGGATTCGGACCAAGCGTCCGGTTTTCGAAGTTGTGCATTTTGGTTTCAGTGGACAGTCGTGACAGTGCGACTCAAACGATGCCATACCCATGCGCTCGGGTCCCTTTCGGGGTTTGATCGGTACGACAATCCCCTGTGGACAGCGAACGGTTTGCTCGTTTAAATCAATCTTGAATGCGCTCTTAGCAAACAATCCTTTGCTGGGGGGCGATGGCTCTTGGACCTTTACGTTGGCTTCAATCCCTGCCTTTTCTAGCGTTTCAACGATATCCGCTGCCCCATAGGAGGCATCACCAAACACCGCGACACGAGCGTTGTCCTGGGGCGCTGCCTGCGTTTGTTCGATCGCTTCTTCGAGCAATTGCGTTGCGGCTTGTCCATCGCCCACGTTTCCCGCTGTGACATCGCTTGCCACGATCACTTCAGAGTCTGGATCGATCGAGATATGGCCTTTATATCCGTCAAATCCACGAGCCCCCGTCTTGCGTCCATGGCGCGCTTCCGGATCCACAGTCGAAATCACTCGGTCCGGAGCGACTCGCTTCACAATGCGATAGGTCCCATCTTCCCTCTGTTCTAAATCCTGCCCGACCACCGTTGCCAGTAGTGCCATCGCTTGAGCGACCTCCGAACCATATGGGCGACCCTCCATAGATACGAGAGCTGCGTGGGCGTCTTGGGCCAGTGCATCGATAAGGGATTCCTGAGCAGCCTTGTCGTCCCACGCACAACTCGGTTTGCCAGGAGTTTCGTAGGGATCGTCGCGACGAAGAACAGCACGAACACAAGCAGATTGCTCTGCGTCCAGAACCCGCAACAAGCCGCGTATTGCAGACCGTATCAGCGTCACCGTATCTTGGGTCGCAACGGCATCATACAGACACGTCGAATCCATCACACGTTTGCGACCGACCAGTCCGGCCTGCCGGCATACCTCTAACACCGCTTCGAAAATCCGATTTGGAGATGCAGACTGGCGAAGCCGCTCACGCATGTCAACAAGAACCGTATGGACAAAACCAGGATAATCGGAATCCAGGCCCCCAGCCGCATACTTCCAACGCAAATCATAGCTGAATCGATCCACAGCCTCCCGATCACTGAGCCCTTCTACTCGTTGCAGAACCATCACAATCGCCACGATCCGAGAAGGAATCGACCGACGACCACGTTTCGTAAATAGATCCGAGAACATTTCGTCGGGAAACAATCGATGACCTTCTCGATACAAGAGAGAATAGATCGATGCCTCAGACAAACGAGAACGGCAATACGATGCGCCAGAGGTCAACAAACTTCCCTGCTTTGGAGGTAAACCCTGCGTCATTACTAAAGAAGATCAAATTCCATTCACTTTGTCGATCTTTCGGTACGACAAAAAACACCAGTCACCTAGTCGTGCGACGATTTTCATGCTGGACTGTCTTGTATGTTGCTGAAATTATTAAAGTCGTGCTTCGACGGCGCCACGTAGCACCAGCCTTGCACCAGGCGAAATCACGCACGACCCGTGTTGCCAAGGCTTGAAATGGAGGCAGGCCAGAAATTTGGCCTCACTTGCTCGTTATCTCCACTTATTCGTCATCCCATTCATACTGAAGGTGAGCAACTGGGGTGCCACCAATGAGATGTTGCTCGACTATCTGGCGAATATCCCTCAGTGTTACGCCAGCGTACCAGATCCCTTCGGGATAAATCACGATGTTGGGGCCATCCAGACAGGGGCCCAGGCATGAGCAGGCTGTCACAGCGACATTGCCCAGGAGGTCCGGATGGGAAACAACAAGGCGCTGCAGTTCTGCCACGAGTTTGTTACTGCCGGTGGATTGGCAGGATCTGGTTCCATCGCGGGGCTGGGTGCAGACGAATAAGTGATGAGTGAACTTCGCCATTTGGTCTTCGTGCGGGAAGAAAACCCGATGCGTTACGTATAACAGGGCATGTTACGTATGGGCAGGATGATGAGCACGGTAAAAAAACTCAAGCGCGGTCTTGTTGTGGGGGTAG
Source organism: Kofleriaceae bacterium (assembly GCA_965223575.1). GTDB lineage: Bacteria > Myxococcota_A > Polyangia > Haliangiales > Haliangiaceae > CBDCWZ01. The sequence goes on from CBDCWZ010000057.1 coordinate 24,352, forward strand.
GTCCCATTGACTTTGAATTTCGGCCTTGTACAGTACCTTTTCTGACAAAGAGAGGGAGCCGGTAACGGTCTTTATGACCCCCCAACACCATATAATAAAGGAAACGTCTGACTCCCTGTCGCGCCTTCTCCAAGACGAATTTCGCAAAAATGGGTACAAGCGGGTTCATATCGTTGAGGAGGCACCAAAGCCAGATGCGATAGAGGGGAAGCTTCCAGCTGTGTCTGTCTATCTCTACCAGGTGGCACTGGATACTGAGGGAGTTGACGGCAACGTAACCACTGAGCTCGTTACCCTAGAGAAGGACGATGGCACAATAGAAGAGTTTCGTCGTAGAAGAAGACTGTGGATTCGCCTGGATTATCTCATTTCTACCTGGGCGCAGACTCCTGAAGACGAACAGTTGTTACTTGGACTGGTGATTCGGACAATCATGGAGAATCCTGCGATTCGCGCGGATCAGCTGCGTGGCGAAACGTTTGAAGAGGACTTCAATTTGTACTTGCTATTATCTACGCGGCTGGATGAGGGGACCTTGGCTCGATTTTGGGGCAGTCTGTCACAACCCGTGCGTCCAGCAGTACAAGCTTGGACAACGATTCCAATCGTTCCCGAGGCAATGCAGCCATTCCGTCGTGTCGAACATCGGTCGCTGGTATATCGCGATCTGAATGCCCCCTTGGGCGAGTCTGAAACTGGACCTTCCGGCGGTGGGATCTTCACTCGCCGTGATGTTGAGCAAACTTAAATCGATGTAAATGTATGATTCTTTTACCTTAAGGGACAATTTTTCTCAAACGCAGTAGTTCTGATGTCGTGATTGAATGGTTCAACACGACGACCACCAAAACAGGAGGAAACAAAGCATGGCGACCAGTTATCTTTCACCAGGGGTCTATGTCGAAGAAGTCGATCGCGGCTCAAAGCCAATCGAGGCCGTCGGTACCAATACCGTGGGTTTTATTGGCGAGTCTGCGAAAGGGCCCACCAATGAGGCCGTCCTGATTACCAACTGGTCGCAGTTTGTCAAGACCTTCGGTGATTTCAAGGATTGCTCCATCCAACTCGCGCACGCTGTTTATGGCTTTTTTAATAACGGCGGGTCGCGTTGTTTCGTTGTTAACGTGGGAGCTCCAGTCGATGCCCCGATTAGCGCGACGACGGGCGACAAAAAGGAGGACAAAAAAGCATCTGCAAAGGCATCGGTGGGGGGAGATCGGGATGGTCTCTACATTGGCAAAGACAATGGCCCAGGGCAGCGTACGGGGCTGAAGTGCTTTGAAGAGGTTGATGAGATTGCCATTTTGGCAGCTCCGGGTTGCACTTCTCCAGCAGTACAGGATGCATTGCTGACCCATTGCGAGACTCGCAAAGATCGTTTTGCAATCCTCGACTCTCCAGAGACAATTACCGGAGGCGTTGATCGCTTGCCCAAGCCGCGTGATTCCAAATATGGGGCGTACTACTTTCCTTGGATCCAGGTTTACGATCCCGAGAAGGGGAACGTATTTGTCCCACCATCCGGGCACATTGCCGGGGTATACTCGCGGGTTGACTCTGAGCGCGGCGTACACAAGGCGCCAGCGAACGAACTCGTTCGAGGTGCGCTGGGCTTGAAGTACAATGTGTCCAAGGGCGAGCAAGATCTGCTAAATCCAAAAGGGATTAATGCGATTCGGACGATGTCTGGCGGGATTCGGATTTGGGGGGCACGGACGCTCTCAAGTGACCCGTCCTGGAAATACGTCAATGTTCGGCGTTTGTTCATCATGGTGGAGTCTTCTATCGAGCGCGCGACACAATGGGTCGTTTTTGAGCCGAACGATCATCGGCTTTGGAAGCGGGTGACGCGGACGATCTCCTCGTTCTTGACCCTGTTATGGCGGAACGGTGCGCTTATGGGGACCTCCCCGGAGCAGGCTTTCTATGTCAAATGTGATGAAGAGACCAACCCCTCGGAGGTGGTAGACGCAGGACAACTGGTTGTCGAGATTGGTTTGGCCCCAGTGAAGCCAGCAGAGTTTGTCATCTTCCGAATTGGCCAGATGCCCTCGGGTGGCGGTATCGACGAATAAACTGGATGCACGTGCTAGTACCTCGTCACAGAAATCTTGATGGTTCAGCTCGTCGATCCATCTTCGCTGGCTGTGTTGCTCGTCGGTTGCGTAGAGCTACTATGCGCCCTTCTCGCGCCTTGCCATCGAAGCGCCTCGACAGTCTGAACCCATCAGGATTTTGTGGCGAGGTACTAAAGGAAGTTTTCCTCTGGCACGTGCGTACAAATTTCGATAACGATGATGCGGACATGCTGGACAAATAGGGAGGTACTCGTTGCCTCCAGGAGCAACCGGTTCCTGGGGTTGGCGAGGGCTTCCGTGTGCGCTGGCACCTTCATTTTTTAGGGGTACTTTTTAGGAGAGAAGACAATGGCAGATACACGTTCATTTACCGGTGGTCAGTTTGCGTTTATGGCAGATGGATCTGAGTTTCTTGGTTTTGTAAAGAAAGTTTCAGGAGGGACTGCAAAAGCGGAGGTAGCGACTCATAACCTCGGCCCGGTGCAACTGCAAAAGAAGCACATTTCGACGATTAGCTTTGAGGACATCACCTGTGAGGTTGGTATGGGGATGGCCAAAGGGATGTATGAGTGGATCCAAGCGACCTTTGAGCAAGGTACGGTATCCAAAAGTGGCGAGATTCACGCATGCAATCAAGAGGGCAAGTCCATGGCGATCCGTGAGTATCGCGACGCTCACATCGGCGAAGTCGCAATGCCCGCACTTGATGGTTCGAGCAAAGAACCCGCATATATGACCCTGAAGCTATCACCTGAGGAGATTAAATATCTCCCTGGCTCTGGTGCGAAGATTGAGGGCAAAGTTGCTCCAGCAACCAAAAAGTGGTTGTGCTCAAATTTTCGCTTTGAACTCGGCAGTCTTCCCTGCGCTCGAGTAGCAAAGATCGATGCATGGACCTGGAAGGCAAAAATCGCCAAAGATGAGGTTGGTCAGTATCGTATCGCGACCAAGCATGTGTGTGCGGTTGAGGTTCCGAACCTTAAATTGACGATTTCGACAGCAGATATCAAAGAGTGGCAGGATTGGCATAAGGCCTTTTTGGTCGATGGAAACTGCTCAGAAGCGGAAGAGCAGTCTGGCTCGATCACGTTTCTTGCGCCCAACCTGAAAGATGAGCTGGGTCGTGTCGAGCTGATGAACGTTGGTATTTTGTCGCTTGAGAACGAAGGCTTCGAAGCAAACAAAGAGGGAGTTTCTCGTTTTACCGTTGAGCTTTACGTAGAGCAAATGAAATTCCACATTAAAGAGTCGGACGCATAGGCTTTTATTGAAGAATTGTTTGGCCCGCCCTAGCGAATTTCCGAATGGAACCCAATCTCAAAAATAGCGAGGAGCCCCAGATGCAAGGAGGCGCGAGAACCGGAACGGAGCGTATTTGTATACGTGAGTTTCCCCCCCTTTGGATCTACCGGGCGGGGCAAGCCCCCCCGAAGCGGTTCCCCCCTTCGCGTCGACAACGGGGGGCCAAGCCCCCCGCCGACGCAGCAGATGGGAGCCCGCAGCATTTTTGAGTCGGGCGGGCCAAACTACTGGAGACTACTGGAGACTACTTATGGCATTTCGTACAGAGTTCCCATTTCGTTTGCCGCGTGGGTTTGTTGACCCGGATAGTGGAACAACCTATCGGGATGGAGTTATGCGATTGGCAACAGCCCGCGACGAGATCTTGCCGCTTCAAGACTATCGCGTGCAAGCCAATCGGGCCTATTTGGTGATTGTCCTATTGTCTCGTGTGATCACAAAGCTCGGGGAGTTAGAGCGGGTTCGTGTAGAGACAATCGAAAATCTATTTTCGACCGACCTAGCTTACTTGCAGGAGTTCTATCGCAAGATCAATGAAGAGGGGTCGCCTCGGTTTCAGTTGAATTGTCCAAAGTGCAACCACGAGTTGGAGGTGGATGGGATCACTGGGGCAGTTGTCCAATCCGATGAAGAGGGGGAGGGAGGTGCTGGCCAAATCGGCCAGGGGTGACTGCGTGGACGGTCGCCATGTACCCTAGGGAGCAGCTCCATCAAGAATGTGCTTATATTGCATACCATTTTCACTGGTCTCTTTCCGATGTGCTCGATATGGAGCACGAGGAGAGGCACTTATGGTTGCGGCAAATTGCTCGCATCAACAAGGAGATTAATGATGCCCGCAAACGCTAACAGGTTTCCCTAGTGCGATCGTCTGCTGAAATTCGCCCCCCTGGGGTTTACGCCGCTCCGGCCGAACCGTTGCGATCTCCTTTGCAGGTTGCAGACACCAGTATTGCTGGGTTTATCGGCATGAGCCAGAAGGGCCCCCTCGACGAGCCACAACCGATTGGCAATTGGGACGAATTTGTTGAGGTGTTTGGCTACGAGGCCGATCACTATTTGACGGACTCTGTGCAAGCGTTTTTTCGCAATGGTGGACGCAGGTGTTATGTGGTTCGAGTTGCCCATCAAGCCCGAGAGGGGAGCGAATCAACGGTAGAACACGCGGCTTCGGCGTCGTTTGCCGTTGTTGACGATTGGAACAAACCAACCGTCCGGGTAAAAGCCCGTAACGAGGGCCGTTGGGGGAATCGAATTTGGATTCAATTTGCCCATACGGTAGGTGCTCGCGCCTTGCTGACCCGAGACCTTGAGATTGGCAAAGGGGAAGCGCAGGTCAATACGACCCGGGGATTTGAGGTCGGTGCTCTCGTGCGAATTTACGACCGTGAGAATACCGATTTTGTCGTGATTACCGAGATCGGTGAGCGCGTGATCCGTTGGGGCACGGACACGCCGGTGAATCGCGAGCACAGCGCTGCGGCCCCGACACAACTGGAAGTTGTTGAGTTTGAACTACATGTTGCATTGGGGGACCGGCGTGAGATTTTTCAGCGTCTACAGATGCACCCGTCTTCGCGACAGTACGCGCCACGGGTTGTTTCGGAGCGCTCGCGTCTGGTGCGACTTGACAATCTTGGGTCGACGTCTCCTGCATCTCACAATATTCCGCTTGAGACCGCGATGGTGCGCCTAGCGGGCGGTCGCGATGGCGACGACGCGATCGCTCCTGAGGACTTTATCGGCCATGACCATGGTCCTGCTGATCGGGCTGGACTCATGGCGTTGGTAGAGGTTGAAGAGGTAGGACTTCTTTGTTGCCCCGACGCAATGATATTTCTCGAGCGCAACCCTGGACCAGCGGGGGAAAGGCAGTCGATCCGGGTACAAGACGCGATGATCGACTTGGCCGAGAACCTTCAAGATCGATTTGTTATCCTGGACTGCCCTAAGACCCGAGATGTCGAAGCAGTGAAACGGTGGCGGAGACGGACGAACTCCTCGTATTGTTCCTATTACTGGCCATGGATCGAGATGGCCAATCATGAGGGTGGAAAAGCGCGCGAGTTGCCACCGTCTGGGATTCTCGCTGGGGTATTCGCACAGCGAGACAGCGAATTGGGGGTGCATCAAGCACCAGCCAACATTCCCGTTGTCGGCGCAACGGATCTGAGCGTTCGGGTGACAGAAGATCATCTTGGGATGCTCAACGCAGAGGGCGTGAACAGTTTCCGTATTGCTCGAGGGATTCGCCCATGGGGGGCGCGCACCGCTTCCCTAGACCCTGATTGGCGTTACATCAGTGTACGTCGGCTGTTTATCATGTTGCGGAGATCCATTGAGGGAGGCATGAGCTGGGTGCCATTTGAGCCCAATAACGATGATACCTGGTCAAAGTTACAAAGCTTGGTCAACGTGTTTTTAGGCGATCTTTTTCGCCAAGGCGTGTTCGCGGCGGGGAAGCCTGAAGACGCATTTTTCGTAAAATGTGACAAGGAGGTCAATCCGCCAGAAGCGGTAGCAACGGGGATATTAACCTGTGACGTCGGCGTCGCACCGGTGGTACCGGCCGAGTTTATTATGATCCAGGTTGTTCAGCGGATTGGCCAAGAGCAATAGGCAGGGGTGAAATCATGGCAAAAGCACGACCACAAGACCCAGTAACTTGTTTCTGCTTTAAGGTGGTCTTCTCCAACATAAAAGGCTCGCCCTCTGACGAGGCCTATTTTAAAAGTGTGAGTGGTCTTAAGTATGAATCGGAGGTCGTAGATTATAAAGAGGGGGGCTACAACGTTGGCGTTCGGCGATGTGTTGGCCCGGCAAAATGGCCCAATCTCGTGTTTAAGCGCGGTTTCACGGGTTCCTCCTCCCTGCTCGAGTGGCGACGGATGTGGCTGCAGGACGGGCTCAGCGGAAAGCTTGAGCGAGTCACTGGAAAAATCGTCCAACTGAGCTCTGATTTTAAGCCCGTTTGTTCGTGGGAATTTTACAATGGATGGCCATGTAAGTGGGAGGGACCAGAGTATGACGCGAGTAAAAGCGAGCTAGCGATCGAAACGTTAGAAGTCGCCCATGAAGGTTTGACCTACACGTCTGGCAAAGGCTAAGGGGGATCCCGATTATGAATGTACCACCAGATAAGCCCCTGAAACTGCAAGGAGCGTTGCTCGTTGGTCACGTAGACCAACTATGCTCCCTCCTCACGCCTTCCTTACAATTCCATGTGCCTGTCTGGAGGCACTGGCACAATCGGGATACCCCTTAGCCGCAGAGAATGGCCAACAATACGACGAGCAGTGGTGCAGGAAACACGGGGCGCGCCCTCAGCGCCGCTTTGGGGGCTGCTCGTCCATTCCAGCCCAGGGGGGCGCGGCAGGCGCAAGCGGCGAGCAGTCGTGTTGTATCGCGATTTACCCCAGATCAATCGATGCAGGCTGGTCGCCCGTTGGCCTCGCTGGCATTTGCCGACCAACGGATGGTCCGCTACCTCAATCCTAGCACCCGCTTCGGTGCGATGCCGATGTTTGCGACGCGGCATACGAGGGAAAGTCAGAGATTGGAAAATACATCGTGGTTATTTCCAACCCCATGGTATTTAGATGAGCTTAGCTGGCTTGCGGCGGAGCGTCAGCAGGTCGGCAAATCGGTAGCGCAGCGAGCACAAGCAGGCGTTCGCCCTATGTGGACAGGGTGGAGTGCTCCTTCCATGACGGCTTCAGAGCCGATTCGAGGATATCCTTGGAGCTCGCTCATCTCTCACCGGCAAGCCAGTTTGTTGCCGATGATTAGTCAACTGCAAAAACGGTCTGTATCGGTGGTGCGGTCTGTGGCAACGCCGCATCAGGAATTTTTGTCCGTCAATCAACTCGTAAACGCCATCGGGGGCAACGACAAGCAGCGAGCTCGTGTGGCGACGATTTTGCGCCGGTCGACCGGTGCAACGCAGCCACTGAAAAGCGCGCCCAGTGACCTGAGGGCACAAACAAGCCTGCAAGGGCGTGTGCAATCAAGCGTGGCTGGCGAGGTGATAGGGACTGGACAGTCATTAAGCGTGTCCGGCGGGGCGCAAGGGCGTGTGCAATCGAGCGTGCCTGGCGAGGGACAACCCAGGGTACCCAATAGTTTGCATACGAGTCGAAACCAGGTTGCCGAGAAGGTTCAGCACAGCGATCAACGGTTTGGTCGTGGTATCCCGGCTCAGATCCTATTGGCAGAGAGTCTGACAAGGGATTCAGGGCGAATTGCCCCCTCCGCTGGACCAAGATTGGCACTTCCTGCGGGGCTAGGCGGTTTGGTTGGCTCGGTGCAACAGGTGGCGGCAATGAATAGGCCGTTGAATGCAAACGCAATCGGGCAAGAAACATCGGTGTTGCGAAATATCGCGGGAGAAGCCTCTCCGATTGGCAGTGGGGTCAAAAGAGGCGGGCTATCGACCCTCGCGGTGCAACCCCCAACCGCTCTGGGTCACATTGCCTGGAGCGATCGGTGGCTGGCCAGGTTTGCCGGCGCCTCAGAAACTGCAATGGCTTTGTTTGCGCCAGTTATGTCCGTGGTTCACCCAGAGATTGCGTTTCCCGTGAGTCGGCCGTATGTGGAGCTTGGTGGTCAGTCTGCGTCGGCTGCGACGCCTGTAGTTGGAGAGCGAGACGGCAGTCAGCGGATCGCGGCTGCACCGGTACAAGCTGATGATGAGATCGTTTCGGATGAAATATTTGCAACGCTATCTCGGGCTGCTGTGCAAAGTCCTCGCGTTGAAACAAAGCTGCCATCCACGCGAGCTCAGCGGCCGACAGCACTGGTCGACGAGGTGTTAATGTCTTCAATTGCGGCCCCCTTTGCCGGTGTGCGCTCGTCTCTCGGAGCATCCCCGGTGGCGCCCGGACTGCGCGGTGCACTAGGACTGACGGTTGAGCCGAGCTACGATGCGCGCGTGATTGCTTCTGCACAAATGGCCCAGTCGTATGTCCAGGGGGAGCTTGGTCCGTCGCTGTTATTCGATACCAGCGGCATCGATTCGGCCCGCCCAACGGCGGCTCGGTTTGCCGGTGATCCCGTCGCGAAACGGATGGGACCAATGAGTTTCGCAACGCGAGGCGGCGCATCTGTGGCAACGCGAGATCGAGCTATAAAATACGCCGAGATGTCGTTGGTCAGCCCGGATAGTGACACGCACAGTGACTCGTACAGTGACTTGCAACGAACAGCACAGTTGATAGAAATGGCATCGGTTGCGCGCTATCTCACAGACACGACACCATGGGGTTCTTCTGTCGATATGGCGCGCTATTGGACAGAGACCGCGGGCCAGCATGTGGTGTCGCCACAGCGGGTCGCGGTTTCCACGAGACCGGGGGATATTGCAGCGTCGGCACAACGGGCAGCCATCGATACCCACCTAACGTCGGCTGATCTGTCTTTTGATTTTGTTCCCCCAGAGCTCGCGGCGGCGATACAGGTTTATGGCCTTGGCAGCGGCGCTGGCGCGCAGGCAGCCCGCTTGTCTGTCCATGGCCCGCACGTTTTGTCACAAGGGGTATCTGAACTCGACCAAATCTTGGTCGCTCTTGTACAGTCCAATCAGGCTACAGGTTCTACACAGTTCGTTCCCGACAGGTCGTGGACTTCGGACGGGTTGCCGACCCCCCACAGTTTGGGGGCTTCCCGTGCCGATGTGCATGGCAGACGTCGGACGATCGGCCACGATGTCGCCCCGCGTACAAGAGGTGCGTCACTTTGGCCAGATTCGGTCGTGCGGGCGCTCCGTCTGGATACAGACAAGGGTGGCACGGACAAGGTCGAGCGCGTTTATCCCAATGTTTTGGCAGCTCTTGACTTGCTTGCGGCGCAAACGGTTGTCGACGCGGGGCAAGTTGCCGCATATGGGATTCCTGCAACTCGAGTGGTGCAAACAAGCCGCACGGAACAAGTGCAAGAGGAATCCCTGGGCGTGGCAGAAGTCCAGGAAGTGTATGCAGCATTGTCTCGGGCACCCAGCGGTCGGACATTGACGCCAACTGCCCGCGCGGCGCGCTCGTTAGCGATGGCGCGTGCGCGAAGCGAGCATCCTGTTTCCGCAGCATCCCGTGCAGCGGTCGCATGGGCCGCGTTTCCGCAGGTGCTGCATGGGCAGTCTCCCGAAGATACCGATACGCAAAGGGAGACCGATGATTCCAAGCGGGCATCCGATCGCCGTGCATTTATGGCAACCCGCGCGGGTGCTTCGCTGCAGTCTCTTGTTGCTCCCATGCGGGAAGAACATCCCGCGTACGAGGAAACGGTGCGCGCATTTATGTCGGCCGCAGACCGCGCTCCAAGTGCGGCACCGGAGTTGGTGCGGACTGCACCATCAGCACCTCAATCCGCCACTGCTGGTGCAAATCGTCGGTCTCAGATTCCGCCCTGGTTTGAAGAGACTGCCCGACAGATGTTTCAGTCTGTTGGGAGTAGTGACGAGATTTCTTTGGCAGAAATGACTTTGATCCACACTGCACCTGCTACGCAAGTCGCGGCATCCCCGAGAAATGTCAGTCAACCCGCTGCGCCGCGTCAGCCACCAGGTCCGACGCCGGAGTCAGTCCCAGAGGATCTGGACGAAATTGCGGAGCAGTGTTTCTCTAAACTTATGGAAGCGATGCAAATCGCACGATGGCGCAATGGTGACCCATGGCACAGCTGAAAAATACCTTGGTAAAATGTACTCTGATCAATGTCGATGAAGGGAACAAGAGAATTACGGCGTTGTTCAATCCGAAAGAGATCAGTATCGATAAGCAGGTGCCATGGCAGAAGCACAAAACTTCTCGGGGGGATAACCCCATTATGGAGTTTACGGGGGCAAAGCCGGCGTCATTGTCGCTGGAGTTGTTTTTCGACACCTACGAAGCCAATAACAAGAATGTCTACGAACAGCATATCTCAGAATTAGAAGAACTCACCAAGGTAAAGGTCGGTGAGGCGGATGAAGATAAACGGCCACCACTTTGTATTTTCGACTGGGGTAAAAATTTCCCCAGTTTTAAAGGGGTGATCGAGTCGCTCCAAGTGAAGTACACAATGTTTTTGCCGGATGGGACCCCGTGTCGCGCTACCGCATCCATCAAGATGACCCAAGCAACCCGTACCAGATCAAAAAAGCGCAAGAAAAAACGCTAGAGTAAATCGTCATGTCAGAGCAAACAGCAAATATTCGCGTTGACATCGAAGTGAAATGTGGCGGCAAAGATGTGGAGGAGGAAGATCTGAACGGCGTTGTCGTTGACCAAGATTTGAGTCAGCCAGACATGTGCGTGTTGACGCTCAAAAACAGCAACCACAAGCAATCTAATCAAGTCCAGTTGAACGATGAAGTTGAAGTGACAGTCGGAGGACAAGAGAGGGCAGTATTGTTCAAGGGGGAGGTTGTCGGGATCGAGCCGATCTATCAGAGCGGTGGCGAGAGTAAGTGCATCGTTCGTGCTTTTAATCGACTGCATAGATTGTTGCGTGGACGTAAATCTAGGACCTTTGTCGATAAGACCGATCAAGACATCGTTGCCCAAATCGCTCGTGATCATCAGTTGCAAGCGGAGATTGGCTCCAGCCCTAAGATTACGCGCGCGCATGAATATCAACACAACGAAACAGACTTGGAGTTTATTCGCCGATTGGCAACCCGCATCGGCTACGATGTTTCCGTAGAGGATCAACAGCTGAAGTTTATTGCAGCGGATACTGCGCAAGAATCCCAGCTTGAACTACAGCTGCAAGATCCAGGGGCAGCGGTCGCTTTAAAGACGTTCACGCCACGCCTGTCATCTTCGCAAATAGTGCAAAAGGTGGAAGTGCGCGGTTGGGACCCCGAAAAGAAAAAAGAAATCGTTGGTACGGCGACGGTTGAAAGCTCACGCCTGGGAAGCACGACGGGAGACAAGTCGAGTGCTCAGTTTGGGGGAAACGTGACAATGTTTGAAGTGGACCACCCCATTTTTAGCGTTGAGGAGGCCAACGCAATTGCAAAGGCTCGGCTTGGTGAGTTAACGATGGATTATATCGCCGGCGAAGCAGAGTGTGTCGGCGTTGCAAAATTGAAGCCGGGCATTGTTGTGAAAGTCATTGTCAATTCTGAAAAGGATGACGACCGTTTTAATGGACAATATTTTGTTGTCGGGGCTTCCCATCGATACGCCCCCGGGAAAGGCCAATCCGGCGGTTATACGACCACTGCTAGACTTCGCCGCGACGCAGAAGGTGGCTCATGATTGGTGAGATGCCAGCTCATAAGGATGCGTCGCTAAATGGGATCTATCACGCAATTGTGACCCAAAATAAGGATGAACAACAGTTGGCTCGTGTTCGTGTACGCTTTCCTTGGCTCCCAGGAGGGGACCAGGACCAATCGCATTGGGCGCTTTTGTCCGTGCCGATGATGGGTGCCGAGTTTGGCACCTTTACGTTGCCAGAGGTCAACGACACGGTACTGGTAATGTTTTTGGCTGGGGACATCCGTCGTCCAGTTGTTATCGGTGGTGCTTGGAGCAAGGAAGATGCCCCGCCAGAATGCAACGAAAACGGTAAGAACGATTTTCGCTTTATCAAGTCGCGGAGCGGACATCGCCTCTTGTTTGATGACAGTGACAAAACGAAAGTAGTCGTCACCGACAAGACGAACGAAAACTATATCGGATGTGGTACCTATGCGGAGGGAGGGGAGTCCCCCAACAAATTCGCGTTGACTGGTCCCGGCCCGATCAATGGCGATGCAAAAGAAGGTGTTGCGGTGTCATCGATGCAAGGGACCGTCAATCTTTGGTGCCCAAACGGAACTCTCAAGATATCGGCCAAGCATGTCGAGATGACTGCTTCGGACAAAATGGAGGTCAAAGCCGGAGGCGCACTGGGCGTCGAAGGGGGGATGTGCGGCGAGATGAAATCCTCTGGGGCAGGAAAATACGCAGGCAGCACCACCAAAGTGGGCTAAAATGAGGTTGGGGCGCTCTTCTCACGGTCGAGTCGCAGAGCAAGCGGCCAAGCTGCATGGATTGTTTTTGGCAAAGGTGACTGCCAACACCGATGATGGTGGTGACAGTCGCTATCGGGTAAAACTGCAATTTCCATGGCTACCGACGAGCAGTTCGGAGGAAAATTCGCATTGGGCAAGAATTGCTGTGCCTATGGCCGGCAAGCAACAAGGTAGCTATTTTTTGCCCCAAGTTGGGGATCAAGTCCTTGTGATTTTTGAACAGGGGGAAATTCGTCGACCAATTGTGATCGGTGCGGTTTGGAGCGGTGAACAAAAGCCCCCTGAGACCAATGCTGACGGAAAAAACAATCACCGTGTGATCAAGTCGAGATCTGGTCACCGTTTTATTCTCGACGATACCGAGGGCGCTGAGCGAGTCACTGTCGTCGACAGTACAAAAAAAAACAAAATTGTTTTGGATAGTACCAAAAAGACCGTAACGATTGAGACCGCGGATGGAGACATCGCGATTCAGGCCCCAGCCGGGGCTGCGCGACTGCATGGAAAGACCGTCAAGTTGACGTCGGCGGGAGAGTCGAAAGCGAAGGGCTCAATGAAGCTGGCGGTTTCGAGCAAAGCAGCGATCAATGCCAAGGCCAGTGGTGCGATAAACCTCAATGCCGCCATGGTGCAGCTCAATCCTTCCATGCCCTCCATAGCTGGCGCCTTAGTTGCGGCTGCGGCAAACGTCGTCGCAGCAGCTGCTACGGGGCGAGTCGATCAAGTTGCTGCCGCTGCCGCCTCCGGTGCGATGAACGTCGGCGCAGTCGCGTTGTCGAATGTCGCTAGCGATGCCCTTGGAGAGGCCGCCGCAGGGTCCGTGGCGCATGCGGTCGGTAGCGTGACCGATGCCGCGCGGGCTGCGCTTGCCCAGGATCGGGTTTCTGCGCTTTCGGCGTTGGCTGCCCCGATCGTGACCCAGGCCGCCGACCAGGTAAGAGAGTTTGTTCGCGGCCAGGCTGTACCACTGGTCGCGATTGCCGAGGGGATTGATGCTGTTGGATTTGAGATTTACGATCGCGATACCGGTGAGGAGATTGCCAAGCTGTCTTCCAAAGTGCGCGATGGGCGTGCGGAAGTTACTTGGGACGGGAAAGTCGACGAGGATACCAGCGGGGTCGTCGTAACTATCAAGGCGGGAGAGACGACGAGTGCTTGCAACCTCGATGTTGCCAACGAACGCGGCGGGCCGGTGCCGTCCACAAAAAAAATCGATCCGCAGGCACAGATCGATGATCCACTGACGCAGGAGACCCCACCTTCGCAGGAGCGAATCGCTTCGCGCGAAGACAGTTCGCCGGAAATTTCTGCGCACGGTAGCGATCCAGTGACGCCGCGGCAGGATGTGACCACACACAAGAAGTCCGATTTTGGCACCGAAGCCACGTCTGAGCCACAGCCGAGCAAAGTGGGGCGGGTGGATGTTCAGGGTGCGGATTCCGCTAGCGACTCCCCACTGGTTGAGGACTCCCCACTGGTTGAGGACTCCCCACTGGTTGAGGACTCCCCACTGGTTGAGGACTCCGTGAAAGAGGTTGATGACGGCGTTGTCTCTGGTCCGGGGGCCAAACAGGCAGTTGCAGGCGGTGTGAGCGCCGCTGCCGTGGCAGCAGTAGGCGCTCGGGCAAAAAGCGCGAATAGTGCGCAGGAGTTTGTTGATGATGCTGCTACGGACAGTATCTCGGCCGGAAAAAAACATTCGGGAGTCGACGATGCCGCGCAAGCAAAAGCAGACATTGAGGAAAAAGCAGATCAGGTAGAGCGGCAGATTGATGCGCGTACCGAACACTCTCGTTATGCAAGCCAAGCGCGGCAGGGGAGGCAAGCAGCATCGGGCTACCAGGATGAGCTCAGCGACGTGTCCGACGTACCGGATGATATCGATGTATCGAGGGCAACGATTGATGATCGCGAAGCGGCCGCACGGGCAGCAGCAGAGCGACCGTCGCAAAAGGTTGCTGAATACGAAACGGATGCGGAATCTCGGATCCATAAGGCGACGGCACCTGCAGATCCTGACGCAGCGACAGCCAGGGCTGAATCAGACGCTCGAGACTTTGCACAGCAAAGTCCTTTGGGGGAATCGAAGCAGGCGATTGACGGTCATGCCAACGCTGCAACCGCTGCCGAAAGCCGCGCCCGTGACGTTGCAGAAAACCCTGATGATGAGATACGAGATTACGTAGAGGACAAGCTAGACGAGGAGTAGACGGACGCTCGTGGGTTCTCCCGTCCCGAATGTGGATTCTGTCCCTGCTATGCAGAAATACTGTACAATTGGTACAGTATTTCATAGGAAAAAATGGGAGAAATCCTCTCCGTAGTTTCGTAATGATTACAGGTGTTTTGGGGAGCTAACGTGGACCACAAAGCGGCGTTTTCTAGATGCACGATTGCTTCGATGCGTAACGAGTCGACATCTCGGAACCGATTGCCAGATGTCCATTAATAGACTATCTAGTTAGTATGCAGTCCACTATTTCTTATTGTAGTTTACATTACGCGTTGGTCGTATGTGCCGCTCTTGGTTTGTCTTTTCTTGGCTGTGGCGGTGGTCCCGATGAGTGCGTAAAACGACTTGGGCATGAGGGGTTTCACGAAACGGCGGCGGCGATCTCAGCGGATATCTTTTTGGAGCGGGCGGACACCGTTTTGATCGCCGCGGGAGTAAGAACTGTCGAAGGGGAGTCGATGGACTATCCCGATATTCTCATTGCCGGCCCTGCCGCTGCTGCTCTCGGTGGTCCCACGGGGCTTGGTGCTCCCGTCCTTTTGATTACTGCCAATGAGATTCCCGAGGCCGTCGTCAACGAGCTTACCTTTCACAGACCGCAGCGCCTTGTCATGATTGGAGGGACAACGGTGATCTCCAGTGCAGCGGAAGCGGAACTTGTGGATTTAACAAACGCTGAGATAACACGAATTGCCGGTAACGATCGTTGGC
Source organism: Kofleriaceae bacterium (assembly GCA_965223575.1). Classification (GTDB taxonomy): domain Bacteria; phylum Myxococcota_A; class Polyangia; order Haliangiales; family Haliangiaceae; genus CBDCWZ01. The sequence goes on from CBDCWZ010000057.1 coordinate 39,674, forward strand.
ACACCTCTGCATTGCTTTCCAAGGAGGTATTTAGTCCCGGTGTTCCTAACGTTGTTGTCGCCACTTCGAACGGGGATGAGTTGGCAGAGGTGCTGGCGGCCGGACCGGCGGCGGCGGCCCTCAATAGTCCAATCCTGTTGGTGAGACGAGACCGGATCACCGCAGAGGTTGAAGCGGAGCTCGAGCGACTACAACCCAAGAGCATCACCATTATCGGTTCAACCATTCAAGCAAAAGTTGAAACCCAGCTACAGGACTTTACCATTGGAAAGGTGAGAAGGATTGAGGGGGCGAACCGCTACGATTCAGCGGCGTTGGTTTCCAAAGCCATCTTTCCGCCAAATGTCAAAGAGACAATCGTTGCTAGCGGAGAGAGTTTTCCCGACGCACTGACGGCAGGCCTCGCGGCGACTGCGACACGAAGTCCGCTGCTGCTTGTTGAGCACGATGTGATCCAAACATCGGTGTCCGATGAGTTGACTCGGCTTAGTCCCGAAGAGGTCACGGTGATCGGCACGCTGGATCAAGTTTCTGAAGAGATCGGTTGCCAAGCGGGTTCGTTCCAGGATCAGCCAACAAAGTGAGTTTTCTCCGTGCCACCGTGAGCGGTGCAAGGTCGTCAAACATCCCGGCTGGACCAACTTCGAGTTCGAAACTGCGGTCCATCGTGAGTTGACGTTGCGGCCAACGGGCGCGAAGCGTAATCTGGTCCGTCGCCCCCCGTTTCGCTGCATTCATGGAGGAAATGCAGCGTTGGTAAAAAATTTTTTAGCCATAAGTCATGTTCTTCACACTAACGTAACAGCGTCTTTTGCACCCGAACTTATTTGAATAAGGAAGCTACCTAAAACGGTGTTTGTGTGAAGTTGATTTTGTCAGATAGCCATGAATAGGCTATTTCTTTTTGTATGAAGTCTATTGTCCCAAATTTGCGGTATAAGCTCATCTGCACTGTCCTTTGTTTTTTCTTTCTCGGATGTGGCGGCAACGAAGAGTGCGTCAAGCGAGTAGGAGCGGAAGGTTATCATGAAACGGCGGCGTTGATTTCAGCGGATAATTTTTTGGATAGGGTGGACACTATTGTGATTGCCGCCGGTGTGAAGACGGATGTTAGTACGTCAGTGGACTATCCTGACATTCTCATGGCCGGTCCAGCAGCGGCTGCTCTTGGTGGTCCGGTCCTTTTGGTCACTGCGAACGAGATTCCTGAGGGAGTTGCTAGCGAGATTGCCTTTCACAAACCAAAACGTATCGTGATGATTGGAGGTACGTCGGTTATCTCCAGTGCAGTGGAAGCGGAGCTTGTGTCCTTAACAGACGGTATGACTGAAGTGACTCGATTAGCTGGCGTCGATCGCTGGGATACTGCTGCTTTGCTTTCCAAACAGGCCTTTCGTCCCGATGTCTCCAATGTTGTTGTCGTCACCTCCAGTGGTGATGAACTGGCAGAAGTGCTTGCGGCTGGGGCGGCGGCGGCCGCCCTCGGCGGTCCGATCCTTATCGTGAGAGCGAAGAGGACAAACAGGTTCCCTGAGGCGGTAAAACAGGAGCTGACGCGATTGCAGCCTAGGCGTATCACCATTATCGGTTCGACGGTTGGAGCAGATCATGAAGCAGAACTAGAGAAATTCACCACTGGACCGGTGGAGAGATGGCAGGGAGAAAATCGTTACGATACCCCCGCGGTGATTTCTAAGGCCATTTTTGAGCCAGGCGTCAAGAATGTGGTCATTGCCAGTGGGGAGAGTTTTCCCGATGCATTGACGGCAGGCCTCGCTGCAAGTGCGACACGAAGTCCGCTGTTATTGGTAGCGCCAGATGGAATCCAAACATCGGCGTCCGATGAATTGACCCGGCTCAGTCCCGAGGAGATCACGGTGGTAGGCACTGTGGAGCAGGTCTCCGAGGATATCGGTTGCCAGGCGGGTTCCTTTCATGAATAGCTCGGCGGATAGGATCCCGTTTTTTTGTTCAAGAGACTTTTGGGTGTACTCGTGCTAAGTATCTAATATTAATCAATTCGCCTGTACCAATGAAGATGGGGTGAATGTAATACATAGGCACGCCATCGAGAGCCCCCAGGATTCGTGTGGTCTATATATACGTATTTATATGTTGTCCTGGTAGCGCGGTTGGAGAGACCCTGAGGGCGAGCGCGTAGAAACAGGGACCGGAAACGGGAGGTGGCGCGTTGACGTGGCGGTGATGGGTTCCTATGCTGGCGCGGATTCGCAGTTTCTAGGGAGATCAGATACTTGGACGATGAAGCACTGATTTTGTGGCAGGACGTTCTCGATGAGATTGCGGCGGGGAGATCAGGAGATCTGGCATGCCCGGCATGCAACACACATCCGTTGCTTGTCGAGCAACAGGAAAATGGTGCAACAAAGGTGAGTTGCCAAAATTGTAGCAAATATATTGAAGGCAGATTCCGTAACATGTGAGTTAGGAATCGATGGCAGACGACAGAGAATTCTTGGGCAAGGGGTGGCGGTTTCCGGTTGCGATCAATCTGACGGGTGGGGTTTCGACCTCGGCTTACGAGGAAAACCTCCGCCAATCCATTTTTGTGATCCTTGGAACCGCGCCCGGGGAGCGAGTGAGCCGTCCAGACTTCGGCTGCGAGATTCATGAGCTGATGTTTGCCCCCAATAACTCGGCAACCGCAGCGCTTGCGGCGCATTATTGCGAAGAGGCTCTATATAAGTTTGAGCCGCGTATCGAAGAAGTACAGATCCGTGCCGAGCCATCGGACAAGGAGCCAAATCGATTAGATATCCGCATCTCGTACCTAATCGCGGAGCTCAACGAAGAACGAAACCTTGTGTATCCATTTTATGTGAAAGAGCAACCAGACCAAGACGGTCTAGGGGGGCCCATTTCCCCTATGAGAGATTTGAAATGATTCCTTCGCCAAAACTGGACGACCGTAGTTTCAAAGATATTGTTGAAGAGGCCTTGGGGCTAATTCCACGCTATGCGCCGGATTGGACCAATCACAATCCTTCCGATCCGGGGATCACCCTGCTTGAGCTCGCGGGTTGGATGACAGACTCGATACTGCGTCGTCTCAACCAAGTCCCAGAGAAGAACTACATCGCATTTTTAAACCTATTGGGGATTAAGCTCAAGCCACCGCGGGCGGCGAGCACGTTGCTCCAGTTTGATCTGGTAGAAGGGGCAAGTCGCCAGCTGATTCCCCGGGGGACACAGGTCGCGACGCCCCAGGCAACAGACGATCAAGCTGTTGCGTTTGAGACGGATCAGGACTTGGTTGTCACCAAGGTGAAAATAGAGCGAGCGTTTAGTTACTTTAATGACACCTACTCGGACAATTCTGCCTATCTAGATGGTTCGCGTACCGGTGCATTTGAAGTATTTGGGGGACCGCAACGGGTGGAGCGGTTTTTGTACATGTCGGATCCGCGCTTTGCCGGCACAGGGGAGGCATCGATTTTGCGCGTCTTTCTCGGGTGCCCAGAGCGAGGGGGACGAGATTTGGCAAGAACCCTAGAGTGGGAGTATTGGAATGGCGATCGTTGGCGCGAATTGGTGCCAGCTGCTGTTGAAGTGGATCGCGGGGAGGTGTGCTTTTTGGGGCCCCTTCAGTTTGCGCCCACAGCCGTGAACGAGATCGAGGGATTGTGGTTGCGTGGCCGTTTGTCTGAAGTTCCAGAGAGGGCTGCTGATACGGAGATTGATACGGTTCGCGCCCGGGTAGAGGTTGTCGGCGAAGGGGTGCTGCCAGATAGAGCGCTGGCGAACCTTGACAACAATGCCCACATTCTTCTTGACCTTGGTAAGAATGCCTATCCCTTTGGCAAAGAGCCCAATGTTGATTGTGTGCTTTATCTCGCTTGTGAGGAGTTGCTGCAGACGCCGGATGCCGAGGTCATTGTTGAATTTAACCTCGCAGACCCGGCCGTAATCCCTAGACCAAATCCATCTGAGGACCTGACGCTTGCCTGGGAATATCACGATGGGAAACGGTGGCGCCTACTTGGTCGAAGCGGTCCACGCGGGATTCTTCCCGGTGCAGGGGACGAGTTTGCCTTTCATGATGATACCAAAGGCCTCAGCGAAACTGGCGCGGTGTCGTTTCGCCGTCCCAAAGATATGGCTGCGACATCCGTGAATGGAGAGGAGTTGCTTTGGTTTCGCGTCCGCATTGAAAAAGGAGATTTTGGCAAGGCCGGGACCTATACGCTCGACAATGAGAAGTGGGTATACAAAGACGAGCGACCACTGCGTCCGCCAGCGCTTCGAAATATTAGCTTTTTGTATCGTGAAGACTACCGCGACGTCAGACACGTCATTGTGTACAATGACTTTAGCTACGCTGACGTTACAGAAGAAGCGCGCGCTGAGTTTCGGATTTTTCAGCCTTTTTCGCCCAACGCGGATGAGTCCCCAGCCCTATATTTGGGATTCTCGGATAAGTTACCCAACGAGGCGCAGTCCCTGTACTTTCAAATGGAAGAAGAGCTTGGCTTGGTGGCGGATCCCGATGACGTGATTACTCCCTTCGTTGCCGAACTGAGCCAGTACAATAGCGAGCGACTGGCAGCCTGGGGCGCTGCACAACGGGTAGTATGGGAGTATTGGAACGGTAAGACCTGGGAACCGGTTGCCGTCAATGATCAAACAGAAGGGTTTACGACATCTGGCTTTGTGGAGTTTGTCGGTCCAGATGATTGGCAGGTCTGTCTGAAGTTTACCGAAGATAGATTTTGGTTGCGCGCGCGGCTTGAAATGGGCGGCTATGTAAAACCTCCGCGGGTCAAGAGTTTGCTTAGCAATGTAGTACGTGCACATCACTACACAACGATACACAATGAGACTCTCGGTTCCTCTGATGCGACGCCATCACAGACAGTCCGGCTACTGCAGGAGCCGCTTTTAGAAGGTGAGCAACTGGTGGTACGCGAGCGCCAACTTCCCAAAGAAGATGAGCTGCGAGAACTGGGCGCCGACGCAGTTGAGACCGAAGAGGGTGGTGACACCCAAGAGTGTTGGGTTCGCTGGCAACGGGTCGACAGCTTTTTTGAATCTGGTCCTCGCAGCCGACACTATACGATCGACTATCAGACTGGCGAAGTTCGCTTTGGGGATGGTGCAAAGGGGCTGATCCCCCCTGAGGGACAAAACAGTATTGTCGCGCGTAGTTACCGGATTGGCGGGGGTGTGGTTGGGAACGTAAATGCCAATACTTTGACGTCGTTGTCACGGTCGATTGCTTACATCGACAGTGTCACCAATCCTCTCCCGGCCAGCGGTGGAGCAGACCGCGAATCGGTAGCGGAGGCAAAGGCTCGCGCTCCCCACACGATTAAGAGCAAGGACCGTGCGGTCGCGGCTGAGGATTTTGAAACCCTTGCGTTGCGGGCATCGACATCTTTAGCGCGTGCGCGGTGTGTGCCGGATAAATCCAATCGCGGTGAGATTTGCCTGGTTGTCGTACCCAAGGCAGAGACCAACAATCAAGACTTGTCACAAAGATTAATGCCCTCCGGCGAGGTTTTGGGTTACGTGAAGCGATATCTCGATGACCGGCGCCTCGTTGGGACCGTGCTCAAGGTGGTAAAGCCGAGCTATCGCGATCTATCGCTGAAGGTTACCCTTTTGCGGCGTACGATCGGAACCTCTGACCATTTGCGTCGTGAGATAGAGACGAAATTGCGTCGTTTTCTTCATCCCCTGGCGGGTGGGCGCGATCAAAAAGGTTGGGAGTTTGGACGCGCCGTACTCAAGACCGAGTTGATTCATGTTGTCGAGGGGATTCCGGGGGTTGAGGGAGTTGACGGGATAGAGATTGTTGACGAAGACAAAAATCAACGCGTCGAGCATGTTCGCATCGATGACGATGAACTGCCGTTTTTGGTTCATATCCATGTCGTCGAAAAAGTGCGTCACGAGATTATGTAACGATGGCGGCTCCGCAGACAAATCAAAACGTTGTTCGTGTCCCCGATGTAAGCGGGTTTCCGCTTAATCGCGCACTTCTTGTCGTGAAAAACGCTGGACTAGAGATCGACGAAGTCTTGTTTCGTGAGAGTTACGAGGAGCGAAACACAGTCTTAGAGCAAGAGCCCGGTCGCGGAAAAATGGCCTATGAGGGAACCGCCGTCACGTTGTGGGTGGCGCGGCGTGGGTACATGGAGCATTTGCCCGCGATTTACCGCCGATCCGATGTTTTAGGACGCAATGTTGTTCGTGATATCTGCTTCCTCTTTGAGCATATGTTTGGCTCCATTGAGGACGTTCTAGACGAGATCCACAACTACTTTGATCCCTACGAGTGCCCAGCAGACTTTTTGCCGTGGTTGGCCTCTTGGACTGCGTTCATTTATGATGTGGATTGGCCACAGGCCAAAAAACGCTCGATGATTCGCCGTGCGGTAGAATTGTATCGCATTCGTGGGACGAAATACGGGCTTGCGCTCAGTGTAAAACTGTTTACCGGGCACGAGCCGATCATCGATGAGAATGTATGGCCCTTTAAAGGGTTTCGGGTTGAATCTGAGGCCCGGATCGGGGTCGACTCGGTCGTCATGCCCCCTGTAGAGCTTGCCCATTGCTTTACGATTACGATGCCAATCCGGTTTACGGATGTTTCTCCAGAGATGGTGATTCGGATCCATCAAATTGTTCAGCTGGAAAAACCTGCACATACCCATTACTACCTACGATTCGCATCGGATCAGGGCGACACCGAATTGCGAGAGTTCTTTTCTATTGGTCTACGGTCTGGGATCGGCATCGGCGCTGAGGTCGTGGGCGACAATGATTCTGGACAATCACCCGACGGAGAATCCAAATGAGCACAAAACAAACGAAGGCCTTTAAGCGGATTAACTTTTTTAAGGGGTTTCTGACGACCGAATCCGATTGGAACGACGCCGAGCGCTATCACATCGAAAAACACAAACTGCACAATCGGGTTATGCATTCACCGGGAGTGGTTGCCGGGCATGCAAACGATTTGCGTGTGATCGCGCGGTCGCGGGGCGATTTGTCCATTGAAGTGCAACCGGGGTACGCTATTGACGGTCAGGGGAATGACTTGATCTTATGGGACGGCGTCATCAAGAACATCAACCCGGACGAATATCGTTTGCCGCAGACGATTTACGTAGTGTTGCGATTTGGCGAAGAGCTGACTGATTTTATCGCTTATAAGGAGAATCTCGAGTACAAGGGACATCGAAGGGTTCAAGAGAATGCCACCGTCGAGCTATCGCAGACCGAGCCCGACGTGAACCGCGAAGTGGAGCTAGCACGAATCTATCTTGAAAAAGGTGCGAGTCGGATCCGGGACGCTCGCAATCAATCCGATCCTCGCGCGAACGAAATTGATCGGCGATTTGTTCCGCGGGCGGGTGTTTCAGGATCACGGATGAGTGAAGCGATGCGTATGCGGATGGAAACGGCGTTGTGGCAATTGCGAAAAGCGAGTCTCGAGTACACTAGGCGCCAAGTGCTAAGCGGTCATGATGTGCTGCAGGCTGTGAATACTGCACTTATGCTCAACGCATCCAATTTGGTAGATCTGCATAATGTGTTTCAGACCTTTTATCTAATCGTCGAGTCTGAAGGGGAGCTTTGCCTCGATGTTGACGTGAATCATCCAACCGTCGCGCAGAAGAAGGAATTCTCGGACTATAAACGTCACGTAGAGATTCTTCGAGGATTGCTCGCTGAAGGAAAAAACAACTTGGAGGCGTTTACCAACTTGCTTGCCTACCAGAGCAAGGCATCTGAGGTGGCCGCCGCCGCGATTGCTGGAGAGAAGGCAGCGATTGAGGCTCCAGATGACAAAAAGGAGGTAAAAAAGGTCGTTGAGCTAACCGACTGGGAAAGCGTTAAGCAACTTCCTAAACCGAAGCCAGAGCTCGAGCTTGAGGGCGTGACCTGGTTGATGGTCGACGAAATCAGCATTTTGGACAAAGAATCAGAAGAGAAGCACGAGTTTGCCATCAAAGAGGCAAAAGACAGCTATCGGTCGCGGCAAAAGCTAAAATATCCCGATGGCACAGTCGTTGAGGATACGGGGCGCGCACACGTCGGCGGTTTTGCGGCTTATAAGATCCACAATGTCGCACCGGGACGTCCGCTCGTCATTCTTCGACGTATGGACTATGTATACGGTGACTACGAGATTGAGTATTCGGTCAATGGAAAAACGGCTGGTGTCGCGACATGCTCAGGCACCGATCGGATTCATCGATGGCGGAATTGGCCCGTCCTGATTGACGCCGAGCACATTACCGAGTCGACACTCACCATCAAGCAGCTCGTGTTAACTGGTGGTCGTGACGTCAACATGTTTCATTTGTGGATCTATCAGCCAAAATGAATATGAAAACTTTTAGGCAGGAACAACGCGGTGTTGGCGATTTTTTCTGGCTTTGGCAGCGAGTTTGTTGGCGTATATGTGCATAATGGTTCGGTGATTGGTCTGCCTGCGAGGAGACTGATTCGTGAATCGAAGATGATGCCCTATTGCAATGTCATTGCAGATGTCGCTCGACGGTGTTCGTTGGACCGGTCGTTGTGGCGTCAATATCATCGACCCAGCCGCCCACGACATAGATGTACGACATAAGTCTGACGATGCCGAAATAGGACCGGTAAAGCTTGAAGCTCGCTCCGGTTCCCTGTTGTGAGGAGACGACATCGGTAGAGGGGACAGGAGTAGCATCGACATCTACGCTGTAACGACGCGCATCACTGGCAAGAATGGTTCGTGACACCGACCCGGGAGAGACGGATTCTGCTGACTGTCCAACAAATGCGTACAAGAAATCAAAATACAACAGCGCTCCGCCGGAAAACCGACCCGGAGTTACATTGGCCGATTGAACGGTCCAAGTAGAGCCGCAGTCCAGCGTCCCATCAAGCTCATCGACGAGACACGATTCGATGTTTCCAGATGCCGTATCCGTCGTCGTGGTATTAGGACCGGTGACGTCATTTACATAACCGTCATAGCTCTCATCTCCGGCGACAGCAACGACATAGACAGGTTCGGATGTATCCACCAGGCTAAGCGGCCGAATCCCCAATGGTTGTACGCTTGATGACGTTTGCGTCAATGTGGATGATGACTTCGGTTCCGCACTCAAAACGATAATACAACCCGGGTCTGCGCCATTACAATTCTCATCGATCCCATTGTTGCAAACACTGTCGGCATCAGGGTTGATGTTTGGCGCGGTGGCGGCGCTGCATCCGAGGGAAACATCGGTTCCAACGTCACAGCAGTCTGTTCCGCCGCACTCCTTTGAAACGAATCCATCCCCATCGAGATCGTCATCGCATGCGCATTCGGCATCGACACCGTCGCAATCTTCATCGATCCCATTGCCGCAGATGTCATCGCGATCAGGATGAATATTCTGCGCGGTTTGCGCTGTGCAGCCGAGTTCACTCTCATCGCCACTGTCGCAACAGTCGTCACCGCCACAAACTTCGGCGACGTGACCATCGCCGTCGGCATCTGTGTTGCAGGTGCACGCTGCATCCGTTCCGCCGCAGCCAGCGTCACAATCTTGATCGATCCCGTCGCCACAGACTTCTGCCGCGCCGGGATGAATCGATGGATCATTGTCATTGCAATCCTGCCCCCCGCAGCTGCACGCAAAGGATCCATCGTTGTCCAAATCAACACAGGGTGGTTCTTCTGGATCTGGGGCAAAAGGAGTGAAATTTCGATGTTGGGTGGTAACTAAGCCGTAGTAGCTGCGCGCGTGGGTAAACTGGGATGATTCCGTTTGCCACGTACCAATGACACCACTATTGAGAATCGGAATCGACTCGGAGGTTTTGGAGTATGCGGCGTCGGTGTTGTCCGGCCGCCCCCCTGCGACGAGAATTCGCGCCTGGACGCCCGCAGAGGTGGTCGGATCGAGTTCGATAACTACGGCATCAAGCCCCTCTCTCGCTTCATTCATTGCAGGAACAAGCGTGTCGTCCCAAGCCGAGAGGCTACCGAGGGGTAATGGCGTGATCTCAGACCGCGGTGTGATTCCTGCACCTTCGAAGACGGTAGTGCCATCGTCGCTAAAGTTAGTTTGACTCAGCGGACCTGTGGTGTCAATTCTTTGATAGGCTTGGGCAGACCCATTCCACTTGTACACGTAGTAGGTTGCACCTGGAATCGCATCCCAGTTCAACTCTATTGTCTGATTTCCGTTTGTCACATCTGTTGCGGTGATCTCTATATTGCTTGCGTAGCTCGCATGAGTTTCCCAAACGCCACCGCCATCTAGGGGGACCTGTGCCGAGATTCGGTATTGGTAGGTGCCCTCGACAAGAGTTCCGCCCGTGGACAGACTCCCGCGTAAGTTGCCCGGCGCTGGAGCCAGCGTTTGGTCCCCGTTATCGATAAAACAAGTCCCATCATACTCGTAAGCAATTGCCACGGCTGACTGGGCTCGCCCGTCGGCTGCCGGGGAACGATAGATATTGTAGGTTGTCGAGCCAACATCGGATACCGGCGGAGCCCAGCAGATTTCTATCCGGCCTGCTGTATTTACTGCGATGACCTCGGCAGACGCGAGTCCCTCTCCCCACGCGCCGACTGCAGATACACGGTAGTACCAGCTCCCCCGTGGTAAACCGGTTCCACCGACCGCGCGCGGAAGTTTGATAAGGGGCATCTCTTCGTACGAGAGAATGGTTGCTACCTCTGTCGAGGATAATGCAGAGACGGCATCCACAACATCTGTTGCTTCGCTGGCGCCACCGACAACAAACAACCGGCGTCCGACTCTCACCATTGTCGCTCCTTGACGAGCGGTTAGTAACAGGTTGTCGACGCGCGGACTGGCACTGTCTCCATATTGTTGCGCTATCTGAAACGAGCCGAGATTGCCGAAGATGTCGAGTTGGCTCAGCTCTACAGAACCCAGTGTCAGGCCACCACTTTCTTGTCCACCCACGGCGTAAATATAAGCATTTCCAAATGCATCAAATCCATAATCGACAGAATGCTTAAATCGCGCAACATTCAATGCTGGCGATTGGAGGTCAAAATCTCCCGCCTCTAGATGTCCGTCGTTGCTGTTTCGTACAATCATATTAAAGAAAACATCTGACTGACCGTCTGGGTTTTGCACAACGAGCGGCCATGCACCGATCCCCGGGCACGCTGCGAACTGAACCCCAGAAATTGTATTGGCATCGGCGACAGTCGCGTTCATTGGACACAGGGTATTTCCGTTAGCATCGAGCTGTGAATTTGCACACAGTGTTCCAGATGGGACCAAATGCCACACGGTTGCTCCTGGATCAAAACCAGAGCCCGTAATCACAGAGGTTGCCGAATCACACACGTTGACATTGACCCGGGTTGGCGTGACGTCGGAGATCAGCGGTGGTGGTGTCGTTGTAATTGTAAATACGCCGGGGACCCCGGTAACTAGCCATGTTGCGGATAGCAGGTTTGGATTGGTAATGATAACCTCATACGTCCCAGCCGCCATATTGAGCGTTTCTGAGGGGACTATGGCAGTCATGACTGTATCTGATACGTAGGATACAAACAGAGCATCATAAAACACATTACTGTCGGCGGTGCTGACCCAGCGCACGGTCGGTGTCGATGCGAAGTTTGTCCCCGTGATCGTAATGCTCGTGTCCGAGTTCACACCATCACCGGAAACTCCCTGATACGCAGTCGTCGGGGTAACATTGGTCACCGTCGGCGGACTTTCTGCAACAACGCGAAGTGCACAAAACAAGAACTGCGATTCGGTGTCTGGATTTTCCACCGTCACCGAATAAAGCCCCTGGACTCGTGTGACGTCCGCTGGCAGCTGCGCGCTAAGCCCCGTGCCGTCACCGGCAACGACGACACTGGCGGACAAATCGTAGACGACAAGATCGTCATCACAGTTTGTTAACGTTAACGACGCTCCCGCATCGATATTGACACCTCGAACCGTGAGGGTCGTAGCGAAGCTACGAGATGCCGCTTGCGGGGAAATATCGATTAAACCAAGCGCAGTTGGGTCTGGGTCTGGGTCTGGGTCTGGGTCTGGGTCTGGGTCTGGATCGGGATCGGGATCGGGATCGGGATCGGGAGTTGTTCCTGTATCTGTTCCTGCGTCTGTACCGGCATCTGTCTCGCTCTTGATGCCAGAGTTTCCTCCACAGCTGATCAACGTAATCAATGCAAAGATGTAACCCGCTCGCCGAATAAACATTCAATCTCCGTAAGCTATATTGCCGCGCTGCTAAATTCAGTTGTCACGCGATGAAAGATAATTGTCACATTTGCTTGTGCCGGTATTCAAGGTATCTTTTTCGGCATGCGTACCGACACCGCTACTAGAAATCCACATGTACCCATTAGGCCGCCGTCTTGGAGCTGCAGACAAACACTTCGCGGCCCAACTACTCCTCCCAAGGCACTGTAATGCTCTGGGTAGTAAGCGAAAAGAATGGAGTAGGTTGCGGTGTAAGTCGCAAACGATAGGGAACAGCCGACGGTGGTGCAACGTTTTTGTTTAAGCGAATCTGGGATTTTTTGTTAAGCTAATGGATGGTGCCTGTTGTTCGTATCACACTGCTGCTAGCAGTCGTTCTGCTGCAGGGGTGCAAGACCGAGGAAATTCCAACAGATGCAGGGGCAGCAAATCGCGACGACGACGCAAACGACAACGGAGAGAAGGATACCGATAATGGCCCTGAGCCGGGTTTGCGTGTGAGTGCGGGGGATCCGCTCACTTGCGCCATCGACAAAAATGGTTCTGTTTGGTGCTGGGGCGTGGGTGAGGACAGCCTTACGCCTCCACCTGCGATGTATGCGGGGGTGAGCGTTGGGGGGAATCATACATGCGCTCGCCTTGAGTCACTTACTGTTGGCTGCTGGGGGGTAAATACCTTTGGGCAAGCATCACCACCTTCCGGTGAGTTTTCGCAGGTGAGTGCATCCTTGGAGTACACGTGTGGAATATCTGATGGCAGTGTTCAATGTTGGGGATTGGATTCTTTTGGCCGTGCGTCTCCCCCGTCAGGAACGTTTTTGCACGTCAGTACCGGAAACTATCACGCATGTGCGCTTCGTAGCGACAATACAATCGAGTGTTGGGGGCTCAATACGGAAGGGCAAGCTTCCCCACCTTTGGGTTCATTTCGCAAGCTAAGTTGTAACGGATGGCATTGTTGTGCTCTCGATTTCGCTGGGAAGCTTTCGTGTTGGGGAGATAATACAAATGGTCAAATCGACAGTCCCGCCGGGGAGTTTTCACGGGTTAGTGTTGGAAAGCACCATTCCTGCGCTATCAGCGAGGTGACCGGGGGAATTCAATGTTGGGGAGCCGATGACGTCAACCAATTGTCTGTTCCACCGGGTTCGTTTGTGCAACTGGATGGCGGAGGCCAGCACTCTTGCGCGGTAACGGAACAGGAAACCATCGAGTGCTGGGGAAAGGTCCCTCAATAAACTGGCCAAATGGAGCATCGTCATGGCGATGGCGCTGGCTCCCGCGTCACGGTCCAAATTCCCACTGAGCTCGAAACGAATCGGCAACCTGTTGTAGTTTCCTGTCCTTGATGATTCACCGATCGACCGGGAGTTGTCGGCAAGGTTCGTGGAGCGCGGTGTAGGCAAATTGATACATTTTACTGTGTAAAATATATTAGTATTCTGGTTTACGTAAAATGCTGCAAGCGTTGGCCAGGATAGCCTGGATATTATGCATTTTTAGTAACTTGCATTGCCGTGCCTCCTATGCCCCACAGGCGACGCCTGCAAAGGCATGTGAAGAAGTCGGGGGAGATTGCAATGAATCAACCTGCAGTGACACCGAGCAAAACCAAGACGAAACCGGTATTGACTGCGGTGGCTCGTGTTCTGCGTGCGCAGATGGCATCAGCTGCCTCGCGGCCTCTGACTGCCTATCTGGATTCTGCAATGCAAGCGGAACTTGTGCGACTGCAACCTGCAGCGATAGCGAACAAAACCAAGGTGAAACGGGCGTTGACTGTGGTGGAACGTGTTCCGCGTGCGCAGATGGCATCAGTTGCCTTGCGGCCTCTGACTGTCTGTCGGGATTCTGCAATGTAAATGGAACCTGTGCGACTGCAACCTGCAACGATAACGAACAAAACCAAGGTGAAACGGGCGTTGACTGTGGCGGACCATGTTCTGCGTGCACGGGATTTTGTGCCAGCGTCGTCGAGGTTCCGGCGTTCGACTGCGAGGCGCTCGAAGCCTTGTATCTAGCGACCGACGGTGCCAATTGGTTGACAAATACCAGTTGGCTACAAACGGTTACCCCGTGTAGTTGGCATGGCGTCACCTGTGCCGACGGACGTGTCACCGAATTGCATCTCACCAACAATCAACTGACCGGTACGATCCCAGCCGAAATCGTTGATCTCCACAACCTGACCGAGCTGTGGTTAGACCGCAACCAACTAAGCGGTACGATTCCCTCAGCGCTCGGCAATATGACAAACTTGACCCAGCTGCGGTTGGACAACAATGACCTCACCGGAGGGATCCCCATCGAGATAGCGAATCTTACCAATCTCAGCTCTCTATACTTAAACGACAACGCGCTTTCCGGCACAATTCCTAGCCAACTCGGGATTCTCACGAGCCTGGTCCAACTCTACCTCGATGACAATCAGCTTACTGGAGGGATCCCTAGCGAACTGGGAAACCTGATCAACCTGTCGCACTTATATCTCGCTGAGAACCTGCTAACGGGCGTTATCCCTCCACAATTGGGGAATTTGACAAAGTTACAGTTTCTGGATCTGCGCGAGAATCAGCTCACTGGTGGGATACCCGTCGAACTTGGCAACCTGACCCTGCTCACCACACTACGACTTAGCGACAACATGCTCGATGGTGAGGTCCCAACCGAGATCGCAAATCTGACCAACCTAAGTACATTGTGGTTGAGCGCCAACCAGCTCACGGGGAATGATCCCATCCGAGCTCGGCAACCTGACCAATCTGTCAAATTTGTCCATGTATAGCAATATGCTCACTGGCACCATTCCCACTGAGCTCGGGAACCTCGTCAACCTAGGCTTCTTAGATCTCAGTGGGAATCAATTGACCGGTTCCATTCCCTTAGCGCTTACGAGTCTCGCCAATCTTTCCACGCTACGGCTCACCGGAAACCAACTGAGCGGAATCATCCCGATAGAGCTCAGTAACCTCGATCTATGGACCCTAGAATTGGCAAACAACCAATTCACGGGCACAATTCCTGTCGAGCTTGGTAGCATGACAAACCTGCGAACCCTAAGGCTCCATGGCAATCAACTAACCGGCTCCATCCCAGTCGAGCTTGGAAATCTGACCAACCTGACGATCTTAAGTCTTGCTAACAATCAGCTGACAGGATCGATTCCTATTGAAATCGGAAACCTGACCGAGCTGCAACACTTGCATCTGTTCACCAACAACTTGTCTGGCGCTGTTCCTGTTGAGCTCGGTCAGTTGACAAAACTGTTTTACTTACATCTCGCGTCTAACGATCTGACTGGGATCCCAAACGTTATCGGAGTCATGCCTTTGCTCGCGTTTTTGTTTCTTGACGACAATCTGTTTAACCAACTCAGCGTTGATGATGTGATATCCCAGCTGTACATCAATCGTTTTTCGTATTCCGCCGCTGTCCCCACCCTGCGATTGCAAAACAATAGCGCACCGCCGTCCGGCAGTTACACCGATCCGACTACGACGCCAGGCCTAGGCGCATCCAACGCGGACTGGTCGTGGAACGGTACCTGTCACGACCCCATCACCGGTCAAGCGATGATCTACGCTCTACGGACCGATCATTGCGGAGAAGGGTTCAATCGCTGGTCGATCACGTATTCTCCTTAGTGCCCTGAATTCGCATCCTATCTCGCGGCTCCGTAACTACGTCGGCGCGGCTTGTTCCAGGCCATTGTGGCACGAACACTACTTAACCAAACCATGCCAGTTTAAGTTGTTTTCCCTGAGTTGCTCCAGGGCAAACAATGGTAATGTTCGTATGTCGTTGTGCTCGGAAAAATTCTCGAGTGAACAGCGCAGACCAAATGGGGGATGTTTATCCGCGATGAAACGACGCATGCTTTTCATGGCGCTTCTTGTGTTTGCTTTGACTTCCAGCGGAATGACATTTCCTCCGAGTTCGACGATGTAATCTACCTCTGCATTGCTTGATCGCGCCTAACA
>CBDCWZ010000058.1:0-17796 GCA_965223575.1 Kofleriaceae bacterium
TTGTTTTGGATCCGGCAGCCGGAGATGGCCGGTTTCTGGTTTCGGTTATCAATCATTTGGTTGGTTGCGCAACCAGGGCGGGGTATCCGGCCGGGAAGGCACGAGCGGCGATTGCTGCTCGATGTGTGATCGGCATTGAGCGCGATGCCAGGTTTGCACAGATCGCACGGCAAACGATCGGAGCGGGGGCTGTTGTATATCAGTGTGAAGCTTTGGTAGATACGCCAAAACTTCCGGTGATCGATATTGTTGTTGGCAATCCTCCTTACTTGCGGTCGATTCATTGTGCGCGCGCTGATCCTACACTGTGGCAGGCGTTGCGGGGCAGGTATCATGCGACCTCGACGGGGGAGTGGGACCTCTACGCAGCGTTTATTGAACAGGCATTGCGTTGGATTGGGGACAAGGGGCAGGTTGGCCTCGTTGTGCCATCACGCTGGCATAGCGCATCCTTTGCATCTGGGTTGCGATCCGAGTTGAGTCGGTTGCGGGTCGTGCGCGGGATTGTCGATTTTGGGGCTAACCAGGTGATTCCAGGGGCGACGACCTATGCTTCGGTCGTGTTTTTGGCTCGCCGCTCGAGCGGTGTTGTGTCGGTGGGGCGTTACCGCAGTGGTCAATGGCGCTGTGGGACGATCAAGAGTGAGGAGCTGGGAACCGCGCCCTGGCAGCTTTCGATTGGAAGCGAGCGCAAGATCTTGCACAAGTTGCTTCGCAGCAATATTAGTCTTGGTCAGCATGCGCAAGTATTCAAGGGGGTGGGAACAAATGCTGATAGGGTTTTTGTCCTGCGCCGTGGTTCCCAAGTTGATCATTGCTGGAACGTTCGGAGTCGGGCACTAGACGGAAAGACTGTGAGTATTGAGCAAGATTTCGTTCGATCGTGTTTGCGGGGACGTGATGTGCAAGCATACGGTGACTCTTGTCATGGTGCTCTATGCTTGGTTCCCTACCACGATGACGGGAAACTGATTTCACCGGAGCAGCTTGATCGCAGATGGCCGAAGACGGCGGCATACCTCAGGCAGTGTCGAGATATTTTGGAGCAAAGGGAGCGGGGGCGGTTCCGTGGCGAACATTTCTACCAATTTGGGCGGCCTCAAAATCTCGTTTCGTTGCTGGATCCCGGGGAAAAGATTGTCGTCCCGGATGTTACAAAAGCGCCTCGGGCACTTCTGGACCCACATGGCGTGATGGTTCTAGATTCAGCATATGCGCTACGACTCAACAGACCCGGTGACTACTCTCTCGCATTTTTTCTTGCGCTGCTGAACTCGCCCTTGGTTCGGTGGTGGCTCACCGAAACCGGAGTGCCCTTACGTGGCGGCTACACACGGATGAAAACAGCGTATCTAAATACTCTGCCGTTGCCACCAGCGTCGTCGACGCTGGTGGATGCGATTGATGTGGACTTTGCCAAGGGAGCAGACGCTGCCTATTTAGACGACTTGGTCAGGCGGGCCTACGACGTGCCCCAAACGCTATGGGTGGAGTGGGGACAGCGGTAACTGTCTCATGATTTTGACTCAGCCCGGGCTTCTAGTCTGAAGTTCCTAAGCAGATACTGCAAAAACCACTATGGTTTCGAAAAGATAGCGTCGAAACAGCTGCAGCATTCTGCCTACACCGCAATGGTTTTAAGCAAGTCGAAGGCTTGTTTCTGTTTTTGACTCGGAGTGGTTACGATTTCAAAAAAGTGATCGTGGTTAACGTGGCCAGTGAGTTGGCAGCGGTTTTTGACAATTTGGCTGAGGAGTTTGAGAAGTGTTTGGTAGCTATGGGCTTCGGTCTCGTTGTCGAGGGATTTGGAATGGACCTTTTGGAGTGCCGGATCCGATCTGACTGCCGGCGCGACGGGGTCACGATTCTTTTTTGCTTGCTGATCTTCATCCGCAAACAGCAATGGCCGCCATGCTTCTATCATGTGCCACTGGACATAATAGGCGAGCATGCACAGAAAGATGTGAGCTTGTACGCGTCGCTCCAAGTAGTGACGAATGGGACGGATCTTGAGGTCCATCGTCTTCATGGACCGAAATGCACGCTCGACACGGCTGAGATTCTTGTAGCTTCTCACGGCATCCGCGGCAGAAAGTCTCTTGGCCGAGACACTCGTGCGAATCACATAGACCCCATCGAGAGCAGCTTCTGCTACGGCAGCGGATTCATTGATTCGAAAGTGGAAGGATTCATCATCAATATCTAGGATAAAATGTTTGGCTACCTTGTACTTGTTAATAATCTTTCCCACACGCACACCAATTTGGTCTTTGCCAAGAATTTTGTGTTTCCGTGACGCAGTAGATTTTTTTGTAGAAGTTGCTGCTTTGTCACGTTGAAGCTTAGCTCGCCGCACGCTGGACTGAATCTTCTCAAGTTCCTTTTGGGTTGCCTCTAACAACGACCGGCGTTTTCGAGCACGCAGCTTGGCCAGCTCGGTATTTCGGCATGCGATCAATCGTTCCTCGGGATAGTCTGGATGAGATAGCTCGAACAGGTCTCTTTCGTCAAAGAGACCGAGTTGAAGATGTTTCTTTTCGACAAGGGTACGAATGGTCTCGGATTTGAGTGCCGTAATCCACTCCACATTGTCTCGTTGTCGGAGAGACTCGTCGATTAATTTTCCTGAGATCATGCCACGATCGCCAACCAAAATCATAGATTCGATGCCAAAGCGATCTTCCATGGCTTTGACCTGAGGCATGAATGTTTTCGTGTCGGCTGTGTTGCCAGGAAAGACAGAAACCGCAATCGGTCGACCGACCTCGTCGGTGAGTACGCCATAGTTCACCTGTAACTTGCCCTTTTTCCCATCGCGGTTATATCCCAGTGCAGCGAGAGGACAGCTTGTTCCCTCGAAGTAGCTTGAGCTCAAGTCGTAGAGCACCTGTCCCCCTTCGCAAAGATGCCGTGCTGCGAGTTTGTTTTCGATCGACCCTTGTCTTTCTAACAACCAGTCCATCGCTGCGTACAGATCGTCCTCGTCTGTCTCCCCTAGGTTGAGCATTTGCGGCAGTGTCGTCACTTCCCACCACCGAGTATTGGCTAGCTTACTGTTCTTGTTGTTGTCGGGTTCCAGAATCCGTCCCACGATCATTGCCACCACCAAATCCCGTTGTCGGCTCCGCCGTGCGCCGACTAAGGATTCCAACCGCAAGCGTTTGATGGCGCGCATCACGGCCTCGACATGGCCATGATGCCAAGATTCGACTTGTTGAAACGCGGTCTTTGGCGACCAAAGGGGCTCCCCTTTCAGCGACCGACGTAATGCTTCGATGGCTTCCTTTGGCAATTTTGACAGGTTTGCCAGGGTGCGGGTTTTGACCTTGCCATTCTCGCGATATCCTTCCCGCAACAAAATGGCTGGTGGCGAATCACGATTGGGGATCGTGGCGATATACATGCCAACATAGTATATGAATATAACCATAGATCAATGTCTATGATGATAATTGTTTGCAACAATAACAACTATTACATGCCAACAGACTGCGGCGCGAGTCACTTCTTATTACGCACAAAAGCCCTGATTGCGCCGATACTGGCGCAATCAGGGCTTCAACAGCCTAGGAACTTCAGTCTAGTCAGGCGATCGAATCCGGCGCAGGAATCTCCGTCGAGCGGAAGACGCGAGGAGGACGCATAGCCCTGAGCCAGCTTGTGCCGTCGACAACTTTGAGCCAAAACAGCGACTTAGAGATGTTTTGGTTAGGAGTAGACCTACGCAACCGACGAGTAACAACCCGATCGGCGGAGAGAACCAGTCAGATTCGGTCGGGGGAAAGTTTTGCCGGTCTAGAGAGCTGAACACGTAAATTCACTTTCCGACGCTACCCCTCGAAATCGCTGGCTACGTTGTCCTCCTTGACGGGACCCAACCCCGCCCGCCCACGCCCAAATACGGGCGAATCTATGTTGGTTGCGCCTGATTTTCGCCTGGAAACAGACGGTTGCATTGGCAGTGTCCGCCTCGCCAACGATTCCGATCCTTTACCGTCGATAAGCAACTTTACGTGTTCAGCTCTCTAGTATGTACAGTTAGGATTTCTGGTAGATCGCATACGGTAATGCTAGCTGGCGCGTTTCGTTTGAGCATAAAGGTGCATGTGGCGCAAGATGTCACCACGGTGCCACCACCACGGGCGGCGATCTCGCTCAGCCGTGCTCGAGCCATGTCATCGGCAATCGTTGGCATTGTCTTGGGAAGCAATCCACCACCACCGCAACACTCAGTCTCGGTTTTGGACCAAGAAAATTCGCGTACCTCAGCAACTTGTGCCAAGACTTTTCGCGGCTCGTCAATGACGTTTTCGTAGCGTGCCAGGTAGCAGGGATCGTGATAGTAAACCACAGGTTTTTGTCCTTGCTCGGGCTCGGGGCATAAGGGTTCTATCTGTCCGAGATACTCGGCAAGGGACAGGATAGATGCCTCGATTTTTATTCCTCGCTGCGGGTAGAGATTTCGCAGCGCATAGCTGCAACCGGAGCAGTTGGTAACCAGGGTGTGAAACCGATTGACGATGCGTGCCGCTTTGTCTGCATGATTTGCGAAAGCCTCGCGATGTCCAGATGCGATCAGCGGATAGCCAAAACAGCAAAGGTTTGTATCTACGATAGGCACCGGTTGTGTGCTGTGTCGCAATAGCGCGATTGTTGCTTGGACGTCCGCCATGCCTTTGTCAATTGCGTCGCAGCCTGGCCAAAATCCGATATTACCCTCTTGTGCACGTGATTCTTGTGGGATCTCTTGGCGCGCTGTTGCGACAAGTCGCCGATCGCGTTTTTGAAACCGTTCGGGGTAGTTTTCCAGTGCCGGGTGGATGGCTCCAGCCGCAACTGTTTCGGAGCGAGCCGCCAACAGAATCACTCCTGGTTCATTTTTATGTTTGCAATAGGTTGTACATTGACCGCAGCCGGTGCAGCCCCATAGGGGCTCAGCATCATTACTGGACCACGGGCGCTGGCGGTGATGAAGTTGGTGGAGTCGATCCATTTTTGCCTGCGGTGTTAAAAATTCGCGACCACTCGCATTTGCGACAGGGCAGGCGTGCCTGCACATTTTGGGACAATACGTGCATGTTTCAAGTTGATTTGGGGCGGGTCTAAGTGAGGACAATAGTACGCTCGGGGCTAGGGGGATCGTGTTTCGGCATTCAGTGGAGGCGAGGAAAGAAAAACATGATTTGGATCGAGTTGTTGCTGCAAGGTCCTTAATGATGTCGCGAAATCCGCCTTAGGGGCGCCGACGATGGATGCGCCATGGTTTGTAACGGCCTCTGTGAGGGTAGAGATTGCGGTTTGAAAAGTTGTAGACGAGGCATTGTCGCTGTTTGGCCGGGTGGCATTGTCGCTGTTTGGTTGAGTGGCATTGTTGATTTGATGGGTATCGCCTGTCCAGTAGATTGAGAAAACCGCGATTTGCGTGGAGGCATAGTGGACAGTCAGCCCAAGGGGAATAGCGATTTGGTTGCATACACTTGCGATGGTTTGGGAGATGGTAAATAGATTTTTTATCGGTGCAGAGATCTGAAGTTGTAGGTTATTGATATCAGGACGATGTTCCCACCATTGATTTGCAATCGATTCGGCTTCGTCCTGCCCTCCAGAGGCCTTGGAGGCACTGACGACAAGATCTCGATCGCAGGCGGATAAGTCTGTTTTGCCTGCGGTTGCGGCGAGCAGCAATACCTCGTGAGGAGCGAGATGGATGTCATATGTCAGGTTTGCGAGTGCTGCATCTAATATTTGCATTCGCTCGGGTGCTGCCTCTTCGCGGAGTGCGAGCTGCGCGGCGTTGAACGCAGATTTGAAGTTTGGTAACCGGTGCGCAATCAGCAATCGTGTGTCTGGCTGTCTATAAATGCGGAGGGTCGCGGAGGTAATGATGCCAAATTGGTTATCGCCTCCGTACCATAGCCTGGTAATATCTGGGCCCGTTGCGCGACGTGGTGTGATCCGAGTATTGGCGGTGCGACCAGAAGCGAGCACCGCGGAGATACCGAGGATGTTGTCCTCGGTCGCGCCGTACAATGGGCCACCTGCGGCGTTGGCGCCACGAGATATCATGGTCCCGACGGTCGCATTGGGAAGATGGTGGGGATAATCTCCCAACGTAAGAGTTCGCCGGTTGAGGATTTGCTCTAACTCTGTCAGCTGTAGCCCAGCCTGAGCGTGGACCAGGAGAGAAGTTTCGTCAAGTCGTACCACGTGATTGAGTTTGCGCAAATCTAAGCAAATGTGCGGGCGACTCGATACGTGACTGGGGGCCTCGGAGCCCGCAACGTCGCTCGGTGCGATGGATCGTGGGCCAGGCGAAGGGAGGTTTTTGAGGTGGGCTCCAGAATCGGTTGGGAGCGGGGCGGGAAACACGCTAATGGTCAGATTGTGCTGAGTCGCAACGCGGACGATCTCTGTGATCTCAACCGCCGCGCGAGGCACGAGTTGCCAGACATTAGGGGCTGTGGAAAGGACATTGGTTTCGCCGACAATGGTCGTGAAGTGGGGGATGACTTCGTTCGCTAGTGATTTCATCTCAGATTGTTGTGCGTCGTATCGGAATGCCGAGTTTTCCCGGGTTCATGATTCCCTCGGGGTCTAGGGTGGCTTTGACTGCTCGAATCAGTCGCATTGACTCGCGGTGCTCGCGCGCCATATGGGCGCCTTTGAGCAATCCGACGCCATGATGGTGGCTGATCGTGCCCCCAACACGGCTTACGGCGCTGAGTCCGTCGCGCCAAATTGCGTCGTAGGTTGCCTCTGCAGAGCGTCGGTCTTGGTTTTCGGCAACAAAGGTAAAATAGATTGAGCATCCCTCTGGGTATGCATGAGAGAAATGCGACATGACGAGCGCGTGTTGCGAAATCGCTGCCTTCGTGACGCGATGGAGGTCTCGAAGCCGTTCCCAACTGGAGGCGACTTCCATCGTGTCGACAAAAGCGCCCTCACGGAAAACGCCAGACATCTTATAAGATACGTCATAACGGTGCTTTAGCCAATGAAGGCCTGGGCCTTCTCCCAAATCGCGACATCCGGCGCGCTCCAGCTCGTTAAACGTCACTTTTGCTTCCACTTCCGTGCGAACGCGGGAACCCTCTAGGCCGATTATCAATAAACAGCCATGGGGAGAAAACTGTTCCATAGTGGAATGAGTAATCCGATTTAGCAGTCGAGGCTGGGACAGTCCCAATTGGATTGCCTTTTGCTTAGCCTTTTGCTCAAGAAACTGCTTCAACCGTGTTGTGCTCCCCGGCTGGATTCCCTTACGCAAAAAGGAGCGAACTCGATCAAAGCCCTTGGGGTCAGTTTGTTCGGTCACGGGCAGCTCGAGCAGTTCACCCGAACTGGGCAGGACAAAGGGAGCCTGTGCTGCCGGCCCCATGGTGGTTGCGGTACTGCCCGTGTGCTCTGTTTGGGGGGAATGTTTGGCTTGGTCCCCTTTGCCAAACAGATGGACAAAGGTATCAAGCTCGTCGTAGAGACGAACGACAGCAGGCCTAAGGCCGCATTGCATTACTTGTCGCATGGCCTCGATACCATGCTCGCAATTTTCGACCTGGTAACCGCGATAAAAGCGCTGCTCTGGTGCGGGAGAGAGCCGAAGTCGCGAAGATGTAATGATGCCTAGTGTTCCTTCGCTACCGACAAGGAGTTGGGTCCAGTTTGGCCCCGCGCTGGTGTGGCCCAGATCGTCGGTGATAATGATCTCCCCCTTCCCGGTAACAGCGGTGACCCCCAGGACGCGGTCTTCAACTTTGCCATATTTGTTCGAAAGTTGGCCCGCTGCGCGTGTTGCGATCCATCCACCAACTGTCGAGCAATATATGGAGGATGGAAAATGTCCGAAAGTATAGCCCCGCTGGTTTAGAGCGCGCTCGAAGCGCTCGCCATTTTGGCCGCTTTGCACATCGCAACTTAAATGTTCTTGATCGATAGACAGCAGTTGGTTCATGCGCTTGAGGTCAACCGTAATCCCCCCAAGGACCGGAACAACGCCGCCGCACACCCCAGAACCGCCACCATAGGGCACGATAGGAATCTGCTCTTGGTTGGCAAATGCGACGATTTCAGCGACCTCATCGACGGACTCGGGCCAGACGACGACATGGGGACGGTGAATGAGTGGAGCGTTGGCTGCCCGGGCAAGCAGCAGACGTGGCCACATATCGCGAGAATAGGACTCGAGGTGTCCTGTTTGCGCTGAGACGCGACCTGCCCCCACGATGGTTTGCAAGCGGTGGTGTAAATCACCTGTATCGATCGTGGATCGCATTGAAGGACCATCCTAGCGGGAAACTCTAGGCGTCGCCAATCCTCTGTAGAACCTATCTCAAAAATAGCGAGGAGCCCCAGATGCAAGGACGAGTGAGAACCGGAGCGGAGTGTATTTGCATACAAGAGCACCGGAAGCGGAGCGAGGACACCGCAGATGGGTGCCCGCAGCATTTTTGAGATAGGTTCTAGTCGTTTCCTTGCTAATCTTGAGTGGGCCGTTCTAACGTCCTATTCATGAGCTTAAAGAGCGATGCGCTAGAGTACCACCGGAAGGGGCGACCTGGGAAAATAGAAGTCACAAGCACGAAGCCTTTATTGAGTCAGCGAGATCTGTCGCTTGCGTACTCGCCCGGCGTCGCAGAGCCTTGTCTTGCCATTGCAGACGACAAGGAACTTGGCTGGGATTACACGACTCGTGGCAATCTGGTTGCCGTGATCACAAATGGGACGGCCGTACTGGGACTTGGCAATATTGGCCCACTGGCAAGTAAGCCAGTCATGGAAGGGAAAGCGGGGCTGTTTAAAAAATTTGCCGATATCGATGTCTTTGACCTTGAGGTGTCAGAAACAGACGTTGACAAGTTTGTCGAAGTGGTCGCCGCGTTAGAGCCAACATTTGGCGGTATCAATCTGGAGGATATCGCTGCGCCAGAGTGTTTTGAAATTGAGGACAAACTACAAAAACGGCTAAAGATACCCGTTTTTCATGACGATCAGCATGGCACCGCGATCATCTCAGGTGCGGCGCTACTGAATGCATGTGAGTATTCGGGAAAGAAGCTGGAAGAGATTCGGATCGTTACCTCTGGGGCAGGGGCCTCCGCTATCGCCTGTGTGGATTTTTTTGTAGAGCTTGGCGTCAAAGTGGAGAACGTGACGTTGTGTGACTCTGAAGGTGTCATTCACGCAGGGCGAAGAGATCTGGACCGCCGAAAGCTGCGCTATGCAAAGCCAGATACGGGAAAGCACGAGTTTGTACAGGTATTGGAAGGTGCTGATATGTTATTGGGGTTGTCGGTCGGTGGCATCGTTACTCAGGAGATGGTAAAGACCATGGCTGAGCGGCCCTTCATTTTTGCCCTCGCCAACCCAGATCCCGAGATCCCCTACGCGGAAGCACGCGCTGCCCGTCCAGACGCATTGGTGGCAACGGGACGCTCGGATCACGCCAACCAAGTCAACAATGTGCTTGGGTTTCCCTATATTTTTCGTGGCGCCTTAGATGTTCGCGCATCGGCGGTTACCGAATCGATGAAAGTCGCCGCGGCACATGCATTGGCACGGTTGGCCCACGAGCCTGTTCCCGAGGCGGTGGTTACCGCATACGGTGGCAAACAGTTTAAGTTTGGCCCAGACTACCTGATCCCCAAGCCCTTTGATCCGCGAGTACTGTGGTGGGTGGCGCCGGCGGTCGCAAAGGCGGCGATCGACAGCGGCGCTGCCCGGATAAAAATCGATATCGATGAGTATCGTGAACGGTTGTCGCAGCGATCTCGCAATGCTGCGCACTCAATCATGCGTGCAATGGTTCGTGCCGCGAAACGATCTTGCAAACGGATCGTATTTCCCGATGCAGGCAATCCAAAACTGTTGCGGGCGCTGCAAGTGATTGTCGATGATGGCATTGCTAGTCCCGTTCTTCTCGGCAACCAAGCCGAAATTGACAAAGCCTGCAAGTTTGCGGAGGTTGATTTTTTAGATCGTGGTGTTGAGGTCATCAATCCGCTCGAGTCAAAACATCGCGAGATCTTTGCAAAGCGGTTATTTGACATGCGCTGTCGCAAGGGGATGACCCTGGGCTTGGCGCGGAGCTTGGTGTCCAAGACTAACTACTTTGGCATGATGATGCTGGAAGATGGACAAGTAGAGGGGTTGGTCTCGGGCCTAAAATTGACCTATCCCGAGACTTTGCGCCCTGCATTGCAAGTGCTGGGGTTGCGTCCCGGGGCACGGGTCGCGACGAGTATGTACATGATGGTTCTAGAGCACTCTGTGAAGTTTTTTGCGGACGCAACCGTCAATATCGATCCCGACGCCGATACGCTTGCCGACATTGCGATCCAAGTCTCTGATGCGGTCGCGGTGTTGGGCGTGGTTCCTCGTGTTGCGATGGTCTCGTTTTCGAACTTTGGCTCTGTCGTTCATCCGGATGCAGCCAAAGTAAAGCGTGCGTTGGAGTTAGTTCGCCGGGCTCGTCCCAATCTCGAAATTGATGGTGAAATGCAGGCAGACCTCGCCTTGAATACGAAGCGCCGCAACGAGTCGCACTCGTTTTCGCGGCTTACCGACGATGCAAACGTGCTTGTATTTCCGTCCCTGGATACCGCCAACGCGGCGTACAAAGTATTGCAAACGCTTGGACGGGCCCAGGCGATTGGGCCAATGATTCTCGGTGTTAGAAAACCGGTATCTTTGCTACAGGCCGAATGCTCGGTTGAGGAGATTATTAATATGACTGCGTACACCGTCATGGTTGCGCAATTGCGCGAGAATGCGAGTTAGGTGCCGTGTAATTGAATAATTTTATTAGAAATAGACGCATATCCGATTCGCTTGGGGGCGCACTGAATCGATTTTTCCGCGGCCGTTATGCAAATAAAATGTCAATAATGGCCGCCTTTCTGGCAACAGAAGTTGGCCATTGTGATTGATTTTCGGTCTTAATGGCCGCGTATGGAAGTGGTTCGCCGATCGTCTGGTTGTTTTTGCTTCGTCGTTCAAGTTGGCTGGGTTCGCGATGCGTGCGATCTATTCTCAAGGCTAATCTAGGCGCTTAGCGCCGTAATACCTCGCCCGGAAGCCGGAGATGAAATCTATTCGACCAATCCCAAGGCGACCCAAAACTATCTGTCCTAAGCATATGACGACGAGTTGCTTGTATTTGCCCTTAATCATTGGTCGTAGGTGCAGGAACGTCCGGGAACATAGAAATTTCGTCCGAATTCTGTGAGGCGCTTTGCCGTAAACAATATGAATTTAGGGAAGCAGAGGGCTGGAAATTTGGTATGGTACTGAGCAATCCATTCGGGAGCTTCAGAGTGACATCTCAACAATACTTAAACTACGATCAATTGATCTCGGAACCGCTGTTTGCAAATCCTGTCGTGGTTCTAGCCGCAGTTTAGTTGATGCTTGGAGTCCGAAAATCGGACGCATTTCGTTTCGAACCACAACCGGTATCGCCTACTAGTGGTAGGTCTCCCCTGCGTTGTGATACGAATGCTGAACATGCGCTACGATCGAACAATCATCGCCTATCACGGCTGCGATGAGAATGTTGCTAATCATCTGCTCCGCGGATCCGTATTCAAGAAAAGCCGTAATCTTTACGATTGGCTGGGTGCTGGCGTCTATTTGTGGGAGTACGGAGCGGACCGGGCTTTGAAGTTTGCTCGTGATCAGGTAGCGAGGGGGAAAGTGAGAACCCCGTCGGTCGTAGGTGCAAATCCTTCAACTTGGTGACTGCTTTGACCTGATGGACACTCGGTTCACAGAACTTATCGCCGCAACGTATGAACCGTACCTAGCTCTGTTAAATAAACAGGGGGCCAAACCTCCTGAGAACAAAGGAGAGACCCCTGATAAGTTGCTCCGGTATAAGGATTGCGCCGTGCTAATTTTTTGCTCAATCGCCTTGAAACAAAGCGAGGAAAAATTTTTGATACGGTTCTGTGGATGCTTCACCGAAGGTGGACCCGTGTTGAAGGTTCCTTTATCCATCGTCAAAGCCATGTACAGGTAGCCGTGCGAAACCTCGATTGCATTTTGGGCGTTTTCAGGCCATACTTGGGGTAGGAAATGGTGCAGGAATGAGCGTAGCAAATAGCAAGAAAAACGGGTCCTTACTTCCCGCGATTCCTCATGAAAATGAGCTGAGGGAAATTATTGCTGAGATCCAAGCAATGACCCCCGAGCAGCTGCTGGAAGCATCCGTTGAAGCTGGCATCCACAATTCAGACGGCAGTTTGACCAAACCATATACTGACACCTCCACGCGCCTGTCCGCTGATTGAAACAGAAAACCAGTATCTTTGCTACAGGCCGAATGCTCGGTCGAGGAGATTATTAATATGACTGCGTACACCGTCATGGTTGCGCAATTGCGCGAGAATGCGAGTTAATTGGTTAGGCGTTGCCAGCGAAATCGAGTGATCGCGACCGGTTGTGGCAACTCTTTTGGGAATGGGTTCGTGCTCAAACATGCGCGCGCAAGTCGTTGAGAGCAGATCACGCAAGAGGTTGAGGTCGTGTGGTATTCTGGGTGTGCGCTGCGAACTGCGCGCGAACCTATTCCCGAAAGAGTTGCCGAGTCTCGAGAATGTTGATGAGGTAATTAGGCGGTGGGAACAAGCGGGCTAGATTTCTGCGCAAGAGGATTCTTTGTTGAGGATTTCGTCGACGAGGCTTTCAGCCTGGTATACTGTGCACAACACTCGGAGGATGCCTAGGGAGTGGACGGCAATAGACCTGGCTTTCGGAATTGTCGCAAAGTGTTCGCGGGCAAACGAGTACTGGTTTGAGTCGAACCCAATGCCAATGAGCTCCTGCGCTGCGTTGACAATGACGTTGCCAACGTTTTCGTGAGTCGAGACAAAGTTTATCGGTGTCTTGGAGTTGAGATCCGAATTGATCCAGCGGTCCGGGAGAACATAGTTGTCCTTATCAGACTCAGCCTTATCCAGCATCCCTGAAAAGGTTGTTTGCCACGGTATCACGTCGTCATCGTCTTCTTGGTAGCCATAGGTCAGCCCGAAAGAGAGTCGAATCGTGCCGTCGGTTTCGGGCGCTTGGAGGTCGCCGAGGACCGCGTAGTACGCTTCGCTGATTGAGTCCAAAATCCGCCTTTGGATTGGCATCACGCAGCGCTTTAACCTCATCACTGCGCAAACTGCGGTGCTTCTTCTCTACCAGCGCAAGTTGAATCATCCGACCGCCCTGTTGCTCGAGTTGAAGGTCGCTGAGTCCAGTGAGTTTTTCTCGCTCGGTTGGATCTAGCACAGTTTGATCGTTGGCAGCTGCGCTTGCGACCTCTTGTATCGTTTGACCATTTAGCAAATCTTGCAAGAAGAGATCGTCGGTGCCCAGCTCTTCTTTGATTAGATTGAGCAACGCGATCAGCAAGTCTTCTTGCAGTGCGATGAAGAAGTTCTCATGGGTGTCTAATAATGGAGCAGTGTTGAGGTTTGTTTCCCCCCTGACTATCTGATCGGCGATTGAATGAATCGAACCACGCAGACCGTTGCGTATCAAAATCGCGCCGGGGCTCGGTGTCAGAAATGTCTCGGCGATAACGGCGCCACGTGTCGAAGATTCCATCAAAACTTCGTCAATGCGGAATCTGCTTTGATGCGATCAATAATGTTCTTTTCGCGTTCTGCTGCGGATTGCGAAGATCTTCACGACCAAGCGCTGAGGTCAATCCTTTCTGTCTCCGGAGGAATGATGCCCAAACTCGGACCTCGCTAGTTAGAAACACATTTTCATCCTCGGATCGTGCAGCAAAATCGAGGTTCACAGCTTGAATCGTATTGTCTATTTTGTTTCCATCGGGAGCACGATTTGTGCCCGGAACTCGTCATCGGCCACTGATGTGAGTCGCCAGGGGACGCTGCCAAATCCTGTCGCAAATACGGGCTCCGCTTGCTCTAGTGGTCCATTGGTACTCAAGCGAAGGTGGTGCCTTGGAGTCACGGGAGTTCCATCGTCCTGGTAGACCCGGACAAACGCAACATTGAAAGAATGCCGCGGATATTGATAGTCATCCACAGAAAAACCGAAGTTTCCGACGTCGAGCTCTGGGACCATCACTAGTCGTACATCGTTGTAGGTGCGTTGATGATAAAGGTAGCGAAATGTATCGTTGAAGAAAGTCACTTGCGTGCAGGTAACGCCATCGGTCTGTTCGCATTCTTCGGCGAGCTCGTCGTAGCGTTGTTGTCTTTGATCCTCTGGTAACGCGTCTACTATTTCGGTGACATTGTCAATTTTTACGGTCACGCGAGCGACCCTGTCAGGGCATTTGACTTCATCATCACGGTTACTGGCGAGGTAGCCGGTGCCAAAGTAGTTGTCTCCCCGATTTGCGAGCTGTTGCACGCAGAACTGCACCGAACTATAGTTGGTAGCAACCAAACCGTCGCTAGAAAACGAAAGCACCCGAGCCACCAATATTCACAGTTGCGCTGCGAAGATTGTCTAACCAGGAGTCGGTGACGGTCACGTCGTACACGTCCTTTACTCGATCGACAGGGAACCTGTCGTATGGCCACATTCCGTCGCTAATTAGGGCACTATTTGCGAGTAGATCCGGTGCAACAAAATCCTCATCACCGCCGCCACATCGATGAGCATTGCTAGTAAAATTATCGTTATCCACCATTTTTTTTCCAAGATACGACCATGGGGCGTTTCGGAGCCCAATGGAGAATGATTTGCCCCAAGCCATTGTTCGCGCAACGAGGGCAAATCGGTCGTATTGTGACTGGTCGTGTTGTGACTGTCAGTCGCAGGTCTTGTCGCGGACCGGGCACTGAAACCGGATGTGGAGGTGGTTTTTGTGTCCGGGTTCGTGGCGGATGATGCCGATGGAGCGGTTTTTCCGCGGGGGTATTGGAACATGGATTTTAGGGTTCGGCTGGTGACCTTGCGCTTTTTGGCCCACTTGTACATCGCCTCTTGGAGTGAGTAGTCGAGAAAGATCAGCTCGACGCCGTTCTTGGTTTTTGCGGTGGAGGCAAGGGTCGTGAGCAGGGTCCACATTGCGCTTTTGTTGAGCGTTTTGGACGTCGCTTTTGCGAAGTGTTTTGGATACCCCTTAGGGGCTTTGTTGAAGTATAGGCCGATGTCGACGTCTCTTCCCGACTGGTGGGATTTGTGACGTGCGAGTTTGCCGCCGGTTGATCTTGAGATATCACCTATGGAGATTTTGTGAAGTCTGGGATGGCGTTTGCGCGTAATCCGAATGGCTCGCTGGAGGTGGCGGATAACATGGGTTGCCCCCCAGGACGGTGGGGGCGCCTACGGTGGTAACCTCGTCCTGCCGGAAGTTGCACACCGCGGGTGAGGCTGCCGTCGTAGGGGAGTCCGATACTTTGGCCGCGAACCGTGTGTTGAACGTTTCCGATCCCGGGAACGACTTTGAGACGTTGCCCCGGATAGATAATATCGCTGGACAAGCGATTGCGGCGGCGAATCATGTTGACTGTTGTACCGTAGTGACGAGCAATGTGGCCAAGAGTTTCTCGATTAGAAACTTGATGGACCAGGTCGATGGATGCGGTTACGGTTCGGCGACGCTTTTTGTTGCAACGGGGAATGAACAGTCGCTGGCCAGCGACAATCTGGGATGCCGATATGGCTGGATTTGCCTCGACAACATCATCGACGTCGCAACCGTGACGACCGGATATTTCCCACAGCGTTTCCCCGGTCTCAATAACATGGGTGCGGTAGCGTTTTTGGGAGATTTTCGCGTGTTGGCATCCGCTGCGGATGCACCGACGGCAACGTCAAAAACGAGAGCGACGGAAGCGAGCAGCAGCAGCTTTGCCAGCATGTTTGTAGGAAGGTGCGCCAAGACTTTCGAGAGTGGATTCATTCCGACGACTCCGCAAGTTTTTAGCCCTCTCCTTTCGCGATTGCAAGCAGGGATCCACCTTTCCTTCTGTGTCAATTGGTGCTCGAATCGTGCATTCTTTGGCTCCCAATTGTATGGTGGCTCACGGTGTGTTTGCGCAGCGGTTGTGATCGGTCTCGGTGGGCTAGGGGTCAAACCGGTATCCGCTGCCGCGTACGGTTACGAAATTTTGGGTTGCTCGGGGTCATCTTCAAGCTTTGCTCTTAGCTGGCCGAGAAAATTGTCTACGGTGCGTAGTGAAGCCGCTCCGGGTCTGCCACACTTCGAGCAGCAATTCTTCGCGGGTAAATACTCGGTTCGGGTGGCGCAAGAAGTACGCCAGGAGCTCAAATTCGCGGTGCGTCAATTTGATCTCCTGGGAGTCCTCAGCTTGTGGAGAGCCCTCAGCCTGTCGAGAGGTGCGACGAACGCTGCGTGTCTGAAGACTTACTTCTACATCCCCAAAAACCGTGATATTATCCGTTGGCGCCAATTGGCATGGTGCGACGTAAAACGGCATCGACCCGTGCCAAAAGCTCCGCCAGTGCGAAGGGCTTTGTTACGTAGTCGTCTGCCCCCCAGTCGCAAAGCGGCGACTTTGTCGTATTCGCCCTCTCGGGCCGAAAGGACAATGACTGGGATTTGGTTTCCTGCGCGGCGGAGTTGCCCCAATACGGCCCAATCCATCCTTTTTGGGCTGGTTAATGTCCAACAAGACGAGGTTGAGTCCCCCAGCCTCGATGGTAGAAAGCGCTTTTTCGCCGTCACACGCGGTAATGGGCTCGTGACCGGCAAGTCGCAAATTGAGCGCGAGCCCGGTGGCGATTGCATCGTCGTCCTCAACGATTAAGATCGTAGCACGTTCCATTAGGGGGCTCTCTCGATGCTTTGGAGCCGGTCCTGGTCGATTGTTCATCATTAATCTAAGTCGCTTGTGGTCGTGTTATCGAGGAGTCGTCAACCCGTGGGGGAGGCGAGGCGGGGCAATCGAATCCGAAAT
The DNA here is from genome assembly GCA_965223575.1 of Kofleriaceae bacterium. Lineage (GTDB taxonomy): Bacteria > Myxococcota_A > Polyangia > Haliangiales > Haliangiaceae > CBDCWZ01. The sequence continues at coordinate 16,887 of CBDCWZ010000058.1, forward strand.
TCAGCACCAGCATCTGGTTTTGAGTTTACCTCTACTTTGCCCTTGTGGGCGCGGACCATGGCTCGGACGATCGCCAACCCTAGGCCACTACCTGTGGTGGACGTTTGGGCAGCCGAGCCTCGCTCAAACTCGTTAAAGATACGTCCCTGTTCGTTTCGTGCGATCCCAATACCGTTGTCTGTAACCGCGAGCTCTACGTGTTTATCGCCGCTCTTTCGACATTGAAGGGTAATCTGTTTGTCCTCTGGAGGGGTGTATTTCCAGGCATTGGTAAGCAAATTGGTAACCGCCTGCGCCAGCGCAGCCTGGTCGCCGAGCACCCAGAGATTCTCTTCGCAGTCGATTTCGATTTGCACGGGGCTGCTGATGGTCGCAGCATCGAAAGCTGAGAGTGCATCTACGATCACTGCTTTGATTGCTACCGGTTCGCGAACGAATTCACGTCGGCCCGTCTCCAGTCGCGTGAGCTCGATGAGTCCGGTGACGAGGCCCTCGAGTCGGCGTGTTTCACGATGCAGCAGATCGAGACATTTGCGCTTTTGTTCCTCATCCAAGGGGGCGCCGTCTTGCAGGGTTTCAACAAAGAGGCGCATGGATGTGAGGGGAGTTCGTAGCTCGTGAGAGACTGACGACAGATAGTCATGTTGAACGCGGGCGACCGAGGCGCCCCGACTCACAAAAATAGAACCCAAAATGTACCCCGTGACGGATGAGGCGCAAAATGCGACCACGAGAACACCAACGACGATGGTGAGGGAGCGAGAACCCATTGCCAGCAAAACAATTCCCAAAGCGGTCATGAGTACTGTAGGAACCAAGGTCGCCAGCATCAATGTTAATTGTGCTCGCCGTAGGAGCACATTCGCAGGAGCGCGAAACCTCACTGCGGCAGTCTGCCACGTTCACGCTG
>CBDCWZ010000059.1:0-26089 GCA_965223575.1 Kofleriaceae bacterium
GTGTTGTGATCCGTTCGAGTGTGTCTTCTACTTCATCGCGAAAGAAGCGGCGCAGCATCTGCAATTCGCTCGCGCCCAGGCTGTCTGACGGCAAAGGGGAAGCAGCTGGGGGCTCCTTGTGTGATCCTTATCTTTTGAGCTCATCCCTCGATCCTACCGGATTCGTGCGGGCGAAAATCATACGGCAACGGGGAGAACCCGCCTTCGGATGAGTTTGATTGAGAGGAGTCGGTACAACATTTTTGACACCTCAAACGAGCCGAGCCGGGAACGACGAACGATATCCTTTACGGAGTGTTTCCCATTGACCAACTCAAGAGTTGCGACTTCTTCTCTGGTCAGTCGCTGTTGCCCCATTTGAGCGATTGCGTCCTCGTTGCGAAGAAAGACAAGATCAAAGTCGGTTACTTCACGCTCGATCAGGTGCCATTCATCGACGCGCCGGAATCCTTCCATGAGAATCTCTTCTACGCCCAAGGACAACGCAGCTTGTTCTGCTGCAGGTGGCAGGTCAAATGCTCGCTGAAATGTAAAGTTCCCCAAAACTCCAACGTAGAATCTCATAGATGAGCTCGCAAGTTTGTCGTTTGAGCGACGTCGCGAGATCTTCTTCGCTAATGTACCCCAGTCGAACGAGCTGAGTGCCAATGAGTTTAGAGCCAGGATTACGCGATTCGAGGAACCCATCGAAGTCCTGTTGGGTCATTCGCTCGGTTTCTACGATAAAACGCCCTAATAGGTACTCTTCCGAGATTCCAGTCGCGATTGCAAGGCTAATCCGTCCCTTATCGAAGTAGATGTTGACGTTCCCTTTCGCCCGGGAGACAGAAAGGACTCCGGCTTGGTTTTGCGCATCGAGGAGCTGGAGTACCTCGGCGATTGGAAAGACGCGCAAATCTCCATGTAGCGATGGGCTCGGTACCGATAAAATGATCTCCGAGAGAGTACGATCGTTTAACGCCTGGCTGGCGATTTCGTCGAGTTGGCTCGTATCAATTTCTGAATCCGATTGATTGATCTGGGTTACCAAGTGATCGATCAGTTGTCTGCGAGCCCGATTCAATGCCTCGCTGGTGAGTTTTGTCTCCTCTTCTATCGGAAGTAGCTCATTAGCCCCGTGGATCAAGGGTGGCGTATATTTGTCGTGTTCCCGGTGCCGGTACTTTTGAATCGTGTGATGGACCACGGCGAGTAAGGCTTCGGGAGAAAAAGGCTTGGTGATATAGTCTACGATGCCCATCACTTTGACAAAGCGATCGCCGACCTCCTCACCTTTGGCACTGATCAAAACGATAGGTGTGCTTTTTAGCTCGGGATCTCGCTGTAATTCTTGACAAAACTGATATCCATTCATTTTTGGCATCACAAAGTCTAGGAGAATGAGATCAGGTTGCGTGGTGCGAACGGATTCTATGCCAGTATCACCATCATTTGCGGATTCGACGTGGAAGCCCGCTTTCGTGAGCACAAGCTGGACGAGCCGCACGATTGTGGGACTATCATCAATGATTAGGATGGTTTCGCCGGCCATGGCGTGAATCCTGTGTAGGTTAAGGTAAGTGGTTGCAATGTGGTATCTTGTATCTTACGTGGAATGTTGGTTGCTTAGCAATGTCGCTAGGACGGTCGCTATTGGGGGTGGGTGTCCGGCATGATACGCTACGGGTTGCGGTTGTTTGTCTGTTTTATCCCCGCACCTAGGGGTCATGGAAGATAATTTTCCTAGGAAGTTCGGGAAGTACCAGCTCTTGGCGCCACTCGCACAAGGGGGCATGGGAGCGTTGTATCTTGCAGCAACCGGAGATAGGGGGCTTGAGCGACTACTTGTCATCAAAACGGTCCTACCGCATCTCGCTGACAAAGAGTACATCGCCCGCTTTCGTGACGAAGCGAAGGTCGTTGTAAAGCTCATTCATGGCAATCTTGTGCCTGTCTTTGATGCCGGCCAAGTTGATGGTGAATTGTTTTTGGCGATGGAGTTTATTGAGGGCAAGGATCTTCGAGCGATGTGGAATCGTTGCGCGAAGAAGGCGGTCGCATTTCCTGTGCATGTCGCTGTTTATTTGATCAAGGAACTTTGCCGAGGACTCGCCTACGCTCACTCCTTTGGCGACTTGCAGCTTGTACATCGAGATGTGTCTCCACCCAACGTTTTGGTGTCCTATCAGGGCGAACTAAAACTGACAGATTTTGGTCTGGCAGCGTCGACACTAAAGCTCGAAAAAACGGCGCCAGGGATCATTTACGGGAAAGTATCTTATATGTCCCCTGAGCAGGCTGCTGGGGAGATTCTGGACGGTCGCTCCGATGTCTACGCAGCGGCGATTATTCTTTGGGAACTGCTCACCGGACGGCAGCTTTTCCCTCCGGGGAAAGCCAAACCGCAAGAGTTGCTAAATCGCGCAAAAGACCCAACGATTTTGTCGCCGTCCAAGCGTGCTCCGCGGGTCCCCGAGTCACTTGACTTGATTTGCACGCGAGCGCTGTCACCGGCACGAGAAGAGCGCTACGCAGACGCTAACGACTTTCGTGCAGCGCTATCGCGCTGGTTGGCGAGGGAGGCTCCTGGCACCGATTCGGCTAGCATAGAGTCATTCATGATCCGATTGTTTGCTGCTGACATCGAGACTGAGCGTGCCAAACGGAATCAGTTGTTAGAGAGTATTCGCCAACGTGCATACACGTTGCCGCCTACCGATGATCTTCGGAGAATGGTAGAGCGCAATGCACATGGTCGGACAACCGTGGGGCTGGCCGAAACGGGCAGAGCTGGCGACGATCGCAGGGAGACGAGCGATCGTCGGAACGAGACAGACCGGCGTCAAATATCGAGGGTTGCAAACGCCGACAATCATACGGTCCGTGTCGGTCATGCTGGTGGTGGATCACAGCTTGCGCACGCTGTTGCGGCGACACAGCCCGGCGTGGATCACGTGATTGATGGTCGATATAGAATTGGTGAGCTGATTGGCGAAGGTGGGATGGGGAGGGTCTATCTCGGTGAACACGTCGATATCGGTCGGCAGGTTGCGATTAAGATTCTTCACCAAGTTTACGGGAGGCTGCCGGATCTCGTCGAACGCTTTCGTCGAGAAGCCCGTGCTGCTTCGAAGATTGGGCACCCCCATATTGTTGATGTGACGGATTCTGGGACGACCAGTGATGGCTCGTTCTATTTTGTTATGGAGTATCTAGAGGGGGATGAGCTTGCCAATGTGATCGATAGTGAGGGAGCCTTGGGCGTTGATCGCTCACTACGAATCGTTACGCAAATTTGCCGTGCGCTTCACGCTGCCCATGCTGTCAATATTGTTCACCGCGATCTGAAGCCAGAAAATGTGTTCTTAACCATTCGTGAAGGGGTCGCAGATTTTGTCAAGGTTCTCGACTTTGGCATTGCTAAAAACACCGAAGCCGAGGCAGTCCGGGCGAAGCGATTGACAAGTCCGGGCATGGCGATGGGAACCCCGGAATATATGGCCCCGGAACAGGCAGCGGGCAAACCGGCCGATGTGCGTTGTGATGTTTATTCTGTAGGCGCGATTCTGTACGAGATGCTCACTGGGTGTCCGCCATATTCCGGTGACAATTTTATGGAGATCCTAACCAAAAAGGCGACGGTTGATCCAAAGCCGCCCAAGGAGATTCGTACTGACTTGCCTGATGAGGTCAATACCTTGGTTTTGCGTGCGATGGCGCGCGAGCCAGCAGATCGACCAATCTCAATGGAAGCGTTCGAATATGAGCTGACAAAGTGTCTGTCAGGTAGGGGGCCTGCTGTCGCAAACATGTTGGGGATCGCTTCTACGCCGGCACTATCCGATTCGTTTTCGCGTCGACACCAACCTATATCAGGACTGACAGATCCGTCCCAGGTCGATTTCACTATGGACCCAACGTTCCCAACGACGTTGAGGCTGACTAGAAATAATCGATTGTGGACTGTGTTGGGGGGGATTATTGTAATTGTTGCTGTCACGATAGTGATTGCTATTTTTAGTGGCAATACTCGTCCGGCGGCGGTGCGAGTGGATGCGGGGACACTTGAGGGGATCGCGGCGAGCGATGCTGGGGTCACGGATAGGATGCCAGTGGATGCCGCTGCGAAAAAATCTGTCCGCCGTTCACGGAGTCGAGGTAGACGGGCTAGCAAAAAAGAGACCACTCGCTCAACGAAATCATCCGCGAAGAGCAATGCGAAAGAAAACAAAAAGGTTTTGATTCAGCCGAATCGCGCGAAGCATCTCGATGGGACAGATTCCGTAGGCAAATCACAACAGCCTCCACCGACAAAGGCGGAAGCAAACGCGCTACTGAGCAGGGCGCGTACTCACCGTCGTCGCCTGCAATGGGCAAAGGCAAAGACACTCTATCAACGGGTCGCGAGTGGCAACCATCGAAAAGCAGCGGGGTTGCTCGGGCTTGCCAAAGTAGCGTTCGAGCAGAAAAGAATCGATAGAGCACTTAAATACGCAAATAGTTCATTGCGTAAAGGGGGAGGGACTGCCGCTAGAATTTTTCTTGGTCAGTTGTACTATAAGAAGGGAAAATATCGTCAGGCACTCAAGAACTATGAGGAAGTGCTCGCTCGTGATCCCACCAATAAGGCCGCGCAGAATGGAGCGCGGTTGGCCCGCCACGCCATGGCCCGCTAGTACTACTTGGTCACTTCGGTGGAGGAGCGAGGAATGTGCCAAACGAGGCCCTATGCGAGTGCGCCCACAGCGACCGACCAAGGCGTACTTGATGTACGTTGACCGAGGGAGCGAGGACGTAAACCGCATAGGGACCGTTTGGTGCATCCGCAGTCTACGCGGAAGTGACCAAGTAGTACTAGGAGCCTGGTGTGAAACGGCTGCGGGCTCCGATCTGCGACACACAGTCGTACACACGGTACCGTTTCTAGGTCTAAACTGGCTAATACCCGGAGGCGAATGGTTGCGCTGGCAGTGTCGCTCCGCTTCGGGGGGGCTGCCCCGCCCGGTAGATCTCAGGGGGGGAATCTCACGTACATAAGTACGCTGCGATCCGGTTCTCACTCCGCCTCGCATCTCGGGCTCCTCGCTCGTTTCACACCAGACTCCTGGACTCCTCAACCAGCGAGAACTTTCGGTATTATTTGCGGATGTCTTTGGCGAGGCGCATTCCGACGGTGGAAGAGCGGCTGGATGCGAAGTGTAGGATCCGTGATGAAGCACGAACTAGGGGCATTGTGTTGGCCCACGCACCTCCGCGGCTTGCGCGTAGGTCTGCGTGTTGGTTCGGTGAGGTATCATCAGCGGCTTGAGCAGTTTCTGCGGAAATTTCGTTGTGAATATCGGCGGCCCACTCGCGGATACCACCGGCGAGGTCACAAATTCCGTAAGGGCTTTGATCGGTGATGAAGGTCCCCACTGGCTCCGGCTGGCAATACCCTGGCCGTGATTTGCGCATCTTGCAAAAGGTTGGATCACTGTGGTTTCCCCAGGGAAAGAATCGGCCATCGGCTCCACGAGATGACTTCTCATATTCGGCCTCGGTCGGGAGGCGATATTGGATGCCGTCGCGGCGGCTGCGCCAAGAGGCAAAAGCGATCGCGTCAAACCAACTGATCGAGAAAACAGGAACCTTTGCCACGTCAATTTCAGAGCAAAACATCCGTCCCGGTGTTGCAATGATTCCTTCATAGGAAGGGACCCAAACACCTTGGTCGTTTAGGATAACGAAGGGGTTGTTATTGCTTGCATGTCGCGGTAGTCGCATTTGTGCTTGCTTGGCATCTTCTTGGTGCAAGTCGTTAACAAACTCAAGATATTCGCCAAATGTTACTGGGTGTTTGGCGATTGCGAAATCTTCGAGTCGGATCTCTTCAGACGGTAGCGGATCTACTTGTGCGTCGGGATCTCCGCCAAATAAGCTGAATCCAGCGGGAATGTAAACAAATCCATCGCCGATTTCATTGTCTTTGAATAGAGATATTTTTAGGTTTAGATACTCTCGGCGTCGGCACAAGAGTGGATAGCGAACATCGCGAAATCTCTCGTGGCGGAGAATCAGTAAATAGCTTCCCGGTGCTAAACTCATTTCGATAATCGGTGTTGTCCCGAGGTGCTGTTCTTTGCTCGGAACCAGAACTCGGTCCTTTTCTTTGTATTGGTAGAGCAGGACTTCGGCACCGGATGCGATCGAACGTATGTCGATACGCGCATCTGAGCTTAGTATTGTCGCGTAGCGGCCGTCGTCATAGTCGCGCACTAACGATTCGTAGTAGGATCGGTTCGTATCGTTGCGGTCTGCTTCTGCCTGTTGTGCACACGCCCAAAATAGATCTGCGAGACCAAGCCGTGCCGGCGCGTAGTCAGGGTCTTGGCCGAGTGCCCGAGAATATAGATCGACAGCTTGGGCCAGAGCACGTGCCTGCTCTGTTTCGTGGGTCAGAGCTTTCTCTTGCCGTTGCCACGCCGCCCGTTTGAGTGTAACGGAGTCCCAGGGGTTTAGGTCGCTAAGGATCGAGCGCGCTTCGTCGAGTAGGCGGTCTCGCTCTGCACGAAGAGCTTTGTAGAACCGTGCGGGGATTTTCGCTTGATCAACAAGTTTTGCGATTTCTTGTCTGCGGCGTTTGAGTTCTTTGTCCCCCTCCAAGAACGCCTCGATCTCTGCGGCGACGACTGCAGCAGATGCTGGTCGGTTGTTTTTGTCTTTCTCGAGTAGTTTGAGGCACAGATCCTCAAGGACCAACGGACAGCTAATGGAGATTTGTGTTGGTGGAACGGGATTTTTTTCTACGGTGTTTGCAAAGCTTTCGACGATCGACTTTGCTTGGAAAGGATGTTGGCCAGTCAGTATCTCGTAAAGAATCACTCCGAGTGCGAATAGATCTGCCCGATGATCCAGCGTGGACCATTCTGCACGGATTTGTTCTGGAGCCATATAGCCCGGAGTCCCGATGATTGTCCCCTGTTTTGTGTCCCGTTGTAGCGTGTCTCGCAAAGCGACCTTCGCCGCTTGGGGGGCTTCAGTGGTAACAGATTCCCAATCTTCACCCATCACGCGGGCGACTCCCCAATCCGAGACGTAGACTTCACCATAGTCACCGAGTAGAATGTTTTGCGGTTTAAGGTCGCGGTGAACAACCCCTTTCCAGTGCGCATAGGCCATCGCTCGGCATACTTGGACAAATACCGTGCAAACGCGAGATAGCGGCCAGGCATGTTTGGTATTTTCGCCGTATAGGACGTCTGCCAAAGAGTGATGTTTTACAATTGGCATTGTGTAGCACGGTTGTCCATCCGCAAGTGAACCTAGGTCGTAGATAGGGATGATGCTTGGGTGAACCAGTTGGCCAGTGATTTGGGCCTCTTTTAGGAAACGGTGAACAAAGTCATCTGCTGCCTCTCGCCCTTTGTTGACCACTTTGAGCGCAACAGCTCGCCCAATCACCCAATCAAATGCAGCCATCACTCGGCCAGCACCACCGCCCCCCAGTTGCTGTCCAAGGACGTAGCGATTTTCGCGAATATTTGTTGTTGATCGACGGAGGCGTTGCGCTTCCTGGAGTAGGGATGCGTCAATCGGTCCTGAGGGGCGTAGTTGCACCGCTGGTTTGGATGCGTCAACGAGCTCTAACCGAGAAGTCCCAGAGGTGTGCAGACCGATGGTATCGGTGTCTCTGTCGGTAATTCCCTCCACAGTGCTTTTCTCCAGGGTACTCAGTCGCTCTGGTGACAAATACTTTGCGAATAACTCTTCATTTGACAGATGAGGCTGATCGGTCTCTCGCTGGGCGATTTCCCAGATTGTGGCGATGTCGATCCAACCGCGCAAGAAGGCATCAAACGCGATCTCGCGAGCTGTTCGGGGGGAGACCTTCACTTACGGTATTGTACTCGTTGCCAGACACAAAATACATGGAGGGTAAAGTCCCACACAGCGATGTCCTGCATACTGCAGGAAATTCACACGCTGGTCGCGACGACCCCCAAAACACCTGGCCAGCCAGGATTTGAGATGACTCAGGACCTGCCAAGAAATAAATTGGTCGATTTGGGCGTCGAGGCGCCCGATTGGGAAGGCGCGAGAAGGGCGCATAGCCCTAAGCCAGCTTGTGCCGTCGACAACTTTGAGCCAAAACAGCGACTTAGAGATGTTTTGGTTAGGAGTCGCTCTACGCAACCGACGAGCAACGATCCCAAGCGGGATGGATCGGCGTCCAAATGCGCAGATTATTTCTTGGCGGGTCCTTAGAGGGCAGTGTTATTTGTCGTGTAGGACAAGATAGATTACCGCATCGCCTCGTTGTACTAGCAGCAATAGTTCACTTTTGCCGCGCTTTGCTGCCCGGTAGAAGGATTTTGACGTGCTTATTGGTTGGCGATTGAGCTCGATGATGACATCGCCGGGGCGGATTCCTGCGCGATCGGCTTTGCTTCCTTGCGTCACAGCAGCAACAACGACACCTGACTGTACTTGGTTGGGAACTCGAAACTGCTGTCTCGTTTGTGGGGTGAGATTGACCACTTGTAGTCCCGCTAGCTGTTTGTTCTGTTTGTTTGGATTTGCCTTGTGGGTCGCAGTGCGGGGGCCAGGAAGAGATCCGAGTGCAACTGTAATCGTCTTTGATTTCCCATTACGCAAAACCTGAAGGGCAACACGAGACTTAGGACTCTGGCTCGCAATTACATTGCGGAGGTGGCTAGGGGAGCGAATCTTTGTTTTGTTGACGTAGATCACGACGTCACCTCGAAGAACACCAGCATTGGCTGCAGGGCTACCGGATTGGACGTTTGCGATCAGGACACCGTCGGTGGATTGTAGTCCAAGTGCATTGGCTAGGCTCTTGTCCACCGCCTGAATTGCAACACCCAACCATCCTCGAACAACTTTACCGTTTTTTACGAGGCTCCCCATAATCGCGCGGGCCATATTGGAGGGGATTGCAAAACCTACGCCTTGGTATCCACCCGAACGACTTAATATTGCCGTATTGATACCGATGAGTTCGCCCCGGAGGTTAACGAGTGCACCACCAGAATTGCCCGGGTTGATGGCAGCGTCCGTTTGGATAAAGTTTTCGTAGTCGACGATTCCAACATTGGCTCGTCCCTTTGCAGATATGATTCCCATGGTGATCGTTTGGCCTACGCCAAACGGGTTTCCGATGGCGAGAACAACTTCGCCGAGACGCATGCTATCGGAGTCGCCGAAACGGAGAGGCTTTAGATTTTTGATGTTTCCCTTTAGCCGAATGACGGCGACATCACTCTTGGGATCTGTGCCGACAACCTCTGCGTCGTATTCACCGCCGTTTGTGAGCGTGACACGGATATCCTGGGTTTGTTCGACGACATGGTTGTTCGTGAGAATGATGCCGTCGCGGCTTACCAATACGCCAGAACCGAGGCTGCGTTGGCGCCGTTCTGATGGCACAGAATCGAATTTTCGGAAAAAATCGCGAAATAGAGGATCGCTATGAAAGGGAGATAAACGATTGCGTCCAGCACTACGGGTGATCTTGGTCGCGGAGATATTCACTACGCTGGAAACAACCTTTTCAGCAACGTCGGCGATGGCACCGTTTGGGGCGAGGCTCTGGGCAGATGCGCTCGTGGGTGTGAGTGCATTGCCGATTTTGTCGAGCATGTTTGGACGATTTGCCCTGTTGTGACCGGTGACGATCATGATCCCGGCAATCCCTATTAAAAACAATAACGGAACGCTATGTTTGTAATTTTTAATCATTGTCGATTCCCCAAAGAATTCCTAGATGTTTTCACCATCCGGTTTCGCAGCATCAGTAGGACTCACTGAGGCGAAAAACCGTTGGCAGTATTTGGTCGTTACTACCCCCTACCACTCTAGGAAGACAAAAAATTCCCGAAGGTTGCGCACCGCCGGCGTATTGCGCACATCGCATTGGCGATCTGCGCGTCTAACTACCTTATTTTTCTATGTCTGCGGTGGGGTTGAGGGTTCGATCACTTCGACAGCATGATGAGCGTCGTTTTGCACCCAACGAATCGGGTGGTTTTCGAGTTTTCGTAGCACTCGTAGGGCCTGATCATGGGTTCGCGACCGACAACCTAGCCGGGTTACATCATCAATGACATGTCGGATGACCTCAGGGTCGTGATCCTCGGGATGTGCGACTAAGATTTCTAGTCCGTGCAAGGCCCGATTCGCTGGTGCGACCGAGGCGCTGACCATTGCGTCAACAGCGTGCTCGGCGCAAATCACGTCATCGTCGTCGGCACATTCGATGAGCATATCAATCGCGTCTTCCCACACGCCTAGGTCGACGGCCTTTTGCAGGCCATCGATCGCCACGATTCTGACAGAGCGACGATTGTCGTGGGCCGCGTAGATCAAAATATCTGTGCACCGCCTGGGCGCATCTTCCATGCGGCAGGAAACGGCTTCGCATACTGCTCTGCGTACTTCGGCATAGCTATCGCGAGATAATGCTTCTAGTACGCTAAGCGCACCGAGGACTGGAATCCGGTTTCGTAGCGCACTGGCGATGGCTGTGCGCTGGGAGGGGTGGCTTCCGCCCGCCCACTCTGACACGATGCGGGTTCGCGCCCAACAGTCACTGTGTTCCAGCAGGCGGGCCAGTCCGCGGCCTACGGATTCCCTGACAACTGGGACAGAATCGCGCGCGAGTCTACACAACAACCCCTCTACGACGTCTGGACATCCCTCTGCCAGTTCCCATGCCCGTTCTGCGAGCTCGCAGCGTTTATCAATCGACTCACGAAAACTGCCAGCAAGCAACAGCGATGCAACGCTTCTTTCGAGACTGCCCTTTTTGATTGCGTCCATGCCTCACCTCCCCTTGTGTAAAGAGTGCCTGTGAGCGAAGGTAGGGTCAAGAATGAATTCAACGGTGATGGAGCTGACGGTTCTCAGGAAAATATACCCTAGAAAAACAAATCGGCTTGGGATTGTGCCTTGGATAGGCGTATAATGCGCGGCCCCACTCGGGAGATGGTTTTTGGGTGAATCCGGAGTGAGCGCAACCCAGCGATAGCTGCTTACATGTGTGGTCTTTGGTCGATCGTTCGTCTGCAGTTTGTCGACCTGTTAGGTCAATAGATTTGGAAGGTATTTGCGGATTTGGTCTCGGACCCGTCGAAACGCAGCGAGTTTGTCCTCGTCGCTACCGGTTACCGCTGCTGGGTCTTCAAAAGGGGCGTGGTGCAATGCGACATTGCCAGGAAAGACAGGACAAACTTCCTCGGCACATAGTGTCAATACGGTGCCAATTCTTTCTGTTGGGATATCGTCTATGGATGTTGAACGTTGGTTCCCAATATCAATCCCAATCTCAGCCATTGCTTTGATGGCAAAGGGGTTCACTTGGGTCGGTGCAGAGCCAGCACTATAAACCTCTATTTGGGGCGGAACTAGCGTTTTTGCTAGCCCCTCAGCCATTTGGCTTCGAGACGAGTTGGCAACGCATAGGAATAGGATCCCGGTTGGACGAGTCATTTTAGCAGCAGCCTTTCGCGTTTTGTACCGCCCCTCCACATCGCACCAGTTGATAGGCCAAAGCGCCTAGGGTAGCGCCGATGAGTGGCGCGATGAAGTAGAGCCATAGATAGGAGATATCACCAGAAGCGAGTGCGGGAGCAAAAGAGCGGGCTGGGTTCATGGATGCCCCGGAGATTGGGCCCCCTACAAGAGCACCCAAAGCGACGGTGCCGCCAATTGCCCAACCCGCCATTTGGCCAACAGCTCGACTGTCCGTTGCCACACTCATGATCACAAACATTAAAAAAGACGTCAGTACAATCTCAAGAATGATCGCTTGACCAATGGATCCACTTGGCATTGTGGCGCCAAGGTTTGTATCATCACCAAATAGCACAAGTAGAAGTCCCGCAGCAGCAATGGCTGCGGTAAATTGGCCAGCCAAATAGGCCGGAACTTCTCGCCATGGGAAACGTCTGGTGATTGCAAAGGCGACAGTCACCGCTGGGTTAAAGTGGGCACCTGAAATGTGACCGGTAGCGTAGATCATCACCATAACGACCAATCCAAAGGTCAGAGATACCCCGGCGTGGCTAATACTGCCCCCGGTTTGTTGATCGACAATGATGGCGCCACACCCGGCAAACACCAGGGCAAAGGTCCCAATCCCCTCGGCAAGTACTTTTCGGCCCACGCTTTTGTTCGGAAGTGTAGAGGAGGGGGGGGGGTTCATGGGAGAGTCCGTTCACTGCATTGTTGCTGCATCTGTTGCGCACGTAGGATGTCTTGCTTCCCGGTAGCGCAGTCGCGGAGTGACGAGATGACAGCGTCTAGTATATTGCGATCTGTTTTCGCAAGAGAGGCGTCAATCCTATAGTAGACCCAGGCACCGTCGCGCCGATCGAAAACGAGCTGTGCGTCTCTTAATATACGCAGATGTCGTGAGGTCTTGGATTGGGTGATTTCTAACGCGCCTTCCAAATCGCATACGCACAATTCGCCGAAATGAAAGAGCAAGTTCATTAGCCGAAGTCGGGTTTCGTCACCTAACGCCCTGTGTACCGTAGCAATATCGCGAATCGTCATAATATTCGAATAACCGAATATCCAAATATTCCAATTGCCGGATGATGTCAATGAGGAATAGGTATTTTTGTTCCGCGAATGGGGCGCAAAAACTGCCGTACCGGTCGCAACGGGGGAGAGTGTCATGACCGGTACGGCAGCGGTACGGCTGATCGCTTATTCTTGTACTGTTTCTTCCGAGGGTTCTGTTGTCTTGGTTTTCTCGATTGGACTTGGTGTCTCTGCCGGCGCGGGCGTCTCTGTTGGTAAGAACTTCTCTTCCATTTTTTTCGTCGGTTTCATTTGCTTTTTCATTCGCTCGATCATTTGTTCGGGGGTGAGATCTTCTTTATGCGTTGCCAGGCCCCACTGGTATCCAAATGGGTCGATGACGGCACCGTATCGGTCGCCCCAAAACATGTCGGCGACAGGAGACTTGACCGTTGCTTTATTAGCGACGACTGCCGCAAACGTTGCATCGACATCGGGGATATACATCATCAAGTCCATCGGCGAGCCGCCGAAGGCCTGGGGGGCTTTGGAGCCCATCTCAGGTGATTCATCACCAAGCATGATGTTGGAGTCGCCGATGCGAATGAGTGCATAAATGATTCGCCCCTCAGGTCCTGCTAGCCGGGCGACTTCTTTGGCGCCCAAGGCTTGCTTGTAAAAATCGATCGCTGCTGCGGTGTCTTTGAGGGTCAGCCATGGCGTGATGGTGTGAAAGCCCTCGGGAATCGGTGACACCTTAGGTTTGCTGGTTATTTCAGATGTTGCGATTTCGGTCGCGGCTTCGGACGCCTCGGTTACGGAATTTGTTTTCTCTGGTTTTTCGTCGGTTTTTGGTGCAGTTTCTGGTTTTGATTCAGCGTTTGGCGCGAGAGCAGCTTGCGCGCGCGCCGCGATTTCTTCTGGTGTTAGGTTTTCTATCCGAGTGGAGATGCCCCAACGGTGACCAAAGGGATCAGTGACCTCGCCATATCGGTCGCCCCAAAATTGATTCTTGAGTGGCTTCGCTATGGTGGCTCCTGCTGCTACAGCGTTTGCAAATACCTGGTCAGAGTCCTCCACAAAAAGCTGAACCGACGCCGGTGTACCCCCGAGAGTCAATGGCGACTTGTTGCCATATTGTGGGTTTTCTTCTGCGAGCATTAGAATTGAGTCACCGATCATTAGCTCGACATGCATCGGAGTGCCGTCAAGGTTGTTCAATTGAAACTTCGTTTTGGCACCAAATGCCGAAGTATAGAATTCAATTGCGCGATCAATACCTTTTACAGTGAGGTGAGTGGTTACAGTGCGGAATTTATCTGGGATTGGTGCGACCGCTTTTGTTGGTGGCGGAGAGACGTTGTTTGTAGCTGCTGTTTGCGTGGGAACTTGTTTGCCACTACAAGCGACTGCGGTCATCGTAAGACACATGGCAAGGCCAAAACGTTTCATTGTTTGCTCCTTAATGAGATCAAGAGAAAAGAGGCCCATTAAATAGCAGGAGTAGGGGGTTGGAAACATGAATTGCGAAGCAAAAAAAGGATAGGGAAAAAATGGATATCGCGTTAGACGATTTTGTCTCGGTATGCAGCACCATTATTGGCAGTTTTGTCTAGCCCGGAAAAATCACGCTCTGCGCACGCCCTCATCAAAGTTCTTGTTCCCACACAAAAATTTTCGATCTGGCAATACAACCAGTAATCCCTGCAATCGAAAATCTCCGTGTGAAAACAACTCCTTTGACGATCTTCGCACGCATTCGTGATTTTTCTGGGCTAGTTTGATTTGTTGGTTTGGGGAATGGAGGCACTGTTTCCCCCGAATTTTGATCGCAAACTGACTCCGGTTTTAAGGGGCTATTACGCCGTGCTTCGATATGATGGATAGATTTGTTATCCTCAGAGATATGAGTCGGAAATTTATAGCGGTGATTTTCCTGACAGTAATGGCGTGTGGGCCAATGACACCAAACGAAACACGTCAGCGACCCAAGATGCAATCTGCGCAGTTGAAAACGAGCGCGCGCGTACCACCAACGCGCAGTCATACAAAACCCGTGGGAAGAAAACAGAAGATTGTCGCTGCTCATAATGTTGTTCGTGCGAAACACTGTGCCCCACCGCTAGTATGGTCAGACAAGATCGCAGCTGTTGCCCAAAAGTGGGCGGCAGCACTACGTGACGATCAGTGTTCTTTTGAGCACAACCCGAGTGGTCGCTATGGTGAAAACCTAGCGTTCTTTTCCCCTGCTGAAACAGGGACAGCGGAGGCCGTTGTTCGTAGTTGGTATAAAGAGGTTGATCAGTATGACTTTCGCGCCCCTGGATTCTCTGCGTCGACGGGTCATTTTTCCCAGTTGGTATGGGTGGAGACTACTTTGCTGGGTTGTGGAGTCGCCATGTGTCGCGGTGGGATACTATGGGTTTGTAATTACCACACCCCAGGCAACGTAGTGGGCACCTTTGGAACGAATGTCCTACCGACAACCTGCAGCAGAAAATAGACTTTTGCGTTTCTTGGTATCGATGGGATCGAGATATGCGGTATCTACCTATCGGTCAGATGTATCCACTGTCGAGTGGGCCAGAATCGCACTCGCGCGGACGAGAATTGCACTTCGCGCTGAATTACTAGACATGATACGCTGAAGATGCGTGGCTAGCGATTTTCAAGAAAAGACGGAGATCGAAGTTCGTCCTCCCCAAAAGCTCCCGGCATCGAACCGTTTGGCGCTAATGATTGTTACTGGACCTTCGCGTGGTCGCTACTGCCAAGTTTCAACCGAGGATGCGCTGATTGGGCGCGGGGCAGACACCGCTCTTAGCATCAGCGATCCGCTGGTATCTCGTCGTCACGCGATGGTCGAGTATCGAGATCAAGAATTTTGGGTTCGTGATCTCGAAAGCCGCTACGGCGTCTATGTTGAAGGAGAGAAAATAACTCTGTCTAAGCTTCGAGATGGCGATCGAATTCAGTTTTCGCCCAATACCACCATCAGGGTTCGGTTTGAAGATCCGACAGAAGCAGAGCTGATGGAGCAACTACAGCAGGCTGCGACAACGGATTCAATGACGGGAATTGCAAATCGTCGTTATTTGATGGAGCGGCTGGAGCAAGAGCTGGCCTTTGCGAAACGTCACCATGTCCCGCTCACGGTTCTCATGATCGATGTAGATCATTTCAAAACAGTCAATGATACGTTGGGACATTTGGAAGGTGATAGGCTCCTCAAAGCTGTTGTTGGCACGATGAGATCCACGGCGCGTCGTGAAGATGTGCTCGCTCGATATGGAGGCGACGAATTTATCATCATTGCGCGTGGATTGACCGAGTGTGCAGGAGTCTCCTTTGCTGGCCGAATGCTCGATCATGTCCGCGAGAGCCGACCGGTTGTTGCTGGCGAACCTATTTCAGTAACCATCAGTGTGGGCGTGGCCAGCTATCAACCGTCTCGACATTACCCAGCCCCCACGACCGTACGCGAACTTCTGGCGCGAGCGGACGCCGCGGTGTATGCCGCAAAGGCGGCGGGACGAGATACTGCTGCGAATTGGTCGTCACTCGCCGACGGACTTGACAACGTGGCGGATGCCAACATCACGCTTGGGTAGCATCGTTGCAATCAGCTGACGTTCGGTGTAGACAACACGAGGGTTCACCTTGACGGTCTGTTCCAAGATATATGCTGGATTTCTGGGGACGTGGATTCTCCAGCCGCATCTGAGCGAATACGAGCAAGGAGATCCTCCTACTGCAGCCACATATCGGATCACAGACGTTGATGGTCGCATTCACTTTGCGATCCACCAGAGTGACCCAGATGGAAGTGATCATAGGGTCGAGTTTAGTGGTGTAGCAGATGGCAAGAGAGTGCCCTTCTCGGGAGGCGAGTTGGCCGACGAACTTGCGATTGTTGCAGTGTCGCAGCGAGAGTTAAACTCCTACGCCTATTTTCAAGGCAAGGAAGTAATGGTTGCCCAAAGGCAGCTCGACGAGTCGGGGCAAGCGATGCGGGTCATTCAGCTCGTCCGTTTTCAGAACGGCGCCAATGTCGCAAACACCAGTTTATACCTTCGCGCGAGCAATAACTAGTCTGTTTTCAGTGTCACGAGCGGGATCCCGGGAGGTGGAAACGAATGATTATTTTGTGACGAAACCGTGCTGATTGCATGGTGGCGCTGACCTCAAAACATTTCTGAAGTCGCTGCGCTAGAGAGCTGAACACGTAAAGTTGCTTATCGACGGTAAAGGATCGGAATCGTTGGCGAGGCGGACACTGCCAATGCAACCGTCTGTTTCCAGGCGAAAATCAGGCGCAACCAATCATAGATTCGCCCGTATTTGGGCGTGGGCAGGCGGGGTTGGGTCCCGTCAAGGAGGACAACGTAGCCAGCGATTTCGAGGGGTAGCGTCGGAAAGTGAATTTACGTGTTCAGCTCTCTAGGGAACACGGGCTTCAAATTGGCCACTGCATTCGCTATTTTGCTGCGAAACGGTTGTGGAACTTGGAATCCGAATTGTTCATACAACAATTGCCGATAGGAATTGTTCCAAACCGACAGTGAATCACCAGGATCGTTAAGTGATCCCCGTAAAATCGACAAGGGCATACCCATCCGCTAGATATTTACGTTTGACTATGAAGTAGGATGAACGAATAATTTGGGCTATGCTGCGCGTGATAACGATTTTTCTGATGAGCCTCATCACTTGTAGTGGTGCCACGAAACCCCAAACAAATACTCCAGCGGGCCCTGCCAGTCAGCGAGACTCTACGGGCGACAATGCTCCGGGACTGGTCGCGGCAGCGGATGGAACAAAGGGCTCGGTGCCAGATCCTGCAGGTGAGGAACAGGCAGAAAAACAGAAACGATTGAACAGGAATTTGTGTTCTTCAGCCCATCGGGGGAATCCCAGCAAAGTGCGAGCCCTACTGGATCAAGGGGCCGATGCGAACAGCGCGGATACAGGTGGATTTACAGCACTGATGTGTTCGGCGCAGGATGGTCATTTTGCTATCGTTAAGCTCCTCCTCGATCGCGGTGCGGACGTCAATCGCGCGAATATTCACGGCGACCGGGCGATCAACTTTGCGCAGCCACATCCAAAAATTGTGAAGTTGCTGGTTGCCCATGGCTCCGTGAGTGCGGATTTTGCCTATCGACAGCGTGCGGTTGCGGCGCTGCGACGCGAGTTTTCAGACGTAGCCGGGGACTATAGCGATGAACAGCTCGCAAATCTGGTGGGGCAATCTGTTGAGACTGCGGAACGTATGGGGATTTCTTACGAACGGCGGATCTTTTACTATGTGTTGGCGCGTTTGGTGTTCCGGGCCGACGTCGGTGTTTTGCCCCAATACCGGTGGATTCAACGCACCCTTCTCAGGAAAAAGGAGACGCTTCGCAACCAGCGCTTCAATGCATTTCGCAAACAATTAAGGAGACGAAAGCTGACGAACGCTTGGCAACTGTTTGGGAGACCTTACTCCCTCACCTTAAGGGACCGCTTTTTGGACGCTGCCAAGCGGAATCAACCGGACCAGATCAAAGAGATCCTCGCGAAGGGCTACGACGCCACCAATGGGAAACATCGTCGAGAAGCAATCGAAATCGCAACCAGCGCTGGCCACGTTGAGACTGTCGCTGCATTGTTAGAAGCGGGTGTTGCAGTGAACGGTGAATCCCTACTGCTCCATAGTGCTGCCGGCAATGGAAGGTTCGCGGTAGTAAAGCTATTGCTCGATCGTGGCGCAGATGTGAATCGACGTTCTGGTCGTGGCGAGACAGCTCTGGATTTGGCTGAAGACAACAATTACAGCATGATCTTCGCGTTGCTACAAAGCCGGGGAGGGAAGTCGGGAAAACAGGGCATGCTAACTGGCGGCTTTGGGGAGCGTGGGGCAAGCGATCGATCCAAGTCTAAATCGAGAAAATTGGACGCATTACTGGCCGCAGCGGACAACGGAAATGTTCGCGAGATGAAGAGGATATTGGCTTCTGGGGGGCGTATCAATGCTCGGAACAGCGCAAATGAGACCGCACTGGTACGAGCTGTTGAGGCAGGGCACGTTGAGGCAACACGATTTTTGTTGGGCCGTGGGGCTCGGGTGAATCTGAGAGGGTTTCAGACACCGCTCCATGCCGCCGCTTTGCGCAATGACATAACGGTTATGAAGCTTCTGATTTCTCACGGAGCGGACGTGAATCGGGGGCGTGGACGAAAACGAAATGCGAGTACGCCATTGATGTTAGCGGCGAGCAATGGTCACCTGGAGGCTGCGAAGCTGTTGATAGATAGCGGCGCAAACGTAAACACGCGAACCAAGGACGGTCACACGGCACTGATCTTTGCGTCCCGAGATGGCCGCCTACGAGTCGTTAAACTACTTGTAGCGCATGGAGCGCAAACCGGCTTTATCGACTACGACGGCAAAAACGCGATCGAACACGCTCGGGACTCAGGATATCGTGCCATTCTTGACGTTCTTGCACAGGGACAGCGGTGATGCGGTTTGGAATCCCGGGTCACCATTGGTGGCGCGCTAGGAGGCGATATGAGTGATACGGTTATGCTGCAATGTCCATATTGTGCAGAGCTGGTTGAGTTGTGGGTCGATCCGGATACCGCGGGTTCATTCGTGGAGGACTGTGCGGTATGTTGTCGTCCGTGGAGTGTGCATGCAGCTCGCGACGAGGCCGGGATTCTTGTCGCCGCTCTAGACCGCGCGCAGTAGGTGCATCCCGCGAGTATTCCGTACTTGTGTCAAGACAACGACACTGAAGTGTCGTGTCGGATGGCCACGGATTTATGCCTACCCCTTTCGAGAGCTGATTCATTTTTCGCTGGTACTTCCCAGTTGCGTCTGGGATTCGGCTGTATACTGGCAAAAAAAGAGAGGCCTTATGGTTCGGATAAAATACAGCTTACGAATTCCATTTGTTTTTGTCGTCGCATTCGCCTGTGGAGGGGACAGCATGACCCCGGAGGAACCCGATTTTGCGGCGATTTACAACGATGCCTTTTTTCAAAACTGCAAGAATTGCCATGCGCCCGGTGCCGGTAATTTCGTTGAAGGAAAGACTGAGGCGACCCAGGACTGGACGACCGTTGACACCGCGTTTGCGAGTTTGCAAGGCAAGGCTTCGGGAATGATGGGAGATGCCGCGAATTGCAATGGTGTACCACTCATCGGAGATACACCCGAGACAAGCCTGCTTGTGGCCGCTCTTGATAAGGACATTCGTGATTCGTTTTCTGTCTCGGGGTTTCCCGATTGTGACCAAGATGCGATTTCGGATATGGCAACGCTTGTTGGTTCGATGCCTGCCGCGCTGTTGATTGACCTGAAGGCCTGGATCGATGCGGGGGCGCCCAAGCCATAGGGGCCCCCCTGAAGGATCCCTCCGAAATCATGTTTTGATCTCCGCTGCAATATCTCGGATTTTCAAAGGAATCACCTGAAAACCATGGCGCAGCTGCCGGGATGAGAGCAGGTATCTGTAGCGTGTTTTCAGTAGAAACCGTCCGAGTAGAAAAAGCGAGAGAACACGTCGTTTTCGAATGGTATTTGCTTGAAACTGAAACTGTAGGGAATCGTTTTCTCCAGCGGTACCGACGCCCTGGACGACAACATTGGCCAACGCAGCCAATACGAGTAAGACTTCCATTCGGTCGTTGGTCCGACTCTGCGCATGACGTAAGGACCATCCCCATCGATGATTTTTAGCGTCTCGATAATTTTCTTCAATTTGCATACGATACCCGTAGATCGTCACAACTTGTGTGGCACAATAAGTCAAATTGGTAGCCAATAGCCATGGTTCGCGGGCACTCTTCCGATATTTGTTGTCTTGGGTAGATGCACCAGGTGTTCCCAGACGAGTCATACGTTTGCGTCCCTTAAGAGCTCTTCGCTGAGATAGAACCAATCGTCGTTGTTTGGGGCAGGATTTTGGAAACAAAAGCCCCTTGATATTTTTTGCACGTTTCGTTGCACGATTGTGTAAATCTCGGCAACGAAAGCGATTAGGAACCGTCCCAGAATCGCATCGGTGGTTCCCGAACACGACCTACGTAGAACCACCCGAGGTGTTCGACTTCATCGAGCCAAGGACTGTAAAATCCCGCATCGGTAACGAGGATGGGAGTCACCCACTCGGGAAGGACAGACTGTAATCTGCGGAGAAACAACCGGTATGTCTTTCTGGTTTCCAGCGATTTTTGCTTGTGTACGATCGCATACAGGGGAAATCCCCGGCCATGATAAGAAAGCAAAGCGGTCAATGTTCAACTCTGTGGCCGAATCTCGGTAATATCGACAAGAATCACAGGGGTAAAGCAGTGTCGCAACAACCAGGTTGCCAATGCACCGTAAATCATTCGAAGCTCAACAAATAGCAACCGATTGCCCAACAACAGTTCATTGCCTCAATCGAATGTTTCTCGCTTGTCGTTCCAGGCATAGACCGCCCCAGTGCAGTCAGCCAAAGTTTTCCACCTGCCAAAACTGCTTGTACGCCACGAAACAGCGCTCTTCGTCGACTTGGTGCATTCCCGCTAGGCCACTCGTTAGGTATTGTTGTAGGATTCCCTGTGCGCGCATTGCATCTCGCATCTCCTTTCTTTGGCTTTGAACACCTTGAAAGAACAGACTTTTTGCGCGCACTTCAACTTTTCTCGCTATGAAAATTTGTGGGGATCCCTCAGGGGAGCCCCGGGCTCCCCCAAAACGTCACTCCGCCGATCTGCCCGCGAATGTTGCGTCGCGACGTGTCATGGAAAAGATCGGGACATCCGCTTTGCCGTCATGTTCTTTACCGGCTACTCGAAAATAGCGAACATAGTTGTTCGATTCGTTGGCAACCTTTACGCAAACTGTTCGAACTGGATCAAGAACGTCTTCGTCGCTACGCAAAACAACCATTTTGTTTCGTAGACGAAAGTTTGCCATCTACATACCAGTGTACGGGCTCCTTCGCACGCTTGTCCTTTGGGCCGGGAGATTGATAATAGTGCCGAAACCGTTCGAGTTCATGTACGGTCCTCCCGTTTGTTGTAGGTGGGTGTATATGCATCACGGCGTTGAGGACTATTGTTACCTGGATAAAACTTTCCATACGCAAAATGAGCGAAAATAGATATCTATCCGTTGGTATGAAAACTGCTGCAAAGTAGGGTCCATGCGGATAAGAAACATTGCCAACCTGACATTCACCCTTGTTTTCATCACCGCCTGTATGGGCGATACCGGTACACCTACTCACACCACGCTGCCGACCACGACTGGAACATTACAGGTGATGATGATAGAAGAGGAGCCACATTTTTCGATCACAGCTGACGATGGTGAGGTTCTCAGACTTGTGGGTGATGCCGAGATAATGCGCATGCTGAGCCAGGTTCCTGCTGGGACAAAAATCGACATAACGGGTGTTCGTCAAAGCCAATCGTTTGAGCTCGAAGATTTTTTCGTTCTGGGCGATACCGGTGGCATCCTCCAAAACGGCGACCCAAACACAGCACACTATGCCCCGGCTCTCGGTACGCGCAAGATTGCGGTCATCTTAGTGAATTTTCTCGATGACACAAGCGAGCCCGGAACTGTCGAAGAGGCGCAGCAAGCGATGGATACTGTCAATGCCTATTTTGCTGAGTCCTCCTATGGGCAATTGATCACAACGTCAGACGTCTACGGTTGGTGGACGCTGCCGTACAACACCAGTCGTTGTACCGAGTTTCCTATCGTGAGCAATGAAATCCTTCAGGAGGCTGAAGATCGTGGTGTCGATCTCTCTGCGTATAAACATCTCATTTATGTATTTAACCACCAACACGGCGGCTATTGTGGCTCGGGAGGGGGAACCGTGAGTCCCAATTCTCCTCGGGGTCTCGTATGGCGCACCTGGACCCATGTGGTCGGTGGTGAGGCTGCGCATTTTGACGGAGTTGCGGGAATAAACACGACTTTGCATGAGCTTGGCCACAATCTTGGTTTCTGGCATGCTCGTTGGCTTCTGTGCGGACAACAGACTCTCGGCGACAGTTGCACAGCGTGGCATTATGGTGATCGTTGGGATACTATGGGGGGCGGCAAGGACATTCATCCTCATTACAACGCATTTCACAAAGAACGCGTGGGGTGGGTCAGTTCGGATCCAACGGCTCCAGCAGTCCTACAAAACATCTACAAAAGTGGTGTATATACGATCACACCGTATGAGCAAGGAGCTGGAACGAAAGTCCTGAAGATTCGGCGAGGTCCCAATGCCACCGGCGGAATCGATCATTTTTATATCGAGTACCGTCAGCCCTTGGGTTTTGATGTTGGGTTCCTCAATTATGGGTACGGAAACGTTTTTGACGGAATCATGATCCATATGGGTAACGACACTATGGCCGACTCGAGTGATCTTTTGGACTTGGAACCCAGCGATAACAACACAACAAACTCGGGTGTTGGGAATTTCAATATCGCCTTAGAGCCAGGCAATCGCTTTCATGACAACGTATCTCAGGTAACGGTCGAGGTACTATCCGCTGGCACCTCGGGTGCCACAGTGGACGTCACAGTTGGTGCCGATCTCTGGGAGCCTAGCATCTCCTTCACTTCACCAGCTTCCGGTGCCGTGCTGGAGAAAGGAAGTCAAGTTACATTTTCAGTTGAGGCAACCGACATGGTTGCAATGGGCCAAGTGGACTTCTTCATCGACGGCGTTCTTGAACACACTGTTCTCGCCTCCAACGCACAGGAAAATCAATATTCGTTTACTTACTCGGTGCCAAAGGGCAAAACACGTACGTTTAGGGTTATAGCCCGTGCGATTGATGCCGCTGGCAATTTTGCTGAAACCACATCGTCGTTTACAACGGGCGATACGAACGGAGGAAAGGGCGGTAAAAAGAACAGGTGATCGGGACGCGTGACCATTGAATCCTGTTTGGCGCCCAGGCAACCCCTAGCGATTGGGGGCATGTGCATGGTGAGAGTTTTCGCGGTGACATTCAATCGCTGGCCGAGCTGCGTATGTATCTCACAGTGCGCCTTGGTGGCTTTTCCAATGAAGAGCAAGTACGTGCGTTGGCTCGCGAGCACTTGCCCCTGCTTGAGCAGTTTGATCTAGCGCTCTATGAGGAGCTGACGGCGATACTGCTGCTAACACGAGTCCTGAGGATATCGTAGTGCTCAACCACTATACGGATCTTCGTGACCTGGCAGCGAGTGAGGCAACCCCTGATGATGGTTGCACGCTGCTGAGCCAGCGCAGTGAGATGGGTTCTAGCTTGCTTGGGCAAACGTGGGACACCCATGCAACAGCAATACCGTATGTGATGATGATGCAGGTGCCAAAGCAAGATGATGTGCCCGCAATATGGGTATTGACGATTACAGGATGTCTGGGCATGTGTGATTTCAATCAAGCGGGAACAGGCGTTGCAATCAACAATTTACGAAGCAAGTCCCCGCAGAGCGAGTTCGTCAAGCCTCGGTAGCGCGACGAAATCAGTTTCAACACCAGATTGCGTGACATCTGGTCAAGTTTGGCACGAACTACGGGACAACGTCACAATTGGTCGTGCTTGTTAGGCTGTTTTGCGCAACTGCCACAATACAAATTGTATCGTTGGGTCGTGCCCTGATCTTGAGCCGGACAACGACAAGCGGTGACACAAGCACGGAGGCGCCATTGTTGGTATTGAACACCAAGTAGGAAACCGATGGGTCAATATCCAAGGCTGCGATAAGAACGTCGATAAATCCAGGGTCGAGACTGGGAGTCAAAAATTTGTTCCCATTTCCAGATCCGATTCCGACTTCGGGAGGGGGCACTTCTTTCAAGGTGTTTACAAATTCGATCGGCAACTCAGACAGCTCTTCCTCTGTTTCGTATTGGCACAAGGCACATCATTCACTCGACGTGGCGGATCTTGGAACGATGCGGCGGCCTTCAGTCGCGCTGCGAGCCGTAGCGACTTAACCTCTGGGATTCGAGGCATTGTTGCTGGTGGCTGCCTGTCGAGAACTCTGCGCTACCTATTGACGCAACTACTCAAGCGGGATCTTGCACAATTTCGTGACGAGATTTATGGTTAACCGGCTGAAAGGTCATAGCTCGTCAATCGTCGGCAAAGTTTCGTACACATGCAACCCGACCTTTGCGTCGTCGCGTCTGAATGCGTTCGATCTTTTTTCGCTTGGCATTCCAAACTGTGTGGCGATCGCCAAACGTGTCTCCCTTAGTGGAGGACCAATATTTCCCCTTGGACAACATGCCACCTTGATGTAAACCCACGAGTTCACCAATGTCGGGGATACGCCACCCATGCAATCCTTCGATGACAAGCTCGTCGCAGAAGCGCTCCGCCTCGGCGTAACGAAATACGCGCGCGCGCTTTCGCTTTCCGCTTGTCCCCTCGGGGGCCACCAATAATATGTCTAGCGAACGAATCTTGCGGTCGGCCAGAGCGGCAAAAATGGCTTGGTGTTGCATCTTTTCACCGATCGATTGACTATTCGACTGATCGTTAGGGGGTACCGGTGGTTGTTGTCCCTCGGATTTTGCTGATGGCTCTTGGTCCGTGCTGCTAGCAGCTTTGATAGGTTTCTCGCGCGCTGGCTGGTTGACGGGCCCCGATGCAGCGGTAGGCGCGGGCAATGGCTGTATGGGGATTGTCGTCGCTGGTGCTGTCGTCGTTGGAGTAACGCTTGTCGAGTCGATCGGTACGAGAGCTTGTTCAGCACCTGAATCGCCGCGAAACGCCACGACTCCGACCGCGCTAACAATCAAAACAACAGCCACAAGCGTACCAATGCGCACCGAAACCGGTCCTTGCATGAACATGGTCCACATACGTTCTGCGCTACTCGTCAGTGATCGCTTCCAGTGGTTCGTACTCACCGGAGAAATGTCGGCCACGTTCTCACCACTGGTCGCTTGCATCGGTGACGCAGCCGGCGACATCTCCTGCCGGACAAACGGTACGTCGGCTGCTTGCATATCTGTTTTACGCAGCGAAATCGGCGGTGTTGGCTGTCTTGGCGAATGGGAAGATGATGCCACGACCGGAGGATTGGCGGCTGGTGTTGGTTCGCTGGTATCGCTAGGCGCAGGTTGGGGGGGAACCGCGACCTTTCTGGTATCCGGAACACGCCGCTTATCACCCGCGGTTTGGGGCAGCGATCCATTCGCAATCGTTATTGGCGCCAGAGATGTAGGTGGCGAGGGTGTGTAGGGCTTTTGAGCTCCGGCAGGTCTCATCGCCGAGGCGTGTCTATATCTATATGGGGTGGGAATGTGGCTCGGAATCGGCAGCGTGACGGCTTTTCGCGCCGCAGCGTCAGGTTTGGCCGCAAGTGGCGGAATATTGCCGGCGGGTGCTACACTCTTTTTCGAGATTGACGTGCCGGGCGGCCGACTAGACTGGTACCGCTGAACAGCGTTGACAACCGTGAGTGGATCTTGCCAGTTCACCCGCAAGACGATGATATTGACTTTTGGAATGCCGTCAGCACGCAGCGCATGCTTGAGACGAAGCACAATGATGGGCTTAAGCTCGTCGGTTGCACAGATTACATGGAGCAGTCCCT
>CBDCWZ010000060.1:0-115477 GCA_965223575.1 Kofleriaceae bacterium
TCATGAAAAAAGAAGCTCACACCGTTCGCCCCGACGATCCCCCACGACTCATTCGTCGGTTTCGCCAAGAATTCAGTGATGAAAACCTGGATTTGACCGATGGGGTCCGGGTCAGCTGGGACGACGCGTGGATCCACATACGCCGATCGAACACGGAACCAGTCATTCGAATTGTAACAGAAGCTCCGACAAACGAACGGGCAACACAGCTACTTGTGCTTGCCCGCAACAAACTGGGTCTCAATGAGAAACAAAAGGTGAGCAAATGAGTAAGAATTCCCCAGATCAAGCTTTAGCAAAAGAGTTTACAGCCCTCGTTGCGGAGGCAGATTCCCTATTAGCGGATTCAAACCAACGTCAGTTATCCCAAACACCGGGGAACACCTTCTTCATGCCCAACGGGACAATTCTAATGCTCGAGCGCGACGCCGGCGATAGTCGATATCCTCTCGGCCAGGGCGGGTTTAACTTCTGGGCTCATTCTTCTGGATACATGAGCGCCAATGAAGGTCTTTACTCTGTATTTTTGCGCGCCGCAGAAGGCAAAGAACCCAACATTGCCTTCTTTGGTGGAATCAAGGGAGATGACGGAGAGTTTGACGTCTTCTCAATCCTACCGGTTCCCGTCTTAAATACCAAAACCCCAGTTCGTCGCTTACAATTTTTCTCCGGCACTGCAGCGTACTATGTAGCAACAACTGATGACTTGCAGTTTGGCGTCCGCGCTCATGCAAGTGAAGACAACACAATTCATTTCGCCACGAGCATTGTCAATCGCACCAGCAAACGCCAAGAGTGCTTTGTCTCAAGCTACATGAACCCGTTTCTTCGCCACCAAATCTATGAGTCTGATGAAGATCGCTGGTTCAAACAAATCGAGTACATTCCCCATAGCGAAACAGGAAAGTTAGGGAATTTCCTAATCTCGGTCAACGAAGATTTGGATCGCCACCGTTCGGTCACAAACTACGCTCTCGCACTTCGCAGCCTGCAATGTGGTGCCGGTGCAAGCTGTCTGCAAAGCCAGCAAACAACCTCCCGACGCCAGTACGTTGGAAACGTCCGGAGCAGTCTCCACTCGCCACTTTCGCTCTATCGTGGAGGTTTCAAGGACGCACAACATCTGACAACTTTTGTAACAAACGCAATCGTAGGTGACATCATTACACTAACCTTCGACGGTGAAGCGCACGCACGACTCGACCTATCACTGCGTAGAGAGAAGGCCAGCACGCGCGAGCAAGCATTGCAAGCAGCTTCTACCCCCGTGGATCCCAAAACAATTGATGATGCCCTCCACCGACTAGAAACACGCGAGTCCGAGAACAGAAATGGAATGACCTATTCTGTCTCTGACAGCACCGATCCGAGATTTACCCCCCAAGTCTTCAATGTGTTCGGACAACACCTCCAGAAGCAAGTGGAATTTTGTTCGCTAATAAAAGGGTACATCCAGCTCGTTGAAAATTCGCTCATTGGAATTCGAGACGTATTCCAGGCGATCGAGGCGTACCTATTCTGGCAACCAGAGTCCGCGAAACAAAAGATGTTAGAGGCCTTAGATTATACAAATCCAGATGGTCGTTGCTACCGTCAATATTCCCTCCCCTTGGAGACCGGAGCACTCGGCCGAATGGATTTACGCAATTTCATTGACCAGGGTGTATGGGTAATTTCTACCATCGCGACATACCTCCGTGTAACCGGCGACCTCGGATTCCTAGACGAACTCTGTGGCTATCACGAAATCGTCGATGAAAATCTCCGAGAAGTCCGTAAGCTAGAAAAACGCGACTCGGTACTCACTCACCTTTTGCATATTACTGACTACCTCGCAAGTAACCGCGATCCCAAGACCGGCTGCGTTATGGCACTCTACGGAGATTGGAACGATGCGCTTGACGGACTTGGGATCACAGAAGACAACACAAAAGAGTTCGGCACTGGCGTTAGCGTTATGGTAACTCTTCAGTTCTATCAGAACCTCTATGAAATGTGCGAAATTCTCGAAACCGTAGACGCCAATCAACACGCCACCAAAATCGCTAAACTCCGAGACATGGCCGACGCGATCGCCAACGGACTCAAAACCTTTGCAATTGTAAAAGAGCACAAAGAGGCGCGCATCGTTCACGGCTGGGGGGACCAAAGGAGTTATCTCGTTGGTTCATACAAAGATCCAGACGGTATTCCTCGCGACGGCCTGACATCCAACGCCTTTTGGGTCTTGTCCGGGATGTACGAGCAAGATCCAAGTATTCACTCAACCATTCTTAAAGCATTTGCTCGTCTCGACTCCAAATACGGCCTAAAAACCTTTGAGCCCGCCTTTCCCCCCAATACACCAGGTGTGGGTCGGATTGGAAAACTTCCAGCGGGAACCGCCGAAAACGGCGCCACCTATGTCCATGCAACGCTATTTGCAATCATGGCATTATTTAAAATGGGCGAGGCCAAACAAGCATGGGAGCAACTGTACAAAGTCCTGCCATTTACCGACCTGCATAACAACCTGTCTCATTCTCCGTTCGTCATGCCCAACTCCTACGGGTTCAACCCAGACAAGGCAATCGATGGACAAAACATGAACGATTGGCAAACTGGAAGCTCCAATGTGTTGCTGAAGATCTTCATCCGGCAGGTATTTGGGGTCGAGCCGACACTAGACGGGGTATGGATCCAACCCGCCGCATACTGCCCATTTCGAAGCTTCGAGTTCAAAACCCAGATTCGCAGCCAGCCTTTGACCGTCGTTTATCGCAACGAAAACACCCAGCAAAGACAGTTTGAACTCAATGGAGCCAAAGGCACAGGAACCCATGACCCAATCCTAAAAACTGACAAACTCTTTGTACCCGCCACCAACCTCACAAAACCAACCACCGTACTCGTCTCCGACTAGGAGGTGTCCCGATTGACCCAGCGCCTCCCAGGCAAGCCCATGGAATTTCAGGCGAGGCGCGGTGAGGACGCATAGTTGACCTACGCAACCGAGGCGCAACGACACATGGAATTTCAGGGGCTTGTCTGGTGGTGCATTGTGAATCGGGACACCGACTAGCCCCCGTCTCTACTCTAGTTCGCTTTCGCGATAGAGACTTGCCGAGCCACTGGGTCCGTCGGAGTTAATAGAGTTGACCTCACCAAACATTTCAAATGTAGAATACAGCCCATCGCAATCCAAATCGCCATTTGCGATCGCAGTAAAAGATGTCGCCGTTTGGCGGTAACTATACTGATAGAAATGCGGATCGCCTATGGAGAACTTTAAGGCTACCCAGACAGGATCTGTCCAGAGTGTCACACTCGGCGCACATTTGTCACCAGCTGAGCAACAAGAACCCAGCGCAGGTGTCGCCGCCATGTTTGGTGCAGGAAACTGTGGGGGTGCTGGAACCACAGTGCCTCGCTGTCCCCCCCTATCCATATAGTATTCTCGTGCCCCTACATAGATTTTGTTAACCAACTGCCGTGCTTCCGTTGTCTTGGCCTTGTTGATGTATTTAATAAACGCTGGGATTGCAACCGCTGCGAGAACCCCCATGATCGCAACAACGATCATCAGTTCGATAAGTGTAAATCCGCCCATGACACGTTTCATATTATTAGGATACTGCAACACCAATTATCCGCATAGGGAGAAATTGCCGCGCCCCTGTACCCCGACCAGTAGGAAAAAATACCACTAACAAACAAAACGCGACAGTCGAATTTTTGAATGGACAACAACACAAATTAATTTTGTACCCTCCACGCACAGTCACTTTGGATAGTGTGGGTTGCGCCACATGCAAAAACGACAGAGTTCGTTCTGGAGGCTTATACTTACCTCTGCATACCGAAGCTACAAACACTCAGCAACTGTGTCACTTTTTTTTTCTCTCACGTTCCCGAACGGCTACCACTCACCCTTTACTCCCAAAATAGGAAAGATCGGCAACCCAGACGCCCCCCCTTTTTCACTAAAGTCAAAGTTATAGCTAGTCTCCTCAATATTCTTGCGATTGTACGCATTGATTAGGCTTAAGTAGGCCGACAGCTTCCAATTGCGAAAAACCCAAGTCTTATCCGCGCGGAGATCGAGTTGGTGAAATGCCCCAAGACGATCTGAGTTAATCTCTCCCAATATTGGCAAATATTGATCAATCTCGTTTACAAACGTACTCCCAATGACTGGAGTCTCAGGACGGCCTGACACGAACCGCCACCGAAGCCCTACCTCCCAATTTCGCGGCAACCGATACGAACCGACTGCGGCAAAAATATGGGTTTGATCGTGATCAAATAATCGCGCGTCAGACGATCCCTTATCAAATCGCTCTGCGCGGCTCAACGTGTAAGAAACCCAACCACGAAAATTATTCGCAAAGGTATGACGAACAAATAACTCCCCGCCATAGACGCGTCCGGTACGACTATTGTCAAACACCTGCGCCACACGCTCTCCATCCCGGGTGACAAAACTGTTGGTCGTATCGACCAGGTTGTTTAGGTCTTTGTAAAACAGATTGGCATCAATTGACAAATATTCAAGCGGTTTCCACTCAGCGCCAATCGAGTAATGAACTCCATCTTGGGCATCTAGATCAGGATTTCCAACCTCTTTATCCGTTGCGTCAAATGGTGCTTCCTGATGGACAATCCCGACTCCGGCCTTTATCGCCCAGTCGCCCAATTGGTAGCGGGCAACGATCCGTGGATCGAAAGTAACTTGATCAGCAACGCGAAAGTAATCGACACGAAACCCAGGTACAATCCGCAAGTCTCCCCATGTAATCTCTGCCTCAAGAAACGGAGCGGCCGAAAATAGGACACGATTTTTGAACGACGTACTGACAAAATCATCAGGTTCAAAATCGGGTTCGAGCTCTCCTTCCTGTGGCCGAATCGGTGCGTTAACAAATCCATCTACAAGAGACAACAAGACATCTACGCCCGCGTTGAGTTGCAGATATTGATTCCACTTCCACGTTGCCGTATCCCGAGCCTGAAACTGCCACAACTTAATGTCCAGGCGAAAATCGCCAAAAATGTCGGCGTCAAAGACATCGTGGCCAATACCGACCTTCAAATGGTTCTTAAATGATGCACTGGGGATATATCCGTACTCAAAAGTAAGCCTTTGAAACCGCGTTTTCGCCGCGGCCCTCCCTGACGAAGCAACCACACCAATGTCATCTGTGGGATCAGCAAACAAAAGCTCGATCCGATCATCGGAACCAAAAAACAACGCGCGGAGATCATGAGCCGGTTTTGGTCGCCAATTGCCAAGAATTTGAAAGTCATAGTAGCGGGGTGCGTTTACCAAACCGACACTGGAGTCCTCCGGCACGACTGCATTGAGGACAAGGTCAATATAGCTGCGCCGTCCCGCAAACGCGATCGCTGCATTGTCACCGATCGGAAACTCAAAATAGAGCGATGTATCTAGCAAACTAATATCCGCACTCCCGTGGTGTCGATCGGGCTCAAGTCGCTTGACATGCGCGTCAAACACACCGCCAAGAGCTCGGCCGTATCGAACGGAAAAGTTTCCTGGATAAAAGTCAATGCTCTCGATTACTTTTGCTGGAAGCACACTCTTGAGCCCACCGAAATGATAGATCAGTGGAACATTGATGCCGTCTACTAAGATGCCGGTGTCCTCCGGACCCGAGCCACGGACGATCAATTCGCCAGAGCCCAACTCAGGACGCGCAACACCGGGAAGATTCTCAATCACCAGCACTGGGTCTCCCAACGTCCCAGGAACCGTCGCAATCTCGGCGCTCGTCAGAGTCCGCCGGGTCACTTCCTTCTGTGGTCTGGGTGCTTCGACTAGGACATCATAAGGATTGTAGGAGCGACGCTCTACATAGTAGCTCGTCTCGACGAGCTGATTTGCTTTGATCTCTTCCGTAGTCTCGAATCGATAGTACCCATCTGCAGCGATGCGAACCTGCCATACCCCCGCGCCCAGATTGTAGAATCTGAACCTCCCTTGCTTGTCCGATGTCGCATCGAACCCTACGGTTTTCCCGTTTTCGTCTCGGTATGCGGTAACAACAATGCCTGCCAAGGTGGCCCGGGTTCCACGCTCGATGAGTCGGCCGGTAAAATTGACGACAGGAGATGTTTCTGGCGTCTTCGTTGCACCTGTGTCCCCCTCGGTTTGCAAATCTGGCAGTTTAAAGTGGAATGTATAGTTGATCTCGACCTCTATCGCTTCTCCGTTGAGTTTTGCTGGCTCAAAGCGAAGTTGGAACGCCGCTGCGAGCGCAGCTTCACCAAACTGGTATGCATCGTCCGCCTTTTTTGTCCCATCCTCAGCGGTAATCGTCGAATCGACGACACGGGCGCTATCGATTTCTCCGGTGGCGCTGATGAGCAACTCAACAACGATCCGCGCATAAACCCGATCCGTCAATGCTTTTGCCGGATATACCGCGCGAACCTGTTTTGCTAGTTTTGGTGGAATCACACCACCTGTTGCAGCAGGTGGCGGCGCGGCCGTATCAGGCTTGTTTGGCGTTTCCGATGGAGATTTTGGGTTCGGTGGCGACTCGGGTTCTACTGGAGTTTTGGTTTCTGGTGGCGACTCGGGTTTTGGTGGCGACTCGGGTTGGGGGCCAGACTGGGCGCGAACCAGTCCGGGATCGGACAACAATATCCCCGCAAAGATCACACCCCATCTCAAAAATGCTGCCGGTCCACGTCCATCAACGGCTGCATGAGGGCGAAACATGCTCATTATTGATCCTCCAAAATGATGTTCCGCTGCAGCCAACTGACACCGTGGCGATCATCACGCAATACAATAAATAGACGCATATTCTCTGTAGAAAACTCTTCTGTTGTTGGTGTCGTCCATAGATTGGTCACCAGATCTTCTATTGGCTTCTCTCCATCAATGAACGATGTCCGTCGTTTGTCCATTTCGCCGCCCTCGATAAACCAGGTTGCAGTGAGGTTTTCCCGCACGGTAGCCGTTTCGCCATCCGTCTCTTCTAGATAAGATTCAGAAATCTCCTCGCCGATCGCAAGGGTCATTTCATATTCGGTATTGCGAGCGAGCGTCAGAGTGTCATCAGAAGGAAGTTCCATCGCTTGGCCATCGATAACCACAGATAGGCCGCCAATCTGTGGGGTGTTATTGGGGGGGGTGTCCACAGCGTAGGGAAGAAGCAGGTCATGCACGCCAGTAATGGACTTGCCTTCTTTTGTTACCGTAAGCTTAATCAGCACAGGAAACGTCCCTTCGGCGCATGCTGGGACCGGTGCAAAATCCGGCAATTCAATCTGCTGGAGAAGAGCACAAACCCCAGCCAAAAACTCCTTGGGAAACGAATATTCAAACGAAGCGGTCGCTCCCGTCCCAAGCGTAAAGGATGGGACCGTCGCTACCCCCTCGCCGAGTTGTTCATCTAGCAACACCTGCAGCTCTTCGCGGGTCAAAGCACATGGAAACCCGTCATCAGAGTCTCCGGCAATTGGGCACCAACTCCATTGGTAATCTGCAGTTGGGTCACTGACCAGCGCACTTAAGGTTGCTGTCTCTCCTTCCCTAAGCTCGGGCGGCTCCGCCTGCATCGCCAATAAGCGAAAATCACCAATCAGGTTAAAGTCGTCAAAATCATCAGCACATCCGATGCTAAGAAGAACCAGTAAGCCCGATACCGTTAAAACGCCCCCTCGAAATAGCCGCCGCAAGACCCTTTTCGTGTCCACCCATATATCCATTACTTTTCCTCAGTCGTTTAAGCGAAACCGGTAAGCAAACCGAATCCGATACTCTATCGCCGTACCATTCCGTTTGGCTGGTGAAAACCGTTCCTTTTGGGCTGCAGCTAACGCAGCGCGATCAAACTCTTTATGGGAAGCCCCTCGAACGACCCGAGCCCCGGTCACAGCACCACCTGCACTGATCACAACTTCTACTACGACAGTTCCCTCGATGCCCTGCGCACGCAGAGTTGCCGGATATGCTGGTCGTACCCGCTTTTTACGCTTCGGTTTTTCAAAACCTTGCCCGGGAATATGAGCTGCTTGTCGATTCGTTCCAGCAGCCACGGGGGCTTCGCCAGTTGCCTTGGGAACCTGTTTTGGATCCGCTGCCAGTGTCTCTGTCTTCCCAGCCCGTGTGTTTCCCGTCGCATAGGTAGCGCCACTCCCACCAATGGATGTGGACTCAAAATTGATCCCTGCAATCCGGCGCGGTGGTTTGCGTGGGGGCTCTTTGGGCTGTGGTCGTGGCTTTGCCAGTGGGGCCGGAGGCTTCTTTTTAACGACTTTCTTGGGCGGAGGTTTTGGGCTAGGAGGCTCCGGTGTTGGATTTGCGGGCTCGGGAAGTGCCGCGGCAATCGGCAGTTTTGGAACCTTTGGCGGAATGTGGACCACTTTGACACGAACTGGGCGTGAGGTGGAGACCTGGGTAGAACCACCTAAAAGCAAGCTGGTTCCCGCAATCGCACCACCAATCACGACGTGGGCGAGCGCCGCGCCAACCATCAGCAATAGGATATAGCTAACGCGGATCCGCGATCGGCGGGCAAACGGATCTGGGCCGCGAATGCTCACAGACAATCGAGTTGGTGGTGGCCGCGTCTTCGCGCTTTTTTTCCTGCGCCGACTCATCGTTAGGGGCCGTTCTGCGCGGCTTCACTCCGCTCGATGTTTAGGGCAAAATTTTGCACTCCAAGCACCTTAACTAGATCGATCACTTGGATGACACGCTCGTAAGCGACCGCCTTATCGCCGGCAATCACCACTTGAACTTTAGGATTGCTCGCCACCTCTTTGCTTACCGCACTCGACAATGCTTTATTATCTATTGGAGCACCGTCGAGAAACATCGCGCCCTGCGCCGAGATTACAATATTCAGCGTCGACTCCACCGCTTGTCCAGCACTCGCGGCCTTTGGAAGCTCGACTTCGATCGCGCCACGGACGATTTGAATTGCTGTTGCCATCAAGACGACCAGTAGCACCAAGACAACATCAACAAATGGGGTAATATTGATCGTTGAAATGCTGCGACCACTTCTATTGGTCAAACCCGCCACTTACGAAGCTTTCTGTTCTGCGCGAAGATAGGCAAGCAAGGTTCGGCTCAATAGCTCTGCCCCTGCCGCACGGGATTCCACAACCCGAACCAGCCAGTTGTAAGCGACAACAGCTGGAATCGCGACAAACAAGCCAACACCAGTAGCAACCAACGCCTCTGATATCGCTCCCATGAGTTGGCCACCAGCCTTGCCCAGGTCAAAATTGAGCACAGCGAACGCATGAATGATTCCGAGCACGGTTCCAAATAGCCCGATAAACGGAGCGTTACTCCCAGTCGTTGCAAGAAAACTTAAGCGGGAATTGTACCGCTCCGTCTCCCGTGCCTGCGCCCCGTTAATCAGCTCTTCTACCGAGTCCGCCCCTTTATCCGCATCACGGATGCCAAACAGGACAACATTTGTCTCCAGGCTGTCAAACCCGCGCAAATATAAAGCCGCATCCCCAATATTGTCCTTGGCCAAGAGTGCATCCAATTTACTGCGTACCGCGTCAATATCGACCTTGTGGCGCTGTAAAAACACCACACGCTCAATCATCACGGCGACCGACGCAACGGATAGAACGATTAATAACCACAATACCCACTCAGCTTCAAAGATTGGCAAACTAAGCAGCGTACCAACAAGACCATCAGAACCATTTTGCATGCTACTCTCCCACTAGAAATACCTGCTATTCCATACCATAAAGACATCTGACCCGGAAACATCACGGATGCGTGCGACAATCGCCGAAGGAATTGGTTTCACACGGATATTTTCGGATCGCAGCGAATACTGGTTGTATTTGCAAGATCGAAAATTTTCGTGTGGAGCCAAGGACTTTGGTGAGGGCGCGTGCAGAGCGTGATGTTTCCGAGCCAGTCTGCGATTGTGGAATATGCACAGAATATGCCGGCAATCCCCACCCGGTCCGTGGGAGCGAATACCCGGTCCGTGGAGGTAAAATGACGGTTCATCGGGACCTCATTTCAAGCGTGAACTTGCGTTCTCATTGCATGTGAACCAAGGTTACTCTTGTCACCGATTGTTATAGAGTCGACAACACTAAGAATCTTTCAACCCATGCTACCCGGCGGCCGACCCATTCGTTTTCTTTCGATTTTTCTCCCGCTATCGCTCGCGGCGATAGTGGTGGGCTATTTTCTCTTTTGGGACACTCACACGCCGCAATCTGGCAGCGTTGGCGCTGACGTCCAAGCAGCTTGGAAAAAGGTCGTGCGCCAACCAGACGATCCGCAATCCTGGGCACGCCTTGGCGAGGTGCAGGAGGATGCGAACTATCTAGCGGCGGCAGAGCATTCCTATCGAATGGCAATACGGCTCGGTGACGACAGCGGGATTGCTTATGCTCGCTTAGGTTTTCTTGTTTATGCGCAAGGCAAGGACGCCCATGCATTGTCGCTATTGGCAGAGGCGAAAAACCGAAACGCACGCTTGCCAATGTTGGACACGATCGTGACAACTCTCGAACAATCGCTCCCAAGCATCACAGACCACGGTTTCCAGTCTGGAAAACAGTCACTACCAACCAGAGGTCTCGGACCCGGCGATAATCCTTCGTCAAAACACGATATTCACCCTTCCGACACACCGGATCCC
Source organism: Kofleriaceae bacterium (assembly GCA_965223575.1). Lineage (GTDB taxonomy): Bacteria > Myxococcota_A > Polyangia > Haliangiales > Haliangiaceae > CBDCWZ01. The sequence continues at coordinate 10,647 of CBDCWZ010000060.1, forward strand.
GCTTCAGCCCCCCAGGCGCAAACATCCCCCGAAAATCCGCCTCCCCGACCGACCGACCCGACCGCTGCCAAGCCCGCCATCGATCCGATCGGTTCTGGTATTACGCCAGCAACGGGCCGGGAACTCGAAACGAGGTGCCAAGAACCAATGCTCAAATTACCCGGGGGTGGCACATATGCGGCCAAGATCGAATTTGGTGACGTCATCACCGAACTCATTATTGATACGGGAGCGAGTATCACGGTCATCACAGAAGAAGTTGCCGACGAGTTGGCATTGGACACCACAAACGAGCCGGCGATTCAGGTCATCACCGCTAACGGTCGTACAACGTTTCCAACCGCGATCGTCAGCGAGGTATGGGTCGGCGACCGCGTTGTCAGAGACATCAGGGTGGCGATCTGTGACAACTGCGTTCAGGATATCGCCGACGGACTACTCGGACTCGATTTGCAAGGTGCCCTCGGGATGATCCTTGATCTTGGGAATCAACAAATTACCTTCAGGGACTGCGAAGAAAACTGAGATCAGGAAACTTAGGAAAGACCTCGGGAATCGCGTTTCGCGGCCAACTTCTGTAAGCTGCTGGCGGAACGGCGCCGCAGTACAAATATTACCAACCAAATCGCTGTACCGATCGCGACAAAGCCGGCAGGAACACTCAGCACGTTCGCTGTCGATCTCTCCATATTGGTTCCTAGTGCGATCACTACTGGTGGCTCGCCCTCTGCCCTTTTGGGTCGGCGACACGCAAACTGATAGTCTCCAGCTTTTGGCACGACAAAGCTAAAAATCGAAACCCCAGCAAACGGTGGCACTTCGTAGCTCGAAACCATTGGTGCAGGTGTCGTAGCGATCGGTTTCCCTTCCTTCGCGTCTCGGATCGCACACAGGAGTCCAGAAAACATCTCGCTGGTGGCATATTCCTTGCCATCTACGACACTGCGTGGTTCGTAGTACCCAAGGTACTCCCCGGCGACGAATGGAAACGTTGCGTGTCCGGGAATCACGATCCGATGCATCATGCCAACTCGGCCATCAACGACACCGAGGCGATCGATGGCAGACCATCCAGCACCAGCAAATGCAACAATGATACCAACAAGGTACCACCATCGGCTAGGGCGAATCATGGACTCAGGGTCCTCGACGTCCGATCACTATACACATCATCAATTTTAGCACACGCCTACCTTCTGGCCTACTTACTAAAGGGCCATCTCGTTACCCGAACAGGCAACTTCTCGCTCCGCCGCGGTACTGGATACAGCAACTAGCTTGTTGCTGTCCCACCATCTGATTCTCTTCTCGAATGTTTCGAGCCAAGGCACGGCGGCAGGGAACTGGGGCCGCGCGCAGTTCGCAGCGCACTTTTTATTGCTACGCATATCTCAGGTCTCTTGCGTGTTTTGCTCCCAACGAACTTGCGCGCGCATGCCTGAGCACGGCCCCAGTTCCCTGCCGCTGTGCCACACCGCTCGCGAAAACTCGCTTTCTGGGACAGCCCCTAGCTTGCAACACGGTGGTCATTGTGCGGAAGTGCCTTCAATCCCGATCGAATGTGAATACTTCGCTGCGGAAACGCAATCCCGATGTCCTTGGCACGAAACACCTCTATGATCGAATAGCGCAATGACGACTGAATCCGCCAGTCGTCCGGTGGCTCATCAATCCAAACCATTAACTCGAAGTCTAAGCTCGACTCCCCCAATGCGCTAAATTGCACTTCTGGAGCAGGTTCGCTTAACACGCGGTCACAATCACTAGCGATCTGCAGTAGCGTATCTCGCACCAACGCCGGATCCGCCTCGTAGACAACCCCAACAGATACACTGGTACGCATCGTTTTGGTTGGTGCAGAATGGTTAATGACATGTGTCGAGACTAACTGACTGTTGGGAATGGTAATCGAAACGGCTTCGCGGGTCACAATGCGAGTCCCACGCAACCCGATATTTCGAACCCACCCAAAATCACCACCGACAAAAATAAAGTCGCCCTCTTTGACATGCTGCTCTGCAAGAACAATCAGACCAGAAACGAAATTGTGTGTAATCCCCTGCAGCCCCAATCCAATACCCACCAGGAGAACAGCAGAACCAGCAAGCAAACCAGTGAGGCTTAACCCAAGTGTCTCTAGCGCTATTATCGCCGAGATAATGACAATCACATAGCGGACAATTTTGCCAACTGCAGCACCCACGCCAGGGGAGCGACTACGCATCACAAACAGGCGTTGAATCACGTTGCCAACGTGGCGAGATAAAAATAGTCCTGCGACAAAAATGACAATACAGCTAAGGATCGTGTGTCCAGTAACCGGGACACCGGACAGAGTGAGCAATTCCTCGCTTAGAACCCGATCAAGCCCTTGCAAAAATCTCATCACAGCCGCTACTTTTGCATAGATCGCGGCAGAACCCCAAAAACAGGAATATCACCGCCAATGACGAAATGACAGGCCATTGTCTCCAGAGGCCGGGGCGTCAAATTTTATTGTATTTTAGTATCGGTCGTGTTTTCGTGCACCATGGCCTTTGCCCTTGTGGCGACACTTGTGCCCATCCCAGCGGTGACTGGGTTTACATCTCTTTCGGTGCTTCCTCTTTTTGTGCTTTTTGTGCTTCCGGTGTTTCTTATGCTTCACCGACCGTCGTGGCGAGTTGTCATGCGTATGCACCACACAACTACTCAGACATCCCAAGAAAAAGACGACCGACAAGATACCAGCAAATCTTCGAAACATGGTTCTACCTACCGATCTTGATTCCAGCGCCACCTTTGATACGAACCTTACCTTTTGCGCTGCCGCCCTTCGCTTTCCCCTTGACGCTCGCTTTGCCGCCCGCCTTCAGCTTTATCTTTGGTGGTCGAACCTTCAATACTGCCTTCTTCTTCACTACTGCCTTCGTTTTAAGCTTCGCACCAACCCTTCCGCCGCCACGACCCGATCCGTGAACCCTAGTACCGACGCCAACTTTTCCTCTTACCCTAGGGGCTTTGATTCCGACGCCCGGTCCCTTTATTCTCGCCCTCGCTTTGATCCGTGCTCGCGGACCACCAAACCTGGCCACGACCCGTGCTCGGGGAATCGGGCTCCTAACGCGAAATACCGGTCTGGGACGAAGCTTAATCTTTGCCCCTGCAATCAATTTCGCTTTAGGAGCCTTCGCACGAACGTACCACGATGCGCTTCCCTTGACAGCCGGATGCTTCACACGGGCCTTTTTGTGCCAGCCTAATGTGGGTCCTTTCGCGTGTATCTTTCGAGTCTTGCTCACCTTGAATTTCGCCGGTGGAGCATACAGACCAAACTTTACCCGCGCGCGCACCTTACCAACCGGCACTGGCCTTAATTTTGCTTTGGCATAAAACTTTGGTACGGGGACCCCAACAAACTTCGCTTTCATCCGACCGCGGGGATGATGAACATAATAGGAGGGTCGCAGCGGTTTTGCGTGGGCCCAGGCCGAAACATGAAATTTCTTATGATGAAGAACCGACGCGTTCACCTGACTCTCGTGCTTTGCATATACTTCCGCGGTGACCTCAGGATGGCGAACGTGGATCGAGTGCGCAATATAAGCATGAGACAGCATTTTCATTGCAAGCCACTGGTGCCGCAATGTTGCCAGGTAAGCCGCATCGATACTGACTGCTAGCTCTGGCTGCACCTCTACGTACCCGTCGAAGTCTGCAGAAGCTTCCAGCGATTCTGCCTTTGCTTGACCGTCTACTGCCTCCTGGCTGAATACGGTTACGTCCTTGTAGGTCGTATCGATATCAGCCTCAACCTGGCCAAGCGCCTCTCCATGGAGGGCAACAATCTCCTTGGGATTCGCATCGGCCTCCGCAGCGTCGCGCCATTGCCCCCAGTTCGAGGCCATCTGCTCCTGAGGCTTGTCTAGCTTTCCTTCCGCTGATACTTCAATCGCATACCCGCCCGTTACATTGACCGGTTTGTCCAAAGTAGCCGCACCGACAACATCAACATCGCCACTTTCAACGACTACTTTGGCCGCCGCAGACGCCGCAACACCAATCGCGAAGATCGTCCCCTTTGTCGCTACGATTGTGTTCGATGCAAACGCGAGGAATGGACCTTCTCCCTCTGCACGCGGCGACACCGAAAACCGAGCAGTCCCGTAAAGCACCGCTACAGATAGTGCTGGATCAGCAGTTGCATTGCGCTCGCCAATGGCGATCACCGAGTCCTCGGCGATTTCAACAAATGTTTCGTCTGCAAAAACGATCGTTGTTGTTCCTGCCAAAGATCGAATCTGATCTCCAGCATATAGCGGCGCACCGCTATCCTTAGATGCAAACACTTCTGTTCCAGTCGGACGAATCTCTGCCTTTCCCTCGATGTCAGAAACAACAGCGTCGCTCCCGACTGTTTTATCCGGTGCAAAGGGACCGGGCGCGATCCCGACCTGCTTGGCCAAGACCTCCTCGCTTTGTGCAGAACTGTTTTTGCTTTCCTGGTCGTCCTTTGCCGCTTTGGCCACATCCGAGTCTTTGCTATCGTCTGGCCTCGTCGCTGCTTGGGTCTTTTTTGTAACCGATGGTTTCGTAGAAGCCTCGTCCTTCTTGCACCCTACGAGGAACCCAAACGCGATGACCAACACACCAAAAGTCTGCAAAATTTTCATTCTCGCAGTATGACTCCGATCGAAAAAATCGGATATAGAAAACTAACAGTCTTGTGTCGCCGCGAGCCATTTGAGTGTGAGCTCGACTGCCAACCCCTCAGGTACTGCGGCAATCTACGACATGCGATACAGTACGAACATCGTCCCTACAGGGCCTACAGTCGGTCCCATGTGAACCACCCATCGCGAAAATACACGCCCCAAACTTTGCCGACAATTGCATCGCCACGAACAAAACCAAACTCGCGCCCGTCCCGACTATTCCCCCGGTTATCCCCCAAAACAAGTACATGCCGATCGGGGATTCGGACCGGACCAAAATCGACGCCGCCGCCTCGCGTCCGAAGAATCGGATAACTCGTGCCGCCGAGCTCTTCGTGTTCTACTTCGTTTTTCACCGCCAACGGGACCACGTTTCCGTTTAACAATAACGAACCATCTCGTACTTCAATCTCGTCTCCGGCAGTCGCAACAATTCGTTTGAGCAAAATTTTGTCTTCAGTCGGGGACTGCAACACCACGACATCACCATGTTTGGGTGGCGAAAAATTAACGATATACCAGTCCGTAAGCGGAACCCTTAGCCCATACGCCGCCTTATTGGCCACGATGCGATCATTGATCATGACCGATGGCATCATTGACCCACTGGGAACCTGATAATGATCGGCCACCGAGGAACGGGCACCGAGCAATAGCGCGATACACCCACCGAGAACCAACAATTCTCGCAGCCACCTGCGGCGCTTAGCCGTTTTGGACAATGACATAATGTGAGTATAGCTCTTATCGGCACCGGTCGCTTGTTTAGTAAATTTGGGCACTTAGAATACACACAAATGTTACCTCGTTGTCACACGTTTTATGTTACTCACATTCTATGAGCAGCTCGGCGCTGATTCTCATCGTTGACGATGAACAAGATCTCATTACAACGCTTCAATACAATTTGGAGCGAGAAGGGTACCAGACCCGCACCGCTATGGATGGAAATCAAGCACTGTCCTTGGCGACACAAAAACCGATTCCAGATGCCATCATTCTCGATCTCATGCTCCCGGACATCTCTGGGAATGAGGTCTGCCGACGTCTACGCTCACAAGCCGATACGCAACATACACCGATCATCATGCTCACCGCTAAGGGCGAAGAGGTTGATCGAGTCGTCGGATTTGAACTTGGGGCGGATGATTATGTAATCAAGCCATTTAGCACTCGAGAATTGTTACTTCGTTTACAGGCGATCCTCAGACGCACAACCCCAAAGCCTACCGAAACAGGAGTCGTCCAGGTCGGAATCTTGCAAGTTGATCACGAAGGACATCGGGTTTCGGTAGCGGGACATGATATCGCCCTTACCGCGCTCGAGTTTAAGCTGTTGACCACATTTATGGATCGAAAAGGAAGAGTACAATCCCGCGGAACACTACTTGCAGATGTTTGGGGCATCGATGCAGATCTCACAACCCGGACTGTCGATACCCACGTAAAGCGACTTCGAGAAAAGCTTGGGGACGCAGGACGTTATATTGAGACGCTGCGCGGGGTTGGCTATCGCTTCTCTGACCAACCTGACGAGGCTCCCTGACCTCCCATGGGAATTCGCGCTAAGCTCTTTGCTGCTTCGATTGGCGTCATCGTCATTTTTGGCCTGAGCGGGGGAATCTATCTCGAGCGAACATTACGGCGCAGCCTCAAAGAGAAGTCCACGCTGGAGCTGCATCGCTATGCCCGGCTAGCACAACATTGGTTTGCCGTATCCTCTACGCCATCAGTACTGCAAGACCGCGCAACCCAATATGCACAGGCGACACAAACATCGATCGCCATCATCGGACAGGATGGGCAAGTCCTGGCAAGGTCTCAACCTGCGTCGCCCATTTGGCCAAATGACGCGTACTCGATAACCCTTCCTCTGCATTCGGGCAAACGATCCATCCAAATCGGAACAGCAAAAGCTGACCTGCGGGTCGAGATCAATCGACTCCGATTTGGGCTGGTGGTCGCTGGAATCATCGCACTTATCGTCGCCGTATTTATGAGTCGCTTGGCCTCTTATTTGATGTCTCGAACTCTGCGTTCGCTGATCGCAAACGCAAAATCCATTGCGACTGGTGCTCGACACCTGCATATTGATATTGCCCGCGGAGACGATCTTAGCGGGCTTGCCGGTTCGCTCAATCAACTCGCAAACGAAGTACAAGACACCGTCAATACCCTCGCGAGAGAGCGAGCTCGGTTTGAGACAGTGCTCGAGAGTATGACAGACGCCATTCTCGCTGTCGATCGCGACCACAGAGTCACCCTCATGAACTCGGCAGCAGCATCACTGCTCGACTTGCCGGAAGCTCCAGTAGGAGATCTCCTCGTCGCCCGCTTACGCGTCCCCGCCGTGCTGAGCCTTCTTGAGAATCCCAATCGCCCAGGCCCCATCGAATTTGACCTCCCCAGGACCGGCAAGCGCCTACAGGCACATATCAACACCCTGCCGGGCAGTGATGGATACATCATCGTTCTCCACGACGTCACCGACCTTCGTCACCTCGAAACAATGCGCCAGGACTTTATCGCCAACGTATCTCACGAACTGCGCACGCCCATTAGCGTCATCCGCGCAAATGCCGAGACACTAGAAACTGGCGCACTGCAGGACCCCACCATACGCGACAAACTTGTTGATGCCATTCACACCAATTCCAAGAGACTGACCCACCTCGTCGCCGATCTGCTGCACCTGTCTCGCCTGGAGGCCGGGAAGCAACAACTCAATATTGTTCAAGTGTCGGTCAAACAGGCGATCGATCAAGCTGTGCATTCACTCGCTTCTAAAGCAGAACAAAAAGACATCAAACTGATCAATGAGGCACACCCCACAACAGCGCTTGCCGACGCAAAAGCGCTAGATCAAATTCTTGTCAATCTCCTAGATAATGCGATCACCTACAACAATGCGGGGGGACAGGTTCACATTTCGACCCGCGAGCAAGGAAACAGCCTGCGGATCGAAGTTTGCGACGACGGCCCCGGAATCGCTTTGCAACACCGAGATCGAATCTTCGAGCGATTTTATCGAGTTGACCCAGGCCGGTCGCGCGAGGCAGGCGGAACTGGACTCGGCCTCTCCATCGCAAAACACCTAGCCGGCCAAATGAAGGGAAGCATTGGTGTGGAACCACGAGAACCCAGCGGAACGACCTTTTGGATCACCTTGCCAATGGTAGAAACGCATCCAGACAATCACGCAACGCCAAAAAAGTAGCAAAGCAATAAAAGTCTCGGTTGGTTTCCCAAAACCGCAGCGCTTGTCCTTCCCAGGCTATCGCTGATGCGGTTAGAGTCCTTGTCTGCTGCCATTTCAGCGCAGACATCAATATGAATTCCCGAGGAAAGGTCCATGCCCCGCAACCAAAAATTCAACGCACTCGTCATCCTCCTCATCGGGGCTTTTTCCGCCTGCGGGAACATCGATGGGATCAGAACCTCTGCCCAGCTGGTAGTCGCCCCCGATTCACTCCCCCCAGTCATAACCAACAGCCCTTGGCCAGCATTTACGGTAGAGGTCCACGACCAATTTGGTCTGCCCCAGCAATCCACTCGAGCACAGTCGGATTGCCAGCACGAAAGTGCGAATACGCCGAAGTATCCCCTCTCCCCTAAGTCACTGAATCTACTCACAAACACAAGTTGTCGCATCGCTGTCACGGTCGCGTCACATTGTTTTCATAACGTGTCTCCAAGGAGAACAATATGAAAACGAAAAACAGAGTATTGGTAATCGCGACCACCGCGTTGGCCTTTTGGGGATGCAAAAACGAGTCAGGGGGCCAAGCACCGGCGGCGCCCAGCGTCGTTGACTCGGACAAACCAGCGAGTCAAAACGCGCGAGCCGAGGTGATCAAGATAGATGGCTCCAGCACCGTGTTTCCGATCAGCCAGGCGGTCGCCGAGGAGTTTCAACGCAAACATAAGGCACGGGTAACCATTGGGGTCTCGGGCACTGGCGGAGGCTTTAAGAAGTTTTGCCGGGGCGAGACTGCCATTACAGGTGCTTCCCGTCCAATCAAGAAGACAGAGCGTGACAAGTGCGCGGCAGCCGGGATCGGATATATCGAACTACCGGTTGCCTACGATGGCATCGCTGTTGTCGTCAACAAAAGCAACAACTGGGTAAACCATCTCACAAGCAAAGAGCTAAAGACGCTATGGGCCCCCGCCGCGACGGAAACGGTAACCAAATGGAGCCAAATCCGCGCAGGATTCCCTGATAAGACCATTCATCTCTTTGGCCCGGGCGTAGACTCAGGGACTTTTGACTACTTCACCAAGGCGATCAATGGAAAAGAGCAAGCAAGTCGTAGCGATTTCACCGCAAGCGAGGACGACAACGTGCTCGTGCACGGCGTATCGAGTGATCCGGTTGCTTTGGGTTTCTTTGGATATGCGTATTACAAGGAAAACGCGGACAAACTAAAGATTGTCCCGATCGACGATGAAAATCCAAGCAACGGCGCGGGTCCAATCGCACCAACCCTGGAGACAGTTGCCAATGGGACCTATCAGCCCCTCGCAAGACCCATTTTTATCTACGTCAGTGTCAAACAAGCTCAGCGACCTGAGATCAGCAAATTTATCCAATTTTACCTAACCGAGGGCAGCAACCTCGCCAAAGAGGTCGGTTATATCCCGCTACCAGCGCAAGCCTACGGCCTCGCCAAGCAGCGCTTTGCAAAACGCACCCAGGGATCACTATTTGAAGGCGGTGCCAAGACCGGCGTAACGGTTGAAGATCTACTCAGTGGAAAGTAACAACGCAAATCGTTGCCCCAACACAGGCCGCAACACAGAAACGGGCAACATTTGTACCGGACGCTTATGGCTTCTTTAGTTCCAGTCGCTAGTGCCCTTCGATCCGCCTGTAGTCGGCGTTTGAAGGGCACATCTGTTTCCATCCCGGAAAAGGGGATCGAGTTCGCGCTGCTCTTTTGCGGGGCTTTGTCGATTTTTGTCACACTTGGAATCGTCAGCGTACTCGTTTTCGAAACCTACGAATTTGTTGTAGATGTTTCTGCGCGAGACGACCTCTCCATTTTCGATTTCTTTACCGATACACGCTGGGCGCCACTTTTCTTTGACAAACACATCGGGATTTGGCCCCTGGTCTGTGGAACCCTCATGACTGCCACAATTGCGATGGCAGTCGCTTTGCCCTTTGGGTTGATGGCAGCGATCTATCTCAGTGAGTTTGCAACAACCCGGATGCGCAATATGATCAAGCCTGCCCTCGAGCTGCTTGCCGGGGTCCCTACTATCGTCTACGGGTTTTTCGCACTAACCATCGTGACCCCAGCCCTGCAGCAAATGATTCCTGGCCTGGCAGGATTCAATGCGCTTGGAGCCGGAATCGTGATGGGCGTCATGATTATGCCGATGATCTCATCTCTTAGCGAAGATGCCATTTATGCCGTCCCTGTCCGACTTCGCGAAGCATCCTATGGACTCGGTGCATCCAAGTTACCGACCATTTTTCGCGTCGTTATCCCGTCGGCCTGGTCGGGCATTGCCGCGTCAATCACCCTTGCCGTATCGCGCGCGATCGGCGAGACCATGATCGTTGCCGTCGCCGCCGGGCAGATGCCTCGGCTTGGGATTGACCCACGCGAACCGATCGAGACCATGACCTCCTACATCGTCAATATTGCCAAAGGCGACACGCCAACGGGAACGCTTGAATATCGAACGATTTTCGCCGTCGGAACCATGCTATTTGTGATGACCCTGGTCATGAATCTATTGAGCTACCGATTCTCTAAACGCCTACGCGAAGCGAATCACTGATGCAAACCAAACAAAGATCTCAGTCGAGTATTATCGCCGAACATGTCTTTGCGTGGGCATGCAGGCTCGCCATCTTTTTGCCGCTTGCGCTTCTCGGATATCTCGTCGTCGATGTCGTGATAGATGGACTCAGTCGACTGGACTGGAGTTTTATCAAGGGATTCCCATCACGCCGTGCCGCCCGGGCAGGGATTTGGCCTGCCCTGGTAGGGAGTTTGTACCTGATCTCACTGACTGCAGCGCTTGCGCTACCCATTGGAGTAGGAGCTGCAGTCTATCTCGAGGAGTACGGAAAAAAGGGACGCTTCGCTAGCGTCATTGAGGTCGCGATTGCCAATTTGGCTGGAGTTCCCTCTGTTATCTACGGATTGCTTGGACTCGAATTATTCGTCCGCGTCATGCGATTCGGCCCCAGCCTGATCGCGGGCGCGTGCACCCTCGCTTTGTTGGTATTGCCGATCGTAATCATGGCAACCCGCGAAGCACTGCGAACCGTTCCCGACTCGCTCCGCGAGGGCGCGCTCGCACTGGGGTCAACACGTTGGCAAATGGTTCGTCGGGTCGTCTTGCCCATGTCACTCCCCGGGATCCTCACAGGAGCAATTCTCGCCGTATCGCGCGCTATCGGCGAAACCGCTCCACTCATCGTCGTTGGTGCTGTCGTATTTATCACCTTTCTTCCAAGCGGAGTTAGCGATGAATTTACGGCCCTTCCGATCCAGATTTTCAACTGGGTATCCATGCCCCAGGCCAATTTCCTGATCAATGCCGCTGCAGGAATCGTCGTCTTGTTGGCAACGCTACTATTATTAAACTCTTTGGCGATCTATATTCGTGCACGAAGCCAAACTCGGAATTATCAATGAGCGAAGCACCAGCAATAGCAGACTATGCATCTGCCCCGGCACCAAACCTAGATATCAAGATTACTGCCAAGGACGTAAAGGCCTGGTTTGGACCGCTCCAGGTGCTTCATGGCGTCTCGATGGACATCGCTCAAAACAGGGTCACAGCAATTATCGGCCCATCGGGTTGCGGCAAGTCTACCTTTATTCGCTGCATCAACCGGATGCATGAGCTCGTTCCCGACGCCCGATGCGAGGGCGAGATTTTCCTCGATGGCGGCAACGTGTACGATCGCAGCGTCGACCCAGTCATCCTCAGGCGACGCGTTGGCATGGTGTTTCAAAAGCCCAACCCGTTTCCATCGATGACTATTCAGCAAAATGTATTGGCCGGATTGGTCCTGACCCATCGTCTAAAAAAGAGCCAACAATCCGAGATCGTCGAGCGGGCGCTCACCCAGGCAGCACTGTGGGAAGAAGTAAAAGATCAACTCAACAAACCCGGCACAAGTCTCTCAGGCGGACAACAACAACGATTGTGCATCGCACGGACTCTAGCCGTCGAGCCAGATGTCATTCTTATGGATGAGCCTTGCTCGGCGCTGGATCCCATTGCGACCGCGCGCATCGAGGATTTGCTTCATACGCTCAAACAAGACTACACGATCGTAATCGTCACCCACAATCTTCAGCAAGCAACACGCGTCTCCGATCAAACGGCTTTCTTTTTGACGGGAGAGATTGTCGAGTGCGCCTCGACAAACGTGCTGTTTACATCGCCCAAAGACCGCCGCACCGAGGACTACATTACCGGAAAGTTTGGCTAACGATAGGGAGATCGGATGACAAGCATGAGAACACATACCGACAAAGCCTACGCTGCTGAGCTGCTCAATCTCCGTGAAAGTCTGTTGCGTATGGCTGGCTGCGTAGAGCAAATGATCGCAAAAGCATCTGATGCTTTGATCCGCGGAGACGCAAGTCTCGCCCAGGCGACCATCGACGCGGACAACCAGGTGGATGCGCTAGAAATGGAAATCGACGAGCGCTGCCTACTAATCCTAGCAAAACGACAACCATTGGCCTCCGATTTACGCATGATCACCGTCGCCATGAAAATGGTCACCGACCTTGAGCGGATCGGCGACCTTGCAGTGAACGTCGCCGAGCGATCCCTGGCAATCGGCGTCGCACCGCAGCCCAATATGGCGGACACCATGCGGCGAATGTCCGAGGCCGCTCAAAAAATGATTCATGACTCAATCGAGTCGTTTAACGCACGCGACGTGGACAGGGCAAGAACCGTCTTTGCTGCAGACGAGGTCGTAGATGCGCTCTATCGTGAGTTTACCGATGCACTGCTCAAACAAATGGTCGCAGAGCCGAGTTATATTGAGCGAGGGATCCATCTCCATGCTGTCGCAAAATTTCTCGAGCGCATCGGAGACCATGCGACCAACTTGGCAGAGCTCGTCATCTTCCTCGTCGAGCGCGTTGATATTCGCCATACAACTAGCGAGTCCCCGGCTGCGGAGATAAACGCCGCGCCGCAACAACAAAAAAACTAATCAAAACAAGCGCTGCCCCGGAGAGTGTCCAAAAACCCGGGATCTCCTCAAAAAAGCAAAGCCCCCATAGGGCCGCAAACAAGATGTGCAAATAACCAATCGCCGTTGCCCGACCGGCTTGCTCAAAACGGAGACCCCGGGTCAAGAGTACTTGGCCTATCTGCGTTGAGATTCCGACCGCGGCCAAAAGCAGCCATTCCCGTGGTGTTGGCCAGACGAAGTTGCCGATCACCATCGGAACCGTAGCGGGGACCGTAATGAGCGGAAAATAGAATACAATCACAAGGGGATGCTCTGTCGTGGTAAGTTCTCGGACAACAACGTAGGCGGCGGCGATAAATACTGCCCCAAGCAACCCAACAAGTACCGCGACTCCGTCTAGGGTTACGGTGTTTGCACCAAACAAAACGCTTGGACGAGCAATCATCGTAACACCTACCAGACTCATCGATATCGCGGCAATGACTTTCAACTCGACACGCTCAGACAAAAATATCCCTGCGAGTAGCGCTGTCAGCAGTGGGTGAACATATTGAATCACCGTCGCCTCCGCTAGCGGCAAGTGCGTAACCGAGTAGTAGTAACAGCTCAGACCGACAAACCCCAATAGTCCCCGTACAACCAAGAGCCGACGCCGGACTCCCCAAATCTCGATCCCGATCCGACGCACCAGCCAATAACTCAAAATCAAACTGACAATCGCACGGCCAAGGACAATTTCTTGGCTGGGAAGCCGCTGCCCCGCCTCTTTTACCAGCGCGCTCATCACACTAAACGCAAATGCGCTTGCGACCATGTAGGCCACACCCTTTGACACCAACGCTCGAGACTTTGCAGACTGCACGGATTGCAACCAACCTATTTCGTTGCCGAGCAGGATTGTTATCGGTTGTATGGTCTCATTTCGACGGCATGAACTGTAGCGCCGCCGAGTTGATACAATAGCGCAAACGAGTCGGCATTGGGCCATCGTCAAAGACATGGCCAAGATGAGCGTCGCAATGTTTGCACTGCACCTCAGTTCGAATCATACCGTGGCTCTCATCTCGGATCGTTTTGACATTCCCCTGGTCCACAACGTCCCAAAAACTCGGCCACCCCGTCCCAGAATCAAACTTTACCTCCGAATCAAACAACTCGGCGTCACAACAAATGCAACGATACATACCCGCAGCCTTGTTGTCGTGGTAGGCACCCGTAAAGGCACGCTCAGTCCCTCCTTCACGAGCGACACGATACTGCTCTGGAGTTAATTTTTTCCGCCACTCTTGATCGCGAGGATCACTCATCTTTCACTCCTTGTTAGGGGTGTAATAACGCTATTGAACACCGAGTCCGGGATGAGCGAGGCAATCAACCATCGCTCGCCGGTCGCCGTTACTGCGGCGCCACTCATCTGCCAAATGGTCTGCCTGGGTGCGACCGTCTTCCACAATCTCTTTGAGTGGATCGAGATACGTTCGCTCGAAAGGAGCCTCGCGGCCAAGCCCGTCGTCGGCGATCGCGACGAGCTCGCGGCAAAGAGCACCGACATCAATACGCCTACCGGGAACGCGCGCCATAAATCCCCGCTGGGCAACTGCTTGCCAAAGCGTGATCCGCTGCGAAAACTCCAACCCCTTTGTCAGTTGACTCGCCTCTTGGCAGGCCGCCGAGTCATAGAAAAGTCCCCGACACAGGGCTCCCAGGGCGACAGCCATCGCGACCGAGCCTGCGTCGCAACCACGAATCTCAATCAGCCGCTTCATACGCGCCTCGGGAAACAGCGTCGACAAGTGAAGCGCCCAGTCGTCGATCGTCGCACGATGTTCGCCAAATCCCTGCTCCATAAACCGACGAAAGGTCATGCCATCTGCCGGCAAGTAACGATCCCGATAAACGAAAAACATCGGTACATCCAGTGCCCAGTGGGTGTACATCTCAAAGATATCACCATCATCAAAGACAAATGGCAGCAATCCACACCGGTCGGGATCGGTTTCGTACCAAACAGATGATCGGTAGCTTTGCCAGTCTGTCAGCGTTTCGTCCACGATAGGGGAGTTGGCATATATTGCCGTCATTAGAGATGTGACGCTCATCGCGCAGCGAAGCTTGCGTTTTGCGTCGTCTGCATCCTGATAATCGATATTGGTCTGAACCGTCGCGGTTCGCTTCATCATCTCGTGCGCCAAACGGCCACGGGTCGGCAAATACGCCCGCATGACTTCATAGCGACCTTTTGGCATCCACGAAACATCGTTCGCACTGCCAAATGGTCGAAATCCAACACCTAACCAGGCAATTTGTCCGGTCCGGGACGGCTCCCTAAGCTGTTCGGCAAATCGAGCAAAATCAGCCTCTGTATCCCGCACGCTGCGAACAGGCCTCGAGGCAAGCTCTAGCTGTCCTCCTGGCTCAATGGTGATTTGTGCATCTCCCTGAACCAGCGCTATGACCTTGCCCGCCTCACGAACACCGGTCCAGGCCCCTGCCCCCATACCGGGATCGGTATTGGCGAGCTCTTTACCGGTTGCGGACTTCTCGCCACCGGTTGAGGACTCCAGTGACTCAAGAATCGCGCCAATGCCACCAGAACCGTCGTACGGTGGCACAGCACCAAAATCTGCTTTATCTGTGGAAACACCCACGAGCTCGATCTCGGTGCCCAGACGCCACTCGGACTTTGGTTTCGCACCATCAGCAATGTACTCGTAGAGATCCGCTGCGGAGTCGATGGGATGTAGCTGTTTGTCGGTGACCAGATGCAACGGGAGGGCCATCCTAGTTTCCTACCCGCCCTACGTCAAACACCGATCAGCAAAAGCATGGCCAGAGTTGATGGACGCGGTTGGGACTGCTACCGTCCCTGCCGTGTTGTTTGCGACCCTGATCCCCCCCCATACCTCGGTGAATGGCCGAATCGAAACGCCGGGCGATCTGACGATTGAGGGCAGATGCGACGGGGCCATTCATGTCGGGGGCGCGATTCTCGTCGCAAGCGGAGCCGCCTGTCGGGCAACGATACGCGCCTTTGAAGCGCAAATCTACGGTCACGTCATCGGTGATATCGAGTGCACACACGCAATCCACATTGGAGCTGGGGCTCGTATCGTTGGCAACGTCCGGTCTCCCGAGGTTCTCGTCGCCGCAAGCGCTCACGTCGAGGGGAAGGTAGATTTGCTACCCTCCGCCCCCCGGTCAAGCAATGCAAAATCAACTCGAAGTGCGGGTGGAAGTTTGACGTTCAAGACCTCAAGCCGGGCCCAAGGGAACCTTTCCCGGCCAACCAAGGCCATCCCTCCATCGCCGCGTCCGCGGGGGCGTTTGCGGATCGTGAAACGAATCTCCCAAAGTGACTCTGCCCAGATTGAGGACTCTCCAAGCTCATGACTTCATCTAATCACTTTCCTATAAATGCCTCGTTCGCGCATCAGCGATCTCGCCTGCTTGCGTTGCTCACCAAACTCTCTTATCAAAAGCGCGAGGTCACTCTGGCCTCCGGTCGCAAATCCGACTTTTACATCGATGCACGGCAAACCTGCCTTCACGCCGAAGGACACTTCTTAGTTGGCCAACTCTTTCGTTACATCATCGATTGTGTCGCGCCCCAAGCACGTGCAGTGGGGGGAATGACCTTGGGCGCAGATCCTCTGACTTCGGCGACATCGTTGACGAGTTTTATCGCCGGGAAGCCGCTCCACGGATTTTTAGTCCGCAAAGAAGCCAAGGGACATGGCACCGGACAGTGGGTTGAAGGTGGCAAAAACCTCGAAACCGATATGCCCGTGGTCGTACTCGAGGATACCGTAACCACAGGCGGATCAACCATCCGTGCAATCGAACGTGTACGCGAGGCGAAACTCAATGTGGTCCATGTCGTCGCTCTCGTCGATCGCCAAGAGGGTGGACGACTAGCAATTGAAAAGTACGCGCCATTTACTTCCTTGTTTGTTCGCGAGGATTTCCCAAAATGAACAAAAATAGCGGGGTTCGTTCATTTTTTCTCGCCGTCGGCGTTGCTTCGGTTGCTTTGTTGTCGGCTGCCTGCGGCCCCAAAGCGGGTCCCGTCGTCTTGAGCCCCACATGGCCACAACAGGTCGACAAGTACGATGTTGTCAACGCAAAATGGACGCGTGTTGGCGAAGTCTATCAAGGTGTCGAGCGTGTCCTTCACGCGGTTGCGATATTTAAATCCCCCGAATGGCGCACAGCTATGATCGATCGCCGTGCTCGTCTAGAGCGCCTCAGCACCGCGGATCGAAGCTCCCTGCTCGCACAAGAGAAGCAACAGGCAGACAAGTTCTACGAAGTCACTGTGCTGGTGACAACTTACAACCGCCGCGAAAACGATCTCCACAAAGGCCCCCGGTCCGTTTGGAAGCTCGCACTTATGGACGATCAGGGGAATCGCGTCGTATCGACCGAAGCCAAGCGAGATCGCCGCCCCCTAGATGTGATCCGCTCAGAGTACCCTCAATATGGCGATTTTGCCCAAGCTTACCTTGTCCGCTTTCCTAAGACAATAGACATCCTGCGCACTGCCGCCCGGTACTTCTCCCTCCGTATCGCCGGCACCCGCGGTGCCACCGAGCTTTTCTGGAGGGTCGGCCGGGGACGGATCTAACTTTTGTACCAAAAGTTGAAAAGTTAGATCCGTCCCCGGTCCCGTCAGGAGTCTTCGTCATCCGACGGGTCGACGTCGGACGCATGCTCGCCGCTGTCTTCGGCAAAAGCAGTAGAAGGGCGCGCAATCAACTGCTGCCAAAACGTTTTTGGTTTGAATCCCCGATCCAAATCATCAAAGGATACCGACGCATCGGGGTGGTCTTGGACAAGACGGGCTCCGGCCTGGAAAAACTCCTCCTCGTCAATGTTAAATCCGTCCTCTGTCACCTCGGCATCCACAGCTGGAACCGCCTCGGTATCCGCGTATTCGGGAAACTCCGGCGCGGGTACCCGTTCGGTCTTGTCTGGTCCTCTCTTGACGGAGCGCAGTGCAACAGCGGGCACATCGATCTCTCCAACCGCAACCTCCGCCGGTACCACCGGGGACACCGCGATCATTTCAGCATTGAGTCCTGTCGCCAAGATTTCCTCCCATTTCTGAATTCGAAATTGCTTGTCTCCAGCCCGATTCGTATCTGTTTTGACATCGTAGTCAAGTTCTACGCCGACAAGCCATTTGTCCAGATTTGTATGCGTGTACGGCCTTCGCTTGGGTGCCAGCCCTCGAAGCGCTCCCACTTCAAACAGGCTTTGGGCGATCCGCAGCGTGTCAAAGACGCGAAACTGGCTATCCTCAACAATATCGGCCATCGTTCGGTGGCCATCAAATAGCTGCAGAACCGAGGCAATCGCGGGTGGAATTTGTCTCGGAGTGGTGCTGTCTGGGGCTGTTCGCACGTGGACAATGCTCGGCGACAAATGTGGCGCAACATTTCGAATTTCGTTAAGAAACCGTGCCCCATCTTCCAGAATCTCGCTGCGGTTTAGGGGAATCTGATTCCGTGGAACAAGCGGCTCGTAGCGCAGCTCGAAACGGGAATCAACCCACAAAAGCAGTTGGTGAAACGCCGCGAGCGCGTGAAGCGTCCCAGCCTGCGCCGAAGTCACCTCGCCTCGAACAAACCTCAGTTCGCCCCGACGCAACCCCCGGGTCAACATCAGCACCCCTGTATAGCGAAGCGCTGCGAGAGCCCGAACCATGTAGAATAGGCCAAAGTGCTCGTGCAATTCACCCGAGAACCCACCACGCTTGGTCCGTGGCCCGGCAATAATTTGACCTATCGCAACGACATCGCGCAAAAATGCTGGCGTTGTCAATAACTCCGTCGCGCCCGCTTCCAACGCTTCTCTGCGTGGGAGACCATTGCCAAAATATAAGATGGGTGCGTCCTCGGGTAGGTTTCTGCGTACATCCCGAACCAATGTGGCCTTTGCCGTGGCCCTGGAGGAATGGACGATCACCAGATCGGCACCACGGGCCGCGTATGCGTCACCAACGCCCCCAGAATCCGTGATCTCCACGGCGCATCCTACACGATGAAAGCCGTAGCGGACTGCCTGAGCGGTCCGCTGATTGGTTTGCACAAGGATTAGTCTAGAAATCACTACGGTCGTCCTATGCTCCTACTATACGCCACTATACGCGTCTGGGAATTCCTAGTAGAAGAAGAAGTCAGTTATACTTGCTTCTCAGTATAGTGTAACGTTTTGTCTACTCTGTATTCTTTACGGGTTGAAGACTCTCCACCGATTGAAGACTTACGGCATACATGATCGTTCTAGAAATCGTTGAAGGCAATTGTCAGGGCCAAGTCTTCGAGTTGTCCGAGACCTGCATCACCATTGGGCGCGCAGAAGAAAATACAGTCGCCCTGACTGACTACCATTTGTCTGGCGACCATGGACAGATTTTTGTTGAGGGGGACCAATATATTTACAGAGACTTGCGCTCGACCAACGGATCGCTGCTCCGCAGAGGGGACGAGTCGATTGCCATCGACGGAGAAATCGGCTGGGAGATTACCCTTCATGAAGGTGATATCCTCCACCTCGGCAATACAAAAGAGACCGTTGCGATCCGAATTCAGCGGGCCGGGCTGGGCGAACCAGATTCTCTAACCGATCGGGTAATCGCATCCCGTGCAATTGTGGACTTACCAGAGGTCGCCGAGCGGGTCGAGCATGATCCGGCGAGTGCCATTCGCTTATATAAAGCCCTCCAGCCACTTTCATCTCGACTAGAGATGGCGGCGACATTAGAGGCAGTTGTCGATGCCATGTTTACACTATTGCCCAGGGCCACTAATATTTCTGTGCTACTCCGCGGAGAGAGTGACAAAGATCGATTTACGGTCGCAGTCTCTCGGTCGCGTACCCGCGATGGCCGCGCGGTTACCGAAACGGAGTCCGTCCGTGCCAGTAGGGCGGTCTTACGCCGCGTACTCGCCGATCGGGCAGGCCTTCTCACGGCAAACGCATTAGAAGAGTTGAGCACGTCCGAGTCGATCTTAGCGGGCCAAATCCAATCCATGCTCGCTGTTCCCTTGTGGCGAGGCGATGAAATCCGCGGATTGATCCAGGTCGACAACCGCGCCTCTGCCGGAATGTTCACCGAGGGGGACCTAGAAGTCGCTCTCATTGTTGGCGCCCAATCTGCACTTGCGCTGGACAACGCCGCCCTGGTTTCCAAGCTCCAAGTCGCCGAAGAACGGCTCCGTGGCGAAAACCACTATCTCAAACGCCGCGAAGAAAATCTCCGATTTGACGACATCATCGGCGAATCCGATGCGATGCAAAAGGTGCTAAAGCAGCTCCAAAAGGTGCTGGATACCCGCGCAACCGTGTGCATCCAAGGAGAAACAGGGACCGGTAAAGAGCTTATCGCTAGCGGGATTCACTACCAGTCCAAACGTCGAGACAAGATGTTTGTCGCCCAAAATTGCGCCGCTATGCCTGAGACACTTCTCGAATCAGAACTCTTCGGCCATACAAAAGGCGCGTTTACAAACGCCGATACTGACAAAAAGGGGTTGTTTGAAATCGCTCATGGCGGGACGTTATTTCTCGATGAAGTCGGGGAAATGCCACTCTCCCTGCAAGCAAAGCTGCTGCGTGTTCTTCAAGAGGGCACCATCCGACCGATTGGGTCAACCACCGAGCTACAAATCGACGTCCGCATCATTTGCGCAACAAACCGCAACCTCGAAAGCGAAGTTGAGGCGGGAAAATTCCGCCAGGACCTCTACTATCGACTCATGGTATTCCCAGTCGAGCTGCCCCCGCTTCGCGAGCGAGGCGACGACATCTCATTACTCGCAAAACATTTTCTTGCCCGCTATTGCGCTGAATATGGTTGTTCGGTCGCTGGATTCTCCGAGGAGACGCTCGATACACTCACCGCCTTTGCATGGCCTGGAAATATTCGCGAACTTGAAAATGAAGTCCAAAGACTTGTGATTCAAGCGGAGCCGGGCTCCTGGATTGAGGTTGCGGACTTGTCCCAACGCCTTCGCAAAGCCGAAGGCACACTTGCACGCACTGCACCAAAGAAGGGCACGCTCAAAGAAATGATCAGCCAAGTAGAGCGCGCGCTCATCAATGAGGCACTGCGCGACAACGACGGAAACAAAACTCGGACAGCACAGGCCCTTGGCATTACCCGCGAAGGACTCCATAAAAAACTCGCCAAGTGGAGCGCGTAACAAACCGCATGACTCGCCTACGTTCAAGCCGGATCAACACTCTGACAATCGCCTTGGCTATTTTTGGCGCATGCGCTGACGGGGTACCTGCCGCCAAAGCCCCGACTGATGCGACGGCCACGCAGGCCAACCACCCAAGCTGCCCACAGGCAAAACCGGCCCCAAAAGTCCTGCCAGGCGTCACAGCCGAACAACGCACCCTGGCCTATTGGCTGAAACAAGTCGGAAATAAACACTCACTCGACGACGTCGTTTTGTCCCCAGAAGACATTCAAAATCTCAATGCCTCATACACAAACCCCCGGCCAGATTTTCACCCCCAAACCGACCTACTGGAACCAATCCAGACAACGCAGATACGGCAAAAAATCAAACAACGATTCGCGTGGCTCAACAAAAAATATCACAGCGGCGCGTACATCCAAAAAGATGGTAGTCGCTTCACACCACACACCGCTAAAGAAGTTTCGCTCAAACCAACTCTTCGAGTCGCACTCGACTCGGTTCAAGTCTATTGTGCACCCCATACGCGCGGAATCTACATAGCGGACAGCGACAGACACGTCGACTACAACAGATGCAGCACGATCCACCCACAGGAGGCGATTCAGGTCCTTGCTGACTGGCCTAATGGGATGAAGCTCGCGCGCGCACGCTATACCATGGGTTGGATCCAGGCGGATGCAGCACTATCTCCGCCCGTTGCAAAAGACATGGCCAGCGTACTCGTTCGCGGCCCCTTTGCCTCTGTGATTGGCGGCCCGCTCACAGTTCAGATTGACGGAAAAGACATACCCATTGCAGAAAAGACGCGATTGGCAAACAACCTCCAAGGGTCGGCAACAGAACACAAAGCTTACGTTGCAACAACGGACGGCGTTCAATTGGTGTCAGTCCCGCTCAAACGTTTGCGCAGTCTGCTGGAGCGCCCTCTCACTCGCCGCGCAATCCTGGAGGAAGCATTTCGCTATCTCAACAAACCGTACGGATTTGGCGGCGCCAAGGGAGGCTACGATTGCTCTCGACTCTTGCTGAACCTATTTGAATCGTTTGGAATCCGCCTTCCCCGCCATAGCAGTTGGCAAGCTCATGCCGGCTCCTTTTCGATTCCAACCGAAGGCGTAAGCGAGGCAGACAAACTGACCTTGCTCGACGCAGCCCACAAAAGTGGCATCGTCATCCTGCAGCTGCCGGGCCATGTCATGCTGTACCTGGGAAGAAACCAGCAAAACGAGCCTATGGTAATCCACGCTTTGGGAGAGTACCTCGAGTCTTGCCCCGACAATCGTGGCGAAACGATTCGTCGCGTCGATCGCGTCCAAGTCAGCAACCTCGAGCTCGGGACGCAATACGACTCGAAAGGCGTTAATCGAACGCATCACCCGCATCACGGTTTTTGGCCAAACCCCCGGGGAACAACTCGCTGGTGCCGCGGATTTGCGGGCGGCAGCGCCTATCGCGAGACCAGAGACGTGTGATCAAAAGGAAACCTCAATCTTTGTCTCCCCATATTACCCCCACCGGGGAGCCCCGGTTCGGATTATTGCAACCCCAAAAGGAACTGCCAGACCAATCGGAATGACCTTTTTTGATCCAGACAACCAATCTCACACTGGCAAACTCATCCCGATCAACGGGCCACCTCGCTCTTATCTAACCCTCGTCGACGCCCCCAAGGCTGGGAAATGGAAGGTCGTCGTAGGAGACGGAAAACGCATCCTCGGCTGCAAATCCTTTGTCGTCTCGAAATCTCGACGTCGACGCAAAACAGCCGGTCCAGACGGCCCCGCCTGGAATATTCGCAGCAACTGGAACCAAAGGGCCGAGAACCTCTACGCCACCTTTGTTGAGCGCCTATTTGACTATCCCATCCAAGAGGATAAGACGTGGAAAAACCTTCAATCCCTGCTACAAAATCCGCTGGGAAATATCCTCCACAACCATTTTGGCCAAAACGAAGACGCCGCCATTAGGATGACCCCGGATTGCGCTGACCTCCCTTACACCCTTCGCGCCTATTTCGCCTGGAAAATGCAGCTCCCCTTTAGCTTCCGTGACTGCGTAAGAGCCAGACCCGGCAAACCCCCGCGATGCATAGAAGGTGGCAATAACTTGATACCCCGGATCGAACTCGCAGCGACAAGTGACGTCTCTGCATTTACGCGACTGGCAGCCAAACTGCGCTCTGCAGTCCATTCTTCGAGCGGACGAACCCACCCTACTGATAGCAATACCGACTACTATCCGGTGGCGCTCACCAAACAATCCTTAACACCAGGGACACTGTTTAACGACCCCTATGGTCACCTGCTCACAATCGTCAAGTGGATCCCACAAAAGCCCGGCAGCTATGGCATCTTGATCGGCGCCGATGCCCAACCCGATGGCACCATCGGCAGACGGCGCTTTTGGCGCGGCTCGTTTTTATTTATTCCCGATATTGATAGTGGCGGTGCTGGATTTAAGACCTACCGAGCAAGCAAGTACAACCGCGCAACCCAAACCTTGGACAGACCCAAAAACCGGACTCTCAAAAGACGAAAGCACAAACCCTTTAGCGATCAACAGTACCAGGGAACCGTCGACGACTTTTATGACACAATGAGCGGACTCATCAACCCTCTACCCCTGGACCCCGTCGCCGTACAAATCACCTTGGTCGATGCACTAATGGAAACCGTTAGTCGCCGCAAAAACTCCGTCAACAACGGCGAAGAATTTATGGCCCAACGCAAATACGCCCCCATCGATATGCCCGATGGCGCACGCATTTTTCTCACCTCCGGCCCCTGGGAAGACTTTTCAACACCATCGCGCGACTGGCGCCTTCTGATCTCCGTTGACACCGCCTTTGGATTCCCCGAGCGAGTAGAGCGATCGCCATCGCAATTTGGCCTCAAACCCGGGACTCCCGAGACCAAGCAAGCGCTCGCCAGTCTGCGCGCCAAACGTGACGCGGCCCTGCGTGCAAAGAAGTTTTCGTACACCCGCTCCGATGGCAGCACGCACGAGCTCTCTCTGAAAGACGTCGTCGATCGGCAAAAACGTCTCGAGATGGCCTACAACCCCAACGACTGCGTCGAAATCCGCTGGGGTGCAGCTCCCGATACACCTGAGATGGCAACTTGCAAACGTCACGCCCCCGAAGCCCAACGCGCCAAAATGACAAAGTACCGCCACTGGTTCAGCACCCGCCGAAGACCCGCGAACTGAGGGGTGAGGGGGGGACGGATCTAACTTTCCAACTTTTGTTCCAAAAGTTGGAAAGTTAGATCCGTCCCCCCCTCACCCCTCAGTTTGCGCTGCGGGTGGCGATAGCCAGGCGCGTCAACCCCACCCGCTTGGCCCGCTCCATCACGGCGACGACCTTGCCGTGACTCACACCCATATCGGCACGCAGGATCACCTGCGTGTCTTTGTTGCTGACAAATGCACTCTGAAACACCTTTTCGAGATCGCCGTCTGCAATTTCCTGATTCTGAATCAAGATCTTCCCCTCGGATGAAATTTGCACAATCAATGAGGCTGCCGTTGGGTCAATCTCTTGCGCCGCACCAGAGGGTAAATTGACCTTTAAACCAGCACGGGTCTCGGTAGCAACCTTGTCAGAGAGCGCGTTACTCGCCTTTGTCGCGTTGTCAACGGCCACTGACGCCGACACCATAAAGATGATCAGCATCACCAAAAACAAGTCGGTGAGCGGCGTGATGTTAATCTCGGCAAAGATCGCCTCTTCGCCTTCTTCACTGTCCTCAGGTAGCGTCCCGAGTCCCATCGGGCCCCCCTTTTGGCTTGTCCTGCGACTGATCTACTGCAGTTTTTGCTGCACGCTTCGAACCTCCACCCGGTCCCACGTCATCCAGATACTCGAGAAACTCGTCGGCCAACAGGCGCATCTCGGTTGCGATGCTCGACAAACGCTGCTTAAAAAAGTTGTATACAACAACCGCCTCAAGTGCGACCAAAATTCCCGCAGCCGTCGCTACCAACGCAGCCGAGATTCCCGGAGCAACCTTCTGAAATACCGCCCCCTCCGCGCCGGCGATTTCGCCAAACGCATCCATAATGCCGACGACTGTTCCGTAGAGACCGACAAACGGTGCCAATGCGCCGATGGTTCCGATCACCCACAGCCTCGCTTTTAACTCCCCGGCCACTCGGATTCGCTCACGTTGCACGGCACCGTGCACAGCCTCGCGCTTAGCCCGACCAAGCCGTTCGTAACCTGCCAAAAACACATCTGCCAAGGGTGTGCGGGCCCGCTCGCACGCAGACCGTCCCTCATCCACCGCTCCCCGCGCGAGACAGCGCCCTACAGTGTCCGCGAGTGCCCGCGCTCGCTCAATAAATCGCCATTGCACAAACAGACGCTCGAGCCCAATTGCCACCGTTATAACCGAGAGTCCCAACAACGCCCATAGGGTACGGTGCTCGGAAAGTGTTGCTGCTAAGTCCATCGTTCTATTCTCATCGTTTCGAAGCCACCAACGTAACCCCAAACAAAAGAAATCGGGAATTCTGGTTTGGACTTCAGTGAAACATCAGACGTTTGCCCACATCCTCTTGGAACCTAAACAGGGCATTTATACCACATAAGCAAGGTATAATAACCACACATAGATACCATGATGCTTTGTAATTATTGGAATTCATTCCAGTAATGCTCGGTACTTAACTTGCACATAGAATGAACGTCCATGCGCTGTCTAATCATCGACGATGACGCCTCCCCACGTGTTCTTATCGAAAAAATTATCACCGCGTCCGGCCACTACGCGCTTGGGGTAGAGAGTTGCAAGGCCGCTGTGCACGCCCTAGCAACCCAGGACTTTGACGTTGCCATCGTCGACATGGAGATGCCTGAGAAACCAGGCCCCATTACCATTGCCAACTTGCGGGCCATCTCGCCTCAACTACTCATATTAGTCGTCCTCCGGGTTCGATGACAGACACCGAGTCCTGGCGGCCTTTGAAGCCGGCGCCGATGGCTATCTTGTTAAAGACGACCTGAGTGACTACCTCGCATCGTCCCTGCAAAGCCTTCGTGCCGGCCATTACACCGATGAGCCCCCGGGTTGCGACCGTGGTGATCCGCAAACTGCGTAGCTTCGAAAACCAGCCGCAGCCCCAGGCGGCGGCAGTCCCCATAGGCTCTATTTTTCGCGTAAAACAAAACGCATAGACCAAAGGGGCCGTCTAATTGTCCATAGCCCGGAAACATCACGGATGCGTGCGAAGATCGCCAAAGGAATTGTTTTCACACGGAGATTTTCGATTGCAGGGAATACTGGTTGTATTTGCCAGATTGAAAATTTTTGTGTGGGAACAAGAACTTTGGTGAGGGCGTGCGCAGAGCGTGATTTTTCCGGGCTAAGGCCAATGCCGTTCAGATAAGCGAAAACACGGATCATTTTGGAGTGTTACGAGCTGTAGAATTCTGTTGCCGATGCTTCTTTGGATAGTTACTCATCTTGATTTTGACGACTCGAGGATAGCTCCGGTTGGAACGCCGTTTTGGGAGCACAAACAGACTGACTTGTTTGCGCAGGTTTCTCAGATGGCGGGGGATGGCTCCGGGGGAAGCAATGGCACACCAGAGCCATTCGTCGCAGATCATCCGAAACACACTCACAAAACTGATTCGTGTGGGCGCCACACCAGCCTCTTTGGCCACGCGCGACATTTCGAGTCGTATCAGATTGTAGGCAATCAACAGTCCCCAAATTTCCTGGCGAACTCGATCGACAGATTTACTCCGCAGCGGCTGCTGGGTTGCATCCAGCAGGTCAGTTTTGAGCTCGCCATACCCGAGCTCAATTTCCCAGCGCTCGTGGTATAGAGAAACTATCTCTTGTGCTGGGTATCGTTCGAAATCGAGCATAGAGGTGAGAAGCCGTTGCGGTCGAAATCCCTTGCGCTGGTACGTGATGACACGAACACACCAGGTTTTTGGCAAGGATGGGTCTTTACGGCGCATCTCCCGCGTAACGGTAAACTCAGCGAGTTCATCGCCCGGACCATACCGCTTCACACGCTTGTACGTTGCATTGCTTTTCGCCCGAAGCAGCCAATGTTTCTCATTGCCTTCCTTCCCAAATCCGATCAGGACATCGGCGGCGAAAAAGTTCCTATCGACAATCACGAGGCTCTGATCAGGCACACACGGCCACAGGTCGTTCGCATAAAAATACTCGCTTCGGTCATAGGGACCAAAGGAGGCGGCAACCAACAGGTGAGAGCGAAGAGCCATCAGACCCGTCAAACGAACCAACGGATAGCCACTCAAACCACGATGTCCACCTGAGGCCAGGCCGAAATGTTCACGGTTTTCCTCTGTATCGGGAACGCGAAAGGTGGTGCCATCCACCCCATATAAAGACAATCCCCGCCACCGATCCTGCGAAGCACTTTCGTGTCCCCAGCGGTGACCGGTTTGACCGAACAACCAAGCCATCGGGGCTTCTCCCAAGCGATCTCGAGCTTGCACGATCGCACTGGGCGCAACCGTGGGCGCCAGCGAACTAGGCATCACCAGATCCAGCTTATTCACGACATCGGTGATCGGACGATCGCGGTACAGCGCCATTCCAATGACCAACCAAGGAACTTGCTCCACAGGAAGACGACGCCTGCGCAACGTTGCCGTTCCCGTCGCTTGCAGCGATTCCGCTATCCATTCTGGGCAGATATCTTGCGAAAATTGCGAAAATTCCGCCGGCGGCGGAAACGATGTAAGACAATCCAGTGAGGAACCAAGCGGCATCATGACCTCCAATTTGAGATCACCGCATCATGATCCGCCTAACCTGCCATGCAACTTCTTACCGCCCCTTTTTTCGTTTCCGAAACAGTTTCAACCTCTTAGGAGCTTATCTGATCGGCATTGGGGCTAAGGCGCTCACAAAAAGTGGGCGAGGTTCGGTGTCCGTATCATTTCTTGGCCGGTATCAAACTCGGCTGCCCGCTCGGCCCAGCGAGACTCGGGTGACATCCGGCGCACTCGCGAAAAGTAGTCCAGGGCATAGTCCCGCTCTCCTTTTCGCGCCCAGGCGAGCCCCAAATCGTAGCAACGCTCTGCTTCGAAGGGAGTATCAGCACCGTAGTTTGGATGCTGCTCCCATATCTCGTCTAACGCACCAATCGCTTCATCGGTTCGTCCGAGTGCCAACAGAGCAATGCCTCGAGTGTGGTGAAAACCTGAGACATAAGGACGCAACGCAAGCGCTCGATCACAAAGCACAAGCGCCGATCTCGCGTCCCCCCCAGTACGAAGACGGAGATAGGCGCGATTGTTTAACCACGCGGCCCGAACCGATTCACTGAGCCCCAACCCCTGAACACTCTCGATAAATTCGCGAGCCAAATGATACTTTCCTTCTGCTAACATTGCTGCGCCAATCGAAACATCGACCGCACCGCGAGCTTTTGCATGTAAAACGACCCAGTGCAAAATCCCATACCACAAACGCGCCCTAGAATAATTGCCTTCGACAAAGCGCCGGTGTGCAACTTTCGGCAACCAAACCAGCAGAGTGAAAGCGACAACAATGCAACCAAGAATCCAAAGCACAGTCGCAGTCTGAGTCGGAAACGAATTGAGATATGCGATTCCTGCTCCCGCGACCGTCGCCAAAACGAGCCATACCAGCCGATTTACCCACATTTCACAGCTATTCTATCCCGTTTTTCGGCCGTAGCGCGACACGAACGAACGTGGTAAACAGTCCGCCTGTGGCATCCGATACTTCATCTATTTCCCGACCTCCCTCCCCACTTATCCCACTCGGGCGGCGAACACCTCAAAGTTCCCTACCTCATACGTCCACGCCCACCCGGGGAAAGGTCTACCTAGAGACCTATGGCTGCCAAATGAATGTAGCCGATTCCGGCCTAATGACGGGGATTCTCGCCGAAGCTGGCTTTGTACCGACACCCGAGGTCACACAAGCAGATATTATTTTGATCAATACCTGCGCAGTCCGAGACAAAGCAGAGGAGCGGATATTCGCCCGAGCCCAAGAACTTGCCGCCCAAAAGAAGGCAAGGAAAAATGTTCTCCTTGGGATTACCGGCTGCATGGCCGAGCATCTCAAAGCAAGTTTGCTTGCGCGAGCCCCCCATGTCGATATTGTCATCGGCCCAGACGCCTACCGTCGGCTTCCCGACCTTATCGCAAGCGCACAAGGCGACCAGTCCAGCGGTCGGCAACCCGTCATCGACGTAAAGCTCGATAAGACAGAGACCTATGAAAACCTGGCCCATGCCAACAGTGAAGACGGGGTATCTGGCTTTGTTTCAATTCAGCGCGGTTGCGATAAATTTTGTACATTCTGCGTGGTTCCATTTACCCGTGGACGTGAGCGCGGGACTCCACCACGCGCTATCCTAAACCAAATTCGTGCACTTGTTGCGACTGGACACCGCGAAGTCGTACTGCTGGGACAAACGGTCAATTCGTACCGGTATGAACAGGTCACGTTTAGCCAACTTCTTCGCACCATCGCCGATATTCCCGGAGTCGACCGCATTCGCTTCACATCACCCTACCCGGTTGATTTCACCGATGAGCTGATCGACACCATCGCTTCGGTACCCGAGGTTTGCCAACACGTCCACTTGCCCCTGCAATCCGGCTCTGATGCCGTCCTCAAGCGAATGCGACGCGGCTATACCATCGCAGAGTTTCGCGACATTGTTACTCAGCTACGCACCCGAGCTCCGCAAATTGCGATTACAACGGACATCTTGTCTGGATTTTGCGGAGAAACCGATGGCGACCACCAAAAAACACTGGAGCTCATGCGCGAGATCCGCTTCGATAGCGCATTTATGTTTAGCTATTCACAACGAGATATTACCTACGCGGCCAAAAACCTTCCTGACGATATCGACAACGCGACAAAAAAATTTCGTATCCGCCAAATTATCGAACTGCAACAAGAAATATCTAAGCAAGTATTTGCCGCTCAAGTTGGCAAATGCGAGCGCATCCTGCTCCACTCGGTCTCGAAACGGAACCCTTTAGAACTACTCGGACGCACAGATGGCTTTAAGTCAGTTATTGTACCGAAGTCTACTGGGCAGATCGGACAGTTCGCTGACGTCGTGATTCGACGTGCTACGATGGCGACGCTGTTCGGGGTGAAGCTAGAGCGGCAATCGGTTTGATTCGGTCGCGAGAACGCATATTTACGGTGCATTACTGCGTTGTTGTCCTTGCCGGGACCCGACCCCGGCAGCGTCCTTTGCCTTGTACTGCTTGTAACTATTCGTTCTCGCTTGGTCATCAAACCGATTGCCGCTCTAGGTTCTCCATCTCCAGACCAACGCGTTGCTTAATAATGCTCGCGAGCGTCTCACGCAATTCACACACAACTCCCCCCTTTGCGCTCCGCCAGATGCCCTCATTTTCGATGTAGTCAAAATGCCATGCATCTGTAACAGCAGCCATCCAAATCTGTTTCGCGGCACGATGAGCGTTTATGACGATCCGAATGCCACCTCGAAGATCCAAATGCAAAACACCGTCACTCGTTGATACTTCAACCTCGTCTGGATCAACGTCCATGAAGCGATCTTCTATGTGGCCTAGTTCTTGTCTTGCTAGTTTATCAAACCTTGTATCATCCATGGATTCGTGCCTCATATTTGTTTGGCGTCGGCTCAGCCTGAAGCGGATCTATCATAGGACGGCTAAAACAAGAACCCAACTCCGAGATTTGCGTCAACGCCAATGCCAAATTGCCCCGTCACCCCTCCCACGGTACCAATTGGCAGGCCTGTGATCGCCTGAATTTCGGCGATCAGTCTGATCGTTTTGTTAACAGGCAGCGTATAATGAACACCGCCCCCCATAAGCAAAGGACCACTGGCAACGGTATCTGTGTCGCCGTCGCTCGCTGCTGGCCCCTCAATCTTTGAAACGTAGCGTAGAAACCCACCTCCCAAGCCAACGCTCAATTCAAGACCACTCTGCGAGGGCGATAGCGCGTAGTAAACGCGAACCAGACCGGCGATTGCTGACGAAGCTTTGCCAGGGCGATTTGCACCAATGGTAAAACCAAGCCGAACCGCGAGAGCGAGACGCAGTTGCGGCTTCAGGTAGTACCCCACCTCGGCCAAGGTGTGCAACACACCTGTGACCACGCAACAATCAATGACTTCACCCTGCTGCTCAGTCTCTCCGACGGCATAAGCCGCGGAAGTCCCCATACCAAAACGCAGAGACCAGCGATCAAAATTGCTAGAACTTGCCTGGAGCTTCTCTACAAGTTCGATAACATTTGGTTTCGCCAAGGACCCAACAGAAACAACCATACGCCCCTTTTTGTCCTTGGCGGCAATATAGTAGTGGATCAGAGAGCCAGACATCAACCGACCGGGAATCGTTGCCGCAAATTCGCAACCTTTGGTATTGCGCATTGGCGTTGATCGAAAACTTCCGGTCGCTTTAGAACGGTAATACAGAAACATGGCGTCCACCTCACGCCCCCCAACCCTTGCGCGAATGGAAGCTGGTTTCCCACTTCGCAGAGGACCTGGAGGCGAGTGGGATATTCCTTCAAGAATCGCACAATCGGGTTGTTGTTTTTGGCCAGCTTGCGACTTCTCCTGGTGCTCGCGCTTTGCCAACTTTAAGAGCATATTCATAGATGCAGTCTTATATTCAGGTGGAATCTCGATCTTTGGATCGATCGCTACTGCGTCCAGAAAATGAAGTTTTGCGCCGTCGCTGTTGTTGAATCCGCTAAAATCAACGATGCCAAGGGCAATATAGGCCTGTGCTGTTATCGACTCCCTTGCGAGACCATTTCTTTTGGCAAACACAACAGCTTCGGCGAGTCGATCTCGTGCGACTTCATAGTCAAGTCCATCAAAGCTGGCCAAACCTGCCTTGACGTAGGCTCGCATCTGCGACCGAGCCTTGGCGAGACGATCCGACGCGGCAGACGGCTCAAGAGCGCCTACCATCAAGACGAATACCCCAATCACGCATGTAACAAAAGGTATAGCCCGCATCGGGTCACCGATTCATCACAAAATGTCGCCGACAGCCGTACTACGCCGTGATCGAACCTTGCGAGAATCACGACTCAGCACAACCCCCACATAGCCGGCTGCACTGCACACTCCTAATCCCAAGACCAACAAAACATACGCCAACTTGGCTTTGTGTAACTCGAGGGCTCGTCCCACCGCAAAATCCTGATAACTCCCAGAACTTCCCAGACGGGTATGAAAAATCGCGGTGACCAAAGCAGTCGCGAGGGCAGTACCAAGAACAAGGTATTTGACGAGGTCCCCTCTTCCCTGCCGAATCAACTTACAGCCCCCTAGCCACCCCCCAACGACCCCACCTCCCGCCAAAAGTAGAACGAAGCCAATCATAAAACCAGGAACAACGCTCGGGTCAAACGCATACATCCAAGCCCAGGCGGGATGCGCTAAGTACACGTATAAAGTCGCTGGGAAGATAATACAGCCAACGAACACTAGAACAAGTTGAAACGCCGGACTCGCAAAATACCCGTCCGCCCGTACCCGGTCCTGGGCACAGAGCGCAAACACGACCCCCAACGAGGTGTTGGCAAACAGCTCGACTAAAATAGCTTACCCAGGCTATCACACCAAGATCACTGCCGGCTATTCCACCAAGTTGCCAAGTTTGCTTGAAATAACCCCCCGCTTGAGATACTAAGCCGCCACGGAGGCTCAATCAGTGAACCAACTCATAGCGTATCTACGCGACAATCTTATCCTTGATTTCCAGGGCGATCTTACTGTTGATATGGTCCGCGAGTATCTCAAAGACGATGATAGTCGCGAGGCTCGTTCACTACTGGCTCGTGTCGTCGAAGAACGTGGTGTCAACGATATGATGCTGGTACTGGCCGATTGTTTATTGGAGCATGCCCAGCGGGCAATGACTGATACATTAATGCGTGAACAGCTTCATAACTATTCAGAATCATAGTTTTATCGATCGATTTATCCCAAGGTAGAAATTAGGGGATGGAGTGGATTGCGCGCAGACCCACTGTCGATCTGCGGAGCGCGACAACAGCTCGCAGATTTGAATTACCCTCACGCATCGACTGGTTCTCATACATCGACTGGTTAAAATGACCGAAGTCGGTGTACGGTATTTGAATCATGAGCACTCCCCACCAGTTGAAAACTCCCACAAGCACAAAACCTTTCGTCATTGCGTCCCTAGCACTGATAGGGGTAGGTATTCTGGTTTCCGTAGCCAGCCATCCGATTCTCGGCGGGGTCATCGCTGGTTTGGGTGTTGGCCCGGCGTGTTGGGGAATGTGGGCCGGTATGCAACACAAAACGCAGACGAAAATGGCGGCCCCAGTTGTATTGTGTATTGGCTCTCTCGGGATAGGGGCTATTTTGATCCTGTTTGGCATCATTGGCTGGTTGCGATAGCAACCCGGTCCAAGACGATTCGATCATTGCGCAGTTTCGCCCTAGCCGTACTCGTCCTACTCCCTGTGCGATTCAGCTTTGGCCAAGCAATCCACAGAGAAGCACTGATGCCGCCGCGCACCGCGAAGGTCATGGGCACCTTGGTCATGATCACCCTGTGGGGACACGATCGGCGCGCGGCGCGAAGCGCCACTGCTTCCGTTTTCGCAGAGTTCGAACGCATTGAACAGCTCATGGGAACCTGGCATCAAGACAGTGCCGTCTCGCGGATCAACACTGCTGCGGGCAAACGCGCTGTGTCGATAGATGCAGAAACCTTTCATGTGCTCCAATCTGCAACAAAAATCGCAAACAAAACACAAGGCGCATTTGATATCACAGTCGGAGGCTTCCGCGGCTTGTGGAAATTTGACCAGGATCGGGATGGATCCATTCCGCCTACGGTGCGGGTCATAGACCGGCTCAAGCTGGTTAACTATCGCTTCCTTCTCCTGCAGCCAACCGCAAATACAGCCAAGTTACAGAAACGCGGCGCACGGATCACTCTGGGGGGAATCGCTAAAGGATATGCGGTCGATCGCGCGGTGGAAATCCTGCGCAAGCGTGGATTCCGATCGTTTCTTCTCCAAGCCGGCGGCGACCTGTACGCCTCAGGACGAAAAGGTAGTGTACCCTGGCGCGTTGGGATCCGTGACCCACGCGGCCCACCAGATTCTTATTTTGCTGCAACCCAGCTTGAGGACCGTACTTTCTCGACCTCAGGCGACTACGAGCGTGCGGTAGTCAAAGCTGGAATCCGCTATCACCATATTTTGGATCCACACACCGGCTACCCGGCAACCAAAAGCCGCTCGGTAACAGTCATGGCAAAAAGCGCCATGATCGCTGACGCCTACTCAACCGCGCTGTTCGTTCTCGGCGCTCAAAAAGGTCTCGCGCTCGTAGAACGCCTGCCAGAAATCGAGGCCATCTTCGTCGACGATAACAACAAGGTTCACGTGTCGGCCGGGCTAAAGCAAAAAATTCACATTTTTCGACCTCCTACGCCAGGAATTTGAAACCTGCAGGGGAGCCAGACGTATAGTATTCACATGCGAACCATTCTCCTACGCCATCTCCAATGGGTAACAATCGCCCTGCTTGGAGCCTGCGGGGGCAAGCCTGCCCCAAATACAACGGACTTAGCAAAACAGCCAACCGCTGACCTACCCGTTTTGGAGATTCCCCCAGGACTGGCATTCAAGATTCGGCAGGGAGAGCCAAAAACATCTCCGCGTCAAAACCGCACTGAAGCCGCACAAGCCAGCAGACTCTCTGCTGCAGAATCGGAAAAACTTCTCAATCGACTCGCACCACTATTACCAGATACAAAACAGCCGCCAGATACAAAACAGCCGCCAGATACAAAACAGCCGCCAGATACAAAACAGCCGCCAGATACAAAACAGCCGCCAGATACAAAACGGTCAAAAAAGTTTGCAATCCGCCCGGGCTCAAAACCACCACCCAAGGCGGGAAAAACGATCACAACAACGTTTCCCACCCAAGATCCACCTTCTTCACAAAGAGCACCGACAGGCAACCCTTCCCCCTTGTCTATCGCTCGATTCTCTCCGTCCGGCGAGGTACCAGTCGCCCCACAACTGAGCGTCACCTTCTCCCAACCCATGATCGCCCTAACCTCACACGCAGATGCAATCAAGAAACTTCCAGTTCAGTTAACGCCACAACCAAAGGGAAAATGGCGCTGGATCGGCACACGTACGCTGGTTTTTGATCCCTCCATTCGGTTCCCGCAAGCAACCTCCTACAAAGTAAACATCGCAAAAGGAACACAGTCCATCCTTGGCGGCACCCTAGAAGAAACAAAATCGTGGTCATTCGCAACACCCGCACCACGGATCGTCTCATCATGGCCACACCAGGGAGTTCCTCAGCCAAGGTCACCCAATATCTTCTTGTTGTTTGACCAAAAGATTAATCCAACCGATGTCGTTGCCACCATCCGCATTACGGCCGGGAACAAAAATTTTCCGGCCGCAGTCGTAGGTCTCAAACACGCTGAGACAGACAAGCACCTCCGCAAGTATCTCGATGATGCCAAAACCTCAGGCCAACTCGGCCGCTACATTGTTATTCGTCCCCAGAGTCCACTTCCACTGGCGAGCAAAATAGCAGTGCAAATCGGCCCCAACACACCATCTGCCGAAGGCCCGAGAACAACAAAGGGCGAGCAAAGTGTCTATTTTTCTACTTACTCCCCGCTTCGAGTTGCGAGTCAATCGTGCGATCGGCATGCGACCCGATGCGCGCCCCAAAGGCACTGGTACATCGAGTTTAACAATGAGCTAAATAGCAAGGGATTTGATCCAAACACAGTATCCATCAACCCGACGCTCGCCAACCGGAACCTGCGCGTGCAGGGGAAATATTTGATGATTGCCGGTGAGGCCAAACCCAATACAAACTACTCAGTAACACTTCCCGCTTCACTAGGCGATACCTTCGGTCAAACACTCGGTTCCAACGAACCGTTGACCATGTATATCGGCCCGTCGCATCCGCAGTTCTGGGGCCCACGCGGACTGGTTGTAACCGATCCTAGCGAAACAAATCCAACTGTCGGGGTGTTTTCAGTCAACTACGACAAGCTGGCCGTGCGAATGTATCGAGTTAAGCCAAGTGATTGGACTGCGTACACTCATTTTGCCCACGCTATGCAGCGGAACCACACCAGTCAAAAGGGTGACCGTGTCACCGCGCTTGGAACAAAGATGTTTGACAGCACAATTCCAGTCTCTGGCGACAAAGAGCAACTGTCCGAAACACGAATCGCCCTCGATCCGGCCCTCAAAGATGGCTTTGGCCACGTGGTCATCGATGTTCGCCCCCTTCCATGGAAACACAGCCATCCTTCGCCAAGAATCATTGCCTGGGTTCAGTCGACAAAAATCGGACTCGATGCTTTTGTCGATGCCGAAGAGCTCATCGCATGGGCAACGGACCTGCAAAGCGGCAAACCGCTGGTTAACGTTGCCGTCGAGGCCCTGCCATACCGCACACAAGCGGTAACCGGTCCTAACGGAACCGCCACTATCGCCCTCAAAAGCACAAACAGCAAGGACAAACGGATTCTCGTTGCCCGCCGCGGAAACGATGTCGCGCTGCTGCCCAAAAACGTCAACCCGTGGGGAACCTGGGGATCCTGGGATCGCCAAAAGCGCGGTCACGAGCTCCGCTGGTACGTTGTCGACGATCGAAAAATGTATCGACCCGGCGAGCGAGTCCACATCAAGGGTTGGATTCGTGGGTTTGACGCGCGCGAAGGCGGTGATATTGGCCCTGCGCCAAGTGGGGTCAAGACGCTGACCTACGAGGTGATGGGCGCGCAGGGCAACAAACTCCTTTCTGGAAAAACGAAAGTCAACACGGCGGGAGGGTTCCATACCGACTTCGCGATTCCCGATACTGCCAATCTCGGCCACACGGCGATCGTATTCACAGCCCAGGGAAAACACGTTGGTGGTCAGATTTATCGCCACAGTTTCCAGGTGCAAGAGTTCCGCCGTCCCGAGTTTGAGGTCTCGACCGCAGCGAGCACCGGGCCGCACTATGTCGGTGGCAGCGCGCAGGTGACGACCACTGCCAAATACTACGCCGGAGGTTCCCTGCCAGGCGCTGAAGTCCACTGGAACGTACGTTCGACACCCGGTTCGTTTCGGCCGCCCAATCACCCAGACTATATTTTTGGCGCGTGGATTCCATGGTGGGAGTCTCGGCGGGGAACCGGCCACTACGGCCTCGGTGTCAATGCTGTCAACAACCAAACAAAGACGCTCAGCGGAAAAACAGACGGTTCTGGAAAACATACGGTCCACATCGATTTTCTTAGTGTTAAGCCCCCTCGCCCCATGTCTGTGATCGCGCAAGCTTCTACTACCGATGTCAATCGCCAACAATGGTCCTCATCGGCGACACTGCTCGTTCACCCCGCAGACGTCTATGTTGGCATGAAAACCAAAAAACCGTTTGTAAAACAGAGCGAGCCGATCGAAATCGATCTCATCGTCGTCGACCACGATGGAAAGCCCGCCCCTGATAGATCAATCTCAGTGAAAGCTTCGCGCCTGGAATGGACCTACACCGACGGAGAGTGGAAATCCAATCCTAAAGATACCCAAACATGTCAGGCAAAGTCTGCAAAAACCGGCCCCCAACGCTGTCGCTTCAACACCCCCAAGGGGGGCAGCTACCGCATTACAGCAACAACACAGGATGCGAAGGGGCGCGTCAACGAAACAACGATGACCGTATGGGTAAGCGGCGGCAGAACGCCACCGTCGCGAAATGTCGCGCAGCAAAAGGTCACGCTCATTCCAGACAAGAAAACCTATCAAGCCAACGAGACCGCGCAAATCTTGGTCCAGTCGCCGTTTGTACCTGCGCAGGGAATCGTCTCGATCCGCCGGTCCGGCATCGTATCTACCCGCCGCATTGAGCTAAGCGAATCAACGACAACCATTCAAGTTCCAATCAAAGAGCATCATGTCCCTAACGTATATGTTCAAGTCGACCTCGTCGGTGAAACGCCAAGGCACGATGACCGCGGCAAAGCGATCAAAGATGTCCCCAAAAAGCCCGCCTTCGCGGTGGGAATATTAAACCTACCTGTCCCCGCCAAGCGACGCACACTAACAGTTAAGGTATCGCCAGCCGCCAAAGCAGTGGCTCCAGGGGCGAAAACCCAAATCAACGTCAGTGTGGTCGACGCAAACGGAAAACCGGCCGTAAATGCGCAAGTGGCCGCTATTGTCGTGGACGAATCAGTACTCGCGCTTTCCAACTACGTATTCCCCAACCCCGCAGCCGTATTCTACTCCAACCGGCCAGCGGACGCGATCGATCATCATTTGCGCGCCGCGCTAAAGCTCACCAAATCCGATCGCTTGCTCAAAAAAAGCGGCAGGGCCCTACCACAGAGTCTGCCACCTCCGCTCTCCCCCATGAAAAACAAATCTGAGGGGCTGAGAAGAAGAGAGCTCCGCGCCGATCGTATCGCTGCTGAGGGCCTCCTAGAATCTCGGCCCCAATTTGGATTTGCTGCCGATGCAGCCCCAACCGAGCCATCTTCGGAGAGCCAAGCAGCCATTGCCATTCGCACCAACTTTGACGCCTTAGCTGCTTTTGCCCCCGAGGTCCAAACCGATGCAAGCGGGAAAGCCAAGGTCGCTATCACAATGCCCGACAACCTCACCCGGTACCGCATCGTTGCCATCGCCACCCACGGCGACAATCACTTCGGTCTCGGCGAAGCAAACATCACGGCGCGAAAACCATTGATGGTTCGCCCCTCGCCACCGCGATTTCTCAACTTTGGCGATCGCTTTGAACTCCCCGTCGTCCTGCAAAACCAGAC
Organism: Kofleriaceae bacterium; assembly: GCA_965223575.1. Lineage (GTDB taxonomy): Bacteria > Myxococcota_A > Polyangia > Haliangiales > Haliangiaceae > CBDCWZ01. The sequence continues at coordinate 49,587 of CBDCWZ010000060.1, forward strand.
CGACAAGGAGATGACAGTCAACATCGCAGTTCGCGCTGACAATATCCGGCTATCGGATGGCAATGGCCGCAAATTGGTCGTGCCCGCCAACAATAGGGTCGAGGTTCGTTTCCCAGCCGCGGCACAACTACCGGGGACTGCCCGATTTCAAATCGCCGCCGACACAGGAAGCCATCAAGACGCAGCGATGGGCTCTTTTCCGGTTTGGACGCCGGCGACAACCGAGGCGTTTGCCACCTACGGCACAACAGAAGCGGGAGCGGTCGTTCAGCCCGTTGCCATGCCGACCGGGGTTGTGTCCGAGTTTGGCGGGCTTGAGGTGACGACATCTTCGACGCAGCTCCAGGCCCTCACCGATGCATTTCTCTATCTCGTCAATTATCCGTTTGACTGCTCCGAGCAAATTTCGTCACGAATCCTGGCGACAGCTGCGCTGCGCGACGTCCTGACAGCGTTTGAGGCCAAAGACCTACCCAAGCCCGCCGCAATTGAGGCAGCGGTAAAACGGGATATTGACGAGCTAATTGGCCTGCAAAACCACGACGGCGGCTTTGCATTTTGGCGCCGGGGCTATCCTTCCTGGCCGTTTTTAACGGTGCACGTCACCCATGCTCTCGTACGCGCCAAATCCGCCGGATACCCGGTCTCCAAACAGCCGCTTCGCCGCGGGCTGGGTTACCTCAAACAAATCGAGCGTTACATTCCCAGTATCTATCCAATAGAAATCAAACGAACGATCATCGCCTATTCGCTATGGGTACGTCACCTGGCCGGAGACACCGACGTCAAAAAGGCGCGAGACCTGCTATCAATCGACGGGGGCATCGCCAAGCGCTCCATGGAAGCGATCGGCTGGCTCCTGGGAACGCTTTCCGCCACGGCAAACGCTGCCAAAGACCGCCAGCGCATCCGCGCCTATCTCGCCAACAAAGTTGTCGAAACCGCTGCAGGCGCCAACTTTATTTCCTCCTATAGCGACGGCGCCCACCTGCTGCTTCACTCCTCGCGCCGCGTCGATGGCATCCTTCTCGAATCGATGTTGCTCGACCGCCCCAACAATACGCTGATTCCCAAGCTCGTTCGCGGCCTGCTGGCGCACCAAAAACGCGGCAAATGGCGAAACACCCAAGAAAATAGTTTTGTGCTGCTAGCCCTGCACCGCTACTTCAAAGTCTACGAGAAAACGACTCCCAATTTTATTGCCAATATTTGGCTTGGACAAGGACTCGCCGGCGAGCACAGGTTTCGCGGCCGAAGTACCGACCGCCAGCATCTCGACATTCCCATGAATCATATCGCAACGCTCAAAACCGCCGACCTCACCATCGACAAACGCGGCAAGGGCCGCCTGTATTATCGCATCGGCATGCGCTATGCGCCCCAAGACCTAGCGCTCAAACCGGCTGACCACGGTTTTGTCGTCGAACGCCGTTATGAGCCGATAGACGACAAGTCGGACGTAAGGAAGCTGGCCGATGGCAGTTGGGAAATCACAGCCGGCGCACGCGTTCGCGTCCGGACGACCATGGCCGTCGAGAATCGTCGCTACCACGTCGCTCTTGTCGATCCGCTTCCCGCAGGCTTAGAGCCCCTGAACCCTGCCCTTGCCGTCACCGGCGCTGTGCCACAAGATGGCAAAGCGCGCAAACATGACCGAAACTGGTGGTACCGTACCTGGTACGAGCACCAAAACCTTCGCGACGAGCGAGTCGAAGCGTTTGCCTCGTTACTTTGGGAGGGCGTGCACGAATACACCTACGTCGCCGTTGCGACAACGCCGGGACACTTTGTTGTCCCACCAACCAAAGCCGAAGAAATGTACCACCCAGAAACCTTTGGCCGCAGCGGAAGTGATCGCGTGATTGTTAAGTAGCACTACAATCTAGTCACCACAACTCAGCGTGTTGTGTTCAAGTTGGCATTCAGACATGGAAGGATCGGTGCAGAGATGATCTTCAGCAGCGAGACAAAGGGGATCATTCTCGTTTCCATTTGGCTCGCCAACCGTGTGCAGCCTGACACTGAGATGATATTTGTCCTGCAAACTCTCGGTGTGGATCCCTAAGTCTATTAAAACACTTCCATCTGTGGTTGCAGGGATGATGGTGCTAGCCTCGCCGATAGGTTCCCCTGCTTCGGGGGATAACACGGCGGACAACCTGCGTTCGACCCCAGCGGCATCAATGTCGATAAAAGCGATGATCTTGTCACCTTTCGATACAGGTCCTTTTGGCATTATCGTGCCCAATTCGATCGATGCGCAAGGCGTTTTTGTCAGTTCGAGGTGATCGATTGGAACATAGCGATTGCCGCGAGCGACAGAAAATTGGTCATCTTCGATAAAAGGAGTCTCACGAATGTCCGTGAAAAGAACCAGCTCGCTATCTGCAAACGCTGGCGGAGGGAAATTGTAAGGAATGCAAACACTACGCTCGATCGTTGTGTTGTTATCTTCTTTCTCCACAAGCCTAGGCCAGGCAAAATCATGGTCATGGTGGCCAGCAAGGAATTCTCTCCGAGCCTGAAAACTTGATGAGTGCAAGACTCCGATAGTACCAAACAAATACAACAGTTCGTCCTGCCCAATATCACTTGGCGTAAGACTGATCGTATTCCAATTCCCGGGGTAGACAACGGTGGGAGCAGAAGCCGTTACTGATGCAGTACATTGAAACGGCACCCACAGGTGCGTAGAAGTGGATAGTTGACTGTCGGGCTCTCCGATGTTCGCCATGACATCAACTGGAATGGTTCCGACAAACGGCTGCTGGTCTGAAATCGTCACTTCTCCGCAAGCCTTATAGATCCCAATCGAAGGACCGTCCTGGACTCCTACAGGCTCGACCGTTGCGTTAAAATCAGAACTTGACCAAGTAAATTGCGGAACCCCTAAAACGCCATCGCTATGATAATCCACACACGCCAGAGCGACTTCACAAGTTTTTGTCGCTACGACTTCCGAAGAAATGAACTTTGGTTGTTTTGGGAACATAGGAGCAGCGCCCTCAGAAAAGCAACCAGATAGATATTGCAACTGAGCATGATACATGCCTGAGAAAACGAGGTGAACGCCACCAACAGCATCAATAGACAGCGACAATGGGCGAAAAACAAAGGAGATGTTATTTGTCCGAGACTCCACGGTGGGACCATCCCAAGTGATATTTCCATTGCTATCGCTTAGGCGAGTTGCAACGCGAACTCCGTGTCGAAGGCTCTCATAGGCGACCATTACCTGACCTTTTGGCGAAATCGCGATAGTCGGAGACGTCCAGGCGGCCAGGGTTTCAACCACGCTCTCGACATGCCAAGTCCCGCTTGCATTTGTTGCGTACCAAAGTGTCGGTTCAAACGATTCTGGATATCGATCGTAATTGTAATAGGTAAAATGAACAGCGCCCTCTGCATCAACAGCGATCGCTACGTCATAGCCTCCACTGACGTCTATCTCTTTGGGAATCTTTGTCACTTCTCGCGGCAGCCATCCCGGACGACCTGTTGCGTGTTTAAGCGTGCGATTGTCTGCATGACGATAACCGATGTGGATCGACCCGCGTCGATCGACCGCTATCGCGGTTCTTCCCTCCCCCATGTCCGGATCCAGCGTGGGCGTTTGCCACCAATTCAAACCCAGCTCGCGACTCAGGCGCTGGTTGCGGCCGTATTTGAGCGCGCCATTTGTCGCGTCGCGATAGCTAACGTGAATCCATCCCCAGGGACCTACTGCAATAGAATGACCCGTACCAACGGAACCTTGCGTGTCGATGGGCTCCGTAAGCCAATCCCCCGATTCGTTGGTCGCATACCACAGGTCTTTCTCGCTTTTTTCATAGTAGGTAATATGTGCGCGGGCTTCGTGGTCCAAATCGAGGGAAACCGAACCAACAAGATGCCCCAACTCTAGCTCTACCTGTTCGATGGTCCACTCGGTCTCATCGGGCATTTTGGTCGCATAGTAGAGCTCAGTCGCCGTCACGCTCGGTGTCACGACGAAAACAACGTGGACCCTTCCCGTGACATCGACACGCATAGCGGATTCTTGCGATGGCGTGGACACAATCGGCTTTTTCTCAGATGCGAAGCATGCTGATGGCTCTGGATTTCCTTCTGCCGGACACGTACGGTCGGCCGTACTTTGCGGATCTTTTTTGCACAAAAAACGAAATTTTGATTCTGCGAACACCGCATTGTAGTGGCGCAACACTCCCCTTTGCGCGCTTGTCGCAAAGCCGAGTCGGGTCCCATGACCGTTTGCTATCGGCTCCGCAGGTTGGCAGGCAACAGATCGCACAACGGACCCAAAGCCGTTACTACTATTGTGGTAGTCACCACCTCGAAGGAGAAACTCCCCGACATGATTGCCCCCGTACAATTGCGTGACAATTCCCTTGCCGTTTATCGACCCCGAACGCGTCGCCGTTGCTGGTCTGCAAAGGCTTTCAGAAACCAAACTCGACGATTTTCCGACGCGCCACTGGGTAAATGAACCATTGGGCCCCCCGTAGAAACCGAAGCCTGTATTCCTGTATCGGGCATATTCAGGCGTGCCGATCTCCGCCGGTCGCGTCGCGGTCCAGTACGCGTAGGTATCACCATCATCAGTACGTCCAAATGATTCACCAAAATCATGTGCATCCAGGCAAGTCCCCGGAGCGTAGGTTTCGGGACACCCAGACAGTTCATAGTTCTCGTCCTTCGCGTCCGCAATCCTATCCTGCAAAATCAATGGCAAATTTTCGGGCGCGGGCATCGCAATAGCAGAGCTACCGATCGCAAAACTGATCGCGGATAGGATACAAACATGGGAATAAGCAAACATCATTCGGACAGCTCCTGATTTTGGGGGATCGATTCCCCTCACAGAGGCGTTTTACAACTAAAAGTGCCTCGCAGCAGCAGCTTATTTTTGCAACCCAACAGTTCTGCTTAGATATCCGTTTTTATTTCTAATAGAGCATTTTTTTTTAGTCATACTCACAGGGTTCTTTCCGCTCCGCCGATCTCAATCTTCGTTCCCACCGTTTTGGTGCCTGTGAAGAAATTGAAGAATCGGCGATATTAGATTTGTCTTGGCGACGAGGGATCTTGTTGGTACATTGTTTTGTCGATGGGACAGGGAAATCACTTTAGTATTCAGAAGTTAGCGCTATTACTGATGGTTGTCACGACGAGTCTTCATTGCGTAAGTAGTGACTCTATTGAGCTTGGCGAGCAATCCAGCGAAATCGTCGGAGGACATTCCACTGGGCTGGATAAAGTCCCATGGCAGGCGTGGCTTACGCAGGCGTCTAGTTCATTCCTATGCGGCGCTGTGATTCTTTCTGAAGACCTGGTCATTACCGCCGCTCACTGCGTGAACAGGGAGCTGTTCTACCCTCTAGAGGTCAGGGCTGGTTGTGCGAGCCGTCGTGCCTGCAGTTCGGACGAAAATAGGCAGCAAGTACCCGTGAAAGAAATCATTCGGTTCCCAGAATCGCAATTCTTTGATCGAGATCCCGATGTTGCACTGTTGCGACTTGATGGTGACCTGGATTTCTCTACCAATGTTCAGCCGATTGCAATTGTAACCGACCTGGATGCGAAGAACGGGCTCACAAACCCCGGTGTCGAAGCAATGGCATCTGGTTGGGGAAAGCTTGGGGAAGAAAACACGACTTTCGTTGATAGACTACGAGCTGTAACGGTTCAAATCGTCTCTGATTCCCAAGCCGAGGCCGCGTTCGGACTACATATTGACAAGTTTACAATCCCTGCTGGGGTGCCGGACGGTGGAAAGGGTATCTGCAGCGGGGATAGCGGGGGGCCACTAGTGGTTCGTGATGTCAATAACGAGTGGAAGCTGGCCGGGATTGTGAGTCGTGGGCGTGGCTGTGCGCGGCCCGGCATTCCGGATTTGTATACGCGCATATCTGCACTTGAAGCGTGGATCATGGGCCATGTAAGCGGGCTTCCTGCCCCTACTTTCATACATCCCTCTTTTTTGGAAACAACCCGGTGCGTAGAAACGGTCACCGCATCTGTACCTTTTGCTGCAAGCAAGGTCGTTTTTACATTTCCCGACGGCCAACAACATGAAGACTCAACCCTCCCCTATTCCGCCGAGTGGAATACATTGAACACTCCCGATGGTCTGGCACACATCTCGGTGCAGGCATTTGACGAAGACAATAATCCGAGCGCAGTCAGGCAGCAAAGCGTTTTAGTTGGGAACGTCATGGTTTGCGAAAGCCAAACAATCGCAGCACAAGGACTTCCTGAAAATATCATATCCGTTGACAACGGGACTCGATATGAATTTGATGTCGTGGCACCCGGGCAAATTACAGCTCTGTTTGCTTCATTAGACACGTCGGGAGACCCCTTTAATAGTGTCGATGTGAAATTGCTTACCCCTAGGGACGAGCATCGGCTCTATCGTAGGCGGAAAGGAGATCGGGGACAGCGCTTGTCTTTTCAAGATCTTCAAATTTCGTCACGGAGTCTAAACACGACCGGAACGTGGGCATTAGAAGTGCTCCAACTTCCTGCGGACAACCCCAGTGTGCATCTAAATGCTTTCACGTTGAAACTCGGTACATGCCGATTTCCTGAGTCCGAAACCTTGCCAGTGTGCCCAGAGAAATCCCGCTGGGAGACAACAGATGGTGGCAGCGGCGCACCTGTTTGTCACGGGCCTCAAATCCTATGTGAGTCCGATGGAAACACAAATGGAGTTGGCGAGTACGAGTTAGGTGCACCAAACACGATCGACGGGTGTCAGGAGCGTTTCGATCAGGGAGGCTATATTTCTAGGCCGATTCTAAACTCTGTTGATCAAATGGCGATTCGGTCTACTGCGGGAGGGACAATCATCCCGGGCAGTGCAGCGCAAATTGATGTGACTGCGAGTACACGAGGACTTGGGGAAAATCTTAGCATCTACTACGCCAAGGAACTTCAGGCGGACCCAATTCAATGGGAGCTCGTTGATACGCGCGAGGTGCCACCCGATTACAACGGGAACCGAATTATCTTCCAAGATATTCCGCTACGGATTGCGAGAGACGGAGGAACCCATCACGCAATCCGCGCTCAGTTTGGCTTCTCGCAAGTTCCCTTTCCGTGTAGCTTCTTTTTCGACCAGGACGACTTGGTGTTTCAGGTTAGCGACCCAGAGAAACCGCCAAATTCTAGCCCCGACATTGTGGTCGACAATCGAGATTTCGGATTTTTTAGGAACGCAGGATTTTGGCGAGAATCAGCGGCAAAAGATGAGTACGCTGGCAGTTCGCTTATTAGTTTTTCATCTGATGCGACTGTTACGTTTACTCCTCAACTGCCCAGTGCCGGCGACTATCGAGTGTTTGCCTGGTGGTCGGCGAAAACCCGCCATGGGTCTCGATTTAAGAGAACGAAAAACGCCCAATTTCGAATTGTTCATGATCGCACCATCGACACGGTATCAGTCAGCCAAAATCGGCGCTCCGGCAAGTGGGTTTCATTGGGCACTTTTTACTTCGCCGCAGACGGTTCGGAACTCGTAGAGCTTACACACAAAGCTGGGACTCTTGTTGCGGATGCTGTCAAATTCTCTCCTGTTACCATCATCGTGGATGATCAAAATACCGGATTTTCGACGCAAGGAATCTGGATACGTTCTGGAGCGGTCGATCACTTTGGAGATCTCTCCTTATTTTCTAGGTACGAGGAGGAAGATCCAGTCTTGCCTCACGCTGATTTCAGACCAAAGCTACCAACATCAGGACTGTATGAGGTCTATGGATGGTGGACCGCAAGGAGAGGCAAAAAACAAAAATATCCCCGAGCGCGCAATGCCCAATTTTCGATCATCCACGCTGGGAAAACCGACATCGTTCCGGTGAATCAAAACGTCTCCTATGGCAGATGGACTTCGTTGGGCACCTTTGAGTTCACAGCAGATGGATCAGAATTTGTGCGTTTGTCGCACCGTGCTGGAACCAGCCCAAAGACCACTCTTACTGCAGACGCGATTCGGTTTCGTCTCAGATAGAGACGCATTTGTAGTGAGCAACGCGTTGAAGCAGAATCTCCCGCAAAGTTTGGCTCCAAAAGATCGAGCAGGCGCCATCGCCGGCCCTAGCGGCGAGCGCGATTTCCGTGCGCAAGAAACCAAGCGTAGGTTTGCTTAAGTCCGTCGCGCAGCGGTGTTCGATACTGCCAACCTAGCGATGCCAGTCGGGATACGTCGAGTAGCTTGCGCGGCGTCCCATCGGGCTTGCTGCTATCAAAGACAATCTTGCCCGAATAGCCAACGACTTCAGCAATGGTCTGCGCTAGTTCCGCGATAGAACAGTCCTGGCCGGTCCCGACGTTGAGGTGTGACAACATCGGCTTCGTGTGCTCTTTATATTCACTCGAGCCAAGCTGCATCACGTGCAAGCAAGCCTCGGCAAGATCCTCAACAAACAAAAACTCCCTCTTGGGATTTCCGGACCCCCACACCACGACCTGTGGTGTGTTTGCAAGCTTGGCCTCGTGAAACCGCCGGAGCAGTGCAGGAATAACGTGCGAGTTCTCGGGATGAAAATTATCACCCGGTCCGAACAAGTTCGTTGGCATCACACTGCGGAAGTCACAACCATACTGACGACGATAAGACTCGCACAGTTTGATCCCCGCGATCTTCGCAATTGCATAGGGCTCGTTTGTTGGCTCCAATGTACCAGTCAACAAAGCATCTTCGGCCATGGGTTGTTTGGTTAACCGGGGATAAATACACGAGCTCCCCAAAAACAAAAGTCGCTTGACCTTTGTCTTCCATGCAGCGTGAATAATATTGGCTTCAATCATCAGGTTTTGATAAATGAACTCCGCGGGATATATGTTGTTGGCGTGAATCCCCCCTACCTTTGCAGCGGCAACATAAACTTGAGTTGGACGAACGTCCTCAAAAAAATCGAATGCAGCCTGTTGATTAACAAGATCGAGCGCGTCTTGTTTCCGCACAATTAGCTCACCAGTGCCGCCGTCGCTGACTCTGCGCGCTATCGCTGAGCCCACCATCCCACTATGACCGGCAATATAAATTCGGTCGTCTTTACTCGCGGCGTTCATACGTTTTGAATCCCTCTTCGCGACATAACGCATCGTGCTGAGCATCAACCATGTCATTTTCTACCATCTCACGAACAAGTCGCGAAAAATCCGTTTTGGGCTGCCAGCCAAGCTCCGCGCGTGCCCGCGATGCGTCACCGAGCAAACTTTCTACTTCGGCCGGCCGATAGTAGCGCGGGTCAACGCGGACGATCGTCCGGCCACTCTCAACCCGAGAACCCAAACATTCAGTAACAACACCAACCTCGGTTTCGCCATCCCCCCTCCACTCGAGAGAGATTCCAAACTCCTCCGCTGCGACCGTGACAAACTCTCGAACCGAGTGTTGCACGCCTGTAGCAATCACGTAGTCCGTGGGTTTATCCTGCTGCAACATGAGCCATTGCATCTCTACATAGTCACGCGCGTGCCCCCAATCGCGTTTGGCCCCCAGATTGCCCAGATAGAGACAATCCTGCAACCCGGAGATAATCCGTGCCAGGCCCCTGGTGATCTTACGGGTCACAAAAGTCTCTCCTCGCAGTGGCGACTCGTGATTGAACAAGATCCCACTACAAGCGTAAATGCCATACGCCTCACGATAGTTAATTGTAATCCAATGGGCGTACAGCTTCGCGACACCGTAGGGGGACCGAGGATAAAACGGTGTCGTTTCTGATTGGGGCGTCTCAACGACCTTGCCAAATAACTCGAAGGTCGAAGCTTGGTAGTAACGGGTCTTTTTCTCCAAACCGAGAAATCGAATCGCTTCGAGCAGGCGAAGAGCACCGAGCGCATCAGCATTTGCTGTATATTCGGGCTCCTCAAATGAAACAGCGACGTGGCTTTGCGCAGCTAAGTTGTAAATTTCATCAGGCTGCACTTTTTGTACCGTGCTTACCAGCGAAGACGAGTCAGTCATATCACCGTAATGTAAAAAGAAACGGCAGTTCGGAGTGTGAGGATCCTGATACAAATGATCGATTCGCTCGGTATTGAAAGAAGACGCACGACGCTTGATCCCATGAACCTCGTAGCCCTTTCGAGCAAAAATTCAGCCAGGTACGCTCCATCCTGGCCAGTGATTCCGGTGATCAAGGCTTTCTTCATCCGCTGACTCTCCATTGCCCAAAAAAAGGACGAGACGGTAACACCTCTGGAAAGTCTACACAATTATTGATACGCACCAACTCCTCAGGGACGAAACGGTTGCGAGTCTTTACCTCGGGTTGGCGTCTCTAGACGCCTGGCAACCGCGGCTTGTTCGTCTTCGTCAAGCCGCCGCACGTAGACTCCTGCAGCCTCGATCGAGCGAGCACCAAAGAACCCTTCCGAAACCGCGTACTCAACCTCGATCACCATAAAGGGATCATCACCGATCCACATCAGCTCGTGCTTGCGGGGGATTCCCACCCACGAACTGAGCGTAAATTTATCGCGACTGCCGTCACTATTGAGTACTACCAGAGTAATCCTGTCGGTTGCTGTCACTTCATCTCCAAGGTTTCGAATCTTGAAACCGAGACCATAGGGTACCAGGTTTTGCTCGACCCGCTAGCCCACATTTTTGACAAGATTTGCCCCTGAGAGTGTCAAGTATGCGTGAAACTTCGGTGCTCGTTGCAATGAGAACCGCGAACATATTGACAACAATGAGGAGAAAAGCTCGTTACTCGCAACGCCGCCTCATCACCGCCGCAAAAAATCCATCGGTGCCGTGCTGATGGGGATCCATGGCCAGGAAGCGACCATCGCCTACCTCATTGGCGCGTGCTTCGCCCAACACCTCACTTGCCGGGACAATCTCGAGTCGATTGTTCTTCACAACCGACTCAATAACCTGCTGGTTTTCTTCCTGAAGCAAGCTGCAGGTTGCATATACCAATTGCCCCGTTTCGTTTAACAGCGAAGCTGCCCGGTCGATAAGCTCCTTTTGCAAAGCGGCATATGAGGCAATTTCACCCTCGGCCAGCCGCCACTTCACCTCCGGATGGCGCCGCAGTGAGCCAAGACCAGTACATGGCGCATCAACGAGAACGCGATCTGCTTTACCAAGCAGCGGCTCCAGCGCCTTGGACCAGCCATTTTCGTCAAGAACCGCGCCGCGAACACAGCTGATACCTGCCCGCCGCGACCGACGTTTCATTTCGCTCAGCTTCTTGTCATCCGTATCTGTCGCAACAATACGCCCCTGATTTTTGATGGCATCTGCTAGGCCCAATGTTTTCCCTCCAGCACCCGCACAGAAATCGACAACTCGCTGTCCGGGTTTCGCCGCGACCAAATCTACGACAACCTGACTTGCCTGATCTTGAATCTCAAACAACCCGTCACGATACCCCCGAAACGCAGCAACATTGGGCCACCCCTCGACGATCAGAGCACTCGAACTATATCGTCCAACCTGCGCAACAATCTTCTCTCTTGATAGATTGCCGATGACTGTCTCGATGCTCGCCTTTCTGAGATTCACCCGCAGCGTCAGCGGGGCGCGGTTCAATAGGGCTGCTGCCAGTGGATCTGCACCACCTTCATATTGGTGTGCCAGCCGCTGGGCCAACCAATCTGGTAGCGACCGCAACACGGCCAATCGTCGCGTTGGATCTCGCATTGCGGAGATTTTCTCGTCTGCCGCAGCAATCACCGACCAGTCAATTTCTGTAAAACCCGCGGCTTTCGCACTCTCAGAGACGGTTTTCGCATCGAGCGACAACTCCAGAACCAAATACGCTAACAAGCGCAATAGGTCTGGTGGGTGGGAGAACTTAGCAACACCAGCCAATTTAAGTGCTTCGTCTATGCGACGAATATGGCGAATCATCCCATATATGACTTCACCAGCAAAACGTCGCTCAGAACTCCGCAAACGGCCGTGTTGCCGGAGCCAGCGGCTCAATTGATTGCGCGCAAACATCCAATCCATGCGCGTTTGCGTCCACGCACCCAATATCATGTCGCGAAGCGATCCGGGCTGCGCAGCGACATGCACCAACTCTACTGTACCACGAACAAAAGACATCAGGCCCACACCATCACAGCCAGGCGCTGGAGACGCAAGCGTTACAGACTACATCATGCAACTCTTCCCCACCTTCATCCCACCTCAATCCCACCTCACCGCACCAACATCCAACAACTCTGCCGGCTTTTGCGATAGAATCGATTCAAGCACTAATGTCCAAATCAAACATTCTCTCCGACACCAACGCTCCTGTTAGCCTCAAGGAACGTGGGAATCTGTTTACAATCGCAAATGATCAAGTGCGCATCGCCGCCGAAGCGGTCGGAATCGCTCCCGAGATCGTTGCGATTCTCACACAGCCCAAAAACGAGCTCATCATCAATTTTCCGATTCGCCGTGACGATGGCCGATACGAAATGTTTAAGGGCTACCGAGTCCAGCACAACAACCTCCTCGGCCCGTTTAAGGGGGGAATGCGCTATCATCACGAGGCAAATCTCGACGAGATGAAGGCCCTTGCGGCCTGGATGACCTACAAAAGTGCACTTCACGACATTCCCTTTGGTGGCGGCAAAGGCGGCATCAAATTTAACCCTCGCGATTACTCTCAAGACGAAATTCAGCGAGTCACACGACGATTTACCCACGCCCTTGGCAACAACATCGGGCCCGATTGGGATATTCCCGCCCCCGATGTCGGTACCAATTCACAAATCATGGTGTGGATGATGGATACCTATATGAACGTGGTCGGCTCCCAAGACCGCAACTCCGTCCGCGGCATTGTCACCGGCAAAACCATCGATGCTGGAGGGTCGCACGGGCGGAACGGCTCTACCGGCCAAGGTGTTGTTTACTGCATTCGTGAATGGGCAAAAGAAACCGGGTTTCCTCTCGATGGGTGTCATTTCACGCTGCAGGGATTTGGCAATGTCGGCTCGCGTGTTGGGCTGCTGTTAACAAAGCTAGGTGGCGTTTTGGTGGGCGTCGGCGACCATGGTGGCTACATATCAAACCCCGAGGGGATTAACCCTCACAAGCTTCTGTCTCATATCAATAAAACGGGTAGCGTCCGCGAATATCGCGGTGGACAGGCAATCTCGCGAGACCAATTCTTTGCACTCGAAACGGACATTTTTATCCCTGCTGCATTAGAACTCGAGATCGGCCCCAGCGAAGCCAAAACCCTGCGTTGCAAACTTGTCGCTGAGGGTGCCAACGGTCCCACCCACCCCGACGCGGAGCAGATTCTAAGCGACCGAAACATAGCCGTCATTCCCGACATCCTTGCCAACTCAGGCGGTGTTGTTGTTTCGTACTACGAATGGTTGCAAAATAAACGGTCCGAACGTTGGGACCTCGAGCATGTCGAAGAGTTGCTTGAAGCTCGCATGGTGCGAACTTTCGCGCACGTACGCCAATACGCACACAAAAAGAAGCTAAGCTGGAGGAGTGCTTGCTACGGTATTGCGCTAGAACGCTTAGCGCGTTCGTACGAGCAACGCGGGATCTTTCCGTAAGGCGGGCCTCTCGCCTCCAAAAACCTCTCTAACTTCAGTGCGCCCTTAGAAAGGACAAGAGGAACGACTCCCCATTGCTGAAAATAGCTGTTAGAATCAATATCCTATGCGCATATCCCTCGCACTACTCCTCCTGACACTGAGCGCGGCACCTTCTTCCGCTCAGGAGTCTTCGCACAAGACCATCGAGATTCCATCCTCGGACGGAGTAACGATTACCGCTGACCTATACGCAACCCACTCTCCTAGCGAAGCACCAATGGTCATTTTGTTCCACCAGGCCGAAGCCAGCCGCGGCGAATATCGCGAGATTGCCCCGATCTTAAACCGGAAAAACCTCAACGCAATCGCCGTAGACCTCCGGTCAGGAAGCAAAATGAACGGTATTATCAACCGAACCTTTGTGAGCGCCAAAAGAGCCAGGAAACAAACCAACTACCTCGATGCGTACCAAGATATGGTTACCGCGCTCAAATACGTAAACAAAAAACTCTCACCACTGCGCATCTATGTATGGGGCAGCTCATTCTCAGCGTCATTGGTCCTAAAACTTGCTGCCGAGCACCCAAAGCAAATCCGAGCAGTATTTGCTTTTTCTCCCCGAGAATACTTCCGCAAAGAGAAATTTCTCAAATATGCCAAACGAATTCGCCGCCCTACCTTTATCGCCTCCGCAAAATCAGAGCAACACATATGGAAGGCGCTGCATGACGCGATTCCAACCAACACGAAAGTTGGGTTTATCCCCAAAGGCAAAGGGCATCACGGCGCACGCGCGCTATGGCCCAAGAGCAAGGGGCAGGCGGAGTATTGGACGGCCGTAGACAGTTTTCTCGCCCGGCTCAACCAGCAGTAACTCTCTACTCCCAGCTGTGAACCACAAACCGGCGGGTAACATTCCAGGCGGCCCGCCCCATGCGTTTGGCAGCGAGCCAGACCTCAGCGCAGGTCGGTTGCCTATTTGGCGTCGACACGCGACCGACGATTTGCGAGCGGTGAATCAAACCCATGTGGCCTTCTATCGCATCCCCTTTGTGCACGAGCCACGGAACCCCTGGCACCGACAGGATAATTCGATGCAAAACGTGGCCTCCGCTCTGGGTCTCAAACAGGACCACATCACCAACCCGGACGCTGTCACAAGCCGAGACAGAAACCTCCTGGCCAAGTCGAATCGTTGGCTCCATTGACCGGCCAATGCACCGTACCTTTGCTTGCCCATTGCGAGACAGTTGTCGCAATAGATCACGATGCTCGTGTTCGGTCAACATTCCTTCGGATGATAACGCAACTGGAACGATAATTCCGGGTCTCGTGCAAAGATCGCACCGTCCATCACGAAACATGTTGCAAGAATACACCATTCGATTTAGCCTCTGAGCTGGCCTATTCGGGACAAATGACACTCATATGCGCATTCTCCCATCACTTGATGCCGTACGGGATCGATATGACGCAGTAGCGCGCCTCTACGATAGCTCTCGAGCGCGCAACAACATCAGGCGATTTCAAATCATTGATGCACCACAACTTGCAGCCGCCAGCGGATGTCACAGAGTTTTGGAGATTGGTTGTGGCACCGGGCGCTTATTGGAACAAGCCAATGCTCGTTCTCGGGTTGGAATCGATATTTCAATGCAGATGGTCAAGATCGCAAAGCAACGACGCAGCTTAGAGGTTACCCTAGGCGATGCTCATAGACTTCCTTTCCGTGACCGTTCTTTTGGAGCAGTGATCGCTGGAAACGGAGTGGTTCGCTACCTCAACTACAGTTCTACTTTCGCAGAAGCTGCAAGAGTTCTCGTCGATGGAGGACGATTTGGCGTGCACCAATATGCTCTGGAAACATGGTCCATTCAGGATCTATGGAGGCTCCGGCCCATCGAGCCGTTGCACCTATCCGATTTGGAACAACTCCGTGACCCTGCACGAGCAGTTGGGTTTATCCCTGAGCAGTGCTACCTATGGCGTTCAACGCGGTTTCCACCCTATGTATTGCCGATTCCAGAGTGGCTTCCTGGGAAGTTTTGGCGACATTGCACATTGATATTTCGGAAAAGTCGTTCCTAGGGGAACCCATGCTCCCCCACCCTACTACTCGGCAACCTGGACTTTGGAAAAGTTCGTCGGATCTAGTTCGGTTGCACGGTCTGACTGCCTAATCCTGTTATATTTCTCCAACAAGTCTCTTTCGCCCACCTGCAACGTGTTTCCATCAGCAGAGACAAAAAAGATCCCTAAAAGGACATCCCCTTCTAGAACCAAGTTTTGTGGTCCCTGTCTGCCAAGGATATCTTTCTCTTCCTCCAAGGCCCAATCATCGTAATCAAAACGCGTGCCCGCGTTAAATACGTCGACTCGTGCGGCACTAAACAAAGTGATTGTCGCCCCGGTTACCGTCATATCAATCGGTTGTGGCAATTGAGAATCTGCATCACCAACGCGAAACGTACCGGTTAGCTTTGTGGCGCCGAGCTTCATAGAACAGTCAGAACCACTAAAACCTTCGGCAACCGCCGTGAATGACCGCCCTGTATACGATCGAGTATATATCGCGGAGTTCTCCTGCAAAACAATGCAGTCGCTAACCCACTCCCCATCTAGACTGTCGCCGGCATCGTCATCACAGGCAGACAAAACAATTAGCAGTCCCATTAACACTAGCAGACCCTTCGTTATTTTGAACATCGGGATCCTCCCACGCACATTTCTACAAAATTAATAGTATTCACGACGCAAAAACTGAAGCATGTGTCATGCCATAAACACTCTTGGCAATAAATTCAATAAGTTACAAACACGTGCGCTGTACCGTATTTCATTTTGAGGAGGTGTTTGCTGGGGTCTCTTGAAGACAACATCAAAAGTTCCCCCCAGTTGGCCACTAATTGTCTTTAGAAGTAAAGAGTAATTTTGGTGCGTGACTAACTTTTAACCTCTGAATACAATTGCACGTGAGAAGAGTAATATGTAGAAATTATTAGGCTACTATTGATTTGGTCTGAGAGCCTACCCCAATAGGAATCTATTGCGCAGTGCGGTTTATAGTGTTACCTGATCGGAGACATTATGTTGGCTCCTGCAACCGAAAAATACATAAGGAACCCTCAATCTGCTACACGAATTATTGAGGGGAAAGCCTTTGTGATTACGCCCATGGATCACAAACTCCATACACTCAATGAAACAGCCACGATACTGTGGGAGTTGGCAGCAAATGGCTGCACTGTGAGACAGGCTGCCGACCATCTCGTTGCCACATACGACGTCGACACCACGCAGGCCATCGCCGACATCAAAAGGTGTTTTGCTGACCTAATAAAAAGATCTGTTCTTGTGTTGAGCGATTCGTCCTCGTAGCTGAAGATCAATCGTCGATATAATGCATTGCCTTTCGTTTCATGTTGCTGGTCTGGAGGTATTGCTGCGATCTACAACAGTAAAAGTACTTTCAGATCTGCGAGACTTTTACCATAAGTATCCCGGGCGAGGGAGCCCCCCAAGCCTCACGATCGATTTCGAAAGCGATCTGCAATTTAGGCCTCACAAGCCGGTTCGTTTCGATCATCCAAAGCTGACCAGTGAGTCTCTGGCGCCGAATCAGATTGACTTATGGCGACGGGATATTGAAGGTCGGTTTCATTGGTCACCGGTGGGGTCAGGTCCAATCGTTGGGAAATTTCGAGGACTTTGTCACGGGGCCTGTCTTGAAGCCGTGATCCGCACCGGTACCTCGCTTGCTCTACTGCAAAAAGGAGGACTCATGTTGCATTCCTCCGCTGTCGTAACACGAGGAAAAGCATTAATTTTCTCAGGAGTTAGCGGCGCCGGAAAATCTACAATATCGGCTCTCCTTGACGAACTGCCCGGTTATCAAAAAGTTGCCGACGAACTTCTTATGGTAACCCCGTGTCAAACTGGTGGCTGGAGACTCCATGTAGGTCCTTTTCTGGGTGCAAATGCCCAACTTCCCACTGGCACCAACTACCCGGTCCAGGCGGTCCACTTCCTACGTCAACATCAAGCACATCGGCTCGCCAAGTTAGGGCCGGTAGAGGCATTTCGCGAGCTATTGAAGTACGTCGTGGTTTATTGCACGACCCAGACGACCGCCCATCAGGTACTCGAATGTGCGGAAAAATTGACCTCAAGCCTTCCTTTCTACAGTTTAGAGTTTGCGAAGAACCATGGGGTAGCCAAAGTAATCGCATCAGCTTGATGACTTGAGCCAGTATCCTGCATACTCCAGTATAAGACAAGGTGAGTACATGATAATTCCCCCACAAGACGCCGCCGCTGTGCTATCGAACACGGGTGGACAAGCGGCTCGCCCATACTCAGTGCTCTTTCAGGTCACAGATCGATGTAATTACAGCTGCATTCACTGCTTGCAAGATCACACAAAAAAGCCCGAACTCAGCCTCAGCGAAGTCAAACGCATCCTCCAGGAGTTAGCCGACATGGGCGTAATGATGCTGACGTTGATGGGGGGTGAGTTTTTCATGCGGCCGGATGCTGATGAAATACTGCGTACTGCGAATGCTTTACAATTTGCGATTCGACTCAAAACAACCGGACACCATATCCATGAGCGACGCGCCGATTTGATCGCTCAGATGCGCCCCATACAAGTGCACATGTCTATGTACGCATCAAAACCCCATCTACATGAACAGATCACCGATCAAGCGGGCTCATGGCGCCGCACCCTAGACGCCGCCAAGCGATTGATTCAAAGAAAGGTCCCCATCCAACTCAACTGTCCTGTCGTGCAATCCACAGCTGACGATACGGCAGATCTTTCAGCACTCGCAAAACAACTCGGTGCACGAATAAGCTTTGATCCAAAGATGATGGGTATGACGAGTGGAGATCAAAAACCCGTAGAGCTTCGCATGGATTGGGATCAACTGGGCAATTTCTATCGGCAAGACACCCGCGGAATCCAAGAAGCACTCGACCAAACCTACAAAAACCCCGAGAAGAACTCGCCCACGAGTAAACCTTGTAGAGCAGGACAAGCAATTGCCGTGACGCCGCAGGGGAAGGTTTGGCCCTGCATATGCCTCCCGGTAGCCTGCGGAGATCTAACCAAACAGAGCATCAAAGAAATTTGGTCTAGCTCAAACGATCTAAAAGAAATCAGAAACTTACGCTTTGCAGATCTCTCCGAATGTAATCGATGCCAGGTGCGTCGTTACTGTCATCGTTGCCATGCAATGGCCCTCCTCGAACAGGGAGATATGCGGGGACCGTCGTTAGAAGCGTGTCGCCATGCGGTAGCAACACGCGATGCACTCCGAGAACGGGGCGTCATTGCGAGCACCGAAACCGCAATGCCACCCACTTGGAGTCGAGTGCAAAAGAATGGCCAACATCATTTTCTGGAATCAAAAAGGAAACCAAAAACACTTCGCATTGTCGACTAGACTCACATCATCCCTCATCCAGATCGGGTACATGTTACCATCTGAGGTCGCCACCAGAAGACAACAATTAAGGAAACTATGAAACTTAATCTATCAACTATTCTCATTTCATTCTTTGCGGTGTCGGTCTCTTCATGCGGCGATGGACTTAACATCTGTCCAACAGTGACCATCACTTCTCCTCCCCATCTGTCTACTGTAAACACTGACTCAGACATCGACAAACCGGGTGTGCAAGCAAACGTCACGGTCACCTCGACGCTCGAGGCTGGCGCGATGGTTACACTGAGAACCGGCAGCGAAACAACAACAAGCACCGCAGACGCCGATGGCAATCTCCTATTTTCCAATGTCACACTCCCACTCGGAAATGCAACACTGGTCGTTGAACCAGAAGCTGATTGCAACGATGCTGGTGATACGGCCGAGGTTACCGTGCAACTATCGCCGATCGCCAGCTTGACCGTGACGACCCAAACCCGGCAGTCGGCACGATTGGATTGGGTCGGCGACACCGAGGGCGACTTTGTTATCAAGTATGATACCGCACCAATTGACGACAGCAATTTTGACGACACCACCACTGGGAAAACAATCTCCGTCGATGGAAACCTTAGGACAAGAGTAATTGATTTTTTGCTGGCAGGACGCGACACTGGCTCTGGCTTCATCGGTACTTCTTACTACTTTGCGGTGGCCGCTAGGGACCAGGACAACAACCGGTCACTTCCAGTTGGTGGCGATATCCCCAGAGCAGTAGACTTTCGCAAAACTGGTCCCATTCTTCCCCCCAATGCCGGCAATGATGACTCAAAATTGCTTGGTTTTTCCCTCGCAAAAGGGTTGTTCAATAACGATCAATTCTACGATATCGCTGTCGCAGCGCCCTTCCTAGGGCGAACTGGTGTCAGCGGCGAAGATTCTTCTGGTGCCGTGTACTTGTTTTTAGGAACCGAAGAAGGGATACGAGACACTGCTAGCTATGTAATTCCCTCCGCCGCTCTTTTGGATCGTTTTGGTAGAGCGATTACCTCAATTCATTGGTTCAATGATGGAAGTTGCGGCGAGACTCCAAATGGTCAATGCCACGACCTTGTGGCAACCCGCTTTGGTCCTCCTACTGGTAGCAACAAAGATGGTGGTGAAGTGATGATTTTCCGTGGCGGCGCGGACTTTGCTGATGTTGGTGATCAGGATGTCCCAATCGAGGTGCCGCTATCTGCAGCAGAGACTCGCTTCGTACTCGCAGCGACCCCCGGTTGGTTTGGTGAGGGATTCATGGGTGCCGTTGCCAGTGCTCGGTTTGATAGCGATGACCTCGATGACCTCGTTGTTGGTATTGTCGGAGCCGGCAGTAGCCGCCTTGAGGGTGGTGCTTTTGTCGTCTATGGTGGGGGTACTGATGACGCACCGATCACAGGAACCGTGGAGCTTTCCTCGGTAGATGACACGGGTTTAAACGGAGCTCGCATCCACTACTACCCCTATCCCTTTAAACAACTTGATCCCGGGGCAGATACTTCGATCAGTCTCTTTGGGAGCGTGGTACAGAACATCGGTCCGACAATATTTGGTAACGATGATATTGCGGTCACACCAAATATCACCGCGATATCACACCAAGCTGGGGTCTACGTTTGGCGATTCGGGGATGCGCTTACTAATATGCTCACGAAGCCGAATCCGGACACGGTGGAAGAAGTTCTTTACGATCCGATCAGAGATCTGGTCATCCAAGCTTCGGACAACACAAGTGGGATTACCATGAGCCGGTTTGGCCAATCTGTTGGCACGATATCCACAGTGAACGGCGATTTAACGCGTGACATCGTCGTCACCGCACCTCGGGATGGCCCCCTACACCCAACAGATTCAACGCTGGCCCTTCCCGAGCAAGGAGTAGTCTACATCGTCGATGGAAGCAAGACTGGCGCAATCAAAACCGATGCAATGGTCGATGGATTTCCGTTCACCCTGATTGAAATTAGCGGCGACGAAGACAGACTACACTTCGGTGCCCGGGTACTAAATAATCACACAGCGCGCAATGGAATCGAATCAGCGGATCTCGATATGGACAAAAAGGAAGAGCTGATTATCGTCGCCGGTATCACCTCAGATAATGCTATGTACATTTGGTACAATGATTCTTTGGAGCCAAATACCTCGATTGAGACAACCATCATGAGCTATGCAAGCGCCGACCACGTTGTACTTGCTCCCAGCCCCGAATTTAATGGTCAGAAACGACCACCCGCAAACGGTGGGGAGCCCATTACGATGAATGCGATCTGGGCAGGGGATGTGAACAACGATGGGCTAGAAGACATCTGTTGGGCAAGCATACACAACGCAAATGCATTTGATGACCGCGATGGTGTCATTGAAGTCCTCTACGATAACGCAACTGAATAGTGAACTCTGACTCCACGATCACCAACTATCTAAAAAATGGGGAAAAAACATGAGCGAACGAAATCAACCCACAAACAATAAAGAACCCACATCTGAGCGAAAACCCTATATCCCTCCAGCAGTCGACTCAGAAGAGGCTTTCGAAACCATGGCTATGGCTTGCGCGGTCGTATTTGATATTTGTGACGGGGCCTCTTCTTAACGCTACTCATTCCCGAGAGTGGTCATGGGAGGTTTTTCAGATGTCCTCTGGACTCAGAAAGGTCTTCGAAATAGAACAACTATATGCCGCATGAAAGAGCGACCGACTATCGGCGAGCCCTTCGGGCGTTTGTACGAGAACATGCGGTTTCTCCAATCAGGGACGCTCGCCGCTATTCTCCTGTTGAGAAGACAACGTCACCGCTTTCTAAACATCTGGTTCGAATCCATAGGCTAGCACCACTTGCGTATTGGTGTGGCTATGGAGAGTTTCACGGCGATTTTGTTCGGGCAGCTTTATTCAGCGAACTCAGGAACAAACAGCTAAACGAAGCTGCTTCTTGCTTGGCTGACCGAAAGATTCAGGTCGTGCTCCTGAAAGGGGTATCTTACATAGGAAACCTATACCCAGAATCCGCCTTACGCCCGATGGCTGATATCGACCTCCTCGTTCCTGGTCATCAACACGCGGTGGCGATTGATGCCCTTGTCGATCTCGGATACCAGCCCAAAGAAGGCGATACCCACAGCACTCTTCAGCACGCCGTCACACTATTTCGTAACGACGGAGCAATTGATCTGCACCGCAGCATCATTCAACCACTGCGGTGGCAGGCTACCCATTGACGAAATGTGGCAACGAATCCTACCAGCCAGCGAACGCGCCGATGGTACATGCCGACTTGATCGTGTAGACGAGACACTCATACATCTAGTCCACATCGCCCGCCACGAATTGCGCGTAGAGCTGATGAGCTACATTGATGCAGCGCGTTTACTAGACCGTCTGAGCAACCAAGAACGTGAGCAACTGCTCCAACGAGCAAGCCGGTCCAGGCTCGAACGCGCCGTAAGGGTCGTCCTTGAAATGACAGACGCACTACGAAACGGAACCGATCTACCGGATTCTCTCTTCAACCGGCTGATGCCATCCGTGGAAGAGTTGCTCGAATTTCGACCGGTGCCGCGGTTATTGCAACTGTTTCGTAAGCTGGCGCTCTTGCAGGGCCCTCCAGAGTTCGCTGGCCTAGCGTCCGTTTATGGACTCAAGCAAGTCGCTCTCCTTCGATCCCGGATCCGCTCATAAAGACTGTGCGCTGAAGGATATTCGGGTTGTTCATCTCGTATTCCTATTTGAGTCGGAAGCGAACCCCGCTGTGGCACTCAAATCAATGGGTTTGCATGCTGTCGAACAAATTTGCTAGGGTCCAAGCTTCGTGCGAATGAGGCACATTCTCCTAAAGGGACCGGTTTGACGGTTGCGGGATAGAGATACGTTATCAGCCCTAGGCGCTGCTCTTGTCATTGCTTGGTCGATATTTGCCATTGGGTCAGCAATCCGCTGGGCGGCCTGTGTTGGCACCATGTTGGCCTGTGTTGCGGCACTGCCCTATCTCACCTCGCGCAGGGTCATTCTCCCCAGATCATCACCGCTACTTGTCGTGCTCGCCCTGGGCAGTGGCATTACTTTTCTGCAATGGATCCCCTTACCGGGAGGTCTCGTCCAATGGCTTTCGCCCAACAAATATGACTTGCTCTCCTTTTTGGCAAAAGCTACGGGAGAGCGTATTCCGGCATTTTTCCCCCTCTCCTACGATCCCCCTGCGACTCTCGTAGCGCTCGCCACGCTCTTGGGATATTTTGCCTTCGCATTCATCTGCACCCGGATAGCTGGCTCCAGTCGCGGCCGCTACTGGTTACAGGCTACGGTTGCTGGCACAGCCTTTGCGGTAGCGATCATTAGCGAGTTGCACCTTGCAGTCGATGCCACAAAAGTATTCGGCATATTTGATCCGGGCCGTGGGGTTACAGCACTAGGACCTCTGATCAACGAAAATCATTTGGCTGCGTTGCTGTCAATGGCAGTTCCCGTTTCTCTTGGTATCGCCACGAAATCGAGCCGCTCAAGCCAATATGGGTGGATCGCAATTGCGATCGTATGTGCTGGCGTTGTCCTCCGAACCGGCTCTCGTGGCGGCGCCATTGGGTTATTCGTCGGGATAGTAACGACAAGCGCCTTGTTATTCTGGAAACGTCGGGCAAGTGAGACAAGGCCAATCTCAGCGTCGATACAAATTTCGATGGTAGTCATCGTGCTATGTGCTGCAACACTTTTTGTACTCGTGATTATGAATGGACTCGCAGAGTTTATCCCCCCCACGGAAGCGGAACTACACACTCCAGATGGTAAATTTTTTGCTTGGAGATCCGCAATTCCACTGATTGGCGACCACCCCTGGACCGGCGTCGGGCGCGGCGCTTTTCAATACGTGTTTCCCCGCTATCATCCGACGACAAACTATACTTTTTCCCACATCGAAAACCAGTACCTACAAGTACTTGCAGACTGGGGTGTGGTTACCGTGATTGCGATTGGAGCCGCTGCCTGTGTTTCATTTGCACAAAACCGACAATGGTCAACTCATACACTTGAGGCGGGTGCGCTGGGAGGGGTCTTGGACTTGCAATCCACGAAATCGCAGACTTTTCTACCGAGCTGCCAGGCGTTGCGCTACCGGCTATTGCGCTAACTGCGACACTTTTCCCGGCTAAACTTAAGACACACCGAGCGGTCACTTCGGCACGTATACTGACAAGAGGAGCTGGATTGGTGACTGTCATTGTCATTGCGCTCGTTGCAGCCTCAACCGCTGGCGAACAAGTCCGAGAAACATCCAAAGGTCTCCAGCCACTGAGACAAATTGACGACCCGGTTGCAACAACAACCCGAGCACTTGCGAGACATCCATCGGACTACATAATCGCGGGACTCACCGCGCAAGCAATGTTTCACAAACGGGACCCCCGGGCAGCCCGTTTGCTCAACTACGCGTTGTATCTACATCCGCGCCACTCAGCTCTCCACTATCTCGCTGGACGGATGTTGGAAACATCACAGAATCCATCGCAGGCGATGGTCAATTACAAAAAAGCTCTCGAAACAGCAAATGATCCCACTCCCATACTAAAAAGCATATTAGCGAAGGCGAAATCTCAGGAACAAATTCTCAAAGCACTTCCTTTGTCTCCAAAACACACGCTAGCAATTGCCCCAATACTCACTACCCTGCACCCTGGGGATCTTAGTCTTCGCTATGCACTGCGAACTCGTGAGAAGTTTCCTACCAATCCGCGACTCCTTGCACTCGTCACGAGACTCGCGTTGTCCGCCAAACAGCTTGCCACCGCGTTAGACGCGGCAACGCAGACATATCTGCTTTCGCCAACCGCGAGCCACTTACTGCTAGCGGCTTGGACAATGACCGCAAGTGGACAATTTGTTTCAGCCCAAAACCTGTTGGAAGAAGGGATCCAACGGGCTCAAAAACAAATAAATATTAATGACTTAGGAAATCTTCAGCTTGCACTTGGAACTTTACAGTTTCAAAGGAAACAATTCGAGCTGGCACGCAATACGGCGATGCGTGCCATGAGCACAGGCAGCAATAGCAAAACCATCCTTATCCGAGCACATTCTCTACTGGCGACAATCGAAGCCAAGCTCGGCAATACGAATCGAGCCAGATGGCATCGGACACGGCTAAAGACACTAAAATCAGATTGATAATGTATGAGAAATACCACGATTTAGGCGATTTTGGGTCGTCTCAGACCGATTCGCTATGCTAGGAGATACCGTGAACAAGACTCCCAATTCCCTCCCAGAAGAAAATTCAGACGGTATTGACTTCGGCTACTACCTGCAGGTGATCCGCCGACGGGCATGGGTAATCGCGTCCGCTCTGGTTCTTGGGGTCACGCTTGCCATTGTCTTTACTCTTGCGAAAACAAAAGTGTACGAGGCGACAGCAAGTATCGTGATCGATCCGCGCCCTCCCCAAGTATTTGGCTCGGAAATACAAGAAGTCGTCCAACTTGGTACAGGAACCTACTGGGCCAACAAAGAATACTACAACACGCAAGTTGAGATCGTCGCTGGTTACGATTTGGTGAAGTTGACCGTCACGAACAATCAACTGCATCAGAATCCATCGATTTTGCCAAACACGACAGACTCCACAGAAACCGAAGAAGAAAGAATTGAGCGAGCGACCTCAATCATTCATAGCTCGCTACTTGTAACCCGCAAAAGAGACAGCAGGATTGTTAGTATTAGTGTAAGACACACTGATCAGGTACTTGCGACCGTGCTGGCAAATATGCACGTAGAAACCTACACGGATTTCATGCGTGGGTTGAGGACCAGTGGCACCGGAAAAGCATCAAAGTTCTTAGCGGAAGAGTTAGACGCCGCCGAGGCCCGACTAAAAGAATCCGAGAAACGACTCTACGAGTTCAGCAAAAACAACGAAATCTTGTCGGTATCCCTGGAAGATAAACAAAATATCCTGGCAAAGAATATTGCACGTTTCACCGCTGCCCTGGGCGATGCTCGTATTAAACGAGTAGAGCTAGGAGCGTTGCGAAACCGAGCAAAAAATTGGAAAGGGAAAGACGTATTTGAGTCACCTGTGTTTTCACTAGCGTCTAACCTAAGCAGTGTAGAAACCGCCAAAGAACAATACGTTCGCGAGAAACATCGACTCGTAGAACTTGGCGAAGAACTCGGACCACGCCACCCAATGTACAAAAGCCAAAAGCAAAAAGTTGACGGACTCCACGCCACCATCAAAAAGGAAATGCGCAGAGCGATCAGTGAGCTCAATGAGCGCTATAAAGCCGCTCTTGAAGCAGAGAAGAGGTTCAAGGAAGAAGTCGAAAAATTTAAAAAAGAGGCATTCGCTCTAGGCCCTAAAGCAATTGAGTATAACCGCTACAAACGTCAACAACTCAACGACGAAGAATCCTACAAAATGGTTCTTGGACGGCTACGAACTAGCGAGCTGTCAGGTCGCAACCGAGCCGTAAATGTTCGCCCCCAGGCCATTGCCCGTGAAGCTACGCTAGTATCCCCAATACTCATAAAAAATTTAGCGATTGCGGTCTTTCTGTCCTTGATTACCGGGCTGGGATTCGCTTTTCTACTCAACTATCTAGACCGAACTATCAAAACCGCCAAAGACGTAGAAGATTCTGTAAACGCACCACTCCTCGGAATTATTCCAGTTGTTGAGTCCGCCGCAACCGAGACAGATAGCCGGGATCGCGACTTGTGGGTACACAAAAATCCTTCCTCCTCGGCAGCAGAATGTTGCCGTTCTATTCGCACCAATATCCTGTTTAGTGCAGCTGACAAGCCAATGAAAACACTGGCCATTTCAAGCCCTAAAAGTCAGGATGGGAAAACGACATCGACAATTTATCTTGGCACTACTATGGCCCAAAATGAAAGCAAAGTGCTCATTGTCGATACGGACCTACGCCGGCCCAGGCTTCACAAAGCGCTTGGTGTCTCTAGCAAGCGAGGCATCACCAACCTAATTCTTGGCAACTGCACTCTCGAAGACGCCGTTCAAACAACAGCGATCCCCAATCTGTATGTACTCCCATGCGGTCCTCTGCCCCCCAACCCAGCTGAATTGCTATTAACAGATCGATTTAGGGATATCCTCGAGGAACTGGAAACCAAATTTGACCGAGTATTATTGGACACGCCACCGTTGCTCGCGGTCACTGATGGTGTCGTTTTGGCGCGACTCTCTGATGGGGTTATTCTAGTCGCTCAAGCAGGCAAAACTACTGGTGATGACGTAACACACTGTGCAAGACTGGTTAACGATGTACGAGCTCCCATCCTGGGATTAATCCTGAACAACATCGACCTATCCGATAAACGCTATGGGTACCAATACTATCAGTATCAGTACGGGGATGGCCAAGAGGCGGTTCCAGTGAGCCAATCGATTTGAAAACGCGACATCGTATGCATCGATGGCGCTCGGCTGGAAAATCAAAAAACGTCAATGAGTCCTGGATACCCTCGGCAATGCGATCGCCCGCTTTGCCGATTTACATACCAGAGACGAATGGGCGGCAGACCCTACCTTAGATAGAAGCTTGTTAATAAGCGCCACTTATTGCGAATGTACTATTCTAACTCGCGGCGCCGGCTTGTCATTTCTCGACTTTGTGAAACTGCTCGAGCCAGAGTGTATTCCGTATCCTAGCGTTTGGTAAATTCTTTGATCTCCGCAACGACGTATTCCTGTTGAGCCTCGGTCATCTCAGGATAAATGGGAATGCTAAGGCATTGTTCTGAGAGTCGCTCGGCCTTGGGCAGCGTGCTCCCCTCCTGAACAACACTGGCAAAACACTCCTGCTTGTGCATCGGAACTGGGTAATAGATCTCGGAACCGATTCCTCGCTTTTTGAGCCACGTTCTCAGCTCATCCCGTTGGCCGTTTCCAGTTACCCGTAGCGTATATTGATTCCAGATGGGTGTGGCATAGGAATGGGTCGTCGGTAGCTCGATTCCCCGCAATCCGGAGAGCGCCCTGGTGTACCTATTGGCATTTTCGCACCTCGCTCCCGTGTAGTCGCTATAGTGGGTTAGCTTCACGCTAAGGAACGCGGCTTGTAATGCATCTAAGCGAAAGTTTCCTCCTACATAACTGTGAAAGTACTTTGGCCGGCCACCATGCGCGCGCAACACCCGGGCTCTGTCCGCGAGCGTGTCATCGTTGGTTACTAACATTCCACCATCGCCCAATCCCCCCAGGTTTTTGGATGGAAAAAAACTGAATGTTCCCATTGTGCCAATGCCACCCACTTTCCGATTGTGGTGTGCAGCTCCGAGGCTTTGCGCAGCGTCTTCAATAACTGCCAATTGGTGGCGATCTGCCAGTGCCATCACACCATTCATATCTGCAGATTGCCCGAATAGATGTACGGGGATGATTGCCTTCGTGCGCGGTGTTACTAAAGAGCTGGCATGAGTTACATCGATATTGCAACATTGAGGACAAGCGTCGACAAATACGGGCGTTGCGCCGACACGTGCGATGCAACCTGCTGTTGCAAAAAACGTAAATGTTGGACATAGCACTTCATCACCAGGTCCGATCCCCAAAACCATAAGAGCAAGCAATATCGCATCGGTTCCTGAAGACACGCCAACTGCATGTTTCACGTCGACTTCTTCGGCGATCTGGCGTTCGAATAGCTCAACCTCAGATCCAAGGATAAAACGACCTGACTCGAATACTCGCTCAAACGCTGCGAACAGCTCGTCTTTTAACGCATGATTTTGGGTACAGACATCAAGTAATGGGACCTGCATATGGCATATTTGCAAGACGAGAGTACATATTCAAGAGGGGACGCTAACTAATTGCTCCACACGAAAATGCAACATCGACATAGTAATATCAGCGAGATTCGATGTAGTAAAACATGCAATCGACAAGAATTTCGCATACACAGGAATCTATCGGCCTTTTGCCTGTCGTGCGTATCGGCCAATTCCGGCAAAAACAATCGAAAGTGGGCTGGATGCCCGCAAAGAATCCAGTAGACTTGGCCGCATTGCTATGCGAGTAGCCGTTCTTGCCTCCCCATTTGCACCCAACAAGTCCTACGCCGAAAACGTATGGGCTGAAGAACTTGTTCATCGTAAACACGAGGTCCGAGTTTTCAGTCCCAGTAAGGCTCCTAAGTTTCCTTACACCTTGGCTCCAGGTTTTACCGTACAAGAGGTACACTCCATTATTCTACCTCGTCACATTTTTGTGACCCGAAGACTCGCTGCTGCCGTCAAGGCGTTTGGTCCAGATCTCCTATTGATCAAGGGAGACAAGCTATTTTCCCGTCAAATGTGGACGGATCCAGTACTCGCGAAGATTCCGAGGATTAGTTTTTTCGGTGAGAACACCGATATGCACGAGTTTGATTGGAAGAAGCCGAATATTAGCTTGCGTCAACGCACTTGGGCTGTCTGTCATTATTTATTACGAGGGAGAACGACTCGCGCCTGTTGCCGGACTAGTACGATCATTGTGGCCTATACACCACAAACCCGCGGTATTTTGCTGAGGAATTTTTCGAACAAAACGGAGCGATCCGTCGTGAACAAGTCTATCGTCGAATTGCCGCTGGGATTCAGTTGTCGCTCTTTTGGCTATGATAGCGAAACGCGAAACGCGGTACGTGATGAGCTAGGAATCGATGATGAGGATATTCTCATTTGCATATCGTCTCACTTTAACAAACGCAAAGAACCGTTCCTCCTCCGCATAGTTTCGAGTCTTTTCCAGGTTCTCGCTACCCAACCCAAGGTTAAAGTGGTGCTCGTTGGCTTGTCCGACAGTGAAACTTCTCGACGCATGGTTAAACACATCAAAGCTAGTTCGTTTGTTGATCGTTTTATTCAACATGGATTTGCTTCAAGGGAACGACTCAATGCGCTCTATAACGCCGCCGATGTCGCAGTGTTCGGACTTGCAAGCATTTCTTGCCAGGAAGCACTTGGGACGGGGCTTGTCTTGTGTCTACCTAGCAGTGGTACGGTCGAACATCTCATTCGTACAGACTCCCAGGGATATTTGTTTCGTCGCGATAGTCGGGCTGAACTCGTGAAAGCACTCACTGGCGCGATTCGTGTCTGGCGTGATCGATCTCCTTGTGAGCGCGCCAACCTCCGCCAGCAGCTGGCGAAGGTTGCAGAGTGGTTGGCGTATCCGCAGATCATCCAAGGAGTGGCTGATGAACTCACTCACCGTGGCTGGTCAGGACAACTCTAGTGGCTCGATCACTAAAAGCTTCAATGGTAAATTTCGCGATCGCCGCCGCATGACGTGTTCCAAGGTTCGCCCCAGATACGCAGATCATGTGGCCAAAGGCAGTAATCGTGGGCATATGGCTACAGGATCGCTTCGTGGGCAGCGCTCGCGCCAGCGTGAATACCCTTGAAGACTATAATTTGGGATATGCTTTGCTTGGTTACAGTATTTTTGATAGCTTCGACGGCGAATGAAGTATCTGCTTACGTCTGGGTATATTGATATTACACCGACCGCGCCGCTACCCCTGGCCGGATGGGGCGGACAGGGAGAGATCTCTAGCGAGATTGCGGACATATTGGAAGTCAATGTGCTTGTATTGCGACAGGCCGAAAAACCTTTTGTATTTGTTTCTGTTGATTCCTTATTTACTGGGCAGGCCTTTTTCGATTTTCTCATGTCTGAGTTTCCCGAGCTTGCAGTGGATCGCCTCTGGTTGGCCGCCTCTCACACGCATTTTGCTCCAGCCCTTGACGATAGCAAACCACTTTTGGGGAAAGCAAATAGTGCTTGGTGCGATGTCGTTTACAAAAGAACAGCGCAACTGATACGCCGTTTGCTTGATCAGGATGGTGTTGAGACCGAGTTGCGATACCATATAGGTCGATCTCAAAATGCGATCAATAGGCGTCGTCGTGGATGGCAGCTTTCACGCAAACACATCCTTAGAAAACAGACGATCGGTGCGCCCAATCCCGCGGGGGTTTGTGACGACTCCATTCACGCACTTTCCTTTTATGCTGGGGATTCTGTGCAAGCTGTGCTTTGGAGTAGTGCGTGTCACCCTGTAGCTTCGCCGAATCGCAATGCGGTGAGCTCAGACTATCCGGGATGGGTGCGCCGCTCTTTACGCCGAAAATACCATTCTAGTATGCCTGTTGTATTCTTACAGGGATTTTGTGGCAACTTGCGACCTAATGCGACCCAATCGCGGATTCAAGCAATCTTTTCAAAACGTAAACTTGCGCAACGGTTAAACTCCCTGATCAATGGAAGCACCTTCGCGGACATGACCTCAAACCAGTACGCACGCTGGGCAATATCCTACTCGAACGCCGTCGCCCAAACGCTTGATAGCGACGGTGAAATCATCGTCGGTGAGATTTCTTCCGCCATATCGCAAATCCCCGCCGAACAAATTCATCCTGGTAGTCATAACGACGAAATTCTAAGTATTCGTAAAATTCTGTTTGGAGAGGCTCTGTGTTTCGTAGGGTTGTCGGCAGAACCTGCCGCGGAGTACGCCAAACTTATCAAGAAACTCATCGGTAAAAACGTGGTTACCGTAGGCTATCTCGACCAGGTCTTTGGGTATCTACCAACCGACGAAATGGTCCAAAACGGAGGGTACGAGGTTGATGGTTTCGCCCCTTGGTTTGGACTCTCGGGGAAGTTCATCCCTGAACTAGAAGGCCATGTACTAAATGCTGTGCGCAACGTCGGCCAACAATCCAATATTCATTAATATGCAACCAGATACAAAACTATGATTAATAAACTGCAAGACATATTCCGAGAGGTTTTCAACGAGGAATCCGTAGTACTGTCTCCTACTACCGATGCCAACGATGTGAAAGGTTGGGATAGTATGAGCCACATCCATCTCATCGTTGCAGTTGAAGATGAATTTAATGTGTCCCTAAGCGCAGAAGAGGCGGTTGGGTTTCAAAATGTCGGCGAACTTATTCAGCTGATCGCAAAGAAACATGAGAAGCAATAACCATGTCGGGTTTAAGACATAGTACGATGCAACCGCTCAAAGCGAGACTCTCCTCTATAGCAACAAACCGTCCACAACGGGCTTTGTCGGAGTAAAACGATGGACTGGGAGCTCACTTCCCTTCCTTGGCTTGCCGCACCGCCAGATAACTTCAAGCAACAAGTACAACAGTTCGCCGACTCGGACCAGCCATGCGGAAAGGGTCTGCGGTCGCTTGCAACCTCTCGATTGAGTATCCGCCAGACTCTCACACTATACAACAATCTTGAAAAGATACATGAGAAGGGCAATCTAGCGCCGCTCATTCCTTTTCGATTGTCCATTGTTGGCGATGGAACACTCGACTCTCTGGTCCCTCAGCTTCAAGTCGCTGCTTTGCGATACGGCCTCTTTTTGCAAATACAGATAGCCCCCTTCGATCAACTTGTCCAAAGTGCAATGGATCGAAACAGCGTAATCTATCAACATGGCCCCGACGCGATTCTTGTGGCCATGCATCACCGGACGTTAGCCTCCGCAACATGGCGAGGCGAATTGCATGACACAAAAAACGACATAGAAAGCGACATAGAAAGCGACATAGAACGATTAGAGCTTATTCGCACAGGTGTTCGATCCAACAGTGATGCCCCCTTAATCTGGCAGACCATTGTTCCACCCTGCGAACAATGGTTCGGAAGTCTCGATGCAGTTCTAGATTTAGAAGCGACTAGAGTCCAAAAAATCAATGAGTATTTGACGCAGAGTTGTCGGGAAACAAACGATTGTCTTCTCGACGTCTACAGTCTCGCCCAGTCCATTGGGCTGTGGAAATGGAACGATGTTGGACAATGGCACTGGGCGAAATTACCGTTTGCACAACGTTGTTTGCCAATTTACTCTGACTATGCAGCGCGTGTTTTGGGTGCGCTTAAGGGGAAAAGCAAACGCGTTTTAGTCCTCGATCTCGACAACACACTGTGGGGAGGGATTATCGGAGACGACGGTCTAGAAGGTATTCAAATCGGGCAAGGAAGCCCAGCGGGCGAAGCGTTTTTAGATATTCAACGCATGGCCTTGCGACTGCGCCAGCGTGGCATCATTTTGGCTGTTTGCTCGAAGAATACAGAATCGATTGCGAAGCAACCGTTTCAAACCCATCCTGAAATGGTTCTCAAAGAGTCCGATTTTGCCGTTTTTCAGGCCAACTGGAACGACAAGGCCAGTAACATGGCTTATATCGCAGACACATTGTCGTTGGGCATCGATTCACTGGTGTTACTCGACGATAATCCCGTCGAGCGTGCACAAGTCCGAGAAGCGTGCCCGGAAGTGGGTGTTCCCGAGCTGCCCGATGACCCCGCTCAATACGTACGAACTCTCCTCGCTACCGGCTACTTTGAGAGTGTAAACTACACCGAGAGTGACAAAGACAGAGCGGAACAATACACGCAAAACAGCAAGCGAAACCAGTTAGCCCAAACCGTGGGCGATACCAACAAGTTTCTGGTCTCTTTGGATATGCAAGCGATCTGCAAACCATTTAATCAGATAGATCGTCCTCGGATCGTACAGCTGATAAACCGTTCAAACCAATTTAATCTAACGACCAAACGCTACAATGACCAACAAGTTTCAAACTTCGAAAATGACACTGAGGTCTACACGGCACTATTTCGTCTTTCAGACAGGTTTGGGGACAATGGGATTATCAGTATTGTAATAGCAATGTTCACTAGTTCTGCAATGGAAATTGATACATGGTTGATGAGTTGCCGGGTTTTGGGACGACGATTTGAAGAATTCGTGCTCAATGAGCTCGTAAAAGTAGCGCGCCTGCAAAAAAAAACACGCCTTGTTGGTGTGTATCGCCCTACTGACAGAAACGGCATCGTTAAAGATCTCTATTCCAAACTCGGGTTCGAATTGCTTGAGGAGTCTAAGGAAGAAACTCGTTGGACGTTGGACGTGGATACGTATTCGTATAAAGATGCGCCAATTCGTTTTGAAGAGGATCCCCGATGAGTTCTTTGCTCGATGCCATTACGTACATACGAAGAACGCCAGGCAAGGGAGCTAAGCTGCTTCGGTTGCGCAAAGAAACCGAGAAACGGATATTTAGACAAACCTACGATAGCCAAGCGCTGCGTGCACTTCTGTACAAGTCAGGGGTTACTCCTGGACGCTGCGTATTTGTTCAAAGTAGCTGGAACGAGTTTTATAACTATACTGGTACCCCCATCGAGTTGATTAGCGTCCTTCTTGACATGATTGGTCCACGTGGCACTCTCGTCATGCCCGCAAACCCCTTGCCGTTGAGAAAAAAAGTCGACATTGTCGATTTCAGAACCGTCCCAAGTCAGGCTGGACTGATCACAGAACTATTTCGGCGACAATCCGGCGTAACACGAAGCATCCATATGAGCTCATCGGTGTGTGCCTACGGGCCGGAAGCTACATTTCTAACGCGAGATCACCACACTACTGAGACACCTTGGGACCTTGATTCGCCGTTTGGCCGACTGAGAGATCTCGACGCTCTTCAGCTCTCTTTGGGACTGTCCCCATTTTGGGCTACCCCATTGCATGTAGTAGATGCAATTCTAAGACATGAAATCGAATTCTATCGGCGGCTTTTCAGGACTGTCGCGACCTACCATTGGAAGGATCTCGAAGGGCGCGAAGGAATACACAGCTACTTTCTTAGAGGCGGCCGAGTTCAAGCATGGCGTCTAAAATGGTTTTATGATTCCAGTCGCTTTACGTGGCAGCGGCTATCTAACTTACGTGTCTTTGCGATCGACGTTCCATACCTGATCGAACACGGGCTTTATCTCGCTCGCAAGGGTATCAATCACTACCTTTCCCCGGTAGCAACGCCGTGGACTCTACGCACTATAGAAGGAAAACAATGATAGAAATAATTGCGAAGTTAAGCGAAGAGATCATTGAAAAGTATCCGATGCACCAAGGTTTTTTGGAAAACTCTTTAAAAGAACTTGGACAGACTGAGCAAAAGGAACTTGAAACATACGTCCGCTTTATGATGACTCAAGGCCACGACCTCGACTTTATTGCGAGCTCTTATGTCTTGATAACGCTCGACACACTGCGAGAAACGGTTTGGTTTCAAAAGAACGGAAAGTATCGGCATGATAGTTTTTCATCGGTCGCCAACGACGTGTATTTCAATCCAGAGTACATGCGGAAATACATGATAGGATTGGCCGTTTCGGGATATATTTGGCCGCAAATCGCGGCATTGCGACGTCACTTTTTTGAACATCTTCCCCAAAAGGTCCATGCGCATTACCTCGAAATTGGCCCGGGTCATGGTGCATATTTCGATGCCGTGATGCGCACGCGCTCGTTCGAGGGCTATTTGGGCATAGATATTAGTGAAACGAGCTGTGACCTAACACGCACTTTTATCCAACATCGACATGGTGAGCTACCCGACAATGTAGAAATACGCAATTGCGATTTCCTGCAGGATGACTTGAGTGATCGTCAGTATGGAGCCATCGTGATGGGTGAAGTACTTGAACACGTTGAGGAACCACAGCAATTTTTGCATCGAATCGCGGAACTCGCCGATTCAGATACGCATATCCACATTACGACATGCATCAATGCACCTGCCATTGATCATATATATCTCTATCGAAGCATAGACGAAGTAGACGCACAGGTTGCCGAGGCAGGACTCGCGATCTGTGATCGTCTCGTCGTCCCATATAGCGGAAAAACCTTAGCTGAAAGTGAAGCTGATGAGTTGGCACTGAATGTCGCGTACGTGCTTAAAAAGAAGCCATGAACAAATTCGCTCTGACATTTCACCACTTTGGTCTAGCAGTAAAAAAATTGGCTCGGGTGCAACCCATGCTGATGGGGTTAGGTTATGAAACAAACAATCAGGTTTGGGAATCCTATCCAGCGCGTAAATCTTGCCTTGGCCACACATTCTTCTATGCCGACGATTGAGTTGATATGGCCGGGACAAGAGAAAAGTCCTGTCGATAGCATTCTCCAACGCATGGGAAACGCCATTTACCACCTTTGCTACACGACACCCGACTGCGATCAAACATTGGCTGCGTTCTCCGCCGAGGGACTTCGAGTCTTACCAATCGGCGATCCAGCACCAGCCGTATTATTCGGCGGAAAAACCGTTAGTTTCTACAATGTTGCTGGATTTGGACTCATCGAGCTACTGGAATCGTAGACAATCCGCAAGAACAACAGCCTGGGTTTGTCCCCATTCTCCGCCCCTTCTTTGCAAATGCATCCTTGGCCGCTATCGGACTGGACAGGTCAAAAGCAAATATGATTTGACAGCAAGGAGAGAAAACTATGAAAAAACAACACAGGAATTTGGGCGAAACGGCGACGATCCTACCACTTTGCTTCCGCTGAAACATCTTTGGCCAGCGAATTCGTACGATCACGCTGAACACCGATGTTACCCAGCACATTTTCCTCTTGTCTGCAATCCGGTGTTAAGCGAGTGCGTACGGACTCCAAACGGCCTACCATAATGGCCACCGCAAAGAAGTATGAGTTTCCTAGTAGGGAGCCTTGTTTGTGCAGCAATATGAATTGCAACAGAAGCCATGCTCCAAGAACAGCCAGAACGCCACGTAGCTTCGGTGAATGGGCGACTTGAAGACGGATCCGCAGTATGGAGCGGGTAACGAGGAAAAACGTGGCCAACAACAAAACTAAACCAATGAGCCCCTCTTCAGCTAAAACCTCAGCGATAACGACATGCGGATAGTAACCATAAATATGGGGTGCAAATGACGCCGAGTTCCCCAATCCAAAAAACCAATAGAAAGGCGAACTATCCATCCAGTAGTTGAGCACTCTCGCAACACCGCCCACACGGCTGGAGCCATAGTCCTGAACCATGTGATCCCATTCCCAGCGAGATTGATCTGCGAAATTGTCGTACCCCCACAGCACGAGCATAGCGGTCGCTCCAATTGATATTAAAAACCCAACCATCGCCCTGCTACTTTTGAATGGTTTGCTCACTGGAAGGAAAACAGTGATAGCCACTAGCAAAGCAAACATCTGGCCCCTAGATCCGCTGCGTATCACAACGACCATAGCCAAACCAACAATTATCCAACGCATTAGCCTCCACAGACGCACCTTCTTCTGGAAATTCATAAGAATTGCGACGAGAGCTACATAAGATGCCAACGACGCTATCGCAAGCGGGTTGCCATCAACGTCAACTACGTCAGAATAGGCAATCACTTGAATACTTCGCCCTACCATCTCTGCGTCGAAGACAAGCAGCAGCAATGTCCCCGTGCCAATAACTAAGGTGGCGATGCAACTATCATAATAATCTCGTATACTGGTGAGTAGCAGTGGTGCCAACACGACCATTGTTAGCGTAAGTGAAGCTGTTGTTCGCCACTGCCTCCATAACCCCTCCGGATACACCGCCCAGGCAATTGTAACAAAAGCATAACTAAACAGCCCGATAACTACCCAGCCAATGCTCGGATAACTCCCCGTAAATAACCTCCGCCTCAGAAACAGACTAATTAGACCAACAAATACCAAACCGCCTGTTGCAAAGTTTATTGCAGCAGGATGGGTGACAAAAAAACTATCGTTCGCCTGTGCCCATTGCTCAAAACCGAAGGTACATAGAACTGCACCAATTGCGACAGCCGGACGGCGAAATACGATGACAAGCATCGCAATCCCAAGAGCGCTACACAGAATGACTAAATTAGAAATAACAACTCTCCTATCGCCGCAATAACGGCGCAAACTTCGGAGTGCAAAGGAGTCAAGCACTGCGACTAAACATCAACGCCCCACGCTCTCAACTTAATAGATATTATTCTGGACATCCTGCTCGTCATTCTCTGTTGCGCTGCGCCCTGTGGCACATAGAAACAACAAATGCAATTCAAGTCACTGCCCCACGCAAGCCGCACAATGTACTAAGGACATTGACGTATGTAAACTCGTACAAAAGGTCTTCTGGTCGTAGAGACATCCTGGGCCTTTTTGTTGTTAGCAGAACATACTTTTTCTCAGAGACCAATTCTCGGCTCGCTATAATCGCGGCACGGTGTGTTCCCCTTAAAGAATCCAATTCAGCAACACATCAACGGCAGTCTTTGGAGTTCAGGTCCTTCACACCGCTGATGGAATTCTCCAAGAACGGATAACAACTCTACAAAACGCTTGTATTCCGCTGCCCCTGATGGAGATACTGCTACAGTTACCACTGTTCGGAACCCAGTCCAGTGTAGCGGTAATAGAACATCACGAGGATCTCTATGCATACAATTATGAAGGTCAAGAACTATTTGTCCACGGCAAAAAGGTTTGTGTCTAGAACACCAAACTACGTTTATCGAACAATACACAAAACATGGCAATTACGTGAAGCTTCACAACAGGGAATCAAGTTCGTGGAGCCCAACTTCATTTACATCCCAAGGTTTGGGAAAAGCGCCGCCGTCATTGACGCCGGTTGTGGCAGTGTCGCAGAACTTTCATCGCACATGATCGCAACTCACCAAGCTGAATGTTACGGGATTGACCCAACCAAAAAACATCAGCGTCTCCTCATCCAGGCAGAGAAAAAGCATCGTGGTCAATTCACTTATCTACCGTATGCGTTGGCCGCAACAAACGAGACTCTTACATTTTTGAGAGCGAGCTCAATGAGAGTGGATCTATCTTTCAAAGCCATGTAAACGTGACTAACGATCGAACAAGGTCGTACGACGTCAAAGCGGTAACAATTCAGACCCTCATTAAGGAACTAGGATTGAAGCAGGTAGCCCTGCTAAAGATGGATCTAGAAGGTGCCGAATACAATTTGCTTGGTGCTTCGTCGCAAGAAGACTTCCAAGGTATTGACCAGGTATTTGTAGAATTCCATCACCACGCATTCGACAAGTACTCGATCGAGGATACCCTCAGCCTCGTCAATAAACTCGAATCATTCGGTTACAAAAGTTTCTCAATTGACAACCATAACTTCCTATTCTACTAGAAGTCAGTTTTGTCCTGCTCATCCTGCGGCGCAATCGGCGCTAGCAAGTGGTTATCGGATGCACGCAAAATCCTTGATACAGCACCGATTATGTCGTCATTGGTCGGTATAGCAGCAGAATGAAAACGGCATAGACAGCGACTAAGAAAATCAGGTGAGTGCACAAACAAAGCAAGTGACCCGCAACGCGGTCTGGAGCTTCGTTGGATTCGTTGCGCCTTCATTGGTTATGTTTTTCACTGTACCAATATACTTGCACTTTCTGGGTGTGTTTTTCTATGGATTGTTCACCGTCACCAATGCCCTCATCGTTGTTACTTGCGTCATCACAAGCAGTCTTTCCCAAGCAACAACCAAATATGTTGCAGAGGCTGCTGCTA
The DNA here is from genome assembly GCA_965223575.1 of Kofleriaceae bacterium. GTDB lineage: Bacteria > Myxococcota_A > Polyangia > Haliangiales > Haliangiaceae > CBDCWZ01. The sequence goes on from CBDCWZ010000060.1 coordinate 88,961, forward strand.
AGCAATCAAAGGAACAGGTAACACGGGTCGTTTGCGCAATGTTTGTTCTATGCTGTGCATTCAGCGCACTCGGAACTCTTGTGTTTTGGTTTGGTGCCAATGAAATTGCACCTCGACTGGTCGATCGCCAACCAATCAACACCGACTACGTCATCTCTATCCTACGATTGGCGGCGGTTGGGATTCTACCGAATGCGCTGATATCGATGATAGTTGGGGTGTTTGAAGGCCTTCAGCAATTTCGTGCTTCGCAAATATTGATGATTGTGCGAGCAATTGTGACTCCCGCGCTCTGCATTACGCTGCTATTGATGGATATGGGGCTGATGGGGCTCATTGGAGGATCAGTTGTGGTTGTGTGGGGCGTGAGCATCACTGGCTTGGTTTTGCTAGTCGGCAGACTTCGCTACATTCCGTTTTCCGAACTGCAAATCGTGGCAACTACGAAACGTATTATCAGCTTTGGAAGCTATACAACAATGACGTTCTTCGGATCTGTCGTGCTAGGCTCCCTGGATAAACTTCTCGTGGGCGCGCTTGTTAACACCGAAGCTGTTTCCTACTACGCAGTCGCCCAAAACGCCGCTAACAAACTTTATGTACTGGGCTTGTCGGTAGCAAGGAACCTAATGCCTTTTTTCAGCGGTCGCAATGCGCGCGATGGGCTTCGCGGGGTAGCCGCCCCCTTTGTCAATGCCTGGCGAGTCAGCCTTGCCATTTCGCTCGGACTAGTGACACTCGCAATAGTCACTGCTCCATGGTTCTTAGTACTGTGGCTGGGTGCCTCTGTAGCGGAATTTGTTTTGGCACCATATCTGGTATTTCTAGTAGTGTACGGGCTCTACGCAATTCATATTGTTCCCCACTATTTACTTGTGGGCTTAGGAGAACCAAAGAAAGTCGCGATTCCGGTTGTCATCTCGGCGACAATTTTTCTTGGCTTGATACCATTGGTTGCCCCCAAATTGGGCATTGTCGGTGTCACTGTATGTGCAGCAGTAATGCCAATCGGGCTATTCAAAGTATGTAACGCTGCTTGGCAGGCGGTTCGCGAAGCAACCCCGAATCTTCGGCACCTGAGCTCGGGCTCTATGCTATTGATTGCCAACCACATCGTCGCCGGAATAATGGGTTTTGCGGCAGGATGGTTTGTGTGGAACACCCTTCAATCAAATCTAATCGCTTTTTTAGCTGCGGGTAGCTGCGGAGCAATCGCGATGCAGTTTGCCTATCTCCTATTCCGCAATGGAACAAACGAATACTACCGGGTCATCCATGGAACTTTGGCAAAGATTCTAGAATCTCGGCAAGCACCGGTGCATACCAGCAACCAATGACCAACTCGATGCCCTGCGTGGAGGCTAGACACGCCTTGACCGCGGGGAGTCTATTGACGGTAAACGCAGATACGTCTAGGCTGTCCGGGTGGCAGCAATGAAGACTCTAATCTTGTGTGGTGGGCAAGGCACCCGGATCCGGGGTGTCGCCGATAACATTCCAAAACCCATGGTGGAAATCGGTGGACGGCCGCTAATTTGGCACATTATGAAGATCTATTCTCACTATGGGTTCAATGACTTTGTGCTGCTACTCGGATATCGTGGCGCGAGTATCAAAGAATATTTTCTCAACTATCGGGCCGTCGAATGTGATGTGAGCGTAGCTCTTGGCTCTGGCAACCAAGAATACCTTACGACGCACGACGAGGACGACTGGAACGTTGTCTTGGCAAACACGGGACTCGACGCGATGACCGGAGCACGCGTGCAACGCGGTGTGAAGTACACCGGCAATGAGCCCTTTCTCCTCACCTACGGGGATGGCGTTGCAGACGTAGACATTAACGCTCTTGTCGATTTCCATCGCAGTCATGGCCGCCTTGCAACCGTGACCGGCGTACGTCCACCCGGACGATTTGGTGAGCTATCAACCGATGAGCATGGAAAGGTTACACAATTCGAAGAAAAACCAACAACCACAGGCACGATCAACGGAGGGTTCTTCGTGATAGAACCGGCCTTTGTCGAGCGTTACCTCACCAATGACGAGACTCTTAGTCTCGAGCGTCAGCCCATGTCGAAAGCCGCAAAAGATGGCGAGCTTGTTGTATTCCGGCACGACGGGTTCTGGCGTCCTGTAGACACCTACCGGGACTGGATATGGCTCAACGAGGCATGGAAGAACGGAAACGCAAAGTGGAAGATCTGGAAGTAGTTTTCGGCGACGTGTTTCGCGGACGCTCGGTACTTGTTACAGGTCACACTGGGTTCAAAGGCTCTTGGCTCGCGTATTGGCTTATGCGGCTCGGAGCAAACGTGACTGGAGTTTCACTTGCACCAACGACAAAACGTGGTCTCTTCTCGAAGGTTTCCCTTTCGCAACACATCGCCCACAACGAAATTGATGTTCGCGATCTGACCGCACTCCAGCGGGTTTTTGAAATTTCCCAACCTGAGATCGTAATGCATTTGGCAGCACAGTCGCTTGTTCGCGAATCATACCGATCACCCAAAGAAACATTTGATACTAACGTAGGTGGTACGGTCAACGTGCTAGAGTGCGTCCGGCTAATCCCTAGCGTCGCAGCGGCCGTGATCGTCACTAGCGACAAGTGCTATGATAACCGCGAGTGGGTCTATGCCTATCGCGAAAATGACCCGCTCGGCGGTCATGATCCCTACAGTGCGAGCAAGGGAGCCGCGGAAATCGCGGCCCATTCATATCGCGTTTCGTTTGGACATGATCGCCCCGTTGGAATCGCATCGGCTCGAGCAGGAAATGTCATCGGTGGGGGAGACTGGTGTTTCGATCGACTGATACCTGATTGCGTTCGCGCGCTCTCCGCCAATGAACCTATTCTGATTCGAAATCCGTCGCACCTGCGCCCGTGGCAGCACGTTCTCGACCCAATCGCTGGCTATCTAACACTCGCAGTGCACTTGCTCAAAGCCCCACAGCAGTTTGGGGAGGCGTTCAACTTTGGCCCTTCACACCTGGAGCAAACCAACGTCGGTGAATTGGCAAACATGTTCGTCAACGCTTGGGGACATGGCTCTCTACAACCAGTGACGTCAGACGCGACTTCCCCACACGAGGCCCACTTGCTTGCCCTTTCTTGCGAAAAAGCCGCCCAGAAGCTGCAATGGAAACCTGTGATAACCATCGAACAAGCTGTGAAATTGACAGCCGACTGGTACCGCGCCGAGCTCAATAATGAGGACCTGATAGCCCTCACTAACAAACAAATCGCTTCGTACACAAGCAGAGCAAAAAAGCAACGTATCGTTTGGGCGGACGCAGAGGCGTAGTGGAGCGCGTGTCCTTGGTAACGGGCGCGACCGGTTTCATCGGGAAAAGCCTATGTTCAATCCTCTCTGCTAGAGGAGAATCCTGGGTCGGGACCGTTTCTCCGCGAAGCTCAGTCTCGGAAGAGTACTTGATTCGTTGCAACTTGGCTGATTTAGGACAGGTCAGCGAATTAATCAAACGGTTCCAACCGATTCGAATCTTCAATCTCGCTGCAGTAGGTGTCACGAATATCCGATCGGTACAATCAAGTGAATTCGCCAATGTGAATGTTCGTCTACCGGGATTTCTGTTTGAGAACATGCCGGTTGATTGCAGGCTTGTGCACGCAGGATCAATGTCCGAGTATCGCTCGAGTGAAACACCTCTGAGAGAAGATGACAGCGAGCGAAGCTTTGCAACGCTCTATCACTGGAGCAAAAACGCCGCAAACGATCTATTGGATCTCTTAAGTCGTGATCGTCCCGAGCGCTTCTGCATCCGAGCACGACTCTTTGGTGTCATGGGCCCCAACGAGGCATCAACTCGCTTAGTGCCAGCGATCGTCGATGCCTGTATGAACGATCGCCCAGTGCAATTATCAACCGGAGAACAAATTCGTGACGTTGTGCACGTCAATGACGCTTCTTCAGCCTTGCGCCATCTCGCAGATGCTGAGAGTCTCAAAGGGCGTGCGGTAAACGTTGGTAGGGGCCAAGGCCGCAGCGTGCGATGGATTGCGACGAGAGTCGCACAGATCTTTGATAAAGAGCCATTGCTGCGTTTTGGCGAGCGAGCACGACATCCGGGGGAGGCCATGCAGCTGGTTGCAGATATTTCGAGACTCAAGGCATCAGGCTGGTCACCATCATTAACTCTTGAACAAACCATTGACAACACAGTCGAAGTGCTAAAGACTAAGTTTCCTGGAGCGCACTAGTTCGTAATATGCACGTTCTTCTTATCCACCAATTCATTGGGACCGAACTGCGAGGCGCTGTTCTCGTCGTTAACCGAACAGAAAAAGTTCTTCGTTCCCTCGGCCACACAACATCCACATTCGCTTGTCGACGTGGCGAAGAATCGGCCGATCCAGAATCAAAGTACTGGCCGCGTGGATTCACACGCAAAAACCTTCAAGGAAAGCAGCTTTGTTGACCGAGCGAAGTTTGCACTTAATGGAATCTATTCTGTTAAGACGCGAAACAACCTCAAAAAGCTAATTACCGAGCGCCGCCCAGATCTCGCAATCGTTTTGCGTCCTGACTATCAACTTTCCTACTCCGTGCTTCATGAGCTACGCTCTAACCAAATCCCAATAATCCAATGGGTTGTAGACTACAAATTTTGGTGCACGGGTGGATCGTTTTTCGACCCACACGCCAAAGCTCCTTGCTATCGGTGCGCGGGCGGAAACCATGTGCATGCGCTCGTACGACGCTGTGCCGAAAACTCAATTGCACACTCTGCGTATGGAGCTCTGGCTCGTTATGTATCCCACACGGCACTATCGCTCGATCAACATCCAGATTGGTACATCACTCCAACAGAATCGACCCGCGATATGTTGGTGAAACACGTCAATATTGACCGAAATAAAATCTCAGTCGTTTATCACCCCATCGTTGCCAAAGAGCTACAACGACCAAGTGCAAGTGCAGTCGGAACACACGTATTTTGGGCCGGTCAGCTTGCATGGATAAAGGGAGTTCATACGCTGCTTAAAGCGGCGAAGCTTTGTAAGAAGGTACAATTCGAACTCTACGGAATGGATAATACCGGAATTGCACCGCAACTATTTAATACGATTCGAGAAGACGGGTTAACGGACGATGTGCATCTAGACACGGAGATGCGTTTTGGTGACGGAATGAAAGAGCGGATGATGTCCGCCTTTTGCGTCGTCTCGCCGTCGGAATGGGCGGATACTTCAGAATACGCGGTCGTCGAAGCCATGGCTTTGGGTAAAGCGGTCATCGTAGGAGACCGTGGGGGCAATGCAGAAATCGTGCGACGAGCAAATGCCGGCATTGTTTTCCCAGCTGGCGACGCACATGCGCTCGCAAAGGCAATACAAAGGCTCAAGGAAGCGCCTCAAGAAACTCTAGAGTTTGGTAAGAACGGACAAAGATTTGTACGCGACTACTACAATGACACGACTTTTTCAACCAGCCTTCAGCGGGCCATTCATTCCTGCTTGCAAACGACGGAGAAAACAATGAGGAGCGTTGAAAAATCAACACCCACAAACGTTGAAAAATCGGCACATACCATACATAGTTAGCACTACCGTGTCAGATCTGGACCGAGTCTTTGGGTCCCAACGCCATCCGGCAAATTCCAAATCAACTTGTGCCACCTCGCCCGCCCGTAACAAGCGTACGCAGGATGATTAAGTAGAAGGTTGAACAAGGTTGGACAAAATCGATTGAAATGCGTCGGTAGATTCCGATCGATTGAACTTATCATCATATGCTTTACGACTTTGTTTGCCCAATCGCGCAGCCAAACCAGGATCATCAACCAATTTTCGAATGAATTTTTGAATACCCGAGACATCTTCATTGGAGAAGACCGCGCCACATTGGTATTGCTCAATAATCGCAGCAACAGTGCTATCTTTTGGCCCTATGAATAAAATCGGCCGCCCTGAAGCAAGATGTCCATACAGTTTGCTCGGGACCATCAGTCCAAGCATGTTGTCACGCAAAGTAATGACGGCCAAGTCCGCTGCACCAAGACTGTAGCGAAGTTGACTATAGGGTTGATGTGGTAACAAACAAATATTATTGCACATCGAAGAAAATCGCTCGACTTCTTGACGACGCGTTCCAGTCCCTACAAAAACGAAACGAATGGACGGCGCGCTTTGAAGACTTCGTGCTACCTCTAGTAGCCAGTCAAAGCGATGACCACGACCAAGGTTACCGCTGTACAAAACAACAAACTTTCCCTGTAAGTCGTGTTTTGTGCGAAAGAAGTTTTCCTTATGGGGTATCGGCTGAACGGTTCCACCGTCAGACCAATTGTGAACGACCGCAACTTGCTCATCCCGAAGCCCCTTGTTTTTTAACCGACGCTTCATACATTCACCAATGGTCACGATCACATCAGCGCGTTTCGTGATCTCTAGAGCTCCCCACTCCAACAGTCGTGTCGTCAGACTGCGTTTGTTTAAAACGCCTAAATTCACCGCAATATCGGGATACACATCCTGAACCCAATATACGAACTTCGCCCCTGATATGAACCTATTAACAAGTCCCAAAAGCGAGACAAGCGGGGGCGTCGATAAGGTTACCACCATATCAACGTTACGCTGCGAGGCGACACGCCACGCGCCCATAGCTAAGAATATCACGTACTCGGAAAACCGGCTATAGAAGGTTTCTGCATCCCAGCTGACCGATGGGACGCGTAGAATCTGAACGCCTTGATAGCTTTCTTGGCGTGGGTACTTATCTTTTCCCGTGCGCGACGTATTGCAGCAGATTACGGTTACTTGTAGTCCGTCGCGAACCAGTTCGACCGCCAGGTCGCTCACAATTTGTGCTGTTGCAGAACTATCGGGATAAAAATACTGATTCACGAACAGCACGTGCATTACATCTTCCCAATCATAACGACTACCTCAAAGTTGTTGTTGAGTCCGTTCCCTGTTTCTCAGATTCCCAGAATCTGCCCACCGAATGAGCTATTTGTGCAACCAACCGCTCCGCAGCTATCTCGTCGTCCCGATCGACATTTGTCCGACCATCACACCAAGACACATTCAATTGACCAAAATGCAAGGGAGCCCTTGTAAGGGGAAGTCGCAATGATACCCCCGTTCCAGGCTCTGGTTTCTGTTTCCATATAAACACTTCATCGTCTCCCGATGGCTGCGGAACGGTAAGCTCAACGATATCAGCATCGAACATAGTACCAATAGAATCGGTTAACCTTTGAAAGTTAGTCGCATCTGGCGTATCTCGTACCTCCTGAGCAATTGATTTGACCGCAGCAAGCATCTTGCGGTTGCGACGACGAACTTGCTGCGTATCATTGTGCAGTAGTTTTCCATAGCCCAGCTTTCGAACCAGTACCGCTACCAGCAACACTACCGCCAAAATCAAAAACACGGCTTGAGAGCTATTTGCGTAACTAACCCCTATCGCAGATGCCATGAAGCATGCCGAGATTCCGTACAACAAGAACACACACTGCCGTTGGGAAAGACCGTGTGCGAGCAATTTGTGATGAATGTGCTCTTTATCCGCCGAGAACAGTGGCACCCCTCTCAAGCCACGACGAACCATCGCAAGCAATACATCCATGATGGGCAAACCGAGGGCAAGTACTGGTGTCAGTATTGCGATCACCGCGTGCCCCTTGGCGTTGACGGCGATGGAAGTCGTGGCGAGGATAAATCCCAAAAACATAGAGCCCGTATCTCCCATGAATACAGAAGCAGGATTAAAATTGTAAATTAAAAATCCGAGAATGGCGCCCGCTAGGCACGCCATAAACAAAACCATCAGCAAATTTCCGGTCGAAATGGAGATAATCAGGTTGGTTAGTACGGCAAACAACGCAACACCTGATGCAAGCCCGTCCAATCCGTCAATCAAGTTAAGCGCATTGGTCACACCGACAATCCACAGAACGGTAAAAGGAACACTAAACATGTGCAATTCCAACACGTATCCGGGCAGCAAGTTGATGCGTTCGATACGGAATCCGAGGTAACACATCAACACGGCCACACCGATCTGGATCAAGAGTTTCTTGAATGCATTTGCACCGCGGATGTCGTCGTAAACGCCGAGGGCTACTATCAACAGACCTCCGACAAAAAGGCCTACGACATTGTGGGTGTTCTCCGTGAACATTCGACCCATGTCAGACTCGACGAGGAGCAGGGCGGTTAACGGCGCGTAAAAACCGAGCACGATCGCCAGCCCCCCTAGCCGGGGAATCGGCGCTTTGTGGACATTCCTCGTGGTGCGACCTTCGTCAATCCATCGATACCGAATCGCAAGATTTCGAATGATAGGGGTCGCTACCGTTGCAAGTGCCAGCGATATCAGAAAAGCGATAGGAGTTGTTGTCATCTACCCACCAGCGTCGTCAAACAGAGGCCCGGTACGCTTGCTGCGCGCCCCTTCTCTCGCTAGGTTTCGAGCCATATTAAGGGGGATTCTAGAAGTGTTGGTTGAGATATGCAAGATGGAGAAGGATTACTTTCGCGAGTCGGCGCCAACCGGCGAGCAAAAGTGGAAAGGTCCGCACCATGCGACGACCACGTATTTGATCGGCGCCGCGGATACTATGTGAAGTGAGATCGCTGGCTTCATCAGGATAATCCGATCGACGCTTCCAACCCAGCGCAAACGATGGTGAACCCGTTTGCACGAAAATCTTGTCCTGTCCGTCTACGAAACGACGCCCTCTCTATCGATTTGTCCATCCTTAATTCTCCATCTTGCAGCATCATCGTGTTAAGAACCTAGAGATGACACTAAATCAAACTAATATCTGTGTTGTAGGTGGCGGGGGGTGGGGCAAAAATCATATCAAAGTACTCGACCAGCTAGAAATGCTCGCTGGCATTGCGGATGTTAGTGCCGCGCGCCGACAGTCATTGGCAAATACCTATCCAAACGTCGAAATCTTCGATTCAGTTCAACTCGCGGCACAACGTGGATTTGATGGCTTTGTACTCGCTACACCTGCGCATACCCATTATGAGCTGGCAAAATTTTTGCTTGAAAAAGGGTTTCACGTTTTGGTTGAAAAGCCAATTACTTTGGTTGCGGCGGAAGCTCGAGATCTGTGTCAAATAGCGCGAAAACGTGGCGTAAATCTGATGGTTGGCCACGTATTACTTTTCCATCCTGCGATTCGTAAAATCAAAGAGTTACTCGTAGCGGGTAAGATTGGAAAACTCCAGTACCTCTACAGTAATCGGCTTAATTTGGGCACTGTCCGTACAGAGGAGAATATTCTGTGGAGCTTCGCTCCCCATGATATTTCAATCTTACAGTACCTTATCGGCAAGAAACCAACCTCTATTGACTCGCGTGGTGGCGTGTTTCTCCAGCCAGAGATCCACGATACGACGATGACACTTATCCGCTATCCAGATAATATCGTTGCCCATATTTTTCTCAGTTGGCTACATCCTTATAAGGAGCACCGGTTTGTTGTGGTCGGTTCAAAAGGCATGTTGTCCTTTGAGGACTCTTCTAAGGAAAAACAGCTTCTCTTCTATGAAAAGGGCATCGATTGGATCAATGGCGAGCCGAAAAAACGTGAAGGGCCAACCGAAGTGATTGAATACGGACATGAAATGCCACTAACTGAGGAGCTAAGATACTTTGCGAGCCATTTAGATGGTACCCCAATAGAGGTTGCTTCAGGCGAGAGCGGCGTTGAGGTGCTCGAAATTCTTGAGCGCGCCACTGAGGATCTGGTTAACAGTACACTGGCCCCCCAAGCCGACAAGCACACCCCAGGTGAGCAGAACAGCAACTACTTTGTTCATCCTACCTCTATTGTTGACGAAAATGTTCAGATCGGAGAGAGCACGAAGATTTGGCATTTTTGTCATGTGCAGTCCGGTGCTCGCATTGGCAAGCAGTCCTCTCTTGGTCAGAATGTGTACGTCGGAGCCTCCGCTATTATCGGAAACTACTGCAAAATCCAAAATAATGTGTCGCTGTACCAGGGGGTTGAACTTGAAGACTACGTCTTCTGCGGCCCATCGATGGTTTTCACCAACGTACGTGCACCTCGGTCTCAGTTTCCTAAGACCGATCCAAGTTTGTTCGATCAGACCCTAGTTGGCCTAGGAGCGACCCTGGGAGCAAACTGCACAATCGTTTGCGGCGTAAAGATCGGTCGCCATTCTTTTGTTGCAGCTGGAGCGGTTGTAACCAAGGATGTTCCCGATTTTGCACTTGTCGCTGGGGTGCCCGCAAAACGAATTAGCTGGAACTGCGAATGTGGACAGCGGCTGGCTGAAGCAGCGAAGATGCGGTGTTCCGCTTGTGGCATCGAATATGTCCGGGCCGCCGACCGCGTCACGCAGGTAGTACCTCGACACGAACATATCAAAAGTCAGCGTTCCTAATATGGTATCAGTGAACGAAAGTCCCAGCGAGTAGACATCCGGGCATCCGCCAGATCGCGCAGGGCCTCTAAGACCCGCAGTGTTCCCATTGATACCGTGTCAGCGGTATATTCCAAAATATTAGAACTGATCCGAACGTGTGATTGTGCACCCTACATCATAGATTTCGTGCGACTTCAAAAATCCGTCGCAAACTCGTTACATGGTGAGATCACCATAATAAAGCCAAAATCGTGCGTCTACAATCCGCCGACTAATACTCCCGGCACGCACTGCTCGATGGGAGATCGCTTCAACGGATTTTATCCACTAGGTAGGACAACAACACCGCCACACCCAGAAGGTCAGGGGAGGATTTGCCGCCGATCGCTGGGCTCTTGGCAGAATACGGCTCGTATTGCTAATTCTTTGAGATAAAGTGCCAAAGATACCATTCCCGGTAGATAGACCCAGGTGAAGTTGACACAGGCTGGGCCGGCCCGCTAGAGTGGTTTGGTTCTTATGATACTCAAATCCTTCCGAATTCTTCCCAAGTTGCCTATCTTTGCTGCGATGCTTTTCACGGCTAGCTTTCTGTATGCACAACCTAGCTCGCCGCCAGCAGAACCAGTACCGACTGCTGATCCTCAGCTTCCAGGAGACGAAGGTGCAAACCTGTCTCCAGCGGAAATGAAAAAAAAGGCTGATAACGCGATCGCTACTATGAAAGCCTCACTGTCAGAGGTCATCGCCATCCACCAAGCCGCAACAAAACAAAAAGACGTACTTCAAATTAACTGCGTTAGCGATCGTCTTATTCAGATAAAAAAGCTCCTCAATATTGCAGAAGCAGCACGCAACGAGCTCACCGAAGCAATCGCGAATGAAAATCAGCGTGATAGCTATCACCAACTTTCCAAGGTCACAATCTCTGGTGAAAACATTGAAACGCTTTCCGGCGAAGCACGAGGGTGTATTGGCGAAGGCATGATCATTGTAGGCCCAACCCCGGTTCAGGTTTCTGCACCACCAATCAAAGATAACCCTACTAAGGGCGACTCAACAGATCTTGTCGATGGACAGGATGATAATGGGATAACCATTGAGCGCCCAGCCTGTATCAGTCCTGTTGGCAGTTGTTAGTCTCTTTATATCCTTAACTCGTTTTGCTTAGCGCCGCCATGAAACTATCTACAGCAACGTCCCTTGGATTTCTTGTAGCTTTCGTTGTTCCCGCCGTCGCACAGCCTACAATCGCTGAAGGTCCCGGTCATGAAATCGGGGCGGGAACGGTGCTTCACCCAATCATTGGGCTAGAAACGGGCTTTATCTCCAATGTATTTTATGAAGATACGTCCCCGATTTCATCCGGGCTCGCGCGACTGATTGCTGGTATTTCTATTGCCTCTCAGGAAAACAAACCGGACGAGGAAGTTGCTCTTGTTGGTACTGACAGTGGCTTCGAGCCATCGGATACACCACCGGTCTTAGACTTTCGACTGGGAGCTCGCCTCGAGTATGAGCAGTATCTGAGCTCAAACGACAACGTACGGGACGCCAGCGACCTCCGCGCTATCGCAGACCTACATCTGGTGATTTTCCCCAAAGGTCCGGTCTCGTTTTGGCTTGATGATTCTTTTACTCGAGACACCAGGCCAACCAATTTTGAGTCTTCGGAAAATTTAAACCGTGACATCAATCACCTGAAGCTGGGAATTGATCTTAGGCCTGGCGGCGGCACCCTCACCTTCGGCGCTCGATATGAAAATACAATTGATCGATTTGAATCCAGTGCCAACTCGTTTGCGAACCGTTTTCAACACACTATCGGTGCAAAAATCGATTGGCAGTTTCGGCCGTTTACAAAGCTGTTTATAGACAGTTCGCTCGGGTTCTTCGACGGCCTCGGTGACAGTGAAACGAAAGTCAGTTCCAATCCACTGCGGGTCCGAGCCGGCGTCGCCACCCTACTCGGAGTCAATACCTCGCTTCGGCTACACGGCGGATATGGTAAGGGGTACTATGATGCTGGAGAAGATTTCGCCAGCTTTATCGGTGGAGTAGAGGTCGCTTATCGTTATAGCGAGCTTGGCCGGGTATCGATCGCTTATGAGCGCGACTTTAAAGATTCTATCAATGCCAATCTCTATACGGACCATGCCATGAGGATGACAGTCAATCAGCAACTCGGACTGCTGGTGTTTGGGGCACAGGCTAGCCTGCGATTTCGAGAGTATCGCGGTATCAGTTTTGCGACTGGTGGCAATATTGACCGTGACGATACAATATTTGATGGTCGGATAACCGCCCAATATCCTGTCCGAGAATGGTTAGGGCTATCTGCAAAGTTTCATACCACCATCGATGAGACGGATTTCAGACAACTGGGGGACGATCCGGGATATAGGCGTTTCGACGTCTTTGCTGGTGCCACAGCCGCCTTCTAGTTTCTGGTTGATTTCCGCCATTGTGCGTGGCTAGATTCCCACTAGCGAACATTGTCCTTGCAAACCCGGGAGACTCCACTTAGGCTACGCTCCCGATGATGAAATTCTTCTTTCTTTCTAGCTGCGTAGTTGCTGTTGGTCTGCTTGTTGCTTGCGGCTCAACTCCGACACAAAATTATCCAACAACCCCTCCCAACAACGTTGGTGACACTACGCTTGGCGTAGGAGATATCTTTCAAGTCCGCGTGTTTCGTCAAGAAGAAATGTCGGGCGAATATTCGGTAAGCTCTGAAGGAACAATTTCCTTCCCACTTATCGGTGCAATCCCTGCTGTTGGCAAGAGCCCGGCGAGATTGGAGCGAGAAATTCGCCAAGCGTTGGCCGATGGTTACCTGAAAAACCCGCAGGTATCTGTCATTGTAAAAGAATTTAAGTCCAAGAAAATCTCCGTATTTGGCCAGGTCAAGAAACCAGGCACGCTGAGCTACTCGGATGGAATGACCGTAGTAGAAGCGATCTCGATGGCAGGTGGCTTTACAAATATGGCCAGCAAAAATAGTGTGAACGTGACACGGAAACACAACAATAAAACCGTCAAATACACACTTCCGATTGAACGAATCGGTAAAGGGAAAGCGGCAAACTTCTACGTGAGCCCTGGAGACGTCGTATTTGTTCCGCGCCGCTGGTGGTGACCGAAATCGTAAGAGCACGATTGGCCCCCTATTATTTTGGTTTTCTTCTCAGTTGGCGTAGCAAGTCCTGTACATCCTTATTGCCGGGGTCGATTGACACCGCACGTTGAATCCGCTGTTTTGCGCGGTCAACATTGCCTGCCCTGAGATCGACAAGCGCGGCGAGCGACCAAGCGCTCGCTTGGTTGGCGTCCAGTGCCAGCGCGCGATCGATAAACTTTGAGGCGTTCTTATCCTGGTTCAAGCGCATCTGCCAACGGGCAACGTTTATCAGTGCTTGCACGTGGTTAGGATCACCCTCAAGGATCGTTTCGGCGTGCCGAATCGCCTGGGTGTAGTCGCGCTGTCGGGCGAACACGATTGCTCGGTTCAAATGGGCGGCCGCATGGTGTGGGCGGTACTGTAGTGCAACGTCAAAGAGTCTTGCCGCCCTGCCTAGGTCACCTCGTTCGTAGGCATAGCGCCCCAATCCTGTTGCGGCGACTGCGAAAACACGTCGGGCAGACCGATCTTGGCCTCCAGGCTGAACAGATAGCGAGTAGAGCCTCGAAAACGCTTGATCTAGGAGCGTTCCAAACCTCGGTGCTGACTCTGGGCGTACCGAGCTGAGCGGAATTCCCGCGTGAAGCGATCCGGGCGGCAACCCGCTGCCGATTTCCCAGTGAATCGGGCGCCCTGTGGCGACCAGCGCGGACATCCCTTCGCCGTGAACATGGCTGCGGCTGTCACTTCGCTGAAGGACCTTGTTCGTCCTCTCCCAATCTCCTCGCAGATGTTGGCGAACAATCACGGCGATATCTGGCCGCACCGATTCGACGGTGTTCAAGAATATCATTCCTGCTGCGGTGGAATCGTTTTGTACCAGGGCCACCCCGCCGGGCGCCACGCTAGATGCAGCGGCCTCAGACCAGGCCCTGGGAGCATCACCTGTGGCTGCCCACCAAACCGTCCCCCAGCTCACGAGGGCAGTAGGAAGCAAGCAAGCGAGGGCTGTCGTACCTCCCACAAAAGCAGCGGCTCTTCCAACGGCCTGCGCAAACGCAGAAACCCCGATCCCAGCGGCGATACAAATCCCCAACGCCATTGGAACCCCATTTTGCAAATCCACCATGCCCATCGGGTTGAGCCAAAACGAATAGACTGCATCCCCAGTAGCAAGTCCAACCAGGGCAAATCCAACCCAGCGAGTCCTCCGCCGATAGGCAAGCAAAACGTAACCGACAAGCGCCGCCAACAAAGTGGCGGGGCCTAGTTGATCAGCCGCCTCGCCCAGAAAAGTGGCCGCGTTGTGATAGACGATCTGGGGATTTGTCGACCGCATCGCGGCATCAGAGCGTCGTACTTGCCCCGAAGCTGCAAACGCCCGACGCGGTCGACCAGCAGAGATATGATCGGCCAATCTCGCGACAGTCCGGGGGTGTCCCCAATCGACGGTAACCGTTCGTCCCGTGGACGATCGAATTGGTAGATAGCAATAGCAAGCGGCAAATACAACGACCGTCAGGGCCGGAACGAGCAAGGGCCACCTGGCAGCCCGGCAAATCCAAACGACGAAAAATATCCCAATCACCGGGACAACGAGCAAGTAGGTGATATGCAAGGCCATACCGAGCCCGAGCGCAATCGCAATCAATCCACCGTAACGCCACGACGGGGCCTTGGTGATTTTCGCAAAAAGTAGCAAGGTACCGGCAAGTGCAGCTGCGTTTGGCGCATACACCTCGGCAACAGTCGCTTGACGAAAAAAGGTCAACGAAACGGCTAGCGTTGCGCCGGCGGCAAGGGCACCGACGATTGTTGAGACGTCCCGATTCCCCAAACACTGGACAATGCATGCGGTCCAAAAAACAGCCAGAGCCGCGGATAGTCCGCTGAGCAAGTTAATGCGAAACCCTATTTCACCAAACGGGATGAACTGAGCGATCTTGCCGGCAATGCAAAACAGAGGAAAACCAGTTGGATGCGCCGACCCCAACGCAAACGCAGCCGCCGAAAGCTCCCCAGAATCCAACCAAAAGGCCCCAGGAACCGCAGCCCATACATAGAGGCAAAAGGCGCCAAATCCGAGTCCCCTCGGTAGCCATTGGTACATGCGATCCACAGTTGAGATCCACGGTACGTGGTCACAATGGGAAGGGCAAACATACGGCGATTTCGCTGACTTGACGAGGTCAATACCAGCCCGTGGGGTGACTTGCGCGAATCAGATAGCTCCCGTACGGTCGGGACGATGGAAATATTCGCTGGGCATCGCGCCCTGTTTCGCCCCCTTGCTTCCCCCACGGTGGCACTCGGAAATTTTGACGGCGTTCACGTGGGTCATCAAAAACTGCTGATCCAGACGTCTCAGAAAGCCAGGGCAAATGACGGCGACGCAGTGGTGCTCACATTTGATCCCCACCCAGCGGCTCTCCTCGCCGCGGATCGGGCTCCGGCGTTGATCATGACGGTCGAGCGACGTTTGGAACTCCTTGAATCCTTTGGAATCACGGTGTGCGTGGTCGAACCGTTCACACAAGCGCTCGCGGCGCTTACGCCCGAGCAATTCGTGCAGGATGTGCTCGTCAGCACGCTGGGTGCCCAAAACCTCATTGTCGGCCACGATTTTACGTTTGGGAAAGACAGGAAGGGAACATCTGACACTTTGCGCAGTCTTGGACTTGCAAAGGGGATCTCGGTTTCGGTCGTCGCACCAGTAGAAGTGGGTGGTGTTCGGGTCTCGAGCACACAAATCCGCGAGCTCGTTCTCAAAGGGGAGATCGCCAAAGTAAAACCATTGCTAGGACGTCACTTTGACATTGACGGAGCCGTCGTGAAAGGCGCTGGCCGAGGCCGCAGCCTTGGGATCCCAACAGCCAACCTAGCCACGAAAACCCCGCTTTTGCCGGCCTTGGGGGTTTATGCTGCTATCGTCCACAACCTATCTTCTCCCTGGGACACAGACGGAAATCCCGCGGTCGTAAACCTAGGCAAAAATCCCACGTTTGTGGACGACGGCATTCCCCAGCTGGAAGTCCATTTGCTCGATTTTGATGGAAATCTCTACGATCAACACCTGCGAATCGAGCTCGTTGCCCGGCTCCGCCCGGAGCAGCGTTTCGCGACTCCCGAGCAACTCGTGACGCAAATTCGTAGCGATATCGATCACACTCGACGCATTCTTTCGGCCGTTCAATGATAGGGTTGCGCCCAATGAAAATGGTGGAAACAGTGGATACGGTGGTTCAAGGAGCAATGACGGCGCTAGTGACCCCCATGCATGACAAGCATGACAAAGCGGTCGACTACGACGGACTGTCCAAACTGATCGAAAACCAAATCAATGCCGGCATCGATGGCGTTGTCGTCGTTGGCACCACCGGTGAATCAGCGACGCTAACCTTCCAAGAGAAGACACAGATCGTCAGGCACGCTGTCCAAGTCGCAGACGGTCGAATCCCTATTATTGCAGGCGCAGGTGCAAATGCGACCGAAGAGGCTATCGCCTTGACCAAGGCCGCAGAGAAAGCTGGAGCAGCCGCCCTGTTACACGTAACCCCCTACTACAATAAACCATCCCAGCAGGGGCTATGTCAGCATTTTCGTCAGATTGCCGGAGCCACATCGCTACCGATCATTCTTTACAATGTTCCGTCACGAACCTCCTGCGATTTGCTTCCTGAAACAGTGGTTGCGCTATGCGACACTCCCAATATTGCAGCGATCAAGGAAGCAACCGGGTGCATGCACCGAGCCAGTGAGATCATTTCAAAGGTCGGAGATCGCCTCGTTTTGCTCTCCGGTGATGATTTTACAGCGTACGCAGCCTACTGTTTGGGCGCCCGGGGAGTGATCTCGGTGGTGTCCAATATTCTTCCCGATCGAGTCGCGCAGATGTGGGCTGCTGTCGCCCAAGACAACCTGGCAAGGGCGCGTGAGCTCCATTATCAACTGCTTCCACTGACAACACTTCTATTTGCAGAACCAAACCCAATCCCCGCAAAAGCAGCGCTAGCGCTAATGAGCCAAATTCATTCCGGAATTCGCTCCCCGCTTCACACTTGCTCGGACGACCTGCGCCAGCGGCTCCAAGCCCAACTTACTTCTGAGGGGGTCCTATGACCCGACTATGTGTGTTAGGCCCTAGCGGCCGTATGGGTAAGACGGTCATTTCAATGGCGGTTGCCGATCCAAATATCACGGTCGTTTCGGCTGTCGACCACGCAAAAAGCTCTCTCCTAGGAACCGAAGTAGCACCGGGCGTCACCGTCATCAGCGACCTTTCCGCGGGACTCAAGGAAGCTGACGTTTACATCGACTTCTCAACTCCCGCGGCAACGACCCTTGCCGCACAAACAGCTCTCGCTGCCGGAACCGCTGCAGTCATCGGGACAACAGGATTAGACGAATCCGCAGAGCTTGCCATCGCCGAGCTGGCGACAAAGAGCCCCGTCCTTGTTGCCGCTAATTTTAGCGTCGGAGTCAATCTCATGCTGATCCTAGCAGAACAGGCTGCTCGGGCCCTCGGACCTGACTATGATCTAGAAGTGGCAGAAATCCACCACCGTCGCAAACGTGACGCGCCTTCGGGTACCGCGCTCGCTGTCGCCGACGCACTCGCAAAAGGTCGTGGAATCTCACGAGAACAGAATCAATGCCTGTCGCGAGAAGGAGAAGTCGGTCAGCGCCCCGAAAACGAGATAGGCATCGTCGCGCTTCGCGGTGGCGACGTGGTCGGCGAACACACCGCATATTTTATTCACGAGCAAGACCGAATCGAGATTACCCACCGAGCAGCTTCTCGCGAAATATTCGCGTCCGGCTCCATCCGCGCCGCACGCTGGATTTCGGCCAAACCCGCCGGCCACTATGCAATGCGCGATGTCCTCGGGTTTGGCTAGCAGGGAGGGCTAAGGGTCTGTCACGGCGCCAAGACTGTGCATGCTCGAGTCAACGACATGACGATCGAGGTCCTCACGCAACCGGCCGACTTTGGGCGGTAAATCCTGATATTTCTCGTCAACAACCCCGATACGGATCGAAAATTGCTCAAATGCCGCGTCAATGTGCTTGCAGACGCGCGTAACAACCCGCTCTTCAACATTGTTAACGATCCGATCTTCCATTGCGATAAATTCCGCACGCGTCGGACGATCCGCCATTTGCTTCGTGAGCACGCCAACCTGATAGGAGAGGATCTCTATACTCCGCTCTGCTGTGGAAATCCTTTTGTCCCCTTGCTCAAACCGTTTATCAACTTGCTCAAACCGTTTATCAACTTGCTCAAACCGTTTATCAACTTGCTCAAACCGTTTATCAACTTGCTCAAACCGTTTATCAACTTGCTCAAACCGTTTATCAACTTGCTCAAACCGTTGTATCATTTCTGAGCGGAACTCGCCCAGTTGCGCCGACAACTGAGATACGCTTTTCTCTTCTTGACTCATGAGTCGAGAGATACATCACAACCCCAAGCAAATCTAGTCCGAAATGCGCTTTCTTATACTGTCCGGTGGCACCCGAATTATGGCCGGGTTGTGTCCGGATTATGGCCGGACACGAATCAGTATCTTATCCCCCTCGATGCGTACCCGTGGTGTACGCAATGACGCTGCGGACCAATCCGTCCACTGCCGCCTTCATCTCCGTTGCGGATCCGCTCATCGAGTCTCTCGTGTGTTGAACCAACTCTACGACAGAATGAAGACGTTGCTGCAGCGTTGAAACACCCAGGTTCATCAGCGTGAGCTCTGCTTCCTTTACGCCGAGTTCAATTGCCAACCGGCGAATTCGCTCCTGTGTAGAGAATGCAACAGGGGTTTCATCGTCAATTTCATTGACCGCCTGACCAAGCACAGAAACCCCCTGCTCTAGCTCCTTTAGCAACGCCCGACTGCTTGCGAGCTCCTGCTCAATAGAGTCAGCTTTTCCACGCAACGACTGTAATCGATCTGTTGCATCCACTGCCGTGGACCGCCCAACGCCATTCGCACCTAAGCGACTGTCGGCCAAATCAAGCGCTTGAGTTAACGCCTCGTTATGCGCTTCGGCCGCGCGGACTTTATCTTCAAATTCTTCTATCGAAGCCGACATCTTTTGCATCTTTGCCTCAAGCTGGGCTCTACTTGTCGCAACGTCCCGCAACCTTATTTCTAGTTGTTCTCGCTCCGCTTCGCTCTTCTCCAGTTGTTGCTTATTCTCTACTTCAGCAGCAGTTGCCTCCGCTAATTCCTGCTTGGTTCGCTCAACAGAAAGCACCGCATCACGATAGTTCTGGGCGAGTTCGTCCCGTTCGTGAGTCATCTGGGTAAGTTTGTCTTGTGCGAGGACCAATTTTTTTGAACTCTCGTCCATGGCGTATTCCATCGCCTGCTGAGCAGCCTGGCGCTGCTCGAGGAGCTTGGTTTTCTCTTCGGCTAATTGCTGCTCCAATGACTCTTGCGTCTGTTTTAGCAGGGTCTCCTGATCTCGCTCCGCGGCTCGTTCTTCCTCGACGCTCCGAGCTGCGTGTTCGGCTCGCAGAACCTTCCCCTCTGCAATGGACGCGCGGTCACGCCACTGAGAAAGCTCGGCTTTCATCGTGTTATTCACCGTTTCTAGCTCGGTCGCCCGGATCCGTGCGAGACCAGCCTCCTCCAATGCGATCTTTAGATCTTGGCGCAACTCTTCGATATACGTATCCCGCTCCTTGAGCTGTGTCTTAGCCTGTTTGAGCTCTTCGGCATGAACCTGCATCGCCAAGTTGATCTGCTCGGTGATCGACGCTTGCTGCTCGCGTGTCGGGACTTGGTCAAACTCACTGACAGTCCCCACCACCGGAGCACCCCCGTCCAGCGGTTGCTCGGTCTGCTGAACAATAACTTCATAATCGCCAGTACCTTGTTCATCAGCGGCTTCCTCAACAACCTCGTAGCCAGCCTCGGGAAGGGTCTGCTCACTGGATTGGCCACTCAAGGCCGTTTTTGTATGCTCGGCTTGTGACAGAGCAGCCTTGGTCTCCTGCAACTGCTCCCGCAAGACTGCCACCTCGCGGCGAGTCTGGTTGAGCTCAATCGCTGCCTGTCCAGCGACGCGTCCGACTTCTTGTTGGGCCTGATCGAGGCGAATTTGCAACTCTGCGGCGTGGCGGCGAGCCTCCGCCTCCCGCGCTCGTAACCCCTTGGTCACGAGAGGATTATCGCCATCGCTATCGCCCTGTACGCCTGGCCCAATCACACTCAAACCGGCAGCCGACGGCACCTGAACGACCGTAAACCCCTTAGGAGCATCGTCACTCCCACCGCAAATCGCAACGTAGCCAAAAACATCATCATCTTGTTGCTCTAGATCCAGCAGCGAGGTATCGAGCTCTACCTCGGGCTCCTGCTTACTATCTCGATACTCGACAAGTGCCGTAGCGATAAACGGCGACTCTGCAACCATCCGAACCGGCGAGAACGCGGGGCTCAGCCGCTCTGCGAACTCGTGAAATGACACACCACCAGACGCTGACAATCGATCCGCACTCGAAGCTGCAAGTATCAGATACCCTTCTGGTATCAAAACCCGCCGCAACTCTGTAAGAACCTCTCCCTGTCGCAACAGCTCGTCCCCATTGGGGACGATAATGCAATGAACACTGCTATCCTCGAGCTCCAAGGCGATACTTTTTTCGCAGCGAAACTCCAAGTTGCTCACATTGTGCTCTGCACTGGCACGACGGATGTGCTGGGGTGAATCGTCAACACCGATCACATGCTCGGCGCCGTGGCTTGCAAGATACATTGCTCCGTAGCCAGTTCCACAGTTGAGCTCGACGATCCGCCGCCCCTTGATCAGATCAGCAAGGTAAACATAACGCGGAAGTCTTCGTAGCCAAGGGGATATTTTTGTGTCCACTCGTGATACCTTCTTGCCTTCTGTGGGGTATTGGTTTCGCTACCTCCCTTGCAGTATACGCAAAGCGATTGCGAGACAAAACCCATGATTCAGCGTGATTCGCGCGTGTGGCAACATCCCCCGTACCTGGACGCTAATTTGATGAGGCATCTGAAACCTCTCTAAGGAATCACGATACCGTGCCACGCCTCTTTTTAGCGCACCCGAGTGAGACTCAATCGTGATTTCGAGGAGTTGTCTGGTAGCACGCAGAAACGTAGCGACACCCCCCTATGTTCACTTACATAGCCCAGAAAAAAGCACCCCAATCGAGCCACACAGAGTATCCTTTAGTCATGGCGTCCGTTCTGAGACTCCCCAATAAGGGTCATCTGATCGTCTGCACAGACCTTCAGGGGTGTCTTGCAGACTACAACCGAATCGTCGAAATTTTTTTAGAGTCGAACGCGCAAGCCGACGACACACACCTCTTGTTCACCGGTGACCTTATTCATGGTCCCTACATAGAACCCCACCAATGGCCTGATTTCCTCGGCCAGTTCTACCGAGATGCATCGGATAGGGTCGTATCCTCTTACCAGGAGCTTGCAACACAGTTTCCGAATCAAGTCCACGCACTTCTTGGCAACCATGAACACGGGCATATTGGTGGACCACACACCGCGAAATTCGCAAACGACGAGGTCGCGCTACTGGAGACGCGAATCGGTCGTCAAAAGAGCTCACAAATGAAGGCCCTATTCGCGACCTTTCCCATCGCGGCCATTGCGCCCTGCGGCGTGTTCTTTTCCCATGGCGCTCCCGCCGCCAACATACAGTCAATCCGCGAAATTGAGGACATCGACCTCGATGAGGCCGCGGGTGAGACCCCAACCGATGTCTTGATTACCCCGGTTTTGGGCCCTCTACTTTGGGCCCGATCGGCTCCCGACTATGCCGCACAACGTTTTCTCAAGGCGGTTGGGGCGAATATTGCTGTATACGGACACGAGGTGGTCCCCAGCGGATATCAGCAAATTGGCCATCAGCAGCTTATCGTGTCCACCAGCTTCGGTCTGCCAAATAGCAATAAAGTCTATTTGCGACTCGACCTCTCTGGAGACTACCAAACCGTGCACGACCTCAGGGAAGGGTGTGAAATTCTCCCACTTTACCCGGATCAGGCGGCCCCAGAAGCGCCCACCCTCCCATTTCCCCTCGGATCCGGGCCTTCACACGGCGGATGATTTGGTCGCTGGACCTGGCCTTGGCAATCTGCTATACAGCTGCGATTCGAAAATGAGGTAGCATCATGAAGGCTTCGGCAAACCACCCAGACTATCGACCCGCTAGCATCACCTGTGCGTGCGGGCATGTGATCAATACGTTCTCGACACAGGGCGATTTTACCATCGACATCTGCTCCAATTGTCATCCGTTTTATACAGGCAAACAAAAGCTTGTCGATACCGCCGGCCGAATCGAGCGCTTTAACCGCAAATACAAACGTTCGGCAAAGGCTGACGCTTAGCCTGCTATTCACTAGCACTGATAGTTCACCCACCCGCAGTTCATCCTTTTGTTGCCAGGGAGGCACCCAAGATGTTTGATGATCCTGCGTTCATCGCGAAGATGAAGGCTATCGAGGCCAGGTATAGCGAAGTTTCAAACCTGCTCGGCCAACCAGAAATCATCGGGCAACGGCACGAGTTCACCAAGCTCTCGAAAGAGCACGCTGATTTGGACGAGCTTGTCGCAGCATGGCGCGACTTTCGCCGCGTTGTCAATGAAACCAACGACGCAAAAACGATGCTCGAGACAGAGAAAGACCCTGAGCTCCGGGCCATGGCCCGTGAAGAACTCACCCAGCTCGAAACCGCCCAAGAGGAGAAAAAACAGCAAATTAAGATCCTGCTGCTTCCCAAAGATCCAAACGACAACAAAAACATCTTACTAGAGATTCGCGCTGGCACAGGTGGCGACGAAGCAGCGCTATTCGCCGGCGACCTCTATCGCATGTACCAAAGGTTTGCTGAGAAAATGAACTGGCGAATCGAAACGATGAGCACTTCGCCGGGGACCTCCGGTGGCGTCAAAGAAGTCATTATCCTCATCGAAGGCAAAGACGTCTATTCGAACCTAAAATATGAGTCCGGAGTCCATCGGGTCCAACGAGTCCCCGCGACGGAATCCTCCGGCCGCATTCATACTTCCGCAGCGACCGTCGTCGTGCTTCCAGAAGCCGAAGAGGTAGACGTAAAACTAGAGGACAAAGACCTGCGCATTGATGTTATGCGGGCAAGCGGTCCTGGAGGGCAGTCTGTCAATACCACCGACTCCGCGGTACGAATTACCCATCTCCCAACCAACCTCGTTGTCATTTGCCAGGACGAAAAATCCCAGCACAAAAACAAAGCCAAAGCGATGCGTATCTTACGCTCACGGGTGCTCGATCACGAGATCGCAAAACAGGAGGCCCAAGAGCGCGACAAACGTCGTTCGTTGGTTCGGAGTGGCGACCGATCGGAAAAGGTCCGCACCTATAACTTCCCCCAAGACCGGATGACCGACCATCGCATCAAGCTCACACTGCGCAATTTAGATGCGATTCTAGACGGCGACCTCGAGCCAACCATTAGCGGACTGCGTACCCACTATCAGGCCGAAGCCCTCAAAGAACACGCCTCCTGATAGGCGGATACCCTTTTGCGACATGAAACAACACCGCGACACATTGGTCTTGAAACCAAGGCCGAGGAGTAACCGAGATTACCCAACAAACCCAACACGCGGTGCGAAGATCAGGGATCCAAACTGGCCTGTGTAACGTATTCGTTCACCATACGAGCGCATCGATCATCATTTGCGAAAATGCGGACCCCACCGTCATCGATGACCTCGAGCGTTTTGCGGCTCGATTCGCGCCGGATGGGGACCCGGTGTTTCAGCACATTGATGAGGGCCCAGACGATATGCCTGCACACATCCGGACCATCTTCACGCAGGTATCCCTATCGGTTCCTGTGCATGATAGCCACTGTGATCTAGGGACCTGGCAGGGCATCTACCTATGGGAGCACCGCAAAACGCCCCATCGCCGTCGCCTAACGATTGACGTGATTGGCAACTGACAACATTATTGTTTTGCACAAAATTGTTCTAGACGATCGAGAGCATCCTCGAGCACAGACCAGGATACGGCGAATCCTTGCGACTTCGTCAGCACACCGAGGTCTTGGGTTGGCGGTCCGTGGTTGCCATTTCACAATGCAAGTAGTTGCTCAAATCATGTGAATGCTGCTATATAGCCGCCATGCGCAAACGTATCCTGGTGACTGGTGGGGCGGGTTTTCTCGGCTCCCACTTGTGTGAGCGATTGTTGGACGAGGAGCACGAGCTTATATGTCTTGACAATTTCTTCACCGGCCAGCGTCGCAATGTTCGGCATCTGACAAGGAGTGATCGCTTTGAGGTCATTCGCGACGACGTATCGGTGCCGATGCTACTTGAAGTAGATGAAATTTATCACTTAGCGTGTCCAGCTTCACCCATTCACTACCAGCGCAACCCGGTGCGTACGATCGGGACAGCGGTCCAAGGCACATTGAACGTGCTCAATCTGGCCCGTGACACAGGCGCCAAAATTCTAATCGCCTCAACGAGCGAAGTTTACGGCGATCCTGTCGAGCATCCGCAAACCGAATCATACTGGGGGAATGTAAATCCCATCGGCCCTCGCGCATGTTACGACGAGGGCAAGCGGTGCGCTGAGGCGCTCACCGTGTCGTTCGCACGTCAGTACGGCTTAGAGGCCCGGATCGTGCGCATCTTCAATACTTATGGCCCACGCATGCATCTAGATGATGGACGTGTGGTGTCCAATTTCATTATTCAGGCGCTCCGTGGGGCCCCCATTACAATATATGGTGAGGGTGGCCAAACGCGTTCGTTTTGCTACTGCAAGGATCTCATCGACGGGCTCATTCGCCTTATGAACACCAAAAGTGATCCGGGACCGGTGAACATGGGCAATCCTCGAGAGTTCACGATATTGGAACTAGCCGAGAAAGTCATTAAACTAACCAGCGCAACATCTAAGCTGGAGCACCATGAGTTGCCCACGGACGATCCAGTGAGGCGACGACCTGACATTACCAAGGCGCGCGAGTTTCTCGGTTGGGCACCCACCATTGATCTTGACGAGGGGCTTCAATATACCATCGACTATTTCCGTGAATTACTCGCCGAATCGGCAAGGGCATAGAGCTAGGGGGTGTCCCAATTAATAATGCACCACCAGACAATCCTCTGAAATTCCATGCGTTGCTGGGCCCCGGTTGCGCTCCCCCACTTCAAAAACCATGAAACAACAATACTACGTCGCCTTAGGCGTACTGTCGCTTTTTGTGAGTAGCTTGTGGCTCTTCCCGGTCGACGCAATTACCTTCGGTGATGAGGTGGAATACATTGGGCATGCCCGGGTGATCGCCGAAGGGCGTCTCGTGCCCACCGCCACAGACCCATTTTTTCCACATGCAACAGAAGCCCCCAAATACCCACCCGGAAATGCCGTGGTGTTGGCGCTGTTCTGGTGGTTAGGCGGAGTTTCCGGCCTAAAATTCTTTCATATTTTCGGATTTATGATCTGCCTGAGTGCAGTTTGGCAGGCGGGTAACCGACTAAAAATTTCTCCCCTTTGGTTATCGCTCACTGTTTTTCACCCGACTCTGATTTTGTTATGTCGGACGTATCTGTCGGACGTACTCGGTGCCTCTTTACTCTTGTGGATGATTTTATCATTGGAGAAAAACCATATCAAAACCGCTGCACTATTGGCGGTCTGTTTGCCCTTTGTTCGCACCGCTTTGGCACCAATTGCCGCGATAATCTTTGTCGTTCATTTCGCCCCCTTGATTCTTGATGCGAACCGGCGCCGATGGAAGGAGTTGGCTTCTGTTTTCCTAATCGGGATAGCGGGCATCGCGTTATTGTTGTGGACAAACAAGGAGATTTACGGAATATGGACGTTGAGCAGTTATTCGGCCACAGGAGTAATTGGTGGTACAAACTTCGGTGTAGAATACGTTCCTAAGAATGCACTGTTCTACCTGATTCTCCTCACCGTCATGCCGCCGTTTTTGATTTGGATTGGTGGATATGA
>CBDCWZ010000061.1:0-42427 GCA_965223575.1 Kofleriaceae bacterium
GATCACACGAACCTGACCGCCCTCCTTGGGTATTTCCTTGCGCCGATTGGCCTGGGGGGTGTAGTTGCCAGATTTTAGCGACAATGCGAGTTCGTTCAAAAATACGTCTCGACCCGTTGCTTCGATCTGCTCAAACGTCACACCATCGATACCGGGAGCTCCGCTATTTCGCTTTGCCTCTAGATACGATGTCTCCAACGTCTCGAGTTTTGCAATATGTATATACATTCCCCAAAACCTGTGCTGGGGCGACGATTTCGCCCGACTGCCTATCTTCTCGCGTAGATCTTGCAAACCAATGGTGGGTTTTGTCATCCCGCTCTTGCCTCTCTTTGTTCGAAGAATGCCTCCGGTAGGGCCCCTTGGCTCTGCGGAAATTACCCCGCTTCATTGCTACTACGGACCCATCCGTCAGGCTCTCGCCTTCGCCGAACTTCGCCTTTTGAGCTTGCTCGACTACCTTTCTCCGCGGGTTTTCTCCGCGGGACGAGGAGCCCTTCCCTGTTTCTATTCCATGTCCTTGTACACGTGCCATCGTCCTCTACCCCACCGGGTGAACAACCCGCAGTCCGCTTTCGAGGTGTCCTGCCGCCTTCGCCCTAGTTGCAGGGGCTCGGCACTCCGGGGTTACAGTTTTTGGGGCCTTCACCAGACGTTCACTCACCGTTACGGCCCGCGTACTCGCTCACCTCGCCAAACGAGGCTTTGTCAGTAGCCTTCACCGAAGGGATCTCCCGCTTCGGTCCTACTCAAGCTATGCGGCGGCGAACTCTTACCGCTTCTGGACTTTCACCTTATGGATCCATGGAAACCTCCAGGCATTACGCAACTATCTTGACATCTATCGCCGCGACCCAGATGTGGTATCAAGCCGGATCTCATCGACAGACCTTTGGATGCACTTCCAATAAAGGTCCAAAATGAAACGCCCCGCCGAGGAGTACAACTTGCAACAACCATGCATTACGAACCAACCCGCCCTTCCCCACGCACCACAAACTCATACAAAAAAACAAAAACGCTACGCGTGGCTTGCACTCCTTGCCCTTGCCGCCCTCCCCGCATGCTTTCTGGACGACTGCTTCGTCGAAGAAGACGAACTTTATTGCGACGCCACTCGCCCATGCGAAAACACCGCGGACTTTTGCGACCTCGTCGGCGGCCCCGACGCCCTTCGCAACACCTGCGTCGCCCGCCCCCTATGCACCGAAGGCTGCTCCGGCCCCGTCCCCATCTGCAACGACACAACCGACCTGTGCGAGGCCTGCACCCCGGGCGAGCAAGGCACCGCCCAATGCACCGCCGTCAACACCAAGACCCCTTTCTGCGCCGACAACGGCACCTGCAACCCGTGCGCTGATTCCACCCAATGCCTAGACAGCACCAATCCCGAATGCAAAACCGACGACGGAAGCTGCAACCCCTGCCAAGAAGGAAACACCGGCAACGCACTCTGCGTCACCCGCAACCCCGACGAGCCCTACTGCATCGGTGGCGCTTGTGTTGAGTGTATCGTAGATGTCGACAACTCCATCGACCCAGATGATTGCAAAGACCCGACCAAGCCCATTTGTCAGGCGAATACCTGCCGGGGATGCAAGGAGGACAGCGAGTGCCCAGAGGAGGGCGATTTGGCAGGCATCTGTAACCGTGGACGGGGTGAATGCGTCCTCAAGAGCCAAATTGTCTACGTCGATGACGACTCAACAATTGCCAACGAAGCTGACGCATGTGGATCCGCACCAGCAACGAATGCGGCATGTTTAACCATAGCGCGAGCCCTTGCAATCGTTTCCAGTGATGCCGCAAAAACTACTATTGTCGTTGCAGATGGAAACTATGATGAAAAGATCCTTACAGTTGATTCCAACGTGCTGATAGTAGGAGAATCGAAAATAGGAACCGTCATTGAGCCAAACAGCGACAACAAGAACACTCCTGGGTTGCAGGCAACGGGGGCAATCGCTCTTGTTTTGGATACAATTACCGTAGCTAACGCTGTCGGCGCTGGTGCAGAAGAGGTAGATGCCGATGGAATTCAATGCAGTGGCGACGCAACCCTCGCTTTGTTTGACGTCACAATAGACAACAACAAAGACAACGGACTCGAGGCAACAAATTGCGACGTGAGGCTTAATAACTCCACGGTCAGTGGCAACACCGGCCTGGGGCTAGACATCAACGGAGGGTCGCTCTCGCTCCTCAACTCCACGGTCAGTGGCAACACCGGCCTGGGGCTAGACATCAACGGAGGGTCGCTCTCGCTCCTCAACTCCACGGTCAGTGGCAACACCGGCGGGGGTATTTCGATTTCAGATTCTGACTTCACAATTCAAAACACGTTTATTCTTGGAAATGGCAGCGTCAGTGCGCCATTCGGTGGCGTAGAGATCAAAAATACCGAAGAAAAGAACCCCCAAATCTTTTCGTTCAACACAGTTAGTCAAAATATTGCGCCGGTTGCAACAGCAGTCGTCGGCGTAAGCTGTGAAACTATCCCGGTTATTACCGCCCACAGTAATATCGTCTTTGGAACAAACCTCGCAATCCTCCAAAATGTTGATGGCACATGCCTATGGTCCCACTCAATCATCCAAGTTCCCCGGGACGGAGTCAACAACATCACAAACGACCCACTATTCGTTGGCGCAACAACAGTCTTCGAAAGAGCAAACTTCAAAATCCCCACCAACTCTCCAGCTAAGGACAAAGCTATCCCAAACGCCACACTCGCCAAAGACTTTGAAGGAGACAACCGCCCTCCAGGCGAAGCTGACATCGGCGCAGATGAGTTCACACCGTAATTCGCCGTCTTCGCCTATTCAATACAATCTATCCCTCCTCAACCCCCACCATGCATTGATCATATTCGATCGATTTGTACGAGGAGGATTGCACTACATGAACGATCAACTTGATGCGGCGTTGCCAAACCAGCAAATCATCGCAGATCTTCGTGAAACTATCGCCGAGGAACTGGGTCACATCCAATTAGAAGAGCGGAGCATACAAATTCCAGACGGAGAGCCCTGTGTCATCGTAGCAAAAAGCTTCCATATGTATCGTTTCAGCATTGGGATGGGCGATCACTTCCGGTTCTTGTCGCCGTTGGTGGAATAGCCGACATTGATTCTGGCATTCCCGCCGCAAAACACTGCTTTGCTTCAATGTGGTATGGAACAGACACCAAACTACGAACCGCTGACTTTTCGTCCCAGATGCCGTGACCATACAGTCTAACAACGACCCCAACGAGAGTGCTGAGTCAAAAAACTCTTTCTGGGACTATTTCAATGACCAATAACAGCGAACACCAAAAATGGTTGCATGTCTATGCAAAATTCGCCAAGGGCGAAGAACAGACAATATGCCCGACGTGCTGCGCGAACCAAATCAAAACATGGGCAACCGGTGACCTGGCCAGTCGAATAGGCTGGGGTGTTCTCTGGTGCCACTACTGTCTCAATAGAATACGGTTATCTCGATTAGATCCTATTCCACCATCGTTCAAAATTAGACCGGCCGACAGCATCAACAGCCTTCCGAATATTCTTTGGATTGAAGCCTCTGGTCTTGAGAAGACTTAACCATATATCGACAAGCCCTCAGGCCTTGCAAAATCTACAAAATCAATCAAAGCAATTTTTACCTCCAACTGTTCGCATCCAAGTGAACCCATCACTCCTTCGGAGACAATTTTAGGAACCCATAGCGCAGAACACGAAAAGTGAAAAAACATCTGAATAATAGGGACTGGGCGAAGGTATATGCTTCAATCGTAGATCGAAAGACAGCCACCTGCCCGGTTTGTGGGCGAGACGATGTCCAAAGTCGTTTCATTGGAGATCTAGAGAAACGTTTGGGCTATGGAATTTTGTGGTGTTTGATCTGCAATAACGGCGGCAGACTGTCACGCATTCAGGTTCCCAACCACCTTGAAATGCGCGACTGGGACGATGAAGAAGTTCTATCAAACATTCCAGAATATGAGGATAGCGAAGCCCAAAAAACACCGTATGACTGAGCTACCCCGAACACCCATCCGAAATTCCAATCATTGTCGTACGAGCGCAGCCGCACAATTCATACCGTCCATTCCTGGCACTTCTCGGACGCCCTTCCAGACATATTTTTGTAGGTTTTTCTGCAAGGAGCGAACTTGGGTGGATATCTTTCTGCAACATTCCGCGTACAGTGTTGTACGCTCCGCCAACCGTTAAATCGAGTCCCTCCATTGAAATCTAGAAAACCCACCCATAGCAACAACGTCGAAGTCCACCAACAGCTGAGAGGCGCCCCCGGGAAGGGTAACGCAGCTGCGAAACGATATCGGGTTGCAACTCCCCCCCAGACAACTGAGCCGGTCCCCTGGCACACTTTGGAAACCCAAGGCTCGAGTAACATCTCAAAAAAGTATTCAACCGTGAGTTTATGCAAACCATGCTACAGCATGGCTGGGGACCAGGTGCCGCATGGTCTTCCTCTACAGATACGATGCACTTCGATTTCCTTGAAGGCTTTAGTGCGATCAGGAAGGCAAAGAAGTATGGCCCTACAGATTGACCTTCACCATGCACCTCGCTAAATTGTGGTCAATGTCTAGGGTCGCACGTTATCACTTGCTGATATGGTTTGTGCCCCCTGTTCTACTCTCGATAGGTGCCGTTTGCGGATGCAGCGACTCCATCAAGGTGACACCTCGAAGTGCTAAGGATGACCAAACCGCGCTGACACAGCCGCGGTCGACATCGGCAGCAATTGCGCCACCCGACATTCAGGTATCCACGCAAGCGCTACCAAAATCGGCAATCATGCAAATCCGTCCTCCTGTTCTTTCGAACCCACGCTTTATTGACTCTCTTGCTGCGGCACGCAATGGCAAGGTACTCGCTTGCGGCAACCACTGGGCGCGCCTATGGGACACAAGGACGCAAGCTCTCCTGTGGCAGAAGCGAGTTCCGCGTGACACCATCGAATGTGCGCTGTCTGCGAACGGAAATCTCGTCGCTCTGGCGACATTTTTTCCTACTGACGGCGTCCGTATTTCTGTTTATGACGTAACAAAACAGCATGCAAGGTTCCAAATTGCACATTCCAAAATTTGGCCCCCAAAGCTTGCTTTTTCACCCGACGGACAACATTTATTGGTCAACGCGGATCGGCTGGGCATTCTAAACACACAGTCCGGCAGCTATGAATCCAGCGTTGGAACAGCCGCGACGCATGCCCAGTTTGGGCCGGACAACACCATTATCGCCTTCGCTGGAGACAAAGTCATCCGCTGGGTGCCGGGCAACAAGAATATTACTACCGTGGCGCATCTACCGGGGAAGGCGCGTGCCGTTGCATTCAATCGCGATGGTTCCAAAGTCGCATGGACCACAGGCCAGGTCGTTGGGATGCTCGATCCTGTGAGCAGACGCGTCGAGCAACTCGCGATCAAGCAAGCTACCGAGATCAAGACCTTGGCATTATCCCCCAAAGGAGATTTGTTGGCGATTGGCTTGCTCGGCACAGGGTTGTCTGTATGGGACTTGACCACGACAACCGAGCTTTGGTCCATTCGACGCAACCCCAAGCGTAAAAAGGGAGTTGCCCCAGATATCACGTTTTCCCAGGACGGAACGTCGCTTTTCGTTTCAACGCTTACCAATATCGCGATTGCTGACGCAAGAAACGGAATGAAAGGGTTGAACGAGCCGCGGGTTCGCTTTCATAGTTGGGGAGCAGACAGCTCAGTGATCGTCGAGAAAAACGAGAAACGCTGGGCTGTAGATCTCACGACAGGAGAAGAAAGAGGCGCTGCCAAAATGTATCCATTGCCCACCAATTTGCCTAGATGGGCAGATGAATATTTCCATACCAGCAACGGCGAAGTCGTCGCTTACAGCGATGAGGATGCGAGCACCTGCGGAGCACTACGTGTCTGGAAACCTGCTGGTGGCAAACAAACTCTGCCACCAGCGAAGGGTTGCGATAAAGAGTTTCAATTTGTTGACGTGGCCTGGCATGTCCACTCTGGCATTGCCATCGCGGTCAACGCGACGGCCCCCGAAGTCTGGGACTACCTAAAGAGAAAACGTCTATTCACGATCCAAAATCAAGACCGTCCAATCGTTGCCAGTGCTGTGTCTACGAATCGCCAAGTATTGCTGCTGGCATCTGGCGCAAAGGACGATCCAACAGGCGAAAACCATGATAACGAACGTCAAGGAACCCTCTTGCAAACTTGGTCGATAGCTTCGGCGACCCTTACCAGCAAAAAGACCACCCCAAAAGAGGGGGTATCCTCCGTCACTCTCAGTCACGATGGAAGGCGGGCGGTTGTTGGCTGGAACGACGGGACAATCGAAATCCACGATACAAATGAGTTGGCAGTGGTACATGCTCTGGGAAGTCATCGCTCAGGAATTGCAATGATACAGTTATCGCCAGACGGAAAACTGCTCGCGGCGTCGGACAAAGACCACTCAACGATCATTTGGAAATTTTGGTAGTCTTTCTCATCACATGATCAAAATCCGCCCAATGGGTTTTTTCCGAGAATTGCCGCATGGAGAACACCGAGCCAATCGGAAGTCCCGATATCCTCACCGACGGCATATGGGCTTGGCCAGGTGATTTGCCCTACTACGTGAAACACTACAACGTACGGCTTCCATGCGAATTTATCGCCCATGCGAAAACAAACGATTGGAAAGTCCCCAACACAGTAGACATCACATCTTTGCAAATGTAATCCACGTGCGGTTCCAGCCCAAACACACCGCAGGATGTCCTAGCGGACAGATTTGCTCAGTGAATCGGCTCCCACCCTCCTCCACGAGCGCGACGACGAAACTCCGGTTTGAGCTCACTTCGTGCATCGGGCCTGGGCAACGACGACAAGGAGCGGATTCAAAACATCTAGATGGCGAATCCACTCAACCCCCGGCGACGCAACCATTCTTTACGACAACGGAAAAGCCGGACGCTTTCACACGTTCTCGGACGCGATGACTAATAAGGACGCTGCTTCCCTATATTCCCGCCCGGACTGTAGTTACATACTATCGTGCTCGGATATTTGAGACCCGAGCATTGCGATATCCCACAACCGACCCGGAGGGTGTCCCGCCAGACAATTTGGGTGTAGTGACCACAAACCTTTCCAGAGGTGCACGTGTTTGAGCCATAATCGTAATCACTCTTTTCCGACGCCCAAGACCGTACCGCCCCGCCCGCTGTCGCCGTCCCACTAGACGCGTACACATTCTCCCCGACGTAGCCAGGATAGTCATTGCTGCGCCCCGGATTGTGATCGATCAATCCCGCAGGCCCCTCATTGTCCATGCAGGTCTCTGCCCAAGCCTGGGCAATCGCAGCCAGCTCCGCATCCCAAACCAGCGGCCCAACCCCAACCTCTTGGCGCACCTTATTGTGCTCGGCCGTCATGCCTGCCAGCATCGCGGGCTCATCATCGCCACCCTGCCCATTACCAGGCGACTCATCGGAGTCCTCATCGCCATCACCGTTGGCGTTGACCTCCGTGGGATCCTCCAAATCGCAACTGATTACTGCGGGCACTGAAAAAACCAAAGTAAGGCAAAACAGACGACACATACTTATACGATGACATGGCAAACGCGAGCAGCAAGGAGATTCTACCTGTGCGTTGACGCAGCTACAGTAGACAAACTGATTACCCAGCCGGCGTAACTAGCGGGCAATTAAAGGTTGGAAATTTACACCCAAGAATTTCCCTCTCCGTGTTCCGTGGAACTCACAACGACCTCCAATATGACAAGAGTCACTGCATCTATTTTGCCTTCTTCGGAACAGGCAAAGGTATAACGGGCGGCGTCGACTCTACCACAGGCAATGGTCTTGGGACTTCTGCTGGTTTCAGTTTTTTGGGGGGCGGCGGCGGAGGGAATCGCTCCCCTCCTCTTTTTTCTGTTGCTCTGCCAGCACATGCAAGTTGCAGCCCCCCATTGCAAGCCTGCTGGAGAACATCTTCGGCTTCTTGGCTGCTCTTGGGACCACCAATCCCCGCTTCCATCATTTGGGAAACCAGCAAACAACTCATCCAGTCTTTGAGTTTGCAGGCACGGCGAAACAAAAAGCGGGTACGGGATGCGTCGCCATCCCTCGCTTGATGCTCCTTGAGCCCAGCCAGATAGCACGCATCACCCGCGCCTTGCTGACAAGCGTGCAAACATGCTGCGTTGTCATCTCGGGAACACGCCACGAGGTCTTCAGCAAGAGAACGTGCGCCACCTCCGTCGCGGCGATTGCAGCTTGCGATGAATACACAGACGAGAAAAACGAAAACGATTATGCCTTCTAGTCGCACAAAGAAGCACGACGCTATCACACAGCACAACTCGAGGCATACCCTGATCGAACGCTTCGAAGTCCCTTGTGAGAAAACGGAAATTTCTCCCTATAACTGAGTTATCCCCCTGGACAGTGCACGTTTCATACCGTCCGTTTTTGAAAAATTTCGGACACCGTAACAACCATCTGCGACGATCTTCCTCCCAATTCCCGCTTTCTGCTTTGTCGATGGGGTATCTTCGTGACAGTCGGCGTACACTATTCGAATGTACTGTGTCTATTAACCCGTCTTGCGCCGGTAACAGAGGACCTCCATTGCGATCAAAACGCTCCCCAGGCACACTACCCCCAAGAGCCTCCCCGTGAAGTCGCGATACCCTAACGACGACCATACCCACCAGCGCACTGCAAACCACCGCGCTAACCTTGCACCTGGCAAATCCAATCGAGCCGCAAAACGATACGCCGCAACACCACAACTGCGCGAATCCACACCCATCCCGTGGCACACACTTCCCGGCGCACAAAAACCCGCCAATCAGGACAGCGCCTTGCCCGATCCCTTTGATTGGCGAGCCATGTACTACTACCGGGGGAGCGACAATTCGCCGGCTCGCGACGACGTCTGCAATACTAGCCACCATCAACAAGTGCCCGGGATCCCCCAAGCAGGGGACCAGGCAGGTCCGTTGCAGGTCGAAGAAACAGTTACAATCGACACGGTTCGAGCTCATCTCAACAAAAACAGCTGGGACGTGGACAGCCTCGCAGAAAAACTCACGGATTCGCAAATGAAATCCCTGTCGGCAAGCGACCGTATTCGACTCATCCACCATATCGCGCACGGAAGCCGGGTCGGAAACGATGATGAACAAACCATTATCCGCTTGCTTGCCAGCACATCTGTTTCGCAAGCGGCTGCAGTCCGCCGACAACTCGCAGTCCCACTTCTCCAACAACTTGAGTCCGCTATCAATGGAGAGCAACATCGCGACTATCACCTCGCACTACGGAAGCTATTCTTTCATTCGCAATCGCCCAAAGAAGCACACAAAGCAATGGCCACCACCCACCACGAGTTCCCTTGGGCCGATCCGGGGATCATTCACGCGCTCGTAGGACGAAAATTCCACTATGAACAAGTCGAACTCAAAAAAGACGGGAAACTCCATGTTCAATACTGGAGCAATTTCCTTTTCCTAGGGCTTCAGTTGCGTAAAATCACACTCAATCCCTACGAAATGATCCGCGTGCGGTTTCACTACCCCGAAGAACACGACAACGCAGGGCGAGGACAAGTCGTTTACATGCCGGCAATCAATCTCCGTAGCCTCAAACAAAAACAACTGGGACAAGACATCCAAACCGCAGTGGACGTCGGCCTGATCGCGGGTGGCGGCGTTGGTCTCATGACAGCAACAACCCGCCTTCATCGCGCCATCGCATCCGCAGATGTCGCTTTGGGACTCGCCGACATTGCCATTCGCGATTTTCGCCACGAAATAGCAAAATCACAAGCTGGACGTGACTTTCTCCAGGCGTGGGACATCGCGTCTACGCTGATCACCGTCTATGGTCTTGCTCGCGTGATGCA
Organism: Kofleriaceae bacterium; assembly: GCA_965223575.1. Classification (GTDB taxonomy): domain Bacteria; phylum Myxococcota_A; class Polyangia; order Haliangiales; family Haliangiaceae; genus CBDCWZ01. The sequence continues at coordinate 9,914 of CBDCWZ010000061.1, forward strand.
ACAAGCGCCGGGCATCATCCGCAGTGTCCGACAAACATTCCTACGTCTACGCAATGCTCCGCCTCCAAAAGGACTCGGAAAAATCGAGGCGCACGTCGATGATATGTTGAGCAAAGCGGATGCCGCGCAAGAAGCTGTAAAGAGTACACCTCAGAAACCTCTGAACCAACCACCGCGGAAAATCTCTGGACACCAAAGCAGCAATCAAGAGCTCTCCTCCCAGTTCGATCCTGCCCCACCGAACACTGGAATCATGGACCACAGCAAATCTCATGACCGGCATATATCGGCCAGGGATCAAGCTACGGCGACCAAGCAAAATACCAACACTGCAAAGAGCGAACTTGGACCTGGTGACGTGCACAAGGCCCATGCCTCCGGGGAAGCGGGGCTTTTGGCTGACCTGGACGCAGATGGTATGCTCAATCTGTATATCAAGAGAGGGCCCAATTCTCCGAGTGGAAGCCAGATGTTTCAAGAAGCTCTGGAGGCATTTGGCTCCAACGTCAAAGGGATCCGCGGCAACTGGATCAACAGTAAAAGTATTGGGGATAATTTTAAGTCGTATAAGAAGGCGCTTAGTCGCGGACACACACCCGAGCGGGCAGCGTTCGAAACATTCACAGGAAAGATGGCCCAAAAAAATGGTTTCGACAAAGCGAGGGTTACAAAGGATACGGCAGAGCGAGTAACAGTGGAGTTTACTAGATGAGTGATGAAATCGTAATTCAAAGACTGCGAGAGTCTCGCAAGCAAATGGGCCCAATATCATTAGCGCTTCTCCTTGAGCGAGAAATCGGACAAACACTCTCGGATGCTGCCTTGATTTCCTACTTTAAGCGCGCTTTCCCTGATATACCTCTGGCGACCCTTTATGAGGCTAGCAGTTGGCATCGAGTGGGTAAAGGATCACTGGACGATGCAAAGTTTGAGAGATTGTTAAAAAAGTGGTTGCCGGGAACAGATTTTGACGATGCCGCCCCGCATAGCGATGATCCATGACATCTCTTCTCCAAGCCTCTTTGACCTCTGGGGCGTCACTGGGCAACTATTTGATGCGCGGTCAAGAACTGGATGCAGTCCAGCAATGCAGCTGATAACATCAACCTTTCCATTCCGAAGGGCATGCACTTGCAGCGTCTACAAAATCAATTAGATATATCGATGTAAAAATGGAAAGAAGATCGCGCGAACTCGTACTCGATATGACGACACTAAAGCCAGGGCCCAATGATGCCCGTGTCGTTCCCATGATCCCACCACCGGTTCTTCCCATAGAGGAAATATTTCCTGGGAATTAACTTATAGAACCGTATTATTCAATCCGTTCCACATTGGGCAACATCCAAGCGCTCCAGAACACCGGCTGCTTGTGCCTGGCATTCAGAAGCAAGTCGAACTCAAAAAAGACGGGAAACTCCATGTTCAATACTGGAGCAATTTCCTTTTCCTAGGGCTTCAGTCGCGTAAAATCACACTCGATCCCTACGAAATGATCCGCGTGCAGTTTCACTACCCCGACAACGCAGGGCGAGGACAAGTCGTTTACATGCCGGCAATCAATCTCCCGTAGCCTCAAACAAAAACAACTGGGACAAGACATCCAAACCGCAGTGGACGTCGGCCTGATCGCGGGTGGCGGCGTTGGTCTCATGACAGCAACAACCCGCCTTCATCGCGCCATCGCATCCGCAGATGTCGCTTTGGGACTCGCCGACATTGCCATTCGCGATTTTCGCCACGAAATAGTAAAATCCCAAGCTGGACGTGACTTTCTCGAGGCGTGGGACATCGCGTCTACGCTGATCACCGTCTATGGTCTTGCTCGCGCGGTGCAACAAGCGCCGGGCATCATCCGCAGCGTCCGACAAACATTCCAACGTCTACGCAATGCCCCGCCTCCAAAAGGACTCGGAAAAATCGAGGCGCACGTAGATGACATGTTGCAGAAAGCGGATGAAGCCAAAACGATAGCAAACCAATCAGCTTCAAAAGTGGCAACGGGGACACCAACTGAAGGAAAAATGCACAACAAGCCTGGCCAAAAAAGTGCAGATTCTATACGGCCAAATACAGTCGCGGCACAGCCAATCCGTAAATTTACCACATCCGAATCTTTGATTGTTCAGGAAGCTAAATCCATCCTTGCGGCGAAAGCTTTTCAGCTTCTTCGAAATGCACACTTAGCCGGAAAGCATGCGACAGTCCGAATCGGAAACCGCGTGATTCAGTACGAAAAGAATCTTCCCTCTTGACCATGTTTGGTGAAAACGGATTTCTAGTAGGGCCAGAAGCCTTCTCCTCGATTTCCGAGTTGCGCAAGACTATACTCCATGAGTTATATAGACTTAGATTGAGCAATATGAAGGATGGAGTAACAAGAGCATTGGTTACCAGAGAGACAAAAGCGGCGGCAGAGTTCGCGGATCGCGCAGAATCAGCACTGACCGATTGATGGTACAAATGAACAAAACTGAATCTAAAAGAGCAACTTTTCAAATTGAGGCTGTGCTACCAAAACTCCGAGTCTTGTTTCTGCGGCGCGTGAATAAAGCTGAGTTTAGCCTCCAAAAAGGTGCCACCATAAACGGATACATGGTCGAAAACTTTCACATCCCACGAAAACTCAACCCCGACGGTTCTCCGGACTTGGAGTTGTTCTGCTTCGTCCTGGCCACCCGCCCCGATGAAGCAATGTTTCCTGTTGGCTCGATTGTGGAATACGTAGAGCGATGAACACCTTAGTCGCTCGAATAGGTTACGCCCTTGTGCGCTGGTCTAACATCAAGGCTTTGGGCAGATATTATCGGCTACGAATAAGCCCACTGCTCTACGACGTCTGGAGGGCAATTCAATGATGTTCACAGGTATTGTTCTGATTATCGATCGCGCTATTGACAAGGATGAGTTGCGCAATTGCCTTGCTGCTCTATTGGCCATGCATCCTGCGCGTATCGTGGTGATCCATGATATAATTGACTACCCCGAAAGAGAGGATGCCGACCTTGTTTGCGTCCTAACAGCGACTACCGGCGAATTCTCCCAGATTTTGTCAATTCAATGTGAGACTATAAACATAGCCTATTCGAACTCGGAAACTTTGGTAAGAGCTTTCTGTACAAGGCTTAGCGTGCGATGCCTAATGCCAGTTGAGCATCCAGACCCTTACGTCATGTGGCTTGTTACTCCGCATGCACAGGCGAAGAAAGTGGTCCTGAATGTATCGAGTTTTGACAATGGTCGATACGAAATTGACCGCGAGCGATCCAATCAAATCCTGAGACATCCATGCGGAGAAGGCTAGCAGAAACACCCGACGACGCAACGTTCTAGACGACAACGAAAAACCGGACGCTTTCACACATTCTCGGACGCGACTACTAACAAGGACGCTGCTCCCCGATATTCCCGCCCGGACTGTAGTTGCATACAATCGTGCTCGGATATCTGAGACCCGAGCATTGCGATATTCCACAACCGACCCGGAGGGTGTCACGCCAGACAATTTGGGTATAGTGACCACAGACCTTTCCAGAAGCGCAAGTGTTTGAGCCATAATCGTAGTTACTCTTTCCCGACGCCCAAGACCGTACCGCCCCGCCCGCTGTCGCTGTCCCACTAGACGCGTAGACATTCTCCCCGACGTAGCCGGGATAGTCATTGCTGCGCCCCGGATTGTGTTCGATCAATCCCGCAGGCCCCTCATTATCCGTGCAGGTCTCTGCCCAAGCCTGGGCAATCGCGGCCAGCTCCGCGTCCCAAACCAGCCGCCCCACCCCAACCTCTTGGCGCACCTCATTGTGCTCCGCCGTCATACCTTGCAATGCCGCTGGCTCATCATCACCGCCCTGCCCATTGCCAGGCGATTCATCGGAGTCTTCGTCGCCATCACCGTTGGCGTTGATCTCCGTGGGATCCTCCACATCGCAACTGATTACTGCGGGCAATGCAAAAGGCACAACGAACCGCGCCGACTCTGCCGCGGGCAACGGTCTTGGGACTTCTGCTGGTTCAAACCAGAGCCACCAAGCTTTATCGAATTCATTAAGACATCAAACGACTGCGCGCCTCCAAACAATCTTGCGCGCCCAACCCAAGAAAACTTGAGCTAGCATGACCGATTGGCGCAGATCGCCTCTATGATCCAGAAACAGTGTCCGAAAAATCACCATAGCGTCCGAGTTTTTCAAACCGACTCATATGCTATCCAACACAAGTCGATTTTTGGAAGAATTGTCTTGCTTGCCTGCACTCCATCGAACTACAAAGTACCCTCCCAACTTTAGAAAGGTACAACGATGAAACCACTCTCCTTTCGTATCCTCATTGCCGCGGCGACCATAATAGTCATCGAGTCATCGGCGATATCAGGCAAAAACAACACCTTGAACGCCGAACAAAAATTGGCGTGGGAGGCGGCACGAGCGTTGTATGGGGAAGGCTTGTCTATCAAACGCACCAAGACGAAACTGATCCTATCGCCAAAGTCGGGGGGCTTAACTCAAGAGAAATTCAATAAGTACGTCGAGACCATTTATATTCCAGCGCTCGGCGCAAATCCCAAGGGGCACCTTGCGAAGGTATTGCTTGATCCGAGGGACAAAGCTAGCCTTTGTAAGACGATTGCCTATAGCATCGGCGACGTTCCCACGTTTCGTCATCGATTCGATCGACAAAATTGGTGCGCTTATCAGGGCATGATGCACGCGATGTCTCCGGTATTCGAATACCGCGGGACCAAAATCAGTTGGGACGCCAATCTCGACGGCGGGGAGCTCAAGGCTACAGACCGCATTTTTGTAAAAGATGCGGACGGCAACTACCCAATTATCGTCACGATCCGCGGAAGTCGCGAAAAAGAGATGGGACCTGTGCTAAGCACAGTTCGCCGACTCCATGAGCAAATCGATCAAACAGCCAGTTCCGACAAGAAACTCTATGCAACCGCCCAACGCTACTGGAAAACCAGGCTCAATCGCCACCTAAAGTCAGTGCGCCAAGCCAAAGCCAAACAGCGCCAGCTGGCCAAGGGAAAAATCATCTTTTCCGAGACCTCGTTTTATGAAGGGCGTGCTGTTCCTGCGGCGAAAGGCCCCATCGACTGCCGAAAATCGTTCTTTACTGCGTATTCCCCCAAACGCTCCCGCAAACACGGGTATCAATTTAGCGCGTACGTAGATGGGACTCAGTGCGCAGACAACTTTATGGATGTTAATGATCGCTTCTCTGGCGCTATTCACGAGATCCCAGGATGTTTCAAAAAAATGAAAACTGGTGAAAGTCACAAATTGAAGATCGCAGTGCACCATAACATCATCACCGGAAACCACGCCCGAGTAGAACACCATGATGGCAAGCTAAGAAGGCGAGTCTATGACCAATCAAAGCGTGGCCGCAAACTCTACGGCACACAGATCACGTGCAACATGACGACGCCTTAACCGCCCAAGGCACCAATCGGTGACAAATATGGCAACGCCTAGGCCTAGATGCTGGAGATATTATCGCCGTCACCCCGCAGGAGAATTGTGTGGCGAGGACATCGGTTCCTGCTGCAACGACAGTACGGGTGAGTTGGTTTGCGGAGCCAGCTGCCAAAAATCCGGTGAATCTTGTACCGCGGACCCAGATTGTTGCACCGGTTATTGCTTAACCAGCACCCTGACCTGCGGACAAATTATTATCGTCGAATAGGTTTCGATAGCGATCAATAATTTGAAGGGCCATTAGACCACTTCGCTCCGCAATTGAGTCTACATAGAATCTGTCCGACAACCACTGTAACCTGGCTCTTCAGTAGGGTGATATAGGAGCGGAGACGCCTTAGCAGGAAACATGTCGGATGCCGCCACATAATGCAGTTGTCTGAAAAATGTTTTGTTGCGATTGCATGATTGCTTCACTCAACCCCAATAAGGTGTAATATTTTTCTTGTCGGCGAAACTTATGTTCTCCCAGTCCGCAAAATCGTAAAAACTACCGCATATTGATTTCCAGGTGGTCGGCAGTACCGCGATGTGAAGTTTTTACGCTCGCCTCGTTTGCTGCGAGTTCACTGAGATCTTGCATATTGAAGAAAGCTCCTAAGAAGAATTTTTCAGCTGACATACTAACCCCAACTCTACCTTCACAAGGAAGCACAACGACCTATGCGAAAACCATGTTCGAGTACTTTTAACAAGATCTTCATACGGCATCGATGGTTCCCCCTCGTGTTCATGGCAAGTATAGGGTGTGGGCAGAGCGGGGTGCAGGGCGACGCCGGTGGCCCCAATGAAGCGCCCGCCGCCACAGTACAAACCCTCACTACACCGGAAGACACCGATTTGGATGTGTTGTTAGGCGGCGTGGACGCAGATGGTGACGCTCTTTCCTTTGCTGTACAAGATCAGCCCGCCCACGGTTCAATCTCGGGAACGCCGCCCAATATCAAATACGCACCTGATGCTAACTTTGTGGGTGAAGACAGTTTTTCATTCACCGCAGACGATGGCCAAGCACAGAGCGCCAAAGCGACGGTATCTATCACTGTCACCGCAGTGAACGATGCGCCTACTGCCGATGCTGGAGCACATCAAAATGTGTTTCCCGACGAAACGGTCAATCTGGACGGAACTGCATCATCCGATCCGATCGAAGGCGATGCAATAAGTAGCTATACTTGGCAGCAAGTCTATGGGACTCCGGTTACGTTGGACCTCAGCACTCCTTCGGCCCCTTCTTTCAAGGCGCCAAAACATTTCGGGGTGTTGATCTTCTCGCTAACCGTCAACGACGGCGTGGACAATTCGGAGAATGTTGCCGAGATTCGGGTAACAGTGATCAATCCTGTCGCGGCGGAGTCTCAGCATAGTCTCGCGCTCTACCGCGATGGCACAGTAGTGAGTTGGGGTGACAACTCTGATGGTCAACTGGGAAACGGGACCACAACCGATCACGCTGTTCCCGCACCCGTTTGCGCCCCGGGTCAGATGGCTCCTTGCAGTACATTTCTAACCGGAATATCAGCAGTGACAGCCGGAAAAGATCAGAGTTTTGCGCTGACTCCCGAAGGTCATCTTTACGGCTTCGGCGATGGACTGCTAGGCGTTGGTGATGCTACTCCTACGGATGTGCCAACGCGTGTTTGCGCTGTTGGGGAGCCAGATGCTTGTACAGTGCACCTCACAAACGTGATCGAAGTTGCGTCTTCGCCTTCGTTTAGCGATGGTCACACACTCGTGCTCTTGCGCGACGGGCAAGTCGCTGCGTTCGGCCTGAACGGCAGTGGTCAGCTCGGTCAAGGCGGAACAAGTTCGGCGACAACGCCTTTGCTTGTATGCAATGTCGGGCAAACCACCCCCTGTGTCAATTTCTTGGATGACATTGTCGCGGTATCCGCGGGCGACGAGTTTTCCCTGGCCCTCAAATCAGATGGGACCGTGTACAGTTGGGGCAAGGGAGAGGACGGGCGACTCGGAATCGGCAATGAAGACGAGCAGCTGGTGCCCGTGCAGGTCTGCGCCGAAGGCGAGGTCTCACCCTGCAGCGCTTTCTTAACTGACATCATCGCCATCTCAGCGGGTTTTGGTCAGGCCCTTGCATTGGCCGATGACGGCACGGTGTGGGCATGGGGCAGCAATCTTTCTTCTGAACTCGGCAATGGTGCTGCCGTAGACGTGTGGACGCCCACAAAAGTCTGTGACAACGGAGAAACATCTGGCTGCTCAAACTATCTTAGCAATGTGAGGCACATTGCGGCTGTTCAAGTCCGAGGCTTTGCAGTCAAAGACAATGGCTCACTTTGGTCCTGGGGAGGAAATTCAAAAGGAGGACTCGGCATCGGCACCATCGATGTTGCGGACGTCCCCCAGCAAGTTTGCGCGCCAGGTGAGACAGCCCCCTGCTCTTCATTCCTCAACAACATCGTTTCGGTAGAAGGTTCCAGCACTCACACCATTGCGATGGACCAGAATGAAGAGCTTTATGCCTGGGGTAACAACTTTTGGGGGGCGTTGGGCTTCGACCCAGCTCGCAACACGTTCGAAAAAGTTGGCAGCGATACTTGGTTAAAAGTAGGCACAGGGCGCCAATCTGCGATGGCCATCAACGATAGCGGTGAGCTCTATGGTTGGGGAGCAAACGGCTTCGGACAACTCGGCATTGGTGACAAAGCTGGCCGTCATGTTCCCACAAGAGTCGGCCTGCAAACGGACTGGACCGACGTGTCTTCGGGTTTTGTGAGCGGCGCCGGAATTCGTGATGATAGCGGCAACAACACTGCATGGTCTTGGGGTGCAAACTCGGGGGGAGCCTTAGGCACAGGCGACTTTGTGGAGTCGACATCCCCCAAAGCAATTTGGGGCGTGGGCCAGACAGATCTCTCGGGACCGTTTTTGCAAAACGTCGTAGCCCTCGAAGTCGGCAATGGTTTCGCGATGGCCCTCCAAGATCAGGGAGGGAGCAATCGCCTGCTGACTTGGGGCAGCGGTTACTCCGGCGCGACGGGCCAGGGAGACACTACAAATCGCCCTGTCCCGGAGGAAATCACCCTGGCTGGCTGCACCGACGTCATAGGTATCGCAGCAGGCAACTTACACGGAATGGCCCTATGCGCCAACGGTGAAGTATGGGCCTGGGGCGATAATTTCAATGGGCAGGTTGGGAACGGCGACTCAGGCATCGCTGCCGACGTTTTCTCCCCGGTCAAGGTTTGCCACCCGACACTCGATTGCGCCTCGAACTTCCTCACCAACATCGACAAGATTGCGGCCATCAATGGTACATCGTACGCCATCAGCAACAGTGGACAACTATACGCATGGGGGCGAAACTTGGAAGGGCAACTGGGCACGGGTGACGAAATAGACGTAGTCAAACCCACACTGATCGCAAAATCCGGTGTGGACGATATCGCTGATGGTGCCTATGCGTTTCATGCCCTCATTCGTTCCAGTACCCAAATACGTGCCGTCGGCAAAGGCAGCGACGGTCAACTCGGCAGCGGTACAAACGATAACATCTCAACGCCCACACCGATCACCATTCCAGACTGCACGACACCCGCCGCAGAAAACCACATGATGTCAGTGGGCGACGACTTTAGCCTGCTCATTTGCGACGGCGACCTTTACAGCACCGGAGACAATCTCGATGGACAACTAGGAGATGGTAACGCTTGGTCGCTGGTACCGATATTGCTACCCTAAAGTGAACATGCTCTCGCATATCGCATGGGATATATCCATCAAGAAAGACGCTTCGCGTGTTTTCACGCGCCTCCAGGAGGCTCGTTTCGAGATAGACAAAAAGACGCTCCATAAACTTCATCATCTCGGCATTGTCCGTATTGGCTTGCTCCCGAAACTTCTTTACAGACGTCTCAAACAAAGCGGTGATTTTCTTGCGTGCCGAGGTCGCCTGAGGACTTTGCGGAAACGCAGTCGTCACGGACCGCAGTGCTGTCACAGTCCCCTTCCGGGTTGCTTCGCGTAGTGCGGCCGCGGGAAGAAATTTCGTTCTTGCGAGTTTTTCGTACTCTCCGCCTGCCGCAATTTAGCTTTTGATAAGGCCGGCCCCGACAACAAACAATTCGAACTAAAACTAGGCCTTACTCAAAAAGAGCTAGAAAAACTGGCTAAAATGATTATCGAGGACGCACACAAATGACCATGTACCTGCACGGAACAATGGAAGAACGAAACTGTGATGGAGAAGGGTGCGACACCTGTCCCTATCAAGCAATTACTGTCGACCTGGCTGCCTGCGAGCTCGAACGTGGGAGTTCTTACGTGCACCTCGCAGCCCGACTTTGGTCCCTCGCCGATCCAGACCGGGCAAAAAAATTAGCTCTTGGCTCGAAGACGAATGGTTTGAGCATCGATGGTATGGAGAGCTAGACAAAAACGGCGTCAGACAGAACCCAAATCCAGAAGACTATCAAGATAACGACGAAGACGGAGATCCACCCCGCTGCTACAACCCCGCAAGCAGCCAATACCTACTCAATCTCATCGAAGGCTTGTCCGAGGCACTACAGAACAAATACAACACCAACAGAACGCTGCGCATCACCGCCCAGCAAGCCAAGGAGATCCGAGCCCAACACCCACTCCTCGTCGACAACTGGACCGAAGATTCAGGAGAAGTCTTTACGCTCACCAATCACGTGGGGGACGTCGAGCTCCTATGCGCCTTGCTCGAAACTGCGGTCAAACACAATCGCGACATCTGCGTCGGATAAACGTAATGCCACGAAACGTTGATCGCGTGCGTCACCACCTTCCCCAAAAACTCGAGATACCGGCACCGCTTAAGCAAGCCTGCAACAACACGCGCGAACCATCATAGATCTTGTCTTCTCGAATCAGTGATACAGATATCGTTGTAGCATCGAATTGTATGCCATCGTCTTGGACATCAATTTGGCAGATATCGCGAAATATGGTTTCGAGTCGCTTGATCGACGGATCGCCAGATCCCAGTAGGTCCAAATCACGAGTGGCTCGATAAGCCTCCTCCCGACCTGTTCCAGAACGCCCTGATCGCGCAGACGATAGATGTGGGATCTTGAAATCCCCTTGGCTTCGAGCTCGCATGGGCGCAGGACTCCCTTTTTATTCGCGAGTCTCAGTATGCGGTCTGTGATAGTGGCCATTTCAAAACGTTGGTAGTTATTATTATTTACCGACGACCAGCCACCATCAAAAGCCACCTCACCCCCGACCTGCCCAAACAAGAAAACATCAGCGACCGTTTACGACCATTGGGGCATCAACGACCGTTTACTACCGTTGGGGTCCCAGATACAGCGCCCTGCGACACGAAGAATACCACATCGTCGCACCTTCGCCTATCACCCTTTTTGGGTGATAGGGGTGGTCCAGGGGCGTTACCGGGGTGGTACAGGGGACGTGTGTGAGAGTAGCAGTCAGCACAATTGCCAGCGCTGCGCGCGCGTGCGAACGTTGAACGATAGTGGCCACGAAACAAGCTGAGCCTCTCGCGGCACAACCCGATTTTTTGGGCACCGATCGCTTTCAGGTGCTCGACCGCATCGGCGAGGGCGGCATGGGCGTTGTCTATCGCGTCTTCGATCGCGAGCGCGAAACCCAGGTAGCACTCAAGCAAATGCGAAAGCTCAATGCGCAGTCGTTGGTGCGGTTTAAAAATGAGTTTCGCGCGCTACAGAGCGTCAGCCACCCAAACCTCGTACGACTCGGGGAGCTGTTCCAGGACAAGGACCAATGGTTCTTCACCATGGAGTTTATCCAGGGGGAAAACTTTCTTTCGCAGATCCGCAGCGGAGAATCAACCGGACGCCAAACAGCATCCATCGCCGCAACAGGCGCCTTGCTAGCAGGCCCCCCACAAAACGCAACAAAGCGAACAGAGCAGACCAGCTCGCATCAGACTATCTCCCGCCAGACCAGCTCGCATCAGGACCAGACCAGCTCGCATCAGACCAGCGCCCGTCAAACCAGCTCGTGCCAAACAGACAACCAATCCACCCAGCGACCACGACTTGGCACCGACTTTGACGAGGAGCAGTTACGCAGCGCGCTCGCCCAGATCGCGTTGGGACTAAACCAGCTCCATGCGATAGGCAACGTCCATCGCGACATCAAACCATCCAATATCCTCATCACAGACGAAGGCCGTGCCGTGATTCTTGATTTCGGCCTAATTACCGACTTTTCGGACGACCGCTGGCAAGATCGACAACTCGTCGGGACCGTCGGCTACATGGCACCAGAGCAGGCCGGGGGCAAACACGTTGGGCCCGAAGCGGATTGGTATAGCGTCGGCGCGCTGCTGTATCTGGCACTCAGCGGCTACCCACCCCTGGGGGCCGGAGGCCCGCCCCCGCCGAGTTCGTTCGATGCCAGGGTCCCAGACGACCTCGATCAACTGTGCCTTCGCCTGCTCGACAACGATCCAAAACAGCGCGCGGGGGCACAAGACATCCTGGCCGCCACCGGCGCATCCATCGGTTGGACGCCGCAGACCGCCGCAGACCACACCGACCACATCAGTCACGCAAGCTTCCCTGACCACGCAGATCCGGCAAGCCTCCCCGAGCCCGGCTTTGTTGGTCGCGCAGTCGAGAAGCAATCCCTCGCCCAGGCCTTCACCGATACCAAGCACGGCGCCGTCACCGTCATGATCAGCGGCGAATCCGGGATCGGGAAGTCCGCGCTCGTCCGCGATTTTGTTCGCGACATCCAACGAGAATTTCCGCATACCCTCATCCTCCAATCCCGCTGCTACGAGCGAGAGTCGTCCTCGTACAAGGGCGTTGACGGCATTGTCGATGAGCTGAGCTTATTTCTCTCTGAGATTCACCCTCGCGATCTCCCGCGATATCTGCCCGCAGAGCTATCCGCCCTCGCGCAGTTGTTTCCAGCACTGCAGCGTACCCGACTCATCGCGACGGCCGCAGAGCCCCCCAACATCTCCCAACAAGAGCGGCGCTGGCGCGGGATTGCTGCCCTGCGACAACTCTTTGTGGCGATCCGCCGCAACCAACCGATCATCCTATCCATTGATGACCTGCAGTGGGCTAACCTCGACAGCTGGCGCGTCCTCGGTGCGCTCATGCGTCCCCCCAACGCTCCCCACTTGTTGCTTATCGCCACTCACCGCGGACTCTTGCAAACCGAAACCGGCGAAGAAGGCACAACACCCGATCTATGGCCGGGCGACGTCCGCCCGCTAGCAGTCGGCAAACTCAAGGACGACGATGCCCGACAACTCGCGACACAGTTGCTCCGCGAGTCCTCAACTGGTAGGGAGCCCCTGTCCAACACTCCGACAATCGCCAGTGACCACCTAGATGCCCTGCTCATCGAGGCCGACGGCCATCCCCTGTTTCTGAGCCAACTCTGCCGCTTCGCCGGCGACTACCCGAAACAATCCAGCCAGCCCGCACAAACACCAGCCTCGCCACAAACCAACCAATCCGCCCCCCACATGACCCAAGCGCTCACCCAGCGGGTCGCAACGCTCGACAACAAAACACAACAGCTGCTCCACATCATTGCCCTGGCAGGGACCCCCATTTGCCAACAAACCGCTCGCAAGGCAGCACAAATCGAAGTCGACCACATCGACGACGCCCTGCAACCCCTGCGGATCGGACGCCTCATCACCACCCACGGCAACCGACCGACTGACCTCGTCCAGCCCTATCACGACCGCATACGCTCGAGCATCATCGCCGGTCTCGACCGCTCGCAGCGCCGCCACTACCACAAAGCCCTGGCCACCACCCTAGAGGCATCCCAATCCACCGACGCACAACTCCTCGCCGTCCACTGGCGCGCAGCCGGTTCCCCCGCAAACGCGGCCCGCTACACCCTACAGGCCGCACAACAGGCCGCCCAAGCCCTGGCCTTTGACCGCGCCGCCCACTGGTACCGACAAACCATCGCCCTCCGCGAAGAGCTCGAGCAGCGCAACCCGCACGCCACCGACAACCACTCCGTACACAACATCAACACGCTCTACATCGCCATGGCCGAAGCCCTAGAAAACGCCGGCAGAGGCCCCGAGGCCGCCCGCGCCTTTGACCACGCCGCCCAAGCTGTCCCCCCAGACATGGCCTTGCGCCTCAAACAGCGTGCCGCAAACCAACTACTTCGCAGCGGCCACATTGACGCCGGCATCGCGGCCATGACTCCCATCCTCCAAGCATGCAAACTCCCCACCCCGCTAACCACAAAGGCAACCCTGCGCACCTTGCTCCTCCAGCGCTTCCTGTTAAAACTGCGTCACTGGGACCTATCATGGACCGAGCACCAAGACGCCAGCGCTGATATCGGTACCAGCGACCTCGCCCGTATCGACATGGCCTGGGACACCATGATGGGACTCTTTAACACCGACCAGGTCCGCGGCGCCATGTATCATACCTATGCGCTCTCCCTTTCCCTGTCAGCCGGAGACCCGTTTCGGATCGGTCGCTCCCTCACCATGGAAGCAGCCACCCGCGGTGTTTCTTCCACGGATCCATACGATGTGGACCAATTACTCAACAACGCCAAACACATCGCAGAGACAGTAGAGTCTCCCTACCTATTGGCCCTCCACCAACTCATGTCGGGCGTCATCATGTTTTTTAGAGGCCATTGGCAATCGGCCTTCGACATGAACACCAAGGCCAACCAACTGTTTGCCACCATCCCCCAAGACGTCTCCTGGGAGCGCGCGACCACACAATTTGTCGCACGCTCTGCCCAGTTTTACGTTGGACTCAAAGGCGAATCTCCAGAGCAAATTCGCGCCAGCGCGACAGAGGCACGCACCCGAGGCAACCTCTACCACGCAGTGACCGTGCAAACCGGCATGCCCAACATCATTTGGCTGATGATGGACAACGTCGCCGAAGCCAAACGTCAATCCGATCAAGCCATTGCCAGTTGGTCGCAAAAGGGGTTTCACCTGCAGCACCTGCTGTACTCCATTGGAATCGTAAACACCGAGCTCTACGCCGGCAACGGCCAAACAGCTTATCTCAACTTGCAATCCCGCTGGGACAGCATCCACCAATCGGGACTCATGCGCGTCGAGTACAACCGCATCCACAGCAACGAGCAATTCGCCCGCACCGCGCTGGCCTATCTCGCCAACGACCACAAACACATTTACAAGCACAAACAGCCAGGCACCTTCACAGCGAAAGCCAGGCAAACCGCCCAGCAATGCGCAAAACGTCTCAGCAAAGAGAGACCCCGCTGGGCCCTCGCCCACGCAAAACTCATCCGCGCCCAACTCGCATACCTGTCAAACGATGACCAAACCGACCAGTACTTCCAACACGCAGCACAAGAGCTTGCCGCGTGCGGGATGAACTTTCAAGCCACCGCCGCCCTCGCCTGCCACCAATGGCTCACCCAGGGCACCATCGCGCCCAAAACCCTCAACGCCCCCTGCCTGCAAGACGTCAAAAAGCCCATCCAGTTCCTTTCGATCTTCGCGCCTGTACTCCGAGCCTTTTGATTCAACGCTGCCCTATCCCTCACGCTTTCTACGCTACTGCACCTTCTTCTTGTTTTCAACATGTGCGAGCTAACGAGTTTTGGCCGGATATATCCAAAATACCCAGCCAAAACTATTGTGCAACCACGCGACCCCGCCCGCTTCGCTAGAGCGAGAAACACCACGGCAACTAGGTTAAATAACCCAGCCTTTCTAAGTGTGGCGCCCCCAGCGCCCCCAGCCTCTGGCGTTAGCAAACAATAGCGGTGGTGCTACCAGATAAGGACCGGTAGGATACCGCGCATGCCCAAACGTAAGAAACCGTTATCCAAGAAGGTGGATGCCCTGCTTACAGACATACTGGCCGACGCTCATAGTGAAAACGAGCAGCTGTTGGCGCTTCGTGATCGGATCGCCGGTGGCCTCGACTTGCCGATGGACATCCACGTGGTTGACGAACCCCTGTCGCTTGTCGCGCTCGATTACGACGGAAACGCTCGACGTGGACTCACGGCTCTCTGCCGCAGAGAAGATGGCAACGAACATCAGATTAGCTTTGCTGACGTGCAGCTAGCACCTGGTAACGCGGCATATTTATTACTGGCTGCGTACCGCACGTGGCTAGGGATCGATCCGGCCGGCACCAAACCCGCGCTTGCCCCTCAGAGTAAGAAACAACAGCACAAGGCGAGCGAAGATGATATCGATCTGTCAAGACCAGTTGAGCTCGCCGTCCTGGCCGTAAAGCAACAATCAGCCCGTTGTCGGCTGATAGGTTGTGGACGCGCGATCACACTGCGTACTCGCGGCCTGCACAACGTTGTGCCTGGACAGATCGTTACGGTCGAGCCCAACAAGCAATGGCGCCACGCTGGGCATCCCTATCTGTCCGGGAAAATCACAGCGGCGAAAGTTCAAGTAACCGCGCTTGGGTTGGTGCCCCTTACCCTTAGCGAGTTTGGTGAGTGGGATCCTGCCCGAGAGTATTGGGGCGAAGAAGACGATCCGATCGAAGACTGGGCCAAACCCATCATTGCACGCGGCCCTCGCCCGATGTTCGAGATGGAGCAAGTGTTGCCTGGCAGCGACCCGGAGGACTTTGACTGGAATCCCATCCGTCGAGCAATCGACCTCAAGACTGCCGGTGATATAGCCGGCGCACAGGATCTCCTGACCAAGATGCTCGAGGCGGATCTGCGCTGCCTCGACGCTCACGTGCATCTTGGTAACATCCTTTACCGGCACAGCCCCGACTGCGCACTGCGCCACTACGAGGTCGGCGTTGGTATTGGCGGACTGTCTCTGGGCGATGATTTCGACGGCGTGCTTGTCTGGGGTCTCATCGACAACCGGCCTTTCCTGCGCTGCTTGCAAGGCTACGGACTGTGTCTGTGGCGACTCAAGCGCTGGGACGAGGCAGAGCGCGTGTTCGAGCGAATGCTTTGGCTAAACCCGTCCGACAACCAGGGGATTCGCTACGTTGTGCCGGATGTTCGCGCCCGCGAACCATGGCGAGACGACGATGAGGACTACGACGACTAAATCCGCCTGCTCTTCTCCCCAACCCATTCCGATGAAGAAGATCGTTACATTGCTATTGGATTCGGCGATCAAGGTCGTGTTCTTCTGGTGGTTAATTGCGAGAATCCAAAAGGCACTGAGATACGAATCATTTCGGCGCGCAAAGCAACTCGCAACGAACGCAACAGTATGTTTGAAGAAAAACAATGCGTCGACAATATGATTTTGCCAAACTGCGAAAAGCAGAGCCTAAGTATCTTAAGCACATTAAAGAATCCGTTACGATCCGGCTCGATCCACATGTCATTCGCTACTTCAAATCACTCGCAGAGAAGACTGGCTTACCTTACCAGTCACTCATCAACTACGTGTTGAAGGACTATGCAAAACATGGCCTAGAGTCCTCTGCTTCTTGGGAGAAAACCGGTTAGTTTTGCCCCGAAAGCCACACCAGTTATCACACACGCAGTTTGCGAAACTTCGCGTCACGATCAAATAACGCCCCGCTTACTGGGCCTCTGCCCCACTTACTGGGCCTCTATTCCTGTGTCCCCAATTCCCAAAACAACATCTAGTCTGGAAAATTCGCCACGAGGTTCTAAGTTTGCACTATCCATCCGTTGTGTTTGTCCCATGTTCGATCAAGAGGCTGTCCTGCCTTGATGGACTCCACGACTGGCAACAGAAATCTGCACAACTGATCTATTACGACTCGGAACGATTGAGGTTGACGTAGCAGGCGGCCTTTCCGCACGAATGCTTTCCATTGAGCCTGCTTCCCAACATCGTCATAGAATTCACTTGTCAGCGCCAATGGCACATCGCCAGGAAGAGTGGTGCCACGTCGTTCGAGCGTAGCCCGGATGGAATGTGCCAATATTGTGCCGTCGAAGTTAAACTCGTTCGCCAACACCCACAGATCATAGAAGTCTTTCATTCGACTATTGGCTATGCCAAGTGAAACCATGGCTTCGAACTTCTCAGCGATCACAGTTTCACGCTGATAGGCCCGGAGTTTTGGAGCAGGAAACGCGAGCAGAGTAGGAAACTCAATCATCTGCGGCGCGGGTATCGTTGAGTCACCGAAACCGACATCAACCTGGATTGGAATACGGGCACCACTTAGGTGAGCCTGCAATAGCACGCGCGTACCCTCATAGATCTTTTCTTCTCGAATCAATGATACAGATATCGTTGTAGTATCGAATTGCAGGCCATCGTCTTGAACCTCAATTTGGCAGATGTCACGAAATATGGTTTCGAGTCGCTTGATCGACGGGCCACCAGAACCCAGCAGGTCTAGATCACGAGTTGCCCGATAAGCCTCTTCTGTCCATAAGCTAAAGAGCATCGCGCCTTTGAGAACGAAACTGTTTTTGTATGGGGAAATCGTCAAACGATAAAGAAGCCGTTCTAGAGCGTATTTGGTAATGATCAGATGGAACTCATCACCCCGTCTACGTGCTAGGTCTAGTAGTCGCTGCCTGACTGACGCGGCTATATTGGAGACTTTCTTGGTCATGCAATACTTTCCATGTAAGGGCGCATTACGTTAGCAACCCGACAAACACGTGCGAATCGCCATAGCTCATCTAGGCTACCCTTATTTTTTCGGTAGCCTCGAAGTGCCTCGATTGCAACATCCAGCCCGATCTTGTTTCGGTACTTGAAGCAATCTGCGACAGTCTTTGCTGCGTTATATATTTTCACCGTTACCCCCTCGACTACATGTTTTTCAACGCCAAGTGTTCGCGCTTTCCCGCTCATGCGAATCACACAGATCGGTGGGTATTCGAGCGCTGGTTTTCGTGCTTTAACATCGATGGCGATCCAAACCTCGAACGGGGCTTGGGTTGTTAGGTCATGGAAACGCAACGCTGAAAGCAAACATATGACGCCGTGACGTGTTCGTTTACTTACCGTGGCAAAGTTGTGGTGTTCCGTGACATCGGCGTTTGCGATCCGGTATAGACCTCTTCCTACTTGTTCCAGTACGCCCTGATCGCGAAGACGGTAGATATGGGATCTTGAAATCCCTTTGGCTTCGAGTTCGCATGGGCGTACGACTCCATTTTTGTTCGCGAATTTCAGTATGCAGTCTGTGATAGTGGCCATTTCAAAACGTTGATAGTTATTATTATATACCGACGTTTTGTATGCAAGTCGATTTGCAGATGTCCTCCGTCCAGGAACATTTAGTCAACAATATTAGCAAATTGAGCGGATTTACAAAATGGAGGACAACACAGCCTATTCCCAGCCATCCGATTCAGCAGCAACAAACTCAATCCTCAAAAATCTCGACAACCGACGTAGCCACAATCGCCTTTTGAAGCCAGCGCTCCAGAGTATCCAGCTCCACGCAACTCTCCACTCGGCTCCTTACTTCTGCGGATACAATCATGCCACGCCCCTCAAGCACCGAAACGATCGCGCGGCTTATTCCCTCTGCGCGGCCTTCTTCTCGCCCTTCTTCTCGACCCGCCTCTCGGCCTTCTTCTCGGCCCTCTTGCCTAAGCCGTTGCCCAGCCGTCACGACCGCTTGCTGCGCCTCTGGTCCAAATTGTTCGTACACTTCTGCTCCTAAACGCTCGGGGTCCACTGCTCCGTTGTTGGTAAGTATATAATACACCACCGTTACCCATTCGGCGAGGCCGCCCGGACTTGCTATTAGGCGCGCTATGAAACCCCGCCATTGCCATAAGAATTTCCGATAGATATCTTCGCTGCGAGCGTATTTCAGGGCGCCCAAAACGACTTGCCCAAGGGCGGTGAGACGCCGCTACAAAATCATCTCATCGGGCTCCACAGCAAGATCATCCAAAACAAACCGAAACGTAGGCAAATACGGCGCCAAAAGCTCCTTGGTGGCGTCATCGAGGTCAAACTGATCAAGAAACTCCAAGGATAGATTCCATCGCCCATTTCCATGATGCAACACGATGGGAATAATCGGCGGAGGAGTCCTCGGCCTTTCTTTGGTCCACAGCCACACTTCCCATATGCGACCCATATAAATGTATAGCCGAAGAGGCATCAACGGCGACACGCTCGCCTGGACCTCGAGCAGCGTATAGAGCAGCACCGGTCGCCCACGCAACTCAACCCGATAAAGCAAGTCTGTGTAGCGCCACTTCAGTTTCTTATCGACAAAGTCACCAGGCAATCGCTTCAACGTAGACCAGTCGATATCCTCGCAAAGTTGCTTGGGCAACACCGCCTGCAGCTCACCGACCACGTGCTTCGGATTGTGAAACGTCCGTTGCACCAACGCGTTATGGGAATGCGGATCCGACATAAAACACGACGACGCTGTTTTCTATCACGTCGCGGTGACATCCATCGCAGCCCAATCGATCAGCGGGGGACAGTAGTGCACATCCCATACCGTCCGTTTTCAAAGAATCCCGGACACCGAGACAACCATCAGCGACGATTTTGCCTCCACTCCCCACTTCTTCCGTACCAATGGGATGGGATATCTTCGCGACTGCCGACATACACGATTCGAGTCGACTCGACTAGCCCCCGATGACCCCGTCGCGCAATTTGGCGCGCCAACAGACGCATACAAACAGAGACCTCCGTTGCGATCAAAACGAGCCCCAGGCAAAGGCAGTACCAACGCCATCGACTCCCACCAACCACGGGCGATCGCCCCAGGAAATCCAACCGGGCCGCAAAACGATATGCCGACACATCTCGATTGCACGATCCGGCGCCTATTCCATGGTTCCCCTTCCGGGTGCGGGAAAAAACGCCGAACAAGGCGACGCTGTACCCATGCCCGATCCTTTTGATTGGCAGGCCCTATACCACTACCAAGGTAGCGATAACTCGCCAGCGAGCGCCGACACCTACAATACCAACCACCATCAAAAACTACCTCAACCCCGATTGCCCCAAAAAAGGGGCCACTTAGCTTAGGTACTCATGACCTATGGCACCCACCATCTCATGTGGGGCAAGAATGATATCTACTTGTTCACGAATCTCGATAAAATTCATCCGGTCCGGCAAACCCCGGCGCAAGCAACTGAAGCTCGCGAAGCAGACCACTTGCCGCCGCACGGGCATCCTCCGTAGCACTCTCTGGGCGAACCTCGACAAGCTCAAACATCTCTTCTGCTCTGCCTATCGCACTCAAATCACTCTTGTAATTTACCCACCAAGAAAGGTACGCGGCGATCCAGCGTCGGACTCCCACGGCCAAATCGCCGAGCAAAATAGGGGGACACACAACCAAATCTTTAGCACAGACAGGAAATGGGTTGTGTGTCCCCCTATTCCGCTATTCCGTCCCCCTATTCCGCAGGAAATGGGTTGTGTGTCCCCCTATTCCGAATCCATTGTATAATTACGAAGACTTGGAAGCTCTCAGCGACCATCCCCAAAGAACATTGGCGACCAGTTCACAACAGGTTACACTAGATAGAGTATGAACGAGCACCTCGCCGAACTGATGAAGCTTCCGACTAACGATCGCGCCCGAGCAGCGTGTAAACTTCTTGATAGCCTTGATGATCAAGAAGAAAGAGTAGATTTTGATGAGGCCTGGGGGCAAGAACTGGCTCGTCGCGTCCAAGAAATCGCCGACGGTACGATGAAAACGATCGACGGAGCAGAAGCTCGAAAACGTGTGCTCGCCAGGATCGCAGCGTTACGTGAGATATGAAATATCGCTTTGCCGCGTCTGCACTCGATGAGTACGAACGCGCCGCAGAATATTATGAAAACTGTGGAGCGGGCCTCGGTACCGAGTTCGTTCGGGCAATAGATGAAGAAATCGCCTTTGTACTTGAGTTCCCGAACGCCAGCCCTCGAATATCGACTCCAGGTCCCTGGATTGTGCGCAAACGTTTACTTCGACGATTTCCCATTGCACTCTGTTATGTCGTCGAGAACGACACTACTGCTACCATTATTGCTGTCGCTCACGGTAAACGACTACCTGGATA
This sequence comes from Kofleriaceae bacterium, assembly GCA_965223575.1. GTDB lineage: Bacteria > Myxococcota_A > Polyangia > Haliangiales > Haliangiaceae > CBDCWZ01. The sequence continues at coordinate 31,351 of CBDCWZ010000061.1, forward strand.
CTGGCTTCGCCGACTACACGAACTACGTTCGCCGTAGAGCGACAAGTGGACTACTCCGCCGTCGACATTAGTGAGTGGAAGATTCCAGAGTCGCGAATGTACAGTTTGGGTCGTTTGACATGTTTACTGAGCCTTGGCACAAGTGACTCAAGGGCGCGCTAGTCGTAAAACACCGGCCGGGATCCTTCCTTTGCAGTATCCGCTTTTGTCTTTCGACCAGTGTAGCGGGCCAATGAAAATCATCGCGGTTATCCCCTCTTCGTCAGTCGCTGACAAAATCCTGGACCACCTGAAACTTGAGGTGTCACAACCAGCGGCCGAACCACCGGCGATACTTCCCTGAAGATCCTGTAGCTTGCCTTCGACAGCGTCGTAAGGCACTTGTGCGCGATTTTCGCACTAGGCACACCAAAACAGCAATCCAGAACACTCGTTGGCGGAAGAAAGAAACGCTACACTCCACACCACAAGCGTACACAAATGATCCATCAGGCGTTTGTTTGATACATCGCTCCTTTTCAGAAACACAGGCTTGTTTTGCCTATGCACCGCTCCTTTTCAGAAACACAGGCTTGTTTTGCCCATGCACACGATATTTTCGGTCCTATTCCTCCTTAGTGATAGACGCTTTTTTGAATTCTCGGACGGAATTTGACTTTTTCGGACACCCAAAATTTGAGTGCCATTTGACCTCCTCAATTTTCTTGGTCATTGTTGCTCTTTTCCATGCTATCGTTCGTGGGGTTAGAACCATTTCTTGGTGGTCACGTCCGTACAGTTATCAACATCTTTCTCTAAAGGAAAAGTCGATGTTCCGTTACAAAATCTTCAAAGTATTCGTCATCGCTATAATCGGGATTTACTCTGCCTGTGGGGACGTCGATGGGGTCAGAACCGCTGCTCAGCTAGCAGTAGCACCAAGTTTACTACCCACGGCACTGACGAACAGCCCTTGGCCAGCGTTCACGATAGAGGTCCGGGACCAATTTGGTGCAAAAACAAATCCGGATGCGGAGACGAATATCTCGGTTGCCATCGCATCGGGAAACGGAACTCTTAGCGGAACCAAAGAACAGCCTGTAATCAATGGTGTTGCTACTTTTGACAATCTCCGTTCGGACGTAGCGGGCGCGATAACCCTTAACTTTACAGCCAATTCCTCAGAAAACATCAATATTGGCTCGGTCACCGGTGTGCCCGTTACGGTGAAAGGAGAGTTTATAACAATTCCAACAAACTCCCCTGGATATCAAGATCTCGCAAGCAACCTTGTGCGCGATGTATTTGTCGACGGCCGTACCATTTACGCCGCGACAAATGGTGGTCTCGCCCTGAAATAGGCGACTATGAGTCCTGGGCGAAACAACGAAACGCCACCGACGTCCGCATTCGAACTATATGCCCTTGGTGCTGGCCATGTGCGATCGGAGCCCCTGGGAGAGATTAGGAACACCGCCCCCCCTAGTCGTCACGGCTGTACAAATAGGGGGACCAAATCAAATAGGCGGACACACAACCTAATCTTTAGCACAAACAGGAAATGGGTTGTGTGTCCCCCTATTCCTCAATGAACTAAAAAGAAAAATGGAGACATTTCAGCGTGTCACCAAAACCCACAAACAACTCGAATGGGTCCTGGTCACTACACACGGACTAAAACTCAATCGTTGGGCAAACGAAACCATTACCAACGGTTACCATCAGTGACCTTTTCCATGAACGCAGGTGAGGCGAACGAAAAACGCACACCCGACAATCAGACCAAACCGATACCTACGGGGACCATGCAGCACTCACAAGAACCACGACATTTGGCGATACCATTCTAGCTCATACGAGCAACCGACGACGAATGACGAATAGGGGCGTTGCTTCCCGGCATTCCCAAAAATCCGGCTAAATAGGCTACTTTTCCCACTTCTCATCATTAAGCGATCAAATTCTTAGCTATGCATTGTTCGTGCCGTCCATTTTTCGAAATTTTCGGACACTTTTCGGACATTGACTGCAGCCACATTTTTTCCATTCTCCATTGAGAGGATTCGTGGTATCCCAAGTGCGATCACGTTCGCTATCTGCGCGACTTTCACAAAAAAGTCGCCAACGCGTCTCCCTTTCTCTCTCCTTGACAGCAACAACATCGTTGCCGGGCGGATTCAAACATGAAAACTGACCATCACCCCGCCGACCGTTGCGGCATGAGCCGAACCGTCCTTCTCTATCGCACAATATCCCCCTGTTTGCTCATTGCGGTTGCGATGGCAATCGTCGCCTGTGGAAAACAAAGCAACCCGGAGTTCTGTGCTGATAACGTATCCTGCAGCGACCCAAAGATGTTTTGTGACTCGCTGGGCGAAAGCGGCTCGCTGCAAAACGAATGTGTCTTTCGGCCGAGCTGTGACCTAGGCTGTTTTAGCCTCGTCCCGATCTGCGATGTCGAAGAAAACCTATGCCGCAGTTGCACCCCGGGAACCGAAGGCGACGCCGAATGTGTCGCAGTCGCGGCGACCACACCACTTTGCAGCGAGCAGGGAAGCTGCATCGCGTGCACAAAACCGATCGACTGCCGCAACAACGCCGCCCCCGACTGCGCCGTCGACGGCAGCTGTCAACCCTGCCGACCCGGAGACAGTGGAAACATCATGTGCGCGGAGCGAGACGCTACCGTACCCCACTGCTTGGATGGCACCTGCGTTGCCTGTCTGCAAAAAACTGCCGCGATTGACACGAATTGCACGGACTCGACAAAACCGATCTGCGAAGCTTACGCATGCCGAGGCTGCAATACGCACGAGGACTGTGCCAATAACGGTGTCCCTGGCATATGCACCCAAACAGGATCTTGCCTGGCCAAGGATACCATGGTGTTTGTCGATGCAAACACGAAGATAACCGACGATAGTCCATGCGGTGAAGACCCCGGAAACCTCGCGTGCGCAACGATAAATAAGGCATTACGTCTCGTCGCAGCCGACAACTCTACCAAGACAACGATTCGCGTGGCGCCCGGAACCTATCCAGAAACATTCGAGATCACCACAGATGTTTTGATTGTTGGTGAAGCTGGCGTCATCATTAACCCGCGCGTAAACACCCAAAATACCGTCAAACCGGTCGTGCTCGTAGCCGAGGGCATTCATGCAATTCTGGATTCGATTCAGATCAACACCGAGAGTGGTCAAACTGGCATTTCTTGCATCGATGCGTCAGTTTCACTGTTCCATACGGAGCTCAAAGGCTCCGCAGAACAGGGCAGTGGCAACGGGATCGACGCCGCCGATTGCGCAATTCATGTCGCAGAAGAATCGGTGATAACAGCCCACGACAATGTCGGAATCATCGTTGAAGGCAGTACTCTCACAGTACAAGACTCGATCGTATCCAACAGCGATATCGGAATAAGCATTGCGGGAGGCGCCGTCACCCTAAAAAACTCGACGGTGACCAAGAGCGTTAGGGGAATCACTGTCCACCAAGGCAACCTATTAGTCCAAAATTCGATTGTGACCAACAATGACCAAGGGATCAATGCAAGCGGAGAGACCATCACCTTGCACAACTCTGAAGTATCCAACAATGGAATCGGAATCACCCTCATGCGTGGCACACTTAGAATATCGAATTCAGCGGTACGTGGCGACGGCGATCCGGGAACAAACGATGGAATACTCGTCCAAGGAGGGATTGCTAGGGTGCAAAACACCCTCATAACAAACAACTTTCCGAAAGAAGACCCACGGGAGCACAACTTCACAGGGATAAACATCAGCAGCGGCAAAGTTACAATAGAAAGTTCGATTGTGACCAACACTGCGATTGGAATACACGTTCGTGGCGGAAATCTCACACTCAAAAACTCAACGATAACGAACAACGAAACAAGCGGACTGATCATCCAGAATTCGGACTTCTCAGTCGTGAACAATTTTTTCGTGGGGAACGGTCAGAGCTCCTCCTTTCAAATATTTTCTCCGGTAACAATCCAAAACATTATCATTCGGGAAACTCCCTTCCAAACATTCGCATTTAATACAGTTTACAAAAATAGCACCACCACATTGGCAACAGCCTCAGGTGTTTCCTGTGCTACCGCAAAACACCTGGTTGCACAAAACAACATTGTCTTTGGCAACACCGGAGCCCCAAATGTCACCCCTCCAGCAATTGAAAAAAGCTGCAGTTGGGAATACTCCAACATCGGTGGAGACACCCTCTATCCCGGCATTGGCAACGTCAACTCCCCCCCAGCCCTCGATGCCAAAACATTCAAATTGACCACCAACTCAACTTGCTGCATCGATACCGGCACACCCGACGCGACAGTGAGCGAAGATTTTGAAAATCAAAAACGCCCCCAAGGAGAAGGCTACGATATCGGCGCAGACGAATTTGTTCCATAACCCGGCAATCTAAGATTTAGCCAATCTCCACAAGCAGCGACCGCTGCTATAGCCAACAAAGCCCCTGCGAAACAGGGCGGTTGTATTTGTAGACAATAAAGCGAAATGCCCCAAAGCGAAATGCCCCACCCCCGCCATAATGCATTTAATCTTAGACACTTAGCATAACGCAGCGACAAATTCATTGCGCTAAATTAGATCCCGAAATCACCTCGCCACCAAGATCCGATGATTGGGCTGACTTATTCTGGACCCTCGCGCAACATGTCCGAAAATCCGCAATGTTGGAGCCACTACCGACTAAGCGACAACTACCTTCGCTTCTACCTCCGATACATTGAACGGAGCAAACATCGGATCAGCACGGGTGCCGGGCGACTTCCCCGAGGCTGGGAGTCGATCCTTGGGTTACAGTTTGAAAATCTACTACTCAACAGTCGGCAACAACTATGGAAACGCCTAGGCTTAGATGCCGAGTAGGTGGGGGCGTTACCGCCCCCACCCCTCACAGATCCGGACGTGCAGATTTCCCGCATCCGGTTCCTCACACCACAGATTCGCTCGCAATGATGTATTGGTGCACGATTCGCGGCTGTGGTAGTGCATACCGGGAGCGAAACATCTCGTACCCCGGAGCACCACGGCGACCGCGCGTTCGTCGTTGCAGCCACCGATACCACATTCTTTCCACCCGGTGAAAGAACCATCGAAGACGCAGGCCGTTGCCTGTAATGCCGAAATACGCATAATACCCCATCAGCATTCTTCGCAACCTTTGTTGCTGCCAGGCAACGGGCCTGTGGAAGTTCCGCTTACACCATAGGTGTATTGCACGAAGTGAGCGTGCATAACGGTCCTTCGCAGTTCGCTGAAAGACCACGTTCTTATTGCGCCGGGATTTCCTCCAAACATGGGTGACCCCAGGAAGTAGAACGTCGTCCCCTGCGTTTTCGGATGACGACCGCCGTCTGGACGTCGAAATCGAAAGTCGATACGGCGTGTTTTCGTTGGGTGTAGTCATATTTCAACATGCGCTTTCCCAACACCCCAAGGACTCTATCACTGTCGAGAAAGTCCTCGAATACCATTGCAAAGTCGTCACAGTACCGCACAAGGCTAACTTGCCTCTTCATTCGCGGCACAACATCCCGAAAAAACCACTCGTCCAACACGTAATGCAAGAAAATGTTGGCGAGTAAGGGAGAGATAACACAGTTCATCCCCAGAAACATCCCTCGGCCAAATACTAAATCTGGAATCAAGAACCGAGGCGAGACAACCAAACGCTCTCCCAACATGGATGCGCGATATGGACCAATAAGACCAGGCCCATTGAGACAAGACACCGCCGATACCTTTAGAAGTAGTTCTTACACCTCAGTGGCGCTCTCAGAAGCCACCATTCTCTATCGTGTATACGGCGGGCGGGCTGCCAAGTTGGGACCTGGACCCGAGTAAACCCCACAGGTCCGCTTCAGTCCCAACTTGATTCGTCGCTCCTCCCAAACTGGGGCAACACAGCGGCACACGTAGTAAAAATTCGCGTGCCAACTGGAACAATCATTTTCGAGGGAGCTGCCGCCCCCCAGAACACCCCACTTGGGGGACAGTTACTCGGTGGCGGTAGCCAAGTATACATCCCACGTGTTAATCCCCCTGGATTGTTGAATGAACGCGGAGAACAAAAATATGCCTACAGAGACCTGACAACTATCCTCTCCAGATGCGCAACGCTGCTGCAACAGGCTGGCGAAATTTTTTGGTCACAGAAAATTCAAAAGATTTTGCTCGACACAAACTCGGATCTTACCCTACAACACCTCAATGAGATTCTCTCATGGTATGGTGGCATGGGGTCTTTTAACGACGTTATTCTTTCGCAAATCAACGGCCACGACATGGACGATCTAGAAGTGCTCCGTCTGATTTTCCGGCAACAACCGCGCCGACAGCTCCTGCACATCCACCTACAATCGGCCTCAAATAGCTAATCTGTGCCGATCAACGCCACTAAAACACATCTTTTCATTACCACTAAAAGGTGGTTATAATGCCACCAATAGTTGGTTAACATGTCAGTCGATAAAACCCATAATCTGTTCGGCAGTTCGCGACGAACAGCCATCATGATTCTGCTTCGGTTATTGGAGACCAGTTATCCATCGGAGTTGGCGCGGTTGCTCGGTGCCCCTCTATTCTCTGTCCAGAAGATTGTTGAAGCATTGGAATCAGAAGGCGTTGTTGTCAGCAACAAAATCGGAAACACCAGGCAGGTCCGTTTCAATCCTCGTTATGTCTGCTACAAAGAGCTTCGAGCGTTGCTCTGGAAACTCGGACAAAATGACGTTAAGATTCAGCGAGCCGCCGCAAAGAAACGACGAAGGCCACGGCGCAAAGGCAAACCAGGGTGACGATTTCCAAAGACAGTTCTCTCGTTGACGTTGCTTTTGCGGTGTGTACTGCGCTGGACCAAAGCGGGATCACAGCAGTGTTAACTGGGGGCAGCGCAGCAACGTATTATGCACCGGAAGCCTATCAGTCGATGGACATCGACTTCGTGATAACTTTTCGTCCTGAGGACGCAATGGGACGTGATGCCTTGAATACCCTCGGCTTCACTCGTACCGAAGACTACTATCTGCATCAAAAGTGCATCTACCCCTTAGAATTCCCACCCGGACCGTTAATGGTGGGCGACGATCATATCTCAAACTGGTCGACATACAATCTCGACGGACAGATACTACACACTCTCACCCCTACAGGAGGAGGCACTATCAAACGTTCCGGAATATCAGGAGAACGAAGCCTAAAAAAACAGCACGCTCATGCGAACCATGGAATGGATCCACTCATGAACTACTTTATGGGGAAGATCACATCCCCCGTGTGAACCCTCGCTGGATTATCGAGTAACCATGAAGAGTGAACAAATTCGGAGAAGCTCGGATCCAGGTTCCGCGTGACCGCAAAGCAGCGTTCGACCCCCAACTGATCAAAAAGGGACAAACTCGATTTGATGGATTTGATGACAAGATTTTGTCGATGTACGCACGTGGCATGACGATCCGTGAGATCCAAGGTCACCTGCAGGAAATGTATGGGGTGGAAGTGTCTGCAGCCTTAGTGTCGAAAGTCACCGATGCGGTGCTCGACGAGGTCAAGGCCTGGCAGTCTCGATCGCTGTCCTCGGTATACCCAGTCGTGTATTTTGATGCGCTGTTCGTGAAATCTCGCGAATCTGGCCACGTCCGTAACAAGGCTGTCTACGTCGCCCTAGGCGTCAATTTGGAGGGGCACAAGGAGTTACTCGGCTTATGGATTGCCGAGACCGAAGGGGCCAAATTCTGGCTACAGGTACTCACGGAGCTACAAAACCGCGGCGTCCACGATGTGTTTATCGCCTGTATAGATGGTCTCAAAGGGTTTCCTGAAGCCATTGCAAGCATGTATCCGAAGGCGCAAGTGCAGCTTTGTATCGTGCACACAGTCCGACACACAGCCTCAATTACGCGACGTGGAAGGACCGCAAAGATGTCGCTCGCGACTTACGAAAAATTTATACAGCAGCGACCTTGGACGAGGCTGAAACAGAACTCCTAGCATTTGCCGAAGCATGGGATACGAAGTACCCATCGATCAGTAAAACCTGGCAGACGCACTGGGACCACCTTACGCCATTCTTTGGCTATCCACCGGAGATCCGACGAGCGATTTATACAACCAACGCCATTGAGGCGCTCAACCGCTCTGTGCGCAAGGTAACCAAAAACCGAGGTGCCTTTCCAAACGACCAAGCCATTATGAAACTCGTCTACCTCGCACTCAAAAATGCTGCGAAGAAATGGACCATGCCAATCCGCGACTGGCCTGCTGCACTCAACCGATTTGCTATCCTATTTGAAGACAGAATGCCCCAAAGACCTTGTCTATAGATTTTCTAAAATGAATTCCTAACCCAGACTTTTTACACAATTTGATTGACAGTCCCCCGGTGGACTCAAGTCACTAACCTTTGTCCAGCGTAAAACGCTCATCAAGGACCTACTCAGCGGTATCACGGTAGGCAACGACGAAACTGCGATTATACAACTACTCAAAACAGCATCAGACATTGACGCCCGTCGCTTGATCCGCCACTTTGGCTGGACAAAGCTCCACGGCAAGATCGATGATTACATCGGCGAGCAGTTCGCCGAACAGTTCCCCAAGAAGACCTATGCTAACTAACCTCTACTCGGCAGTCTTGGTCGCCTCTCTTATTTTGATCGTAGTTTCCATCATTGGCATTGGCTGCACCAAGAACACCGCAAAACCGGCCGAAACCATGATTTATCACTTTGTCCCCGAAGCTAGTTCCGCAACCCAACTGTTGCTAAGCGATAACCAGCGATACATGGCGGCTGAACTAGGCGGAGAGTGGCAAAGAGAGGAATTTGATTCGACCGAGACCGTTCCGCCGGTGGTCAAAGTTCTACAGCTACAAGGAGAACGCGCTATCACAGAGCAAACCATTCAAGGGTGGCCCATGGGACCGCCGTCAAATGATGGCAAATTGTGGTACGTGGCCGAAGAGGATCGCCCAAACCACTACACCGTGCGTCATACGAACCGCGAGGATTGGTCTCTTGGGCTGTCTCCTCCCAAGGGAGACTGGCGCTTTGATGTCGCATTTCGCTCAGACACCAGTGGTGTAATCGTGCTCGCCGATCGCGTCTATCTGAACTACAGCCCCAGTGCCACAACAAAACGACTTCACCTAACTACTGTGTCTTTGACTACAGAAAAGCGAAACGGACACACCGTTCTTGACATTCCTGCTGCTTGGGGCAGCTCTGGCGGAATGGCTTTCAACGCCGCTCGCAATGAGCTGTATTTCCTCGTCCCCCCCAACAAAGATACGCAACCCCATTGGGCTGTGCACGCGATCTCCATAGAGTCCTTGCAACAACGCTGGAAACTAGTGCTCAGTCCCGATGTAACCTCACGTTCAGATGCCACAAGGTTAGTAATGAGTGGAGACGACCAAAAACTGGTCGTCCTCATCGGCCAAGATCACCGTTTTTTCGATGTCGATACTGTTGTTGTGATTGATACAAAAACCGGCCAGATTGAATCCCGAACACCAATCGAAAAAAAATCGAGACTTTCCTGGTCAAATATCACCAAGATCGTATCGGTACCCAATAGCCCTCAGATCGCATTTGTACACATGCGCAGCAGTGATCCAGCCATTGTTGTCCATGGAGGAACTTACGTGCTGGATGAGGTCACTTTCTTCGACGTACAAAAATCGACCCGAATTGGGCAGCACGATTACAGAGATACAAAACACGCCAAAGAGGCCCCTCACCTTTCAACAAGCACAATTGCAATCACTCGAGCTGGCACCCGCCAGACCCCTGGCAAAATTCTTGTCGCACCCTCTGACTACGAGTGGTGCTACCAACACAAACTCATCAAACAAGCCCCAACCACGGGAACAGGACGCAACCGCCCCGAGGTCAAAGGGCACGTCACAACCCCAAAGGGCTGGCACCAAGACACCCCGCTACTGCCAACCAAACAGGAATAACTCTCCGCGGAATATCCCGCCGCCTAGTCCCTGATCCGCCACTTTGGCTGGACAAAGCTCCACGGCAAGATCGATGATTACATCGGCGAGCGTTCGCCGAACAGTTCCCCAAGAGCACCTATGCCACTAGCTTCTATTGGATCACATTACTCGCTTTGCTCGCATTGGCCACTGCTTCCATCATTTCCAGCAATAACCTCAATCCTCAAAAATCTCCGCAACCGATGTAACCACAATCGCCTTTTGAAGCCAGCGCTCCAGAGTATCCAGCTCCACGCAACTCCCCACTCGGCTCCTTACTTCTGCGGATACAATCATGCCACGCCCCTCAAGCACCGAAACGATCGCGCGGCTTATTCCCTCTGCGCGGCCCTCTTCTCGCCCTTCTTCTCGCCCTTCTTCTCGCCCTTCTTCTCGCCCTTCTTCTCGACCCGCCTCTCGGCCTTCTTCTCGGCCCTCTTGCCTAAGCCGTTGCCCAGCCGTCACGACCGCTTGCTGCGCTTCTGGTCCAAATTGTTCGTACACTTCTGCTCCTAAACGCTCGGGGTCCACTGCTCCGTTGTTGGTAAGTATATAATACACCACTGTTACCCATTCGGCGAGGCCGCCCGGACTTGCTATTAGGCGCGCTATGAAACCCCGCCATTGCCATAAGAATTTCTGATAGATATCTTCGCTGCGAGCGTATTTCAAGGCGCCCAAGACGACTTGCCCAAGGGCGGTGAGACGCCGCTGCAAAATCATCTCATCGGGCTCTACAGCAAGATCATCCAAAACAAACCGAAACTTAGGCAAATACGGCGCCAAAAGCTCCTTGGTGGCGTCATCGAGGTCAAACTGATCAAGAAACTCCAAGGATAGATTCCATCGCCCATTTCCATGATGCAACACGATGGGAATAATCGGCGGAGGAGTCCTCGGTCTTTCTTTGGTCCGCAGCCACACTTCCCATATCCGACCCATATAAATGTGTAGCCGAAGAGGCATCAACGGCGACACGCTCGCCTGGACCTCGAGCAGCGTATAGAGCAGCACCGGTCGCCCACGCAACTCAACCCGATAAAGCAAGTCTGTGTAGCGCCACTTCAGTTTCTTATCGACA
>CBDCWZ010000062.1:0-40401 GCA_965223575.1 Kofleriaceae bacterium
TGTTACCGTCCCAGACCGAAGCAAACCGCATCGAACGTTGAAACCATGGCGTACCGCGATAGCGTTAGAGATGTCTGGGACCTGCGTTAGGACTGGGTAGGATACACTTCCCCAGCAAAAACCAGGACCCTCCGTGGTAATTGCGCAAGTTCCCAAATTTCCCGCGCTGATCTGAATAACGCCAGTTAGCCCAGGAACTTGCATCGGTACAAGACTCTCGGAGACGGTGCCATTGCCGATTAACTGTCCCTGACTATTGGCTCCCCAACACCATACGGTGCCGTCCTGCAAGAGTGAGCAACTATGGGCGTTTCCAACAGCGACGGAAACGGCTCCCTCTATCCCCTGTACTTCTACCGGTACGTTTTGGTCACTCGTATCGTTGTTTCCCAGCCTTCCACTGGAACCCCGCCCCCAACAACGTACAGCTCCGTTTGCCAGTACTGCGCACACATGACCTCCACTCGCTCCAGCGCTTAGCGAAACCGCACTATTGATCCCGACAACTGGGGTTAGTGAAGCTTCACTTGCAAAAAAGCTACCGTTTCCCAGCCGCCCTGAAGTTCCCAGTCCAACACAATAAACTTCGCCATTTTGGGCGAGAAAACAAGTATGCGCATCTCCTGCGGTCGCCCAGCGCAAACCAACGCCATTGATCACATCAGTAGGTTGTAGACGCTGCTGGGTTGTGCCATCACCAAGTTCACTGTCGGTGTTTCGCCCCCAACATTGCGCCACTCCGCTTGCTAAGATCACGCAACCGTGGAAACGCCCCATATTCCCCATCAAATGCGTCGAAACGCCTAGCCATGTCTCTGTTGTCGCCTCGGCTGTCGCAGCTTTGAGTACTACAATTCCAGCTTGCGAGTTCTGATAGAACACCTGCGAAGTACGCTGCCCCGGTTCAAATGCAACTTCGCTGATTGCGGTTGTACATTGGTTGTCGACAAAAAATGCACCGCCACTCGCGTCTGAAAGTCGTACTACTGTCGGAGCCGTCGGCTCGCCTTGCAAAACGATCGCAACAGGCGTGCTACATTGATTCGCGAGTATCGGAGTCCCTATCATGAGCTGAGCAATACCGCTGGTTTTCTCGTCTGGTTGTGGCGAAGGCGATACAGCCTCATATCCACTGCGGCAATGGATCGCTCCTAGCATCAACGCGAACACTGTTGCTCGAAACAACATCAATACGATTGTACTGATTTATCGAGAGCAAAGAGATGGTTTGCTTGGGGCAGCGGATTATAAACCCAACACGCATGTGTGTCCCTGTCCTCAATTCTACCACCGAACCATGCCATGCGTCCCCGGTCACGTATTTCATAACGGTCCTGGGGACTTCTCGCGAGCCAAGCTCGGTCCGATTTTTGTGACGAGCTCTAGTGCGGCAATTTGTCCGTACCACAACACGGGCGAACGTGCTAGACACACACCGTGAGCGCGGCAAAACCCCATATCGTGATTATTGGCGGTGGCTTTGGTGGACTTGCCACTGCGCGCGCACTCCGGCGTGCCCCAGTGGACATTACCCTGATCGACCGGCGCAACCACCATCTGTTCCAACCATTACTTTATCAAGTGGCAACAGCGGCACTCAATCCCAGTGATATTGCCTATCCGATCCGCAGCATTCTCAGACGCCAGCGCAATGTCCAAGTCTTACTTGCAGAAGCACGCTCTATCGACCTGAGTCGCCAGCAAATCGAACTCCGCAACGGGGCGCTCGATTATGACTACCTCGTGCTCGCGACCGGTGCAACGCATTCGTACTTTGGCAACGATCAATGGGCCACCAACGCGCCGGGGCTCAAAACAATTGAAGACGCCCTGGATATCCGGCGGCGCATCTATCTCGCATACGAGGCAGCGGAGCGCGAGTCCGATCCTCAAAAGCGCCAAGCTTGGTTAACTTTCGCGGTGGTGGGTGCCGGACCAACCGGCGTTGAGCTTGCGGGAGCCCTGTGTGAGATCGGCCACCATACGCTGACAAAAGACTTTCGCTCGATTCGGCCCAACCAAGTCAGGGTACTCTTGATCGAGGGGCAAGATCGCGTCCTTCCCCCCTACACCGAGCGTTTGTCCGAGAAAGCACGCCGCCAGCTAGTCAAACTGGGAGTCGAGATTCGCACGAGCGAATTAGTCACCGAGATTGACGACAGTGGCCTCAAGATCGGGGAGCAACGTATCGACGCCCAAACAATTTTATGGGCCGCCGGTGTTCGCGGGTCATCGCTGGCACAAACCCTCGGCGTCCCCCTCGATCGTGCTGGTCGCGTACTTGTCGATAACGACCTAACGATCCCGGGCTATAAAAATGCGTTTGCCATCGGCGACCTGGCCTCTGTGCAATGCGACGGAAAAACTGTCCCTGGTGTCGCCCAGGGCGCGGTTCAGGGTGGAAAACTCGTGGGACACAATATCCGTTGCGCACTCAACCAAAAGCCCTACCGATCATTCCGGTACCGCGACCTTGGCTCCATGGCAACGATCGGCCGTGCAGCTGCGGTTGTCCACGTCGCCAAGCTGCAGCTATCTGGATTTTTTGCTTGGATGATTTGGTGGGCCGTACACATTTCTGTATTGGTCGGTTTTCGCAACCGTCTTTTGGTGATGTTTGGCTGGGCGTGGTCCTACCTGACCTTTCAACGCGGCGCCCGGCTCATTACTGGTAAGATTAAAAAATTGCCAAGACTCGACCAGGCGAAAACAACAGATACGGATGCCACGGATAAGAAGAACAATCCCATCAAAGCTGATGTCAAAGAGCAATCTCCGCTTCAAGCACACGCTGGGGATTGACATGTCATTTGTACGGTGAAAATTCCCCTAGGTGCATCATGTGCCTCTCGACTTCGAGCGCCTCCTGCTCGAGAAAACCGCATACCGCATCGTGCAAGCGCGAGTCGCGGATCCAATGATTGCTGTAGGTCCGCGCGGGGGAAAATCCACGAACCAATTTATGCTCCCCCTGCGCCCCTGCTTCGAATAAAGGCGTCCCCTGGCGGATGCATCGCTCCATGCCTGCGTAGTAGGCAAGCTCAAAGTGGAGATAGGGGACGGATTGTTTGCACCCCCAATACCGACCATAGAGTGCCAAATCCGTCTCGAGATACAACGCCCCGGCGACTGTTTCACCACCGTTTGCGGCGCGAGCAAAACGTACATGTTGCGGCAAAAACTGCGCCAATGCATGGAAGAAACCCGGACGGAGATACGCAATCGCGCCATGCGTCTCAGCATTGTTGCGATATAGGTGATCCAACGTATCTAGATCGCCTGCCCCAAGCCCACCCCCCGGGACGAAATCTATCGCCTCAACCCCATCGTAGGCTCGCATTCGCTCTTTACGAAATGTCTTCCGTTTACGGGAACGTAGCCCACTTAAAAAATCGTCAAAACATTTGTACCCACGGTTACGCCAATGAAACTGATAACTTGCGCGGGGAGCAAAGCCTGATTGGGACAAAAACCCATGCTCTTCTTCCGTCACAAACAACCAATGGACCGAAGAGCATTGGGCATCATCTGCTAGCTCTCGAACTGCCGAGGCGAGAAGATCGCACACGGGCCGCGCGTCAAAATCGGGCGAAACAAGCAGCCTTCGTCCTGTCGCAGGGGTCATGGGCGCCGAAATCACCAATTTGGGGTAATAGGCGATCCTCGCCCTCTCGGCGGCCCCAGCCCACATCCAATCAAAAATGTATTCTCCATAACTATGGAGCTTGACGAAGGCGGCCAAGCCGCCTACAAGACGTGGAGACTGCGAATCTGCAGTCTCTACAAGTAGATAGAACGGATGCCACCCCGAATCCCCACCAATCGATCCCGAGCACTCCAAGGCCCGCAAGAACCCCCATTTCAGGAAGGGCGAGGCACCATGATCGAGCGCATCCCACTCCTGCGCTGGCACGGAGTCGAGCCGGGAACAACAGCGGACTCGCAGCGAAACTGGTGCGATTCGCGGTTTGGTATCAGAGTCGTTCATTCAAAGGAGCAATCGTTATGAGTATTCAAGAAAAAATCGAATCGATCGTAAAAAACGATGAAGTCGTTTTATTCATGAAGGGTAGCCCAAGTTTTCCGCAATGTGGGTTTTCCGCCACGGTGGTTCAGATCCTCGGAGGAATACTTGATACGTATACAACGATTAACGTCCTAACAGATCCCGATATTCGCCAGGGCATCAAAGAATACTCAAACTGGCCAACGATTCCCCAACTCTATATCCGAGGCGAGTTCATTGGTGGGTGTGACATTATTCGATCACTGCACCAAACTGGAGAGCTGCAAACCAAGCTCGGTGTCAAAGACGAGCCCATTGTACCACCTACGATTACGGTCACCGATGCAGCGAAAGCGGCGCTCACAGAAGCTCTAGCAAGTGAGGGTGCTGATACGATCCTGCTCGCCGTCAGCAGCGACTATGTCCATTCGCTTGACCTTGGCCCCGTCGCCGAAGGGATGTGCACAGTCGTTGCCAACGGAATCAACTTTGCGGTGGATCGCAACAGCGCCAAGCGAGCCAATGGCATCAACATTGACCATGTTGTTTCGAGCAATAACGAAGCCGGCTTTAAGATCGATAACCCCAATGCACCGGCAACGGTAACCGAGATCAGTCCCGACGAACTAAAGGCCAAATTGGATGCCGGCGAGATTAAAGAGTTCTTCGACGTCCGAACCCCCGAAGAGCGGGAAATCGCGTCCATAGAAGGCGCTCGGCTGCTCGATGATGAAGCCTTTGCGTATATAGAGAGCCTTGATAAGTCGACCCCCATCGCGTTTCATTGCCATCACGGCAAGCGCAGCAGAGCAGCGGCAGAGCATTTTCGCCAACAGGGGTTTGTCAATTTGTACAACCTAGCGGGTGGAATTGATGCATGGTCACTTGATGTTGATCCGGACGTCTCGCGCTATTAACGAGCCGGCTGTTCCGTTCCATTCGGACATGCTCTACTTGAACAGTGGTACGTAACTCTCGTAGCCCTGTTCGGCAAGTTTGGCGGCCGGGACAAATCGCAGGGAAGCGCTATTAATACAGTAGCGCAAACCGGTCGGCGCTGGCCCGTCCGTGAAAACATGCCCAAGATGACTGTCGCCATAGCGACTGCGCACCTCGGTTCGGACGTTTAGCAAAGACCGATCTTCATGAGTGGTAACGTGCTCTGGAACGAGTGGGCGCGTAAAACTTGGCCAGCCAGTACCACTTTTGTATTTGTCTTTGGAGCTAAACAAAGGCTCCCCAGAAACGATGTCTACATAAATCCCACCGCCCTCATGGTTCCAATACTTGTTTCTGAATGGGGGCTCTGTATCGTCTTTTTGTGTCACGCTATACTGCAAAGGTGTCAGCGTTTTTCGCAACACCTCTTCGGACGGCTTAGAGTACTTCGTTTTATTAACCACATTGACTGACGGCTTTGGCAGCTCATTGGTTGTTGACGCCTTTTCTTTCGATGCACACCCGACACTCACAACGAGAAAAATCGCCGTCATCGCCCCCAGCGGTATCATGCACTTCATTCCACCCCCAATGTCAATTCGGCTCCTGCAACCGTAATATTGTACCAAAAACGTCGCCACTTTTTTCATCAATACTCGGGTCAATAAAAACGCCCTGTTGCAGTGCCACGGCGGTCGCGAAAACTCGCTCGCTCAAACAACGCCATCCCCCAATACCATCTCACACAATTCATCCAACCCAGTCACCTGATGATGAGCAAACTCCGGCCAAGCAAACGCCCCGCTATGATCAAAGTGAACCGTGCGGATCCCTGCCGCAACACCAGCTTGCAAATCGTATAAATAGTCACCAACAATCACCGTTTGCTCTTTAGATGCGCCCCATAAATCCAACAAGTGATTTATTCCATCCGGTTTTGGCTTTGGTGGACAACTATCACGCCCAACGATTGCTTCGTCACAAAAGAAAGCTGCCAGCCCAGCGGCCGTGAGCGTTGCGTGGGCAATCTCTTTACTATTGCGGGTCAAAATGCCGAGATTTCTTCCCTGGTCAACAAGAGTCTCTAGCAGCGCAAGCGTACCGGGCTGCGCCTGTGCGAGCGAAGCCAACTCCATCTCAATATCATGCAGAGATTGTCGTGCTCGCTGCGCTTCGGCTTCGGGCATCACCGCGATCGCCTCCAGGATTGGTTGGCCCGAAGGGATGTTTAGCGTGTTTCGAATCGCCTCAAAATCATGGACAGGCAAAGTCAGCGTGCCATCCATATCAAAAATCCAATGCGGAAACTCGGTAAGTGGTGTCATACAGTCGCAATATCCCACGCGAGATCGATTCGATCTTGCTCTGGTTCCTATAATCCATTGCAGACGGGTCTGAATTTGGATCTGTGGGACAAGGTAGGAAATAACCGATAGAATGCGACCGAATCGTGGGTGTCCGAGCAAATTTAATTGCACCCAAAATACGTAACATGAATTATTATTAATGTGTGAAGAGTAGTCTAAGTCCTCTAGCTCACAGTCATCGGCTCATTTGGTTGCTGGCTCTCGGCACACTCTATCTCGGATGTGGTCGCACCGGATTTGACCAAGATTCACCAAAAGAGATTATTGATAACGACGACGGCCCGATCGCCACTGGCCTTCAGTTTTCTATTGTGCCCGCAGAACAAACACGGTCGGTTTCCCCATTTTCCATACAAGTTGTCGCCGTCGATAAAGCCGGCGATATCGCCACCAACTACTCTGGGACCGCATCCATCACCCTGCAAAACGCCGGCCCTGCTTCCGTCGTTGGTACCACTAAGATCGATTTCGTGGCAGGGGTCGCCAGCGCAGATGATCTGATGATAGACTTGCCCGGATCTGACTATGTCCTCCAGGTATCAAACGAAACCCTCACGGCGAACATAACGCCTGCCTTTGAAGTAAAAGGACAGCCGCGTTGGGTGGATAGCCTCGCTGGCGATGATGCCAATACTCCATGCGGCGACCCGGCTGCGCCCTGCGCAACCGTAAACACCGCGATTGCTGCTGCGGCTTGCTGGGATACTGTTCACCTTCATGGCGCAAACGTCCACACCGGTCCGGTGACGATCCAGAGACGCTGCACCAAAGGAGAAGAACTCGTTGTTAAAGCATGGCCAGACACGGGGATCCCCGAGATTCTATCGAGTAGTGGCTATGGACTGCGGGTTTCCGACTCTGATTACGTCACGATAGAAGGACTGCGGCTGACAAGCCAAACCTTCAATGGTTTGGAGATTACCCGAGTAACCGGAGGGGTCGTCCGCAATTGTATCATTGACAATGCCGGAAGCTCAGGAATCCTCATCGGAAGCTCGACCGATATTCTCTTTGAGAACAACATCGCGGGAAATGCCGCAAACCGGGTGATCTCAACGAGCGGCAACGCCGGCTTTGTCAACATTATAGGCAATCAGTTTCACAACAATGAACTATTGATTGACGGCTCCACTGCAGTGACCACAATCGCAAACAATCGTTTAACAAGTGCTAGCATTCAACTACGTAGCTCGGGCGCAATCGTCCGCAACAACATCTTTGACAACCCGGTCGTTGGCATACGACTTCGAGCCTCCGATGCACTCATTGAGAACAACACGTTTTATGGTAACGCGAGCGATGGTATTCGCGCCGATGCCGCTGGATCGGGAAACAAGATCCGCAACAATATCTTCGCCGACATTGGAGGATATGGAATTAACGATTTCATTAACAACAACGAGCCAGAGGTATTGTACAATGCCTTCTTTAACAATACGAGCGGTGCCTGTAACAACCTCGACGCAGGCAAGTGCGACCAAGGGGTCAACGGAAACCTACTCGATGCGGACCCCCTATTTGTTGATCTGACCAATTTCTATCTCCAATCCACTGCGGGACGATATCCTTTCTCTGGCGCACACACCGATCCAGCAGACTCGCCGATGATCGATGCGGGGGATCCCTCGTCCGATTTCGCCAATGAGCCGGCAGCAAATGGGAATCGGGTCAACCTTGGCGCTTGGGGCAATACCTCTCGGGCCAGTCGCAGCGCTCCATAACACGATGCCACGGCCCTCAAGCTCTACCACTGAGTGCTATAGAGCAATGCTCCGCCTCCTGCGCCTGGTGCGATCACTACTTTGGGTGGAGATCGTTCTGGCCAGTACTTTGCGGTCAGCCAAGTGGCAGCAGCAGCACCAGCAACTCCGTACAATACGATGCTAGCCCTGTTTAAGGTTCGAATCTGTGAATTGATATTGTCGCGTTTATCGCTAGCGATATTCTTGCCCTTGCCTTGACGCTGAAACGCGAGCAAGGTCGCAGATACCCCCAGCGTCCCCGCAGCAATGGCTGACCAGCCAGCAACACGGGCGACCGTCTTGCGTCTGCTGCGTGAAGGCGGTGACAAATCCCAACGGTACTCTTTGCTGTACAGCGCGACATCTTCCACGCCGAAGGGCGACGAGAACAATTTTGCGAAAGCGAGATGCAATGCACCTTTGCGAGCCAGGCGAACGGGTTGCTTTTGCAATTGCGACAACTGGGTCGAGCTTGCCGTCAAAATGCGCTCTTCCTGTTCATTGCCGGTTCGTACAAACATCGGCCGAGATTTGGGCAAATGAACAATCATCTTTGTTCCCTTGGCCGGGTGGACGTCAACAACCCGTATCCCCAAATCAGTTTCAACATGAACCCGCCCTAATGTCACGTCAATATGAAGTATCGAATCACTATTATTCCAACTTAGAACACTCTGCGACAGATCCCTTTTTCCGCCGGGTGGGCGCACGGTAAATTGTGGGCGAAATCTGGGATTGGGAATCGCCCGGTTCGCAACTCTGAGAAAGGCACCGAGTTCGGCGTATGTGACATTGCCATCTGCGTTGGCATCAGCACCACCACGCAATCCCGAGCGAACCTCGTAGCTGAATACCCCGGCCTGAAATCGCTCCCACTCGTGGCTATCGCGATCTGACGATGTCGACAGAACAAACCCTGTGTTGTTGAGCTTGGATGGCAGTGCTTGACTGGCAAAGGATCGGCCGAAGGCACGGCGTGAGCCACCCGGCCCTTTCGAAAACGCCAAAAAGAATGATTTGCACGCATCGACGATCACGTGGTTTTGGTGTGCGCGAGACGCTTTAAGCACCTTTGTGTACAGGCGCTGTCGATCCAAGCGTTGATCCACCAAGACAACATAGCCCTGCCCGTTCTTTACTCCCCCATGGCCACTATAGAAAAACAAAAGCTCTGTGTGATTCCCCCTACGTCTCTCGTTTACAATCTGTTGATTGACATCAAAAACTGCCTGCCGCAGATTTCGCCAGGTGGGTGCCCCCCTCCCTACGACCTTTTGCAAACGACGTGTATCCTTATCTGGGGAAACCAATAAGCGAGCGCTCACACCTGCCTCCCTGAGCAACTGATAGGTTGCAATGGCATCATCGTCGGCATAACGCAAAACTGGCAAACTTGGATCATCCGGCTGATTGTGGCCGACGACTATCGCAAAACGCTTGACCATTTTCGCATATGCCTTGGCAGGCAACAATGCCAACGTGACCAAAGCTACGATAACCAGCCTTCCCATGACACCCTAAGGAACGACCTTTGTTTTTAGGATATGCTGTCCCGTGCGTGGTAAGGCCAGCCGTGTTGGGTGATGTGCGTCCCATCGCCCCTCGGCAACCAATGAAGCAACATGTTTTTCAATCTCAGAGACCCGCATGGGCGTCTCGCTAAACACGCCATAAATTGTAAGAAGACCGAATGTGTAGTCATGATGCACGATGTCGGGCAACTCTATTGCCTCCCCAGAAACACGGATCACCATCGATTTTGGATCACTCCCAAGATGTTCATACGCCGGATAAAACCAATGAACATTGCCTTGTTCGCCGATGGCAAAGATCATCAAATGTCGAAAGGTCGATTTTTCCAGATTCGTATAGCTGAACACGAGTCCCATAGACTGGGGCATTGTCGCTGTCAAAGGTGTTGGTGCACCCTCTGCTGCCAAATACGCCCCAATCCCGACCCACGCGTCCTGCTCGGAGTAACTCCCAGCAGACTTGACGCGAAATTCACCAGACGAACCTCCGTCGTCGACACGCCCGACAAGAATCATCAACGCTGCAGCCGCGATCGCAAATGCCGCGATGGGCGTCAACCATCGACTCAAGGTCCGCGCAGGCGGGCGCGATAGCAGCAACTCCTGGCGCACCAACTGCAGCAGATCTGTTTGCTCTTCTCCCTTGGTCGGCTCGCGAAGAAACTCAATCGTTTCCTTAATCCGAGCAAGCCGCCTCTGTGCATCTGGAGATTCATCCAAGCAACGCTGTATTTCCCGATGTTCTGAAGGTGTAACCTCGTTTTCGTAGTAGGCAGCAAGCATTTCGTCAGAGATCTTCATACGGTCCCCCGATCTAAAAAAGTGCGAAGCTTCGCCAACCCAGCAAAGATTCTTGACTTTACGGTTCCTAGGGGGACATCTAAGGTATCTGCAATTTCCTGATAGGAACAATCCCCCGCAAATCGTAGCACCAGCGGTGCACGCAATTTGCTACTAAGAGCCAACATCGCTGTTTCAATTTCTCGACTCTTCTCACGCGCTAAGATCAAATCGTCGGATAGTGGCAGCGGGCGGACAGAGTCTAACAAATAAAACTGATGATTTCTGCGACTGCGCCGCTTCGCTGATCGTTGCATCATCTTGCACTCATTGATCAGCACGCAAAAGAAATATGACTGAAACTTTCCGCGCGGATGATAGTCTGCGAGTGAATGATAGATACGCACAAAAGCATTTTGTGTTGCGTCTTGGGCCAAAGAGCTGTCGCCGAGGTATTTTCGGGCAATACGAAATCCTGGCTCTTGATATCGCCTGACAACCTCGTCAAAAGCGTGCCCGGCCCCACCTCGCGCCAATAGCATTAACTCATCGTCACTTCGCGACAATTTATCCTTTTTTGGCTTCGCCTTGGGGCCAATCGGGATTACTGGGGTTGCTCGATCCATGATAAGAGGGCGTGGAAGTGATAGGACAATGCCGCTGGCCTGCGGCATGTTCGATTTTCAATCCATCCCATTTTCGACAACAGGTAATAGGCTGAAATCATTACACTTACTATTTTTCTTATTTGCGCAAAAATACCGTGAACCCCCTACAAAAATCAATCCCAAAATTGCGACAGCAAACGCGGCGGCATTCGCGTGTGCGCTTAGCTACGTGGCAAAACAGTCATCACGTTTCCACTGCGCTGTGATGGACCGGAGAACGTAGCCCAACATCTCATTCCTGCATGCCTGGTACAAGCCGAACAGGTATTTTCTTTCGCGCCAATGGTTGTTCGATTTGTTCGCAGGTTGGCGTTTTCGAAAGCAAATGAACCGAGATAAACGAATCGGAATAATCGCTTTGTGCTCCCGTGAGTGTTAGGGCGTCGTCAACTTCCCCGTCCTGATTCGGATCATCAGACACTTCGCTAGAGAGGGTCAAATCAAAACGACAGGTCTTCTGCTTGGAATTGCACTCTACCGACTCCTGGCTCGTATCCTCAGTACCGCCAACAAGGACGGGAGTGTGCAAACTTAACGGAACAAACCTTCGGCAAGTATTGCCACATTCATCCGAGACAT
The DNA here is from genome assembly GCA_965223575.1 of Kofleriaceae bacterium. Classification (GTDB taxonomy): domain Bacteria; phylum Myxococcota_A; class Polyangia; order Haliangiales; family Haliangiaceae; genus CBDCWZ01. Next base: position 11,614 of record CBDCWZ010000062.1, read on the forward strand.
GTGGAACCCAAGAGTCCTTCCGTACCACGCCGCCCAAGAGCAGATGAAGCTCACGCTCCATCTGCGCCTCAACTTCGTACGACACTTCGACGGACACCTGGCGTGTTCCGTCCATGGGAATGATTTTTGTGTCACCTTGAATCTGTTGCCCATCGAGTCTCACCACAACGCGCGTAATTGCATCCTGTGCTTCAACAACAGCTTGTTCTTCAGAGACCAGTACTCCCCGCGATCCATGTTCAAACCCAAATTCACTAGATACGATCTTGGGACGGGCAAAGGCAACGGGTTTAGCGACCCTGCGCTCCTCACACATCTGGACTTCTTCATCAACAAATAGATCTGCATTGAGATAAATGTTTCCCTGAGGGCGTGGATCGACAAAATCCGGATCGACATACACCATGACCTCGGTTGTCCCATCGGAGGAGATATCAAGGGTTTGCGACCGGCCTAGCAAATTAAAAGGGGCGGTGCGCTCTGATACCGTGCCCAGCGTCACGATGAGGTCCCGCTGGGCAGCGGCCTCATCTAGAGTATGGGTTACCAACACCGGAAACGCCTGCCCGGGGATAATTTTCGTGTCGGGGTCAATCTCAACAGATACCGTGTCGTTTGTCGTTGTTAATTCGACCGGAACGACTGTCTCGGCAAACGGTTGCTCAGCTTCCGCGCAGGTTGGATCTTTAGGAAGCAAACGAACAGTAAAGAATTTTTCGGAAAAATCGGTGTCGCCCCGGATGACGAGGGAATCATCTCGATCATCTGTCTTATCAAGGTCCCCAGCAAACTCGGGGGTCAATTCCAGATCAAAACGGCAAACCTCAGCGTTACAATTTACTCGATCGCTCGCAAACTCCCCAGGGCTATTGCCACCGACATTCACAATGGCGTTGTGCAACAACGAAAACGGTACAAACCTTCGGCACGTGGTCCCGCACACTCGAGAGTCCCCGACCTCCCGAGGAGTCCAGGACTCCTTTTTCACCACCCCGCCAAGAAGCACCGCAAGCCGCCGCTCCTTCATCACAGAATAGCCGACTTCCACGGTCACCTTGGGTGCGGAGTCAATGCGAAACTCTGGCAAAGCCCCGGCCGCGCCGGCAAGTTCCACACCATCAACCTTGACGACCACACTATTGATCAAATCGTCACTACTGCCCACTCGGTTTGATAGAGAAACGCTAGCGCTCACAAGGGGTCGACTTAAATCCAGCACCTCGCACATCTCGGGTTCTACCTGTTCGGGAAACACAGAAGCAACAATAATGAGCTGACCATCTTCGAGAACCCGCCGCAGATCCGAATTCGGATACGGGTAGACCATGACCTCGAGACTTCCACTCGTTTCGATCAATGCAATCTTCCCGGAACCAGAGCCCGCAATTTCGACAAAATCTCCATTGGCATTGTTGAACCCCAAGGCCACATACAAATCCCGTTGAGCGACGTCATCGTCGATGTCGTAGGTAACTGTCACCGGAAATTTATGGCCTGAGACAATCTCTATGCCCGCATCAATGCTGACGTTAACCGTATCGGTAGAAACGAAAATGCGATTGTTAATCGTTCGCTCCGAGCTATCGAGTACCCCCACCTCGAGGTTTGTCCGCTCCCCTGGCGAAAACAAAAACACATGAGTCCGAATAACAATTCGATCCGACTGCGCGGCGCGCTCATAGGCATCTGCGAACACCGCAATCTCTACAGATACTCTGTTGGTATCCGAAGGTTCTAATACGACTTTGTTTGACCGCCCCAACTCGACAAATGGCGTTTCTGCACCATCGGTGACCGCTCCCAAAACGGCGACCATTTCGTGTCGGACGCCCCGGTCAGGTGCAAACTCGACGATGACAGGAAGCGTGTTACCGCCAACGATGTCAACCGTCCGATCGACAGACAAATCGCCGATAATGTCGAACTGCGTTTCACTGGTTCCATCATCACCGCAACTTGTAACGAGTCCCAGAGTCATCGATAAAATAACAACTGTGCGTCTCGTTGTTGGGCTCACTATCGAACGCTATACCACTGAACCACTCACAAAAAAACAGTACCAATTTAATAATTCATTCTACTACCGTACACAGCGACTCCGGAATTTAACGACAGCTTACTTCTCGAAGTGCTTGAAACGCTTGGGCATAGCGACCTTGCTTTGCGTGGACACGCGCGACACCGGCTTGTGCACGTGGTTTTAGTGCCTCGTACTTGGCGGCTTGTTCGAAGGCGTCTTGTGCACCTGGAAAGTCTCCGGCCATCGTGAGTACATCTCCCAGGGTTACCCAAAGGGTTGCCGTTGCCGCTGGGGAGGCCGGGCGCGCGAGACCCGCACGCAATACTTGGGCTGAATGTGGGCAATCGCCAAATCTAGCGATCGCCACTGCCCAGGCGATTCGCGCGGCCGCGAAGGTCGGGACCAGATCCACTGCGGCATGAAGTGCCTCCATTGCTACAGTAAGGTCTCCTCGCGAGAGCGCTTTTGTTCCGCGAAGATAGTACCGCCTGGCCACCACACTCATTCGATTGTCCTTATCATTAGTCAAACTCCAATAGACTAAAACGAACCGAAGCATCATCGCCATCTGTCGGCTTGGGTGGCGAAGTGGGGGACTCTGATGAGTCGGCTTGTGGTGACGGTTGTGTCGGCGAGGCTTCGGGCGGGACTGTAGCGGGAGATTGAGGCCTCGATGCGATCGTCAGGCCACGACTCGGGGGCGGCGGTGCCTGCGGTGGTTGCTGCAAACGCTCTTGGGACGAAGGCGCTGGCCCTGGGGCTTGGGACGCTGCGACATTGGACTGGGGAGCACGTGCCGGTGGTCCGGGATCACGCCGGCTGACTTCGCCCGCGCGCAGTTGTCGTTTCATGCCGTCGACGCGTACGGAAACACAGTCTCCATCGACCTCAAATAAACCCAGCTCCTCGACATCGAGCCGGGTTTGTAACGCGGTAATTAGTGCTGCAAAACTCAGACCCGCTAGGTCTTCGATCTGATCGGTGGGAGCTACTCGCAATGGTGGGGGGCCCTGGACTACGTACTCCTTAAATACGTATGTCAAGATGCTGGCAAGTGTTTCGCGATCGTACCCGGCTAAGGCATCACCAATGTCGTGCGAAATCTGTCTAAGGTCTGGACGCTCTGGCATGGTCGGTTCTCAGTGTGTTCTCAGTTTAGTGTAGCTCCATCTAAATCGACACCATCAGTCATGCAATCCACCAAACGGGCACCGCGAAGGTCCGCACCACACAGCGATGCACCGCGGAGATCACAGCCAACAAGAAGTGCATCGCGAAAAGTCGCTTCGTAGAGATTGACGCCTGCCAATACAACTTGGACTAAAGCCGCAGCCCGAAACTGGACCCGGCTCAGCGATGCCGTGCTCGTATATCCTTCAAAACTCGTCCTTATCAAAACGGCGTTTGAAAAATCTGCACTATGGAGCTCGGTGTCGCAAAACTGCGTTGCTTGCAACTTGGCGCCGCAAAACTGTCCGCGGGACATTTGCAACGGGCCAATCCTACAGCGCAAAATCTCAGCATCGGACATATCCACGCCGGTAAAATCGCATCCCTGCGCACGCACACGGTTCCATAGACTGCGAACAAATCGCCCTCGGCGCAGATCAACGCTCGTCATATTTGCAGCCTCAAGACGTGCCCCAGTGCAGTCTGCGTTTTGTAGGTCCAGGCGGTCCAGTGTTACGCCGTCGAGATCCGCGTCCACAAGTCCAATACCAGGAGCGGCAAATCCACGCAGCGCAACGCCACCCAGCTGACCCTCATCCGCGTGTTGCTGCAGTTGGATTTTGGACTCGATCACCATTTGAGCATCCTGCGTCATGGGAAATTGGCCATCCCCTGTCATCGCGAAAAACGAGACGGTCCGTTGCGCAATCGCTCAGCACGCTGCGAAGCCGCATACATCTCAAGGACGCGTTTGATAATCGCCTCACGTCGCTTCTGTTTGGCTTCCTGCTGCTCTGACTCTGAGGGTTGTGCATCCTGACCCTGATCACCTCGCAGTACCGCCTGCTCGGTCGCTTCGGCCTCAGCTTCTTGTTCGTCATTTCCTAACTCATGCGAACCACCCGAAGTAGAAGAGCGAAACATCCCGCGCTCATCTTGCGCAACATGGGTCAGCTCGTGTGCAAGCAACGCCTCCCCCGAGCGAGTCGCCAAAGATTTGTCAGGCGAACCGCCCATTAAAATCATCCCTGTACCACCAATGGTTACTGCCTCGGCGCTATGTGCTTTTGTTACTTCTTGCGCAAACTCGCCACTGTATACGCGAACCTGTCCAAGATCAACCCCAAAACGCTTTTCATAACGGCGTCTTGTCGCTTCATCGAGGCGCTCCCCCCGCCCCGCTCGCTTGGCAACAGTGCGCAACAATCGCTCTGGATCCCAACGCTTGGCAATCTCATCCGAAAGCGCTTGCTTGTCGTCTTGTTCGGAATCAGACATAGCCCTAACTAGTCCTCCTCTGAGCCAGAGTATTGTTTGTCCAGCTGCTTGTCTAACGCAGTGTCTGCATCTTCGTAATATTCGCCAGTCGGTTCCATCGAAACCACTGCACCACCCAAGGCCTGCTCAAGAAATTTGGTCTCATCCACACACGAGCTGCCCTTTACCCCCTTCACGGTAAACGAAACCTCTCCCGTCGGGCTGATGGTAATCTCTATGTCTTGTTTACGCATACGCTATTCGCTCACCCATTTGCGAACGACAAGTTGCACGCTGCCGTCCTCGTGATTGATCTCTTCTTCTACCTCATAGCCCTTGTCCTCGCAGGCGATTTTGACATTGTGATATTGATAGCGCTGGCTCAGCTGATCGCGCACTTCCTTCTCTGTCAGTCCCTTGGTCGTTTCGATCCCCCACCAGTCTGCGGTCAAATCGTAAGACCCGTGTTCGTTTTTAACGACACCAACATCGTATTTCCCCATGTCGATGGACATCGCAGCGTCAAGGGTTTGTCCGCGCCAGCCTCGGACTGTTGCTGCTTGCTCTCCTTCCGATTCTTGGTATGCCCAAGCAAGATCATCGAGTGCCCGTTTGAGCGCCTCCAAATTCGTCATGCGCAATTCGCATTTCGTAAAATGAGACATATTACAGTTCCAACTCTCTCTCTCCACCTGGCGTAACGCCACCATGACGCTCTAGCCAGTTTTGATCTGCCTTATCATCGCTGCGCCGGGACGCGAGGCGGGCGCGGGTTCGCGCCCAGTCGCGCATAGCTTCTATTCGTTCGCGCATGGTGACAGATAGGGGAACGATCTCTGACAGCGATTGAACCAATCCCGCTGTGGTCAAATCATCGCCCGTATCAAATGCGTCGTATAATCCGGCAATAATCGCCTGCTCAACCTCGGCCCCAGAGTAATCTGTCGTCGCTTCAACCAGTTTTTCGATATCAAATACGGCCGGATCGCGGTTTTTCTTGCGCAAATGGATATCAAATATTTGCTGCCGCTCTTTGTTACTCGGCAAATCGCAAAAGAAGATCTCATCAAAGCGACCTTTGCGGAGCAGCTCAGGTGGTAACTGACTTACGTCATTGGCTGTTGCGATGACAAACACCGGCGTCTCTTTTTCTTGAAGCCATGTGATAAACGAGCCAAACACACGCGATGTGGTTCCACCATCAGACATGTTGGAAGATCCTGTACCAGAAAACCCTTTTTCAATTTCGTCAATCCAAAGAATGGCAGGAGCTATCGCCTCGGCTGTGCGAATCACCGTGCGAATGTTTTCTTCAGACGAGCCAACCAGCCCGGCAAAGACTTTACCAACGTCGAGTCGGAGAAGTGGCATCTCCCACAATGCCCCAGCCGCCTTGGCGGTCAGCGACTTCCCAGTCCCAGGGACACCAATGAGTAAAATCCCTTTGGGAAGGGGCAAGCCAAAATCTCTCGCACGCTCAGAGAAAGCATGCCGGCGTTTTACCAACCAGTCCTTAAGCGTCTCTAATCCCCCGATATCAGAAAACTCCTCGCGATGCTCGTAGTACTCGAGCATCCCGCTCTTGCGAATAATCTGCTTTTTCTCGGCCAGGATCGTGTCCATATCAAAGGTATGGGTGCGAACCATCGACTTGGCGAACACGTTCTCAGCTTCGATTTCGGTGAGGCCTAAAGCTGCTTCGACAATGCGTTCCATAAATCCAGGGTCGGACTCAACCTGCTCTTGGGTTTCGGGCGGTGCCTGGGGTATCAGCCGCCGGGCAATCGCTTCAATTTCAGCTCGGTTTGGCAATTCCCAATCCAGAACCGCCGATACAGATTTCTCAAGCTCCGGGGGAAGCTTTTGGGTCGGAGATAAGATCAACAAGCTCCGCTTCGTCTTTCTTAGCGATGTTGCCAAATCACGCAACCTGCGTACCACCCGCGGTTCTTTCAAGTAGGGATGAAAATCACGTAAAACATAGAGGGCTCGTCCTTCGCCGCGATTCACGTGCTCGAGCGCCTTGAGTGGGTCTTTGATGTCCCGCGTCCCAGTACCATTGGCAACGACGCAAAACCCCTCCGTAATCGACCACACCTCCAGTCGCATCTCGCGGGCAACACACAGCTTTCGCAGCGACTCCTCGACCCGAGCCTCCTCGTGGGAAACAATGTAGATCAGCGGATAGCGAGCTTTTACTAGATCTTCTACTTCAGCCCGACTGTTACGCCCTCGATGTGCCATTGCCCCTGCTTTCTTAGCTCTACTATGTCAGCTGCCGTCCGCGACTCGTTTGAGACCACGCAAAACGCCCTTGGCCTCTTCTGCCTGACCGATGAGCCCGTCCAAAGTCTCAGAGATAGTACGCTCGGACGCCACCTTTTCCTTCCCAGCGTCGTCAACCTGTGAGGAGCCCTCAGCCTGTAAAGCGCCCTCAGCCTGTAAAGAACCCTCCGCTCGTAAAAGGTGTTCGTCCCATTCTCCCTGGACAAGTACAAGGTCGTTTCGTATTTGGCTCAAGACGTCGTTAATCTCGTTGTATGCTGTCATCGCTTCGGTTCGCAACGTCGCCATCGCGTCCTCAGGCTGCGCCGTCTCCTCGCTTCGCCCTATCTGGGCAGGTTGCGCCTCTTTCTGCGCCCGCTCAGCTTTTAACTCATCTTGCACCGCGGAAAGAGCCTTTTCAAGCTCCGCACATTTGCGGCTAGACGCTTCTAGCTCAGCAATAAGCTTGGATTGGTCTGCCTCCCCAACGGTTTTGGACTCCCCATTGGTTTTGGACTCCCCCTCCGCTTGCCCGGCCTTTGCTTCGACATCGCGCTCGGCTTGCTCCAATCGGCGCGCAAGACGATCTGCCTCTCGCCGAACCTCGTCCACCTTGGCCTGGGCCTCATCCCGAGACCGGGATACGGAAAGGGCTTCCTCTGCCGCTTTGTGGCGAGCGATCTCCGCCTTGGCCATCGCCTCCTCAGCCACAGTCTTTGCACTTGCTGCGGCCTCACACTTTTCGTTCATCTCACGAAGTTCGACTTCGAAACGGGCTTTGGCTTCTCGCAACTGTTCTAGTTCTTCGGCTTGACGCCCGGACTGCTCTTCAAAGCGATCTCTATCGGCTTGGATTTTCTTGAGTTCGACACGTAAGTCCTTGAGTTCGCCAGCCAGCTTTACCGTATGGTCCACTTGCTTTGCACCAACACCGCCACCTTCGTTTTGAATTTCGATGAGTAAGCGGCTCAGACGCTTGTTTTCCTCATCGATCGCTTCAACCTGCGCGCGGCGACGACTGTCCTCTCCCAGTAGCTCGTCTCGCTGGGCACGTATCGTTGCGATTTCTCGTTGCGTCTCTTCTTTGTTGCCGCGCAACTCCTTAATCACCTGCTCCTGACTCACAAGTCCAACCCGGCGCTCTTCTAGCATCCGCTCCTGCTCGTGAATCACCTCGCGCAAATGATCGATCTCACCGAGCTGCTCATTGAGTTTCTTCCAACCTTCATCTTTTGTTTTGGCAACTTCACTGAGCTGCCGCCTAGCGTCGTCAATCTCTTCTTTGAGTTTGGCAACGTCATCATGAGCGCGCTCAATCTGCCGATCGCGCGCGGCAATGTTTTCGTTTGACTCTCCCAGCTCATTCCGCGCGCCCGCAAGCTCATCACGAACCTGTTTGAGCTCCCCACGCAAGTCCTCGGAGACGCGGTTGTGGGCTTTTACCTGCTCGTCACGATCTTGAATGTGTTTGCGCAGCTCATCGATGCGCTCACGCTGGGTGGAACTTTCTGCGCGAAGCCGCTTGCCATCGGCGACTTCCTGATCATAGTTCGCCTGCAGGGTTTCGATTGACGCGCGGACCGTCTGCAGTTCCTTCTTTAGTTTCTCAACTGCAGGGGTTGCATCCAAATCTACAACGATCGATTGTTCGGCTTTAGATGGTGGGGTAGCAGCAGCATTGGGGTGTGCGCCATATTGTCCGCTCACAACCCCCAATGCACTCGATCCGGGCATGGCTGGTGGCCCCGGCATCGCGGGTGGGCCGCCATGAACCGGACGTGCAGAAGCGGATGCAACGCCACCCTGCCGAGGAATCGTTTGACCGCTCATCGCTGCCGGAGGTGGTTGATTGGGCATTGCCGGCGGCCCCCCGGGTCCTTGGCGCGGCATCGCCGATGCCGTCTGTGCGGGTTGCGGTCTGTTTTGTTGTTGGACGATCGGTGGGGTCACCCGCGGTTGCGCGACGGGCGCTTGGCGGGCCGGTTGTTGTTGGGCCGGCTGTGGCGCGACGTGTTGTTGTTGTTGCGGAGCCGGCTGTGGCGCAACCTGTTGTTTGTGTGGGGCGTGCGCGTGGGTTGCGATCGGGCCATCAATGACATAGCGCAACCACAAGGACCCGCAACGCACAACATCGTTGTGCTGAAGAATCTGTTTGGTCACGCGCTGGTTATTGACATGGGTGCCATTGGAGCTTCCCAGATCCTGGACGACAAACTGCCCGTGTTCCATGTGGATCTTGGAGTGCTGCCGGGACACCATCGCATCATCACTGCGAATTGCACATTCCGTTGCTCGACCAACGAGTGCGGGAACATCTGCGCGAAGTTGAATTTGGCCATCACGTCCCTGACTATCACGAAAAAGAACTCGAGCGCCCATCTAGCTGATTTTACCCAAAAAAAGTGCTGCTACCACACCCTACACAGAGATTCTGCCCACAACTCTTTTACGCTCGCGGGAGCCCGCGCCTCCCTCAACCCGCCCGAAACACCATCTCCGTATTGCCAACCCTCATTATGTCACCGGATAACAACAGTTTTTTGGGCATTCGATGACCATTTACATAAACGCCGTTGGTCGATCCTAAATCCGCAAGTTCGTAGCCGAGGTTGGCACGGCGGATACCAATGTGCTTTCTGGATACCGCTGGGTCGATCAATACGATGGTGTTCTCCGGTACTGAGCCAAGGGTCGTAATCTCATCGTTGAGCTCATGAACCTGGCCGGCCAAAGGCCCGCTCAAGAACTCGAGTCGTGCCTGGGGAGACCACCCGCAAAATAAGCAGCGCTGCCAATCGGGCATCATCACCCGCTTGCAACCACCGCACATTTGGCGACTCTCGCGGTGACGCCGATAGTACAAAAACGCGGCAATCACAACAAACACCACAAGGCAACAGGCAAGAGCAACAATGACAACGAACGAAGGCAACGTCAATCCCTGTACACTTAGTTGATCGACTTAAATTTAAAGTCGGTTCGCCCCATTGTGATGACATCGTTATCGACTAGTTCATGGGTGGATACCTTATCCTGATTCACAAAAGAACCATTGGTCGATCCCCCATCGTTCAGTGTAAAGCCGATCGGAGAGCACACCACCTGCGCATGCTCAGAACTCATAAACTGATCATCAATGATGATTTCAGATTCGCCGCCACTTCCGATCGTTGTCACGCCCTGCATTAATTTAAAAGTTTGATATTGATTTGGCCCAGTAAGAGGAACAATCCAACCTACGATTGGCATTCCTTCGTCGTCCCCACCAACGCCCAGCATTACCGTCTTATTTGACGTCACCGGAGGCGCTTCCGGAACCACCACCGCGGGGGCGCGCCCGGATCGGGCTTTAATTAGCAGTACGATCAGTATAAATACGACAAATACGACAATCAGCAGCCACAACCACCACAGTGACCCTTCCGGTGGAGGCGGCTTTGGTCCCTTTTTTAAAACGAGCTCTTTGGCACCAAGCTCTTTGCCATCAATATGGACGACCAGCTCGTGGTGCTGTCCATCCCACAAAAACGCCTCTCCAGGGAACTCCAAATAGTATCGCGCTTGGATCTTTTGTACGAAGGCTTCCGCCTTGGAGCCAATGTGCTGGCGGCTCGTAACCGCCTCATTGCCACTCGCCCCCAATTTTGCCATCAACTGCTTAGCGGCCTCCACCTTCTCTCGGCTCACATCGGGCTCGGGAACCGCGTAAAAAATCGTGAATACCTCGACGCCGATTTGTCGCAACTCCTTTGCGCGCGCAGCTACCTGTTTGCGGATATCCTCGTTTTGCCCTTGTCCATCACCAATCACGACCAGTGCCCTACGCATACTTCCCTGATTCGCAAGCAAGCGCTTTGCCTTCTCGAGCCCAGGAACAAACGACGGCCGCAGTTCGTTCTCAAACGACTTTTGACTTGGAAGATCTGAGCTACTCAGCGCATTCAAGTCCTTAAACCCATCAGAGGGCGTCCCCTTGACGCTATTTCCGTAGAACAAAAGCGCCCCCTTGGAGCCAGGCGGCCCTGCCTTTGCGATCGCATCGATCGCCGCACCGAGCCCCTGGTGAGCACCTTGAAACGGCTCTTCCTCGGCATAGCTGTCGTTGCCCATCCACGTATAGTTGCCCTGAATCAAAATGACCAGAGCAAGTACATCGTCGCTTTGCACGTAGGGCACGGCCGAGATCGCAGATACCCCAGCAACAGGGGGGTTCGAATCGGGAGCGCTCAGTTCAAATTGTTCGGGCTTGAGATTCCCTTGTGAGGTGGTGACGACAACGCGCACCCGCGGCGCCCAATCAGTGGGACTGATCGGTTGCTTGGGATCCCGCTTGATCATTTTTAGGGACTCAATCCGCTTCTGTGCGGCTACCTGCGACGTCGCCCCCCCAACAATCAGAGCACAGACAATAACGGTTGCAAATTGGCGAAGTTTCCCCATGGTTACAAACTCTGCATCGTCACAAACTCTTAAATTTCACCAGACACTGACCAAATTTAACAAAATCGTTGTCGACGAGCTCTCGCTGGTCAACGCGGTGATCATTCACAAAGGTCCCGTTTGTTGACCCTAAGTCGCGGAGGATCCAAACCCCTCCTTCTGCTTTGATTTCGGCATGCTCACCCGACATGTATTGGTCATGCAATACGACATGGCAAGTCGGATCGGTACCAACGATGCTCACCGGTGCAAGCGTATACAGCTCCCCGCGGTGCGGCCCGGCGACGGGAACCACCCACCCCAATAATTGAACCGGTGCCCCTGCACCAGCCTGATCGACCATGAAGGCTTGGGTGCGAGCCGGTCCCTGTGCACAGTAAGGACAGCTATCCCAGGTCTTGTCCAGCTGCTGACCACATTGCTGGCAAACATGTCGTTTCCGAAACCAACCCACAATCCGTATCCCTGGGGTGGCATTTACCCCATTTTGGCCGTTAGGGGCAGTTTTCCTTGCGGATTGCGCCGCCTTTCCAACTTGTGCCCCAGCCTGATTGACGCGACCTTTCACCGCGCCGGCCTTGCCCGCAGCCATCCCAACCGCCTTTTGGGCCCGGTCCCTCACACCCTGGACCCGCTTGACGTCCATCTGAAAGTTCCCCTTCATCTGCTTGGCTTGGATCCACCGGTTCCTGGCATCGCGAAAGGGTTGGATAATGGGCTCTAGATACTTGAAAAACATAGCGTTCGACGGCCGACATCTTAGCGCAAAAGCCCAGTGTCTTACGGCACAAAGCAACAAAATATTCCTCTGGAAAGCTCTCTATCGTTAGAGCCAGGAGATTTCTTGCCCGGTTAGACTGATCTTTCGCCACGCCCCAGACTGAAACCGATACCACAAACATCCCGCTAACAAGGCCAAATACGCAACAACACAACAGATCGCGGCAACGGGGCCACCGGGAAGAACCCGGACGACCAAAATCGATATCGGCATGAATAAGCCCCAGGCAATGACCGACCGAGCCCACAGCACCCAAGCCGTATCGCCGGCGGCCCGAAGGGCTTCCGCTAAGGTCATCGCAACCGCATCAAACAGCTGCCACGCGGCGCTAATCGCGAGCAACACGGTACCGATCGCAAGCAACGCCGCCCCCTCTCCACCGGTTGAGGACTCCCCCGGCTTGATAAACCAACCAATCAGCACCGCCGGAAATAGTAAGTAGCTCAAGCCCACACCGCCCTGCCAAGCCACCATCACCGCCGCTGTTCGTTTTGCGATGGTTGGGACCAGCCCCTTATTGCCCTCCCCAATGGCCTGACCGACCAAGATCGCCCCTGCTGATGCCAAACCAAACGCGGGCATAAACGACACCGAGTTGAGGTTGATCACAACCATCATCGCGGCCAAAACCGTGGTTCCGAGATCTGCGACGACAAAATTCAAAAACAAAACCCACGCCGCAAACTCAACCAGCCAGTTCAACCCATTGGGGACGCCGAAGCGAAGCACCCGATACAACTCCTTCATTCGCAAACGCACGGGAGTCCAGGAAATCTCCAGAAACAAACGCCGGTGAAATACCCAAGCGATGGCGACAAACCCGAGCCAGCTCGCAATCGCACTGGCCCATGCTGCCCCCTCTACACCCAACGCAGGCGCGCCGAGGTTGCCATAAATGAGCACCCAATTGAGGGCCACATTGACGTTCATGACCAGGATACCGATGACCATATGCAATCGCGTATTGCCAAGCCCGCCATACCAACTTCCAATCGCCTCGGTACCGACGACAGCGCCAATGGCCATAAGACGTATCGTTAGATAGTCATCCATCAACGCGCGAACCGGTGGCTCATAGTCAAACAGGCTGAGTACAGGTGTGATCAGTGGAATCGCAAGCATTGCCACAACCATGGAGGCCGCCGCCACGATCAATCCGTACCAGGCATAGGGTCGCGACATGCCGGCGTTGCCCTGACCCTTGAGTTGGGCAGCAAAACTCTGGACGATAAACACAATGCCCATCGGCAGAATGATCAGAGCAAAAGTATTGGTTGCCCCCATCGTGGTTGCCGCCAACTCTTCTTCGCCAAGTCGTCCCGTCATCAGCGTGTCACTAAAGCCAATGACAGCTTGCGATGCACGCGCAAAGATCACCGGCCACGCCAACGCTAGAAGGGCAGAAACCGAATACAAACTCGCGTTTTTGGAAGCTTCCTTCGTCAAGTCATCAACCCTACACGATATCGCGACTGGCCCGGAAACGTCACGCTCTTCGCACGTTCTGCCCCAGGCCTTTGCTTCCACACAATGATTGTTCGATCTTAGAAATACAACCTGTATTCCCTGCGATCGAAAACCACCGTGTGAAAACAATTTTCTTGGGACATCTTCGCGCAAATCCGTAACGTTTCCGGGCCAACCCCTTGTCCTCTGCACAGAGATCCCTCTAATGTACGGTTCACCGATGACGAACCCAATTCCCAGAATCCCCGTCCTTGCTGCGCTTGTTCCACTTGTGGTGAGCCTAGCTCTCACATCGGGCTGCGACGCCAAAAAGACCCAGCCTGCCAAAGCCTACGAGGTTACCGGCATTGTCAAACGCCTACCGACCACCAACACATCGCGCCAAATCTACATTCATCACCAGGCCATCCCCGACTTTATCACCGCAGATGGCAAAGCCATGGGCATGCAATCCATGACGATGGGATTTGCTCTCCCTGATGGGCTTGATATTGCCGGGATTACTCCTGAGACACCAGTTGTGTTCACCTTCGAGACCCACTGGGATAAACGTCCCGCATTGCGCATTACAAAACTCAAGAAAAGCGACAAACCAGCAAAACCAGCTGCCGACCCAAGCGACATAGAAGACCATAGCGGTCACGATCACTGACGGGTCGCTCTAACGCGACTGCAAATCCTCGGGCCATCTCATGGGCACCCGCGGTTTCCTGGAGGAATGCTCTTTAAGCGAAATCGCAATCGCCCAAGTGATTGCGCCTTTATGTTTTCTCTCGCACTGCTACAATCACAGCGTCCGTCGATGATTGCATTAGAATGAAACAGTCGGCCGTTATCCTACTACTCTTAGCATTGAGCTTCGTTTTGCCGACGGGGTGCGTTCTGCCATTTGCAACTCCACCGGCGCGAATCCAGGCCTCTGGCGTGGCGTGGAATGGCGAGACGGTCAAAGAGGACGAGACCGTCGACGAAGCCGAGACTGTCACCTTCTCAGAGCTTGCCGTCGATGTCCGAGGTTCCTTGCAACCATGGCAGTGGTGGGACAACACCGATCGGCGCTTTGATTTTGGCATTGGATATTTTGGAACGTTCCGGTTTCCTCGACAGTTGTCCCAAAACATTCAACATGGCCCTTACCTAGAGCTGAGCACCTATCCGTGGTTGCAAAAGTCAGCGAGACAAACCAAACGGCTGGGGATTCACGCCGCTCCTGAATTGGTGTTTTCCTCGCAAGCTACGGGGAAAGGAGCAACCGTAGGCCTATCCTTCGAGTGGGTCGGCTTTGGCAAAGGGGAAATCGCAAGCAATGAGGGCGATGCAATCGTGATTGCAAACCACCACGGCGAAGCAGGAGGTGGTCTTCAACTCAGCGTTGGATATCGCCGCATTGGCGATGAAGAATCTTGGCTGATCCTTGCCTCGTTCGTAGTGCGTCTGCCTGCGAGCATGGGGATCCTTATCGCGTTCCCCTAATGTATTTGAGCAAATGTGCTGACATTAATGTCAGCACAGGTGAGACTGTTGTCATTCGAGCGCAATCGGTTGTTATCGTCAATGCATGCGTTTAGCATGATTTGTGCTAGTCTTACTCCGTACACCAGCAACCGGGTGTGCAGAGAATCATGGCAACACGATTTTTGAATATTTCGACAGGCGCTGTCGCGCTATTGGTGGCGCTTCTTGCAACCTACACCGGCAGTGCAAAGTCGGCCGCTGCACAGCCAGGGAGCTCGCCCGCTGCGGGCGAGTGGACGCCGCCACCGCGATCGACGCCCAAAAAACGCGCAGGAGTCTTTCTCGGTTTTGGTGCCGCTTTTGGCGTTGCCGAAAGCAATCTATCAGATTGTACCACCTGCAAAGAGCAACCTGTGATTGCCACGGGGGGCTTGGATTTTCATCTTGGTCTGCGGTTCCACCCGCGGGTGGCTGCGCTCGCGGAGTTTTCGAGCACGATGGGGGGCGGCACGCCGGATGGACTGTTGCTCGAGGGGCAACATTCGGCAATGCTGGTCGGCCAGGTATGGGTGTTGCCAAAGTTGTGGATCAAAGCCGGCTATGGGGTCTCGGCCTACGGCCGGAGCAAACCGGAGTCTAGAGAGATCGATCAAAAAGACCACGGCACAGGGCGAAGCATCATGGCGGCCATTGGATATGAGGCTGTGTTCGATGGGAGTTTTGTTATGAGCCCGTTTGTGAAGGCACAGATGGGCTTTTACGATCGTCCCAACGAGGAGAATCTGGGTATTGCGATGCTGGGCATTGACTTTACCTGGAGCTGGGCTTGGTACTGACAGGTCCAAGTTTGCTGCAGTCGCTGACCCAAAAAAGCGAGTTTTTGCAACCGGTCCCGGCGGTGCCGGTTTCGGATTGAGGCTAGGTCCATCTCAAGCATGCGCGCGCAAGTACGGTGGGAGCAGATCGCGCAAGACACCTGAGCCATGCATCGTATGGCAATGTCCCGGCGGTGCCGGTTTCGGATCGAGCGCGGACCTAGGCCCCCGACGAAATGCTGGTCTTACGAACGTTTGACGAAAAAAAGTACACCAGAACCACTTATGATTGCTGTCGCAAACGGGAATTTTGCGATCCGGAGGTAGCCCATACGAACGTTTGATGACAAGACGAAGTACACCATTGCGTAGGTTTGGGCGGGCCATTCGAAACGTATGGTATGAATAATTTGACCTGATGGAGGTACAAGAGGATACGGGTAGTCGCCTGGAACGTAGGGTGAAAGAGTATCGGGTGGCGAACTTAAGGGCGCGGCGGCGGGGGATGATGTTGGCAAGTGGGTTGCTTGTGGGGGCGAGTGTTGGGTGCGGGGCGTTGGCGATGCAAATGTCAGACATCGGGCATGCGGTTGGTTTCGCGGGGGCGGCGGGGCTGCTGTTTGTCGGTGCAGTCGTAGTGCTGTGGCATGCTCGCTGAAGCATGCGTGAGGATCACAAAACGACCAGGGGGCCAGTCCGTTCTAATCTGCCAGGAAGTTGTGTAATAAGCAGGCGCATCTATTGGGGCATTGCCGGATTGATGCTCGCTTTGATGCTTGGGTCATGCAAGAAGGGCAAACATGGGATAGCGACTGTTACGGTCGTCAACGGGAGCTTTGAAACGGAACAAAGTGGCGTTCCGACGGGGTGGACGGTTCCGGCCGATGTGCGTAAAAACGGAACTGTCTCCCTCGATAGCGCCGCTGCGGTCGATGGCAAGTACGCCCTACGGCTGGTCCCTAACGCCGGCAACACAGCCGGGCCCGCGCAGTTTGGCGTTGGTCAATCTCTGCGCGTGGCGAAGGCATCACAAGCCCGCCAAAAACAACAGCGGCAAGGTCTTTTTAACCCCGCACCAGTACGCCGACAAATTCCTTGCGTATGCCAGGGCGATGCGCGCCGTGGATCCGTCGATCAAACTCGGCGCCATTGGACTAGAAAACTTTGGCCGTTATCGATTCAACAGCTTTCCCGACTGGAATCGCCAGGTACTCAAACGCATTGGCACCGAGATTGACTTCTTTTCGCAACACAATGCCTATGCTCCTGTGGGTGTACCAGACTCGGTTTCATTTCAAGACGGGTACAATGCCCTATTGGCAGCCCCATTAGGCATCCGCAAAAACCTCGCCACTGTTGCCGGGCAAATCAAACAGCTCGTGCCTACTAAGGAAAAACACATCACCCTAGCCATTACCGAGTGGGGCCCGATGTTTCACGCGTTTCCCCAATTCCGTTGGCTCGATCATTCCAAGACTCTCGGTGCTGCGCTATTTGTCGCGAGCACGCTCAAAGTGTTTATCGACACCCCTCAGGTACACATTGCTAATCAGTTTAAACTTGTCGACTTCACCTTTAACGGTCTTCTCGGCATTGCGCAAAACACCAAGGTGAACAAAGACGTTGAGTATACCTACGCGCCCACGGCCCCCTACTATGCATTCCAATACTTGGCAAAACACGCCGGCAGGACGCTGATTGCCTCGGAGATAAAATCCCCGACTTTTGACAGCAAAGACGTCGGCTGGACTGCAGCGCTACGCAATGTCCCCAGTTTCGAAGTCGTTGCGAGTATCGACAAAGCAAAAAAGGTACTGCAAATCACTGCTATCAATAAATCTCCGAAGCCCGCACTGACAAAAATAACGTTCAATGGCTATGCCCCGGCGGCCCACGCGCAGATCAAAACGATGACCGGCGATGGACTCGGCGCGCACCTGGGGTCTGGCCCGGTCCAAGTTCCCAAGATCAAATTTGCCACGCCAATCGTTGACGAATCCAACCCACAGCATTCAAAGGGTCGAGCGGGCGCAATTCGCCAAACACAGACCAAGACCGCACTTGCCGCCAAAACGCTGGTCCACACGTTTCCCGCGCTGTCGATTAGCACCATTGAGATATTGGCGGCAAACGATAGTTCGAACCACTAAATAATCGTCCCGTTCGCTATCACACACGACATATTTTCCCATCAATCGGGCGAATATGTTCTGAGTAATAGCAATCCCCAATACACAAACTGGAGAAAGTTGTTTGTGAGTAAGACCGTTTTTTGCGAAGCCAGATTTTTGGCCAAAACTGTATGGAAACCGGTGAGTTGCGACCTACCAAGGAGTTCTAATACAGTCGTTTACCAATGCGACCGAAGGATTGCTTCCTGCCTAACCGACCAAACTCCCCATTGCACTCGAGCCGTGCACGCGCCGTATTGAACTTCTTCATTTGCTTACGGAGAACCTATATGAACTCGTTTCTACGTTTCGCTTTTCTCACCCTGGGTTGTCGCCGCCTGTAACAACAGTCCCGAACTCGGCCAAACACACCAAGCCGCCTTCGGCGATGGCGTGATTGACGGCAGCGAAGAGTGCGACGATGGTGACACCGATCCCGGCGATGGTTGTGGCGCAACGGGTTTGAATCGAAGCCGGCTTCAAGTGTAGTGGTGGCATCACCGAGCCGAGCTTTTGCGAACCGATTATCGGCGCGGAGATAGGGACGCTGGACACCAGACACTTTATCCCGCCCGTTTACGCATCAAGCGGTGCGATAGTTACTGCCAGTGTTAATGAACACATTCTGTGGCTATCCACGGATTCGGAACAGAACGTTACAATCTCGATTCGTGACGGTGCCGGTGTGCTCGGGACCGCTACAATCAACAACACGAATCCGGGCAAAATTAGTCTTAGTGGTGGCGCCCACTCCATTCCCCTAGGCCACACTTTGCCAGTCCTTGGAACCGCTGCCTTTGGCAGCAAGGCATCGTTAACGACGCTGGTGTCAACTTGGTCAATACCGCGACGGTCTGTACCTCGAGTCTCAGTCTAAGATTCGCTTCTACGCCAACCTGCGCCATAGCTCCGGTTCCCAGGGGGCTCGCTGACATCAAAGGGACAAACCGGGATCGGAAACAGGTTTCGATCGGGGCACTTGCTGATGAACAACTCGACCCTTATTGGCAAATCCCACTTCATTTGCGTGATGGCTGTGACGGATGACACATTGGTTACATTTTCCGATATTGATGGGATTACCTTTGTTGAAGCTGTTGCTAACCCTTTCAGTAGCACGGTGACTCTTGACCAATACGAATCCTATTGCGTCGGGGTCCGCATGGATCAGGTCGTCGCGACAGTGGAAGCCGACTTTCTAGTAGAAGCAAATCTCATACAGGGGACCCTAGTGACCGCCTCCGATGCGCTCGCAGGTGGCGCCGGAGAAGCGAATCGTCATCAACAGTGGATCGTTTCTCGGTGGCAACAATCCGTCGGGAAGTGGGGGACGCGATATCGGAATGGACCAGCCGCTGCCAACCACGTACTACGGCACAGATTTTGTTCTTGCCGAAGGTTCGGGGACTGGTGACCCCGACATTTTCGAACGCCCGGTGATCATCGCAGACACGGATGGTACGCTCGTATTTGTCAACGGCTCGACAACGGCCGAGGCAACGACGCTCAATTCCGGCGACTTCCTGAGCATCTCGGGCGATGAATACAGTACCGATGGCACGATGTCGATTCGCACCAGTAAGCCCACCTATGTCTATCAAAACACGAATTCCAATACGTCCAGCAATGGTCAGGGGACTCAACGCGATCCCCCGCGGTATTTCCCAACCTAGAGGTGCAAGCGGTTGTCATCGCTGACGCCAATGAGCTTGGTGCCGCAAACATGGATATTATTGTGACCGACGGCACGACGCCCACAGTCACCGATGATGGCGTTGCCGCGACGTTAACGGGCCCCTTTGCAATCCCAGGAAATACTGACTTCGAGCTGTACAAAGTGGCCAGTGCCGCGGGCACCATGAGCATTACTAACACCGAGGCCTACTTTGCCTCGCTGTCGGTCGCATTCGGGAACCGCGGGCGCTGCCGGCTTCTTCTCCGGCGTGCCCAACTCCCACGCAATTCGCGACAATATCACTATCCAGAAAAATGCCGTCACCGACATCGAGGTCTTGGCCAACGATATCGCCGGGGCGTTTGACTTTGCCCTGCTCAGCGTCACAACGCCTTCGAGCGGCGGTGCAGTCGTTGCAGGCGACAAGGTGACCTATACGCCAGCCGTTGACTTTGTCGGCACGGCCACCTTTGAGTACACGTCCAAAGACGCAACAACCGGTGCCGAGGACACGTCCCTCGTCACCGTCACCATTGTCGACCCCGCAATCGACGGGACCGGGTGTACCGCCAACGTTGAGTGCATCAACACCTGCGTTGCCGGTACCTGCACCGGCTTAGGGGATGTTGGTGGCGCTTGTGACCCTGGTGATGACGACGACTGCGGCCCCGGAAGCGCTGGCTGTGATGGTGCCGGGGTCTGTGGTGGCAATGGTGTTGTGTGTAGCGCCGACACCGAGTGCGTCAATATTTGTAATGGTGCCGTCTGCGTCGATGACGATGTCCCCAACGGTGAGATGTGTGACGAGGACACTGATTGTGTCAATATTTGCGATGGTTCTGTCTGCGTCGATGACGACATCCCCAACGGTAACACCTGCGACGAAAACACCGACTGCCTCAATACCTGTATCGGTGGAACCTGCGCCGATCAGGCCGGACTCGGTGGGACCTGTGACGTCAGCGACGGCGAGGACTGCACAAGCGGTGCCTGTGACGGAACCGGCACCTGCGTCCATCGACACCGATGGCGATACGATTGGCGATGATACGGATATTGACGACGACAACGATGGTATCCCCGACGCTGTTGAAGGCACAGGAGATACCGATGGGGACTCAGTCCCTGACCGGCTCGATCTAGACTCCGACAACGATGGCATCCTCGACGTCATCGAGGCGGGTCACGACGAACTCGACAGCGACAACGACGGCATGGTTGACACTGCTGTCGGCACCAACGGTTTGGCAAATGCTCTTGAAGCAAGCGATGATGATGGTCTTTGGGACGTCAACTCCGATGACACAAGCGATGCGGCCGACGTCGCTCGCGACACCGACGGCGACGGACAGCCAGATTTCCAAGATCTCGACGCCGATAACGATGGCATCACCGATATCGTCGAGGCCGGATACGATCCTGACGTCGTGGACACCAATGGTGACGGCGTCGTAGATGACGGGACCGATACCGACGGTGACGGTGTGCAAGACTTAGTCGACACCAACCTGCCGGATTACGGCAGCGCGCCAACTACATTGCCAGATGCAGACAGTCTCGGCGAGCCCGATTTCCGCCAGCTCGATTCGGACGACGACGGTCTGTTTGACATCGATGAACAGGGACTCGGCGGCCTCGATGACGATGGCGACGGCCGCATCGATACCGATACAGACACCGACAGTGATGGACTCGCAGACGTCATTGATGACTCCGACCTCGATGGGACGCCAGATGTTGACGATCCAGTGATGGCATTTGGTGGTTTGGGACAACCCGATGGCGATGGGGATGGAATCCCCAACGTAGACGACATTGACGATGACAACGACGGGATTCTCGATACTGTCGAGAACGCCGGCAGCGTCGACTTTGACAGTGATGGCGTCCCCAACCAGCATGACCTCGACGCCGACGGCGATGGAATTCTTGACCTCTTTGAGGCACAGCATGATGCCATCGACACCGACGGAGACGGCCAACTCGACGAATGCACCTACGACACCTCTGACAACGGCCTATGCGACGACTTGGAGCTCGCCGGTGAATCCGGCAACCCAGAGTACAACTCCGATGCCTCCGGGGGCGATGAGCCCGCGGACACCGACGGAGACGGCCAAGACGATTTCCTCGACCTCGACAGCGATAACGACGGTCTCGATGACGTCATTGAGGCTGGCGGAATCGATGCTGATGGAGACGGTCACCAAGACGAAAACGGTGGCGGTGATACCAACACCGATGATGATGGCGACGGAATCGTCGACTCGGTAGACACCGACGAGGGGGCCGCAACCACTGGCCTCGCCCCCCCCGACACTGATGGCGACAACGCTGATGACTTTGTCGACCTGGACAGTGACAATGACTCGATTTCTGACCTCATCGAGGGCGGCAGCGGCGGAACCGATACCAACGACGACGGTGTTATCGATGCAGACGATGCCGACAAGGATGGAATCCCGGATAGCGTTGATGGGTCGCCCAATGATATTGGCGACAGCGGAAGTCCCGCCGTGCCAGATAACGACAGCGGTGACGACCCTGATTCTCCCGACTACTTAGACACCGATAGCAACAACGATTCCATCGATGACATTGACGGAACCGCAAACACAGGCATCGATAGCGACAACGACGGAAAAATCGATATAGATACGGATACGGACGAGGATGGGATCGCGGACCTTGTCGATTCCAGCGTGGGACCATTTGGCGGGCTCGCAGTTCCGGATGCCGATGGAGACAACATCTCGGATCCAAACGACATTGACCTAGACAATGACGGAATCCCCAACGATGTCGAAGGCACAGGTGATACGGACGGCGATGGTGTACCAGACCGTTTTGATCTCGACTCCGACAACGACGGCATCCTCGACGTTGTCGAAGCCGGCCACGATGAACTCGATGTCAATGACGATGGTATGGTCGATGGAGATGTCGGCACAAATGGTCTCGCCAATGCTCTGGAGGCAAATGACGACGATGGAAACTGGGACATTGACTCCGATGGCGACAGTGACGTAGACGATGTTGTCCGCGACACCGACGGCGATGGCCAACCCGACTTTCAAGACCTCGATGCAGACAACGATGGCATCACCGATGTCGTCGAGGCCGGATACGACCCTGACGTCGTGGACACCAATGGTGACGGCGTCGTCGATGACGGGACCGATGCCGACGGCGACGGAATCCAAGACTTGGCGGACCAAGACGGATCGTTTGGCAGTATGAAACAAGCGCTAACCAACTCCGACAGCGAAGGAGAGCCCGACTTCCGACAGCTCGATTCGGATGACGACGGCATATTTGATATCGACGAAGCGGGACTTGGCGGGTTGGACGATGTCGGAGGCGCCGGAGGTGGCGGCGATGGCCAAATTGATGACGCAACGGATACCGACAACGACGGCCTCGCCGATGTTATCGACGACTCCGACCTTGATGGGGACCCTGACGCAGAAGATCCTGTAGAGGCCTTTGGTGGACTCAGCGAGCCTGATACCGATGGCGACATGGTTCCCAACAGCAAGGATCTGGATGACGACAACGATGGCATCCCCGACGCCCTAGAGGGCGACGGGGATACTGACACAGATGGCGATGGGATTCCCGACTCAATCGACCTAGACTCGGACAACGACGGCATTGCTGACTCGGCCGAAAGTGGACTTGAATGTGTCGACACCACCCCGGCTGACGCGATTTGCGATGGCCCGGTTGGCGACAATGGTCTCGCCGACGATATCGAGACAGGAGTCGAAAGTGGAATGGTCGATACACTCCTGGATACCGACGGCAACACGCTGCCAGACTTCCAAGATCTCGACTCCGACAATGACGGAACTCCGGACGTCAGTGAATCAGGAAATGGTTCCCTCGATGGCGATGGAGATGGGGATATCGACGGAGACCTTGACGACGACGGAGACGGAATCTTAGACCCCGTCGACGATGACGAGACATCGCCAGGATTTCCAAGCACAGATGTCACCACCAGCGACCCCGACGGAGACGGCATTCCTAGCGCCTATGACAATGACGAAGATGGCCCGGGTGCCGGGGACCACAACGATGACGGCTTCGATGACGATGTCCAATGTCCAGATCCACCAGGTTGGCCAGACTGCCCTGATGCGGACGATGATGGAACTCCGGACTACGCCGAGATCGAAGAAGTCGACAATGATGGCATCCAGGACCAAACCGATCTCGACAACGACAGCGATGGAATCCCGGATACCTTCGAAAACGATTTCGGTATTGATCCCGACGCAGATATCGATGGCGATGGAATCCCCAACTACCTCGATGTCGATGCCCGTGGTGACACAGACGAGTCCAGCACCAATATTGCCAATGTCTGTGATGACGTGGCACCAGAGGATGGGGAGTGCGACGAAATTCCCGCGATCTTCGATAAGGACGGGGACGGCGTCGCGAACCAAGATGACCTCGACTCCGACAACGATGGCATCCCAGATCTTGTTGAAGCCGGACACGGTGCCGACGCCGACGACGCAGGTTTAGTCGATGGTTTTTTCGGTCCCAACGGGCTGTCGGATTCGCTAGAAACCGACACCGAAAGCGGCATTATTGACTATACGCCGCTCGACACTGACGGTGATGGAGAACCGGACAGTCGCGACGTGGACAGTGACAATGACGGGAAAAACGATATTGAGGAAGTTACCAACCTCGCCGCTCTGGATACCGACAATGATGGCATGATCGACTCGCCAATCACTGATGGCGACGGTGATGGTCTCGCAGCACCGGTCGACGACGATGAGGGAGAGTTTGGCCATCCAGGTGCGATTACCGATCCCGCCCCTGACGACGCAGATATGGATGGAATTCCCGCCCCCTATGATCCCAATGACGATACAGACACCTTCGGTGACGTCGATGACGACGGAATTCCCGACCATATCGAGTGTCCCGGGGTATGGCCGTGTCCTGACGCCGACAACGATGGCATTCCCGACTATGAAGAACCCAACGATACCGATGGGGATGGGATCGGCGACGGGGATGACCTCGACGATGACAATGACGGGGTTCTCGATGTCAACGAAGGCACCAATAATGCAGATCCGGTCGGTGATGACGATGGGGACGATATTCCCAACTATCTCGATCCGGATACCGCTACGGGTTGTCCCGACACCGAACCCGACGGAGTTTGCGATTCGCTCACCGAAACCTATGACACCGACGGCGACGGAATCCCGAACCACCAGGATACCGACTCCGACGGCGATCAGATTAGTGATGCAGAAGAATCTGGATTTGGCGGCGAAGACGCCGATGGAGATGGGGTCTTAGACTGCTCGGCTGGCTTCGGCGACAACGGACTATGCGATGAAATCGAAACCGGGGGAGCCGAGTCGGGCACGACAGATGCACCAACCAATACTGACAAGATGGATGAGCCTGACTTTCTTGACACCGATAGCGACGGCGACTCTATTACCGATAGTGACGAGGCCGGAGACACGGATCCGACGACAGTACCGGCAGATACCGACGAAGACGGGACGCCAGACTACCGTGATTTAGATGCAGACGGTGACGGCATTCCCGACGAAGACGAGGCAGGAGACAACATGACAGGAACCGAACCAATTGACTCGGATGACGACGGAACCCCGGACTACCGCGACCTAGATGCGGATGGAGATGGGCTGCCGGACGAGGATGAAGGAAATCAAGATACAGATGGAGACGGTATACCAGACTATCGCGACCTCGATTCCAGTGATGACGGAGTCCCTGATGGTTTTGGCATTAGCGGTGGAAACTTAACCTGCAATGCCCAAGACCCAAGCGGATCTGGATGGGCTTGGCTGGGCTTAGTTTTTGCAGTCTTCATGCTCATGCGCCGCCGAAAGCAACGAAACCACAACATCGCGGCACGCGCCCTTCTGGTCACGATCGCAATCTGTACCGGTCTCTTGGGCGTCCGCACCGCATCTGCGCAAA
Source organism: Kofleriaceae bacterium (assembly GCA_965223575.1). Lineage (GTDB taxonomy): Bacteria > Myxococcota_A > Polyangia > Haliangiales > Haliangiaceae > CBDCWZ01. Next base: position 37,121 of record CBDCWZ010000062.1, read on the forward strand.
CCGTAGCGCAAAACTTTTCCATCGAGAGGTTTCGCCTTTCGATGGACAAGCTCGGCGTATTGGATGTCGAGTGGGGCGAGGTTCCTCGTCATCTCGGCTGGGATATCTCATTGTGGATGGGATACGAGGACGATCCGCTGGTTCTATTCAGCTCGATCACCGGAGACAGGCAAGGGTCGCTAGTATCCAAGCGAATCGGTGGTGCTCTCAGCGGCTCCGTATCGCTGTGGAACCGCGTCTCACTGGGCATCGAACTGCCCGTTGTGCTTAGCCAGGACGCGGAGTCGATCGCCGGAGTCAATCAGGATTCACTGAGCAGCTTTGGCATCGGCGACTTGCGCGTCAGACCCAAGCTCTCATTGCTCAACCAGAAAAAGCACGGTGTTGGTCTGGCACTGATGGTCGGCGTCTTATTCCCGACCGGACAAAAAGACGACTACCTCGGCAACGAAGGCATCACCGTCGAGCCAGAAATTGCCCTATCGCGCCAGTGGAATCGGTTTCGGATCGCCGCGAATATCGGCTATCGACTACGCAACGATGAGACGGTCGGCAATCTTGAAACGGAAGATGAATTGACTGGACGTCTCGGCGTCGCGGTCAGAGTAGCAAAACCTGTCGAACTTGCAGTCACAGCTGCAACAGCGACTCCAGTTAAAAACATCTACAAAGAGGAAAATCAAAGTGCGACTGAAGTCAATGCCGCACTCATTCTCGATCCGATCAAACAACTCCAACTCATTGCCGGCGGTGGTGTCGGCGTCTACGGGGGATACGGAACACCAGATTGGCGCGTGTTTGCCGGTGTTCGCTTCTCTCAACATCCCGACGCAGCGAAGAAATCCGCGCCCAAACCCAAGTCGACACCAAAAGACACCGACGGCGATGGCATCTTTGACGATGTTGACAAATGCATTAACGAACCAGAAACCCAAAACGGAATCACCGACGAAGACGGCTGCCCGGACGAGATACCAGATACTGACAAAGACGGCATTTTGGATTCGGCTGACCAATGCCCGCAAGAGCCCGAAGACAAGGACAGTTTCGAGGATACCGATGGCTGCCCGGATCCAGACAACGACAAGGACTCCGTACTCGATGCAGATGACCAATGCCCGCTTAAACCCGGCTCTGTCGATAACAAGGGGTGCCCGGTCCAAGATCGCGACAACGATGGCGTCCCAGACGCGACCGATAACTGTCCCGACGAAGCGGGAACCGCTGAGAACAACGGCTGTAAAAAGAAACAGCTCGTCAAACTACAAAAATCACAAATCTACATCATTGATAGGGTGTACTTCCGGTCCGCCAAGTCGAAGATTTTGCGTAAGTCCTATGCCCTTCTCGAAAATGTGGCAGCGGTGTTAAAAGTGCATCCTGAGATCAAAACCGTACAGGTCCAAGGACACACCGATGACCGCGGCTCGGATCGCTACAATATGCGCTTGTCTCAGAAGCGCGCAGAATCAGTCGTCAGTTTCTTGGTCAGCCGAGGCATTGATCGGGCACGCTTAGAACCAAAGGGATTTGGCGAAGACAACCCAGTCGAAACCAATTCGACCAAAGCTGGACGTGCTGCCAACCGACGCGTGGTATTTAAGATCATCGATACCGACACTATCGAGCAAAAGAACTCGGGACCGACGAAGGATACGATGGAATAGCTTATGGGGCTGCCGGGATCAGTCGCTCCGGCAGCCCTAACTCTTTGCGGTAGCGCTCATCACCGGGTCGATTGAGCTTCCAATACGGCAGGCGCGTGGACTTGATAAGTTGCGCCTTTTCACCGCGAGAGGTTGTCCAACCGAGAATCCGACGCGGCTTGTCCTGTTCCACATCGAATACCCGCCGATACCCGCCTGCCTCTAAAGTAAAACGCGTTACGTGTTTTCCCTCGTGAGGAACAAGCTCCCGTTTGATCGTCGCTGCCACCGACTCGGGAACCCGATGTCCTGTGCGAAGTCGCCACAGAGACGGCACCAACGCCCCCGACCAATCACTCCCCTTTGCAAACGGGCCATCAAGCTCGCGAAGTTGAATCAATAAAGCATCTTCATACAGCGTATCGGTGGGAACATCTTTGGTCATGGCCCTCTCCCCTTCACTAGCAAAGTACGAAAAGATCTGCGAGCGAAACTTCCCCGGACTGGGCCAAAGCGACTGAAATACATGTCCACACCATTCTTGCGCGGTCATAGACACTTTGACTGGCGAAAACCGGTGACCTTGCCAATCATCAATTGGCGAAAACACCGATGTCATAACCGAGTACGGATAGATCCCGGTAAGAAACCGCAAAGTGATATTGAGCTTGATGACATCCACACGCTGTCTGGGTTCCGCGTCATCATCCTTAATCCATGTATTCCGATTCATCGGTTCGGTAACGTAAACCAGGACAACCTCTCCCCGCCTTATCTTGCCGTAGCGGGGAGTCTCTACCTCATACGCGGACAGCTCTGCGTTCCCGTCGTACCACAAATTACGGAAATCGCCGCTTGCTCGACTCACCGGCGCCGGCAGAGCTCCCAAACCTGCCCCCTTTTGCTTACTGCCGGATTGGCAGGCCGTGGCACCTGCAATCATCAACCCAAGTGAAACCCATTTGATCATCATCGTCCCATTAGAGTTCTAACCTACATTTCTCACAAGATTTTGCCGTCCATTGTGGGGAAATCTCGGGTCATGTAGTCACGAGCACGAAAGGGAGCAAATGGTGTGAGTCGCGACGAAACCAGCGCAACAACGACCGATAGTTCACGGTCTAAGACATTGACTATAGAATAACAAGAACGCATGCTTCTTCGAACGCAATTTTGGACCCTCCCCTTCCAATCTGGAGTGACCATGGCCTATCGCACCGGACTATTGTTTTTCCCAAAGACCACCAACCCACTCCGAAAAGCTGTTGGACAAACCACTGCGGCCGTGTTTGCCTTGGTCATCCTCGCAAGCGGCTTTGCAACACCGGCGGCGGCACAGTCCGCACTATCGATAGGCCATTGGCAGCGTCATATTGTAGATACGAACTTGCGCTTCCGTAGTCCTTTTGTGTATGGCAAAGATCTAAACGGTGACGACCTGCCAGATCTGATCGTAAACGGCGATTGGTATCCGAACCCAGGGAACATAGACGGGGACTGGTCGAAGAACGGTGCTTGGTCTACCACCAACGCTATCGTCAAACCGCTTAGCACCGTCGCCGCTGTTTTGGATATCGATGGTGATGGAGATATGGATATTCTAATTACCAACGGAAGGTTCTCCGAGCGGAGATT